>CAVRVE010000001.1:0-214859 GCA_963724555.1 uncultured Acidobacteriota bacterium
GGCCGGGTTCGGTCCCCCGCCAAGTATCCCGCCCACCGCGCGACTGTGGCATCCGCCTAGCCACGCAGCCCACCCGCCAGGTCAGGTGACGAGCAGCGGACGGCTGCTGAGCGACCTGCGCACGCTGCGACGCCTGCTCCTCTCGGAGCGCAGACCCCAGTGATCGGGAAGGCCAAAGAGACGACGGCCGAGCTGCTCAAGCAGAAGCTGGACAAGGGCGGGGCGGCCGAAGCCACCCCGCCCTGTCGAACCCTGCTGCGCGACTAGAACCGCACGCCGAGCGTCACGAAGTACTCGCGCGGGAAGGGGTAGTGCGCGGTCGCGGTCCCCTTGCCGAACGAGGTGCCCTTGATGTACCCGGTCGGGATGCCGAGCGCGTCCCTCGGGCTGTTGGCGTCCGGTGTGACCGTCGTGTTGTAGGCGATGAGGGGCGTGGAGTTGAACATGTTGCGCATCTCGCCCTTGACCCAGATCTCCGCCGACCGGTAGAACGGCAGCGAGTAGGTGACCGCGAGGTCGAAGATGTGCGCGTCCTCGAAGTTCTCGGATCCCCGCCCCAGCGAGTAGTAGATCGTCTGGCTCGTGGGCAGGTCCGGATACAGCGCGCCGCCGATCGCCTGCTGCACCGGCGTGAGGGCCCTGCCCGTCGAGCGGATGCTGTAGGCCCGGCCGGAGTCGAAGCGATACAGCAGCCCGAGGTTCACGTCGCCCGCCCTGCCGAGCCCGAGGTCGTAGGTCGTCCAGGCCCGTACCGCGTGCTCCTGGAAGCCACTGAGCCGGCCGATCGGGTAGGAGCGGGCCTCGTTGAAGATCTCGGGGTAATAGCCGGGAAAGAGCGAAGGCGTCCCCGGCTGGTTCGTAGCCTCACCCTCCTGGTTGCCCTCGTTGTTGATCTGGAGCGTGTAGTTGCCCTGGACGTTCCAGCGAGGGGTGACGCGGTAGCCGGCCTGGAACTGCAGGCCGTCGTACGTGCGCTCGCCGTCGTTGCTGTTGGCCCAGAGACGGTTCGAGAACGTGCCGAGCTCGGCGCCGTCCAGCACCACGTCCGTCGTGCCGGTGTCCTGGGTGATGAATTGCTGCACGAAGTCGGACACCTTGCGGTGGGTGTAGATCACCTTCAAGTAGCCCCCCTGGCCGAGCGCCATGCCCGCAGCCGCCGTCCACTCCTTCGTGACCGGCGACTTGATGCCGTCGTCGTAGAAGACGTTGGCCGTGGGGAAGACGCCGCCAATGACCTCGGTGTAGTTCCCGGGATCGATGCCGGGAGCGAACGCGCGGCCCTGGCCTTCGGGCCCGGTGTAGAGGGAGTAGATCGCGTTCGGGTTGCCGACGTTCGTGTTGTTGGCGAACTGGGTCTCGCTGACCTTGCCCGCGTAGTGAGAGTAGGTGGCGTCGAGCTTGAACTTGCCGTCGCCCCGCACGTCGAAGGACGCGCCGAGTCGGGGCACGATCCGGGTCGCGCTGATTGGCTGGATTCCCCCGGTGGCCTCGCCCCCCTGCCACTCGGCGCGGACGCCGAGGTTGAACGACAAGTGGTTGCCGAGCGTCCACCTGTCATTCAGGAAGACGGCCTGGGTGACGAGGTCGATCTGGGCCCCCCGGACGGCCTGCCAGTTCTGGATCTGGCTCACGCCCGGAGTGAACACCGGGACCACGTAGCCGTTGCTGTCGAAAACCGGCTTGCCGTCGGCGTCGGTGAGGTAGTCCGTGTAGAAGACGTAGTCGGTCGAGGACTGCGAGTTGCCGCCCGTCCGGCTGCTCGTGTAGTGCTCGTACCCGACCTTGATGTCGTGCTTGCCGAAGCGGCTCGTGGAGGCGAAGTACGACAGCGAAGCCGTGAGCTGCCGGTTGTTGCGGTCCTCGGGGTCGGTGGCGTCGAAGTAGGGGGCGTTGTAGGCCCAGAACCCGCTCTGCGCGAGATAGGGCGAGTCGATGATGCTCGTGCTCGATCCGCCGAGGTTCTCGAAGGCGAACTTCTTCCGCGAGTACTGGGCATCGATGAATAGGTTCGACTTGAGGACCCCGCTGTAGTTCGCGGAGAAGAGCTCGCTCGGCTGACCGGCGGGGACGCCGAGGTGGACCGGGTCGATGTCCACGGACGAGCCAAACGGCAGCCGGAAGATGTCATCCGACACCTTCGTGTAGGTGGCGTTGACGGTGTGGTTCGGGTTGATCGCACCCGAAAGCTTGAACTCGCCCCGCTTCTGGTCACGCGTCTGGGTGAAAGGCAGCCCGCTCTCCGCGGTGGTGCTCTGGGTATCGCTCGACTCCTTGCGGCCGGCCGCGAAGAACCACAGTCGGTCTTTGACGATCGGGCCGCCCAGCGTCGCCTCGTAGAACTGGCTCAGCTTGTCGTCGCGCGTGATGTCGCTGTCCTTCTCGAACGGAGTCTCGTCCCGCCACGACGGGTTGGAGAAGTTCACCCGGAAGCTCCCTGTGAACTTGTTCCCTCCGTGCTTGGTGACCGCGTTGATCACGCCGCCGCTGAAACGGCCGTACTCGGCGGAGATCCCGGAGGTCAGGATCTGGGTTTCCTCCAGGGCGTCCTCGATGAACAGGACGTTCGCGTTTCCGAACAGGTTGTCGTTGATGTCGACGCCGTCGAGCAGGAACACGTTGTCGAAGGCGAAGCTGCCGGCGATCGTCACCTGGCCTGCGTTCGGCGTGTTGCCGGTGAGGCCGGGCGCGAGCAGTGCCACCCCCTGAAGCGTCCGGCCGGTAGCCAGGGTGTCGATCATGTCTTGCTTGTAGGTGGCCCCGACCTGGGTGGTGCTGAGCGGTGTCGGCACCTCGGCGGTAACCTGCACGCTTTCCGTCAAGGTCGCCACCGACATCGTGACGTCGAGCGGGACTGTCGCCCCGAGGGCGACGGTCACCTTCTTCTCCTGCTTGGCGAACCCCGAAAGCTCGTAGCTTATGGAGTAGTCGCCGCGCGGCAGGGCCTTGAAGATGTAGCCGCCGTTGACGTCCGTCGTGACGGAACGGGTCCCGAGCATGGCGTCCGAGCTGATGCTCACGGTCGCGCCCGGGATGGGCTGACCATCCGTCGAGACGACGGTGCCCATGAGGACGCCGGTCTGGGTGCCCTGGGCAAAGGCGACGCCGACCGCCAGCGGAAACAGGGCTACGACCAGGAAAAGGCTACGTCGCATGGTCCAGCTCCTTCGGTTTAGTACCTACTTGGATGCCAGGCAGCCGGGGTGGACTCTCAAGACGAGGTCTGGCGTACACGGCCTTCGCGTGCAACAGAGCGGCACGTTGCAGTCGCGTTGGTCGCATGGAGCAAGATCAGCGCCATCGGCACGGAGCACGAAAGGCACCCCTCAAGTCGCCAAGCCGGGCCACAAAAACAGCAAAAATCCATCAGGTTGAAATTAGATCCACCAACTTGAGCCTTAGTCCATTGGATTGAGCACGCAGTCCAACGCTGTGGAATACCAGAAATTGGAGTTTGGATCGGCCCAAAGACCGCGTGAGGGCTAGCGGCCCGAAGACGGCGAGAGCGAGCGGCGGCGCCACGCGCGCGCCCCTTGTGCATCTCCCAAGGACTCGAGCGTTTTGGCCGCGAGCTCGATCGTCTCACGCGTGGGGTTGGCGGCGACCATCGCCTCGAGCAGGCGATCGACGTCCTTCACCGCCCGGCGCTGGAGGCCGTACACGATGGCGAGCCGGGTGTACGCCTGCGAGTTGCGGGGAAAGCTGCGGATCTCCTCCTCGAACGCCGCCTCGGCCTCGGCGTTGCGCCCGAGCCGCGCGAGGGCGTCGCCACGCAGGAAGTCGAGATTCCTCACCGGAGTGAGCCGCTTCTCCCGAATCGTGCGCTTCGCCTCGTCGGTGACGGCGAGCGCCTGGGGGAAACGTTCCTGACGGATCGCGACCTCGGCCAGCACTACGGCCGCGCCCAGCTCCGCGCCGGCGTCGCCACTCACCGCCCGGGCCTCGCGCTCGGCCGCGGCGAGGTTGTCGCGGGCGAGCGCGACCTGGGCCAGGAGCTCGTGCCCCTGGGCGGCGTTGCCGCGCAGGCCGATCCGCGCGGTGGCCTCGGCCTCGTCCAGCTTCCCCATCCTGAGGCAGACGCGGCCCAACTCGAGGGCGACGGGCCCGGCCAGGGACGGCGCCGTCTGCAGCGTGGCCTTGAACGCGTCGTAGGCCTCGGTGTCGCGGCCGAGGCGTGCGAGGGTCTGGGCCAGCTCGTAGCGGGCATCGACCAGGTTGGGGTACTGGACGAGGATCTTGCGAAAGACGCTGACGGCCTCCTCGTCTCGCCCGGCAGCGGCGAGACGAAACGCGGCCTTCACGTCCCGCAGCACGTGGATGCTCTCGCGCGGGTCGGGTGGCGGGCCGCTCGTGGCGCCCACGGCACCGCCGAGGTAGCCGAGAGCGGCCAGCTTCTCGAGCTCCTCGCGCCCAACCTCGCCCGGGTCGACGCTCGCGGCCGGAAAGTCGGCCAGCCGCTTCTGGCGCGAGCGCGCGTCCTCTCCCCGCGCCCCGACCAGGTCGGTGAGCTGCCTCGGGTCCTGGACGATGTCGTAGAGCTCACGCCTCGTCCCCTCGATGTACTGGTAGCGCTCGTCCACGAGCGAGCGCAGCTCGCTCCAGCCCAGGTGGATGCGCGGGTAGAGGGTCTCGGCGTAGATGCTCGCGGGGGGGCGCCCGCGCTCGAAGAGCGAGCGTCCGCGGAGGCCCCCGGGGACGGGAACGTCGAGAATCGAGGTCAGGGTCGGGAGCAGGTCGATCAGACCGACGGGCTCGGACACCGTCGTCGCCGCCTGCCGCGAGCCGGGCAGCTTGACCAGCAGCGGGACCCGCAGCGCCCAGCGGTAGAGCAGGATCCCATGGTCTTCCTCCCCGTGCTCGCCCAGCCCTTCCCCATGGTCGGACAGCACGACGACGAGCGCGCGGTCGTAGATCGCCATCCGCCGCAGGTCGTCGAGAAGGCCGCCTACGATGGCGTCGCTCCAGGCGATCTCCCCGTCGTAGGCGAGCGGGTAGCGGCTCCTGTAGGGCTCGATCGGCTGGTAGGGCACGTGAGGCTCGTACACGTGGAAGAAGAGGAAGAAGGGGCGCTCCTTCACGCTTTCGAGCCACGAGCGGGCGAGCGACGCGGTCTCGTCGCCCCGGCGCTGGACGCGCCCCGCGGCGTCGGCACCGTCCGGAGCGACGATCCGGTCCTCGTAGAAATCGAACCCATCGGCGATGCCGCTCGCTCCGCGCAGGACCCAGGCGGAGACCGCACCGCCGGTGGCGTAGCCGCGCTGCTTGAGCAGCCGCGCGAGCGTCGGATGAGCCTGAGCGTCCAGGCGATAGCCGAGGTTGTCGCGGACGCCGTGCTCGAACGGCAGCAGGCCCGTGAGGACCGACACGTGGGAAGGCAGCGTCAGGGGGACGTGGGAGTAGGCGTTCTCGAAGAGGATCGCGTCCTTGCGGAACCGGTCCAGGTGCGGCGTCTCGACACCCTCGTAGCCGTACGCCGGGAGGTGGTCCGCACGAAGCGTGTCGATCGAGACGAGGATCAAAGGCGCCCTGGGAAAGCGCTCCGTGGAGGACCGCGTGCAGCCGGCGCCCCCGACGACGAGCGTCCCGATCAAGACGAGAAGCTGCGGACGCATGCGCTCTCCTCCTCGCCTCAGAGCGCCTGCAGCAGGTCCTCGATCAGGTCGTCGGGATGCTCGAGTCCGACGGACAGCCGCAGCAGATCCTCCGGCGTCTTGCTGGTCGGCCCTTCACTCGACGCACGATGCTCGAGAAGGCTCTCGACACCTCCAAGGCTGGTCGCATTGACGAAGAGCTTCACCCGCGAGGCCACCTCGAGTGCCTTCGCGCGACCGCCCTTGACCCGCAGCGAGAGCATCCCGCCGAACGACTTCATCTGCCGCCGCGCCACCTCGTGGCCTGGGTGCGAGGGGAGCCCCGCGTAGAGGACGGCGTCGAGCGTCCGGTGACCTGCCAGCGCCTCCGCGATCGCCTGTGCGTTCGCCGAGTGCCGCTCCATCCGGCACGCAAGCGTGCGCAGCCCGCGCAGCACGAGCCAGCAGCCGAAAGGCGACGCGACGGCGCCGAGCACGTGGCGGATGTGCTCGATCCGCTCGACGGTCGCGTCGCGCCTGGCGAACACCAGTGCGCCTCCCTGCACGTCGCTGTGACCGCCGAGGTACTTGGTGCTCGAGTGCAGCACGACGTCGGCGCCGAGCTCCAGGGGCCTCTGCAGGATCGGCGTCCCGAAGGTTCCGTCCACGACGAGCTGCGCGCCCGCGCCATGAGCGATCTCGGCGACGGCGGCGATGTCGACGACGTCCATCAGCGGATTGGACGGAGTCTCCATCCAGACCAGCCGTGTGTTGGGTCGGATCGCGTTGCGCAGCGCGCCCAGGTCGCACATGTCCACGAACTCGGCCTCGCATCCCCAGCGCTCGAGCATTTCGGCACCGATGATCCGGAAGCCGTAGTAGACGTCGTGGTGGAAGAGGATGTGGCTCTTGTCGGG
This sequence comes from uncultured Acidobacteriota bacterium, assembly GCA_963724555.1. Lineage (GTDB taxonomy): Bacteria > Acidobacteriota > Vicinamibacteria > Fen-336 > Fen-336 > DATBSL01. Next base: position 6,485 of record CAVRVE010000001.1, read on the forward strand.
GAGCGATTGCAGGTACGCACTCCCCGCCGCCATCCCCGAGGCGAAGGCCAGCGCCGCGGGGCCTCCCTCGAGCGCCGCGAGCGCCTGCTCCAGGCGTGACTGCACCGGATTTCCCTCGCGCGTGTAGAGGTATCCGTGGAGCACCTCGGAGGCGGGGCCGTGCTCGAACGTCGTGGACAGGTGGATCGGAGGCGAGACGGACCCGGTGGCCGGGTCGACGTCCCCGCCGGCGTGGATGGCAATGGTTTCGAGGCGCATGCCCCGCAGGATATCTCCGTCGCGGTTTCGGCTCCTCTCGGGTCAGGTCCTCGGTCGCCGGGACGCCATGAACCCGGCGACGACGTCGTCCACGCCACGGCGGATCTCCGCCTCCGAGGGTCGCTTGCGGATGCCGGCGAGCAGCGGCAGGAGATAGAGGCCCGCGAGCTGCCCGACGAAGCTCGCGGCCGCGCGGGCGGGGTCGTCGACGTCGAGGAGGCCTCGGCGCGTCGCGTCCGCGAGATACCCGGCCACGAAGGCCTCGACTCGCCCTGGCCCGGTCTCCCAGAACTTCTTGCCCAGCTCCGGGAACTCCCGCGACTCGGCCACGACGCGCTGGAGGACCTGGCGGCGAACCGCCTCCAGCACGCTCTCCAGAAAGTAGAGAGCGACGGCCCGCAGCGTCTCTTCCGGCGAGGTCCCGACGAGCCCCTCCAGCGGACGATGTCCGCCGATCTCCTCGCACATCCGCACCATCACGTCGGCGAAGAGCGACGACTTGTCCTCGTAGTAGCTGTAGACCGTGGCCTTGGAGACATCCGCCTCCTTCGCGATGGCGTCCATCCCGGTCGCCCCATATCCCTCGTCGAGGAAGAGCCTGGAGGCGGCGACGACGACACGCTCGCGCTTCGAAAGCGCGGCCGGCTTTGGCTTGGCCTGCTGAGGCATTCTTCCCACCCTCGTAAAACGGCGTCAATCGACTAGACTGTACTGTACAGTCTACTAGACTAGACCGTATAGTTCACTCGAGACCAGCATAGCACGCCACCTCGGTCCGGGACAGCCTCTCGCTGGCAAGGAGCGTCGCCGTCATGAGCTTCATCGCGCTTCGCATGCTCACCGGGGACCGGGCCAAGTACTTCGGCCTCGTCTTCGCGATCGCCTTCTGTACCTTCCTGCTCGAGAACCAGTCCTCGGTCTTCACCAACGTCCTGAAGCGCACCGCCAGCCAGATCCTCGACGTCACCGACGCCGAGGTCTGGGTGATGGACCCGAAGACCGAGTACTGGGAGCAGACGAAGGCGCTCAAGGACACGGACCTGACGCGCGTCCGCAGCGTTTCGGGCGTCGAGTGGGCCGTCCGGCTCTTCAAGGGGAACCCGGTCGCGAAGACGCTCGACGGGAAGTTCGCGGCGTCCTTCCTGATCGGCATCGACGACGCGACGCTCGCGGGCGCGCCGCGCAAGATGCTGCTGGGCTCCTGGCAGCGCCTGCGCGAGCCCCACTCCGTGGTCGTCGACGAGGCCGGCTACATCCTGCTCTACCCCGGCGAGCCGCTCGAGCTCGGGCGCACGCTCGAGATGAACGACCACCGCGTGACGATCGTCGGCATCTCCGACGCCTCGGCGCCGTTCGTCAGCCTGCCGGTGATGCACGCCCGCTACAGCGAGGCCGTCGACTTCCTCGGACGCGAGCGGACGCAGCTCTCCTTCGTGATCGCCCGGCCCGCGAGGGGCACGAGCCCCGCGGAGCTGACGCGGAGGATCCAGGAGCGGACCGGCCTGCGCGCCCGCACCGCGGAGGAGTTCATGTGGGACTGCATCCGCTACTACATGAAGAACACCGGCATCCCGATCAACTTCGGGATCACGATCGGCGTCGCGCTCGTCGTGGGCACGGTCGTCGCCGGCCAGACCTTCTACCTGTTCACGCTCGAGAACCTCAAGCAGTTCGGCGCGCTCAAGGCGATCGGCGTCACGAACGGCCGCCTGATCGGGATGATCCTGCTGCAGGCCGCAACCGCGGCGAGCCTCGGCTTCGCCCTCGGCACGGGCATGGCGGCCACGTTCTTCGAGGTCACGCTCCACGTCCTGGCGTTCCGCGGGATCGTGCTGATGTGGCAGAACGTCGCCTTCACCGGGGCCTGCATCCTGTTCGTGGCGACGGTCGCCAGCGTGCTGAGCATCCGGCGCGTGCTGGTGCTCGAGCCGGCCACGGTGTTCCGCGGATGAGCGCCGCGCATGAAGGCCCCACTGGCCGTCGAGTGCCGCGCCGTGCAGAAGCACTTCGGCGAGGGCGAGACCCGCGTCGAGGTGCTGCGCGGCGTCGACTTCGAGGCGCGCTTCGGCGAGCTGAGCTTCCTGGTCGGACCGAGCGGCTGCGGCAAGACGACGCTGATCTCGGTGATCGCCGGCCTCCTCGAGCGCACGGGCGGCGAGCTCGGGATCCTCGGCCGGCCCATGGACGAGCTGAAGGACACCGAGCGCGTCGCTCTTCCGGCGCCGGAACGTCGGCTTCCTGTTCCAGCAGTACAACCTGCTCCCGGCGCTCACGGCGGCCGAGAACGTCGCCGTGCCGCTGCTCGCGGCGGGAGAAGCCAGGAAGCAGGCGGTGCCGCGAGCCAAGGAGCTGCTCGCCCGCCTCGGCCTCGGCCATCGCACCGAGGCCCTCCCGAAGGAGCTGTCGGGAGGCCAGCAGCAGCGCGTCGCCCTCGCCCGGGCGCTCGTCCACGAGCCGCGCCTCGTCGTGTGCGACGAGCCGACGGCCGCCCTCGACTCCGCGAACGGCGAGGCGGTGATGGAGCTGCTGGCGAAGAGCGCCGTCCATCCCGACCGCGCCGTGATCGTGGTGACCCACGACACGCGCGTCTTCCACTTCGCCCACAGCATCGCGCACATGGACGACGGCCGGATCGGGGACGTCACCCGCCCGAACGGCGCACCGCACGGCCAAGACAAGAGGAGGTAGCGGCATGAAGCGACTGATCCTGCCCCTGGTGGGCCTGCTGTCGGCTCTTCTGGGCCACCTTCTCGATCGCGCGCACCCAGCCCCAACGCGACGCGACCGAGCCTCCGGCCCGGCCGCCGGTCTCGGAATTCGAGAACACGGTCGCCGCGGTGGGCCTCGTCGAAGCCAGCACCGAGAACATCTCCGTCGGCTCGCCGCTCGCGGCCATCGTCGCGAGAGTCTTCGTCACCGCCGGCCAGACGGTGAAGCAGGGAGATCCGCTCTTCGAGCTCGACTCCCGCCACCTGAAGGCCGACCAGGGCATGAAGCAGCAGGCCCTGGCCGTGGCCAGGGCCCAGGCCGACGTCGCCCGCGCGCACAGGGAAGACCTGCGGCGCCAGCTCGAGTTCGCCGAGCAGGTGAAGGACAAGCGCGCGATCAGCCAGGAGGAGCTCACGCGGCGAAGCTCGGCCGTGGAGACCGCGGCAGCCGAGCTCCTGGAAAGAGAAGCCCAGGTCCGGTCGGCCGAGTCCCAGCTCCACGCCACGGAGGTCGAGCTGGAGCGCAGCATCGTCCGCTCCCCGATCGACGCCGAAGTCCTCCAGGTGAAGGTGCGCGCGGGCGAGTTCGCTCCCGCTGCGGCGACGCAGACCCCGCTCGTGCTTCTCGGCCGGATGAAGCCGCTCCACGTCCGCGTGGACGTGGACGAGCACGAGGGCTGGCGCGTGCGTCCGGGTGCTTCGGGCGTCGCCCACCTGCGCGGCAACGCGGACGTGAAGACCCCCCTGCGCTTCGTGAGGTTCGAGCCGTTCGTGGTCCCGAAGCGCTCGCTCACCGGCGACAGCACCGAGCGCGTCGACACTCGCGTCCTGCAGGTCATCTACAAGGTCGAGCGCTCGGACCTGCCGCTCTTCGTCGGCCAGCAGGTGGACGTCTTCATCGACGCGGCGCCCGCGGAGAAGGCCCGATGAACCCCAAGGCCGCCGTCCTCCTGCTCCTGCCGACGCTCGCCTGCGCCGTCGGCCCGAACTACGTCAAGCCGGAGATCCCGGTGCCCAAAGCCTGGAATGAAGGCGGAGCCACGCAGGCCGCGCCGAGCGCCGCGTCTCTCCAGAGCTGGTGGACCGAGTTCCGGGACCCCACCCTCGACCGCCTCGTGAACGAAGCCGTGGCCGGCAACCTCGACCTCAAGCTCGCCGCCGCGCGGATCCGCGAAGCGCGAGCGGCGCGCGGCATCGCCGCGAGCGCCGGCCTGCCGCAGGTGGGAGCGAACGCGGCCTACGCCCGCACCCACAACTCCCCGCTCCGCCCGGGCGACCGGAGCGTGTTCGAAGCCGGATTCGACGCGAGCTGGGAGATCGACGTCTTCGGCGGCGTGCGCAGAGACAAGGAGGCCGCACTCGCCGACGTCCAGGCGGCCGAAGAAGGCCGACGCGAGGTCCTGGTGACACTCCTGGCCGACGTCGGCCGCAGCTACCTCGAGCTGCGTGGAACCCAGCAACAGCTCCGCATCCTGGAGGAGACGCTGGCCGCGGAGCAGGACACCCTCGACATCGCGACGGCGCGGCTCGAAGCCGGTCTCGGCGCCGAGCTCGACGTCGCCCGCGCCGAAGGCCTCCTGAAAGCCAACGAAGCCGACCGCCCCATCCTGGAACGCCAGATCCGAGAGGCGATCTACCGCCTGGGCGTCCTCGTCGGAAAAGAGCCGGGCGCCCTCGCGACGGAGCTCGAAACCCCGAGCGGAATCCCGCCCGTCCCCCCGGAGATCCCCCTGACGCTGCCCTCCGAGCTCCTCTCCAGGCGCCCGGACCTGAAGCGCGCCGAGCGCGAGCTCGCCGCCGCCACCGCCCGCATCGGCGTCGCCCGCGCGGATCTCTTCCCCCGCTTCTCGATCCTCGGCAGCTTCGGACGACGCACCGAAAGCATCGGCGACTTCGGGAAGGGCGCCGCCGCGTTCTGGAACGTCGTTCCGGCCGTTCGCTGGCCGATCTTCGCGGGCGGAAGAATCCGCGCCAACATAGAGGTGCAGGACGCCCGCCAGGAACAAGCCCTCCTCCAGTACGAGAAGCAGATCCTCACCGCCCTGGAAGAGGTCGAGACCGCCCTCTCCGCCCACACGCGAGAGCGCTCCCGCGAAGCTTCCTTGAGGGCCGCCGTCGACTCCACCCGCCGCGCCCTGGCCCTGGCCACGGACCGCTACACGAGCGGTCTCGAGAACTTCCTCTCCGTCCTCGACGCCGAGCGCTCGGTCTACGCCGCGGAGGACCAGCTGGTCCGTAGCGAAAGGAACACGGCGGTCACGCTGATCGCGGTCTACAAGGCGTTGGGCGGGGGCTGGTCCGCCGACTGAGGCTCAGGCCGACGCGAAGCGGCTGCCGATCGCGACGAAGAGGCCGCCTTCGCCGCCGAGGCTGCGCATCCACGTGAGCTGCGCGATCAGGCCCTCGAGCGCCCAGTCGTCCGCAGACTGGGCGAAGAGGTCCGGCTCGTCCTCGGCGAGGAGCGCGCTCGGCAGGGCACGCAGGTACTCGATGCCGTTCTCGCGGAACCAGCGCTGGACCTCGCCGAGCGTGTGCCGGTGCTCCTCCACGTGCTGGTACTGGTCGCGCAGCCACGCCTCGCGCCGCGCGGGCTCGGCCCGGCGGTCGCGAAGGACCGGGTCCCAGGGAATGAAACGAAAGCCCGTGAGCCGCGCCAGGCTCCGGCGCAGGCGCAGCGGGACGCGCGCGTAGGCGTTGTACACCCCGATCGCCACGACACCTCCGGGGCGCGCGAGGCGTGCCACCGCGGCGAAGGCGGCGCGCGGGTCCGGCGTGTGGTGCAGCACGCCGGAGCAGATCACGACGTCGAAGGCAGAGCGCCGCAGCCCCGGCGTCCGCAGGTCGGTCTCGACGAACTGCACGTTCGGCACGCCGTAGCGCTCCGCCGCCGCCTGGGCCAGCTCGAGCGAGGGCCGCGCCAGGTCGGCGCCGACCACGCGCCTGTCGGCGCTCGCGAGGAAGAGGCTGAGCTGCCCCGTGCCGCAGCCGAGCTCGAGCACGCGCGCGTCGCCGGGGATGGCCTGGTCGAGCCCGCGCGCGAACTCGCTTCGGCGGGCGCGGGCGCGAAGCGCCAGCAGGCTGTCGCGCGGCGGGTACCCCGGGAAGGGCGCGCGCGCGTAGAACTCGCGCACCGCCTCGGTGCGCGCATCGGCGGGCAGGCGCAGGTCGGGGATGCCCCCGGGCGCCGCGTACTGCACGCCGCACGAGCCGCAGCGGAGGCGGCGGAGCTCGCCCGCGCAGCGCGGGCAGGCGAGGAGCTCGTGCTCAGAACATCGCATACACGAAGGGGGCCAGGGCCTCGACGCCCGCGGCGACGATCAGCAGCAGGCCCGTGAGGCACACGAAGACCAGGAGCGGCACCATCCACCTGCGCCCCGAGTCGCTGCTCCACAGCCCTCGTGCGCCGTCCACGATGGTGGGGCCGGCGCTTCGCAGCACGGCCAGCGTTCGCGCCAGCTTGCCTCGCCGTCGGATCATACGGCCGCCTCCTCGGGCACCGTCTCGGCAAGGCGCTGTTTGCGGACCAGTGCGCTCCCTGCGACCAGCACGTCGATGCCGGAGCGGCGGAACGTCGAGTACCCCTCGGCCGCGCGGTTGACGATCGGCTCGCCGGCCAGGTTGAAGCTGGTATTGAGCAGCACGGGGATGCCGGTGCGCGCTCCGTAGGCCTCGAGCAGCGCGTGGAAGCGCGGCGCCATGGCGCGCTCGACGGTCTGGACGCGCGCCGTGCCGTCGACGTGCGTCACGGCCGCGAGCCGCTCGCGCCACTCGGGCCGCACCGGAAAGACACCGGACATGAAGCGGCCCAGCCGCGCGCCGCCACGGGGCAGCTCGAAGAAGCGCTCCGCGTGCTCGACCGGGACCGCGGGGGCGAACGGCCGGAACTCCTCGCGGTACTTGATGCTCCGATTGAGCCGGTCCCGCATGCCCGCCTCGTGCGGCGCAGCGAGGATGCTGCGGTTGCCGAGCGCGCGCGGCCCGAGCTCGCTGCCTCCCTGCATCCAGCCCACGATGTGGCCCGCGGCGAGCTCCCCCACCGCACGCGCGACGAGGTCCGCCTCGCGAGGAAGCTGCTCCAGCTCCAGCCCGTCCTCCTGGGCCAGTCGAGCGAGCTCGCCGGCGTCGACTTCCGGGCCCCAGTACGGGTGATCGGGCACCTCGCGATGCGCCCGCCGGAAGTGCAGGCGGTCGACGTAGAGGGCTGCGCCCAGCGCGCAGCCGGCATCGCCCGGCGCCGAGGGCACGAAGAGGTTGCGGAACCCCGACTCGCGCAGGATGCGCGTGTTCGCGCAGCCGTTCAGGGCCACTCCGCCGCCCAGGCAGAGGTCCTCGAGCCCCGTCTCGCGCTGGAAGGATCGCGCCAGGTCGACGAGCACGTCCTCCAGCACGACCTGCACGCTCCTCGCCACGTCGGCAAAGCGCGTCCCCTCCGGCGTCCCGAGATCGATGGGCTCCCAGGGATCGCGCGGCGGCCCGAGCTCGGCCACGAGCCGATCGGAGAAGCTGCGCCGCGCGCCTTCGTGAAACTCGAAATACGACAGGTCGAGCGCGAAGGCCCCGTCCGGCGTGCGCCGCAGCATCCGGCGTAGCTGCGCCTCGAATGCGGGCTTTCCGTAGGAGGCGAGACCCATCACCTTGTACTCGCCCTCGTTCACGGGGAAGCCCAGGTAGGCCGTGAAGGTGGAGTAGAGCATCCCCAGGGAGTGCGGGAAGCGCAGCTCGCGGACGAGCTCGAGCGACGCGCTGCCGTCGTCGGCGATCGAGCCGCGTCCGAGCGTGAGCGTCGCCCACTCGCCGACGCCGTCGGCGGTGAGGATCGCGGCCTTGCGGGTCGGCGCTCCGAAGAAGGCGGCCGCCGCGTGCGCGCGGTGGTGCTCCGTGAACAGGATGCGGTCGCCGGGCACGCCCAGCTCGGCGGCGATCGTCCCCTTGACCCAGAGCTTGTCGCCGAGCGCGTTCTTCATCGCCTGGGGAAAGCTGCCCCACGAGCGCGGGAAGCCGCGCAGCGCCATCGTCAGGATGCGCTCGAACTTGAGCATCGGCTTCTCGTAGAAGACCACGGCCTCGAGCTCGTCGGGCCGCACGCCCGCGCGATCCAGGCACCACTCGATGGCGGCGAGCGGAAACGCGGCGTCGTTCTTGCGCCGGCTGAGGCGCTCCTCCTGCACGGCGCACACGGGCACGCCGTCCTCGACGAGCGCCGCGGCCGAGTCGTGGTAGTGCGCCGAGATGCCGAGGATCGCCATCAGTACTGTCGGTGCGAGCGAGGTCGGGGCGCGCGCGGGGCAGAAGCCCGGCGGCTCGCGCCGCGCGTTCCGCTTCGCCAGGAGCGCGAACGGCGGAAGCAGGACGAAGTACTGGACCGCGAGCATCAGCGTGCCCAGCACCGAGGCGAGCGCGCTCGCCAGGCGCAGATACGCCTTCCAGAGCCGTCCCGCCCGCGCTTGCCACAGCCGCAGCCCCTGCTGGCGCGGCGCCAGGCGCGCGAGCTGCGTGCGCGTGTAGTTCATGTGGAACACCTCGTCCTCGAGAACGCGCGCGAACACCCTGCGCGTATCCGGATCGCCGTCGAGCACCTGTCCGTACACCGCGAAGCGCCCGGCCGCCGCCTTCTCGGAGAGATGCAGGAAGGCGAGCAGCGACTCGTCGCTCGTGGCATCGATCTGCAGCCTCCTCCAGGCCGCGCTCGCCGGGCGCCAGCCAGTTGGCTTCGAAGCGGCCCTGTCGCGGCGCCGTCTTCAGCAGCTCGCGGCCCCGCTCGCGAAAGAGGTCGGCGTGCCCCTGCTCCTCCACGGCGTGCCTCAGGAAGAGGCGGCGCAGCAACGGGTCGCGCGTGCGCTCGGCGGCGCGGGACAGGTCGCGGCCGCCGGCGGCCTCGGTGTCCGCGAAGCGCAGGAGCTTGCGGGCGCGCCGATTCGCATCGGCCCAGACCCGGCGGTGCAGCGGCCTCAGCAGCCGGTCGACGGTCGACGGTACGGCCCGCACCAGAAAAACGTTAGCACACGGCGTGCTAGGCTGCCGGTTTGCTGGCCTGGATCGTCCGCGCAGCGCTGCTCGGGCCGAGCGCGTTCCTGCTCGGCTTCGCCGCGATGGCGGACAGCGCCTGGTTCGAGCGCCACGTCGTGCTGCCGGCGCTCTACAACGCGCCGCCGCCGTGGACGCTGCCGGCGCTTCGGCTCGCCGCCGCGGCGCTGGGACTCGTGCTGGCCGCCTGCGCCGTCGCGGCCGCGCGGCGAGCGACCCCGGGCAGTTTCGCGCGAGTCGCCCTGGCGGTCGTGCTGTCGGTGTGCGCGTGGGAGCCGGCGCTGCGCGTCCTCTACCGGGTGTGGCCGGTTCCCGAGACGCGCCTCGAAGCGCACCTCGCCGCGCCCGATCCCCGCACCGGCTGGGCGTTCGTACCGGGACGCACGGTGGACCTGCCGACGCCCGGCGGCGGCCGCGTCGTCCGCTACGCGATCGACGCGCACGGCGACCGCGCCGCCGCAGCGAGCTGGGTCGAGGATCCCCAGGCTCCCACGCTGTTGATCACGGGCGAGTCGATCGCGACTGGGCACGGCCTGCTCTGGGACGAGACGTTCGCGGCGCAACTGGGCGGCCTGCTGCACGCGCAGGTGGTCGTCACGGCGGAGGGCGGCTACGGCAGCGACCAGGCGCACCTGCGCGCGGTCGACGCGCTCGCCCGGCTCGCCCATCCGCTCGCGGTCGTCACGACGGTTCAGCCCGTGCAGCTCTATCGCAACCTGCACGACGATCGGCCGCACCTGGTGCTGCGCGACGGCGCACTGGAGCTCGCACCGGCCTCCGGCTCGAGCCTGCGCCTGCGGCAGCTGCTGGTCAACGACCTGCCGTACCTGAGCGACGCGAGCCTGCGGAGGAGCCTGGAGCTCACGCGCGCCATCCTGCACGCGACTGCGGCTGCGGCCCGTGCGAGAGGTGCTACGGCACTCTTCGTCTTCCCGAGCTTCGGCCCTCCGCGGCCGCTCGAGGCGCACGCGGAGGCCTTCATGGTGAATGGGCTCGTCGACGACCTTCCGCACATCGTCGTCGACATCGACCCTTCGCACCGGCTGCCCGTGGACGGCCACCCCGACCCCGAAGGAGCGCGGCAGATCGCCGTTGCCATCGCGGAGGCACTCGCGCACTAAAAGCGAATGCGCGCCCGGCCCCGGGCTCGCTGTAAGCTCAAGCTCCGTGCTGACAGCGGGGACCATGGACCACATCCGCAACTTCTGCATCATCGCCCACATCGACCACGGCAAGTCGACGCTCGCCGACCGCCTCATCCAACGCTGCGGGGCGGTGGAAGACCGGGATTTCCGCGATCAGATCCTCGACTCGATGGACCTCGAACGGGAGCGCGGGATCACGATCAAGGCCAACACCGTCACGCTGCCGTACACGGCCAGGGACGGAAAGACGTACGCGCTCAACCTGATCGACACGCCCGGGCACGTCGACTTCTCCCACGAGGTGCGCCGCTCGCTCATGAGCTGCGAGGGTGCTTTGCTGGTGGTCGACGCTTCACAGGGGGTCGAGGCGCAGACGGTCGCGAACCTCTATCTCGCCATGGAGTTCGGGCTGGAGGTCGTGCCGGTGATCAACAAGATCGACCTGCCCTCCGCCGACGTGGACCGGGTGATGGAGGAGATCGACCGCGACCTCGGGCTCGACCCGTTCGCCTCGATCCAGGTCTCGGCCAAGCTGGGCACGGGGATCGACGACCTGCTGGAGGCGATCGTCACGAAGCTTCCAGCGCCCAAAGGCGACGCGCAGGCACCACTGCGGGCACTGTTGTTCGACGCCCAGTACGACTCTTATCGCGGTGCCGTGCTGCTGGTGCGGCTCTTCGACGGCACGCTGAAGGCTCCGACGCGCGTGCGGCTGATGCACTCGGACGCCGAGCACAAGGTCGAAGAAGTCGGCAACCAGCGCCTCAAGCGGGTGCCGGTGCCCGAGCTGTCGGCGGGAGAGGTGGGCTACGTGCTCGCGGGCATGAAGAGCCTCGCGGGCCTGGCCATCGGCGACACGCTCACGGAGGCCGAGCGGCCCGCCGCGGAGCCGGTTCCCGGCTATCGCGAGGCGAAGCCCGTCGTGTTCTCGTCGATCTACCCGATGGCCACCGACGACTACGAGGACCTGACGAAGGCGCTCGAGAAGCTGAAGCTCAACGACGCGTCCCTGATCTACGAGAAGGACGCCTCGGCCGCCCTGGGCTTCGGCTTTCGCTGCGGGTTCCTGGGGCTGCTCCACCTCGACGTGGTGCAGGCTCGGCTCGAGCGCGAGTACGACCTGTCGCTGATTCTCTCCGCCCCCTCGGTGCGCTATCGGATCGTGCTCAACGACGATTCCGAGGTCTGGGTCGACAACCCGACCTTCTATCCGGACCCCGGCTCGATCAAGGAGGCGTACGAGCCGTACATCAAGGCGACCATCATGACGCCGGAGCGCTATCTCGGGACCGTGATGGAGCTGTGCCGCGAGCGGCGCGGTGTGGACACCACCTACAACTACCTGGCCGCGGGCCGGATGGAGGTCATCAGCCAGCTGCCCCTGGCCGAGGTCCTCTTCGACTTCTACGACCGGTTGAAGTCGATCACCCAGGGCTACGGATCGTTCGACTACGAGCTCCTGGACTACCGCCTGGGCGACATGGTGAAGGTGGACATCCTGGTCAACGGCGAGAAGGTCGATGCCTTGTCGCAGCTGGTGCACCGCGAGTTCGCGCGGCCGCGGGCGCTGCGCTACTGCGAGCGGCTGGCGAAGAAGATTCCGCGCCAGCAGTTCAAGATCGCCATCCAGGGCGCGATCGGGGGCCAGATCATCGCCCGCACCACCATCAATCCCTTCCGCAAGGACGTGACCGCGAAGTGCTACGGCGGCGACATCAGCCGCAAGCGCAAGCTCCTCGAGAAGCAGAAGGAAGGCAAGGCGAAGATGAAGATGGTGGGGTCCGTCGAGATCCCGCAGGCGGCCTTCGTGGCCGTGCTCCGGACCGAGGACGACGAGGACGAGGAGTAGGCGCCGATGCGTGAGGCTCGATCCTCGGCTCCCGGGCTCTACCTCCACATTCCCTTCTGCTCGACGATCTGCCCGTACTGCGATTTCTCGGTGATGCTCGCGGCATCCCCGGCCCGCCAGCGCTTCGCCTCTCGGCTGGTGGCGGAGGTTTCACTCGCCGCGGCCTCGTGGCGCGACCCGCAGCCTTTCGACACCGTGTATTTCGGCGGTGGAACGCCCTCTCAGCTGCCCACCGAAGAGCTCGCGCGCGTGCTCGGCGCGTGCCGCACGCACCTCGCATTCGCGACGTCCGGGCCGTGGGTGTTCCTCGAGGCCAACCCCGAGGACGTCACGCCAGAAGCCTGCAGCGCCTGGCGGGCGCTCGGCGTGCGCACCCTGTCTCTCGGGGTGCAGTCCTTCTCGGACGAGGCGCTGCGCTTCCTCGGCCGCCGTCACAGCGGACGACAAGCGCGTGCCGCGGTCGACACGGCGCTCTGCGCGGGCTTCGACACGGTTTCGGTCGACCTCATCTTCGGCCTGCGGGGGCAGACCGCGGAGGACTGGCGGCTCGACCTGGCCACGGCCGTCTCTCTGGAGCCGCAGCACCTGTCGTGCTATCAGCTCACGATCCACCCGCGCACGCGGTTCGGAGTGCTGGCGAAGCACGGCCAGCTCTCGGAGCTTCCCGAGGAGGAGCAGGCGGAGCTCTTCGAGCTCACCCACCTCTTCCTCGCGGATGCCGGCTGGCCGGCGTACGAGGTCTCCAACTTCGCGCGCGGCCCGGCCCACCAGTCACGACACAATCGCAAGTACTGGGACCACACGCCGTACCTCGGCCTCGGCCCGTCGGCGCACTCGCTCGCCGCCTCGGACGCGTCGTCGCCGGCCCGCCGCTGGTGGAACGAGCGAGGCACGCCGCGCTGGGAGCGACGACTCGCGGCGGGCGAGCGCCCGATCGAGGCGCAGGAGATCCTGGCCCCGAAGGACCTGGCGGCGGAGGCGCTGCTCCTCGGCCTGCGCACCACGGCCGGGATCGACCTCGACGCCTTCGAGGGCGCGCTACGGTGTCGACCTGCTGGCCGCGAACGACAGCCTCGTCGCTCGCCTCGTGGACGAGGGCCGCATCGTCGTGATCGCCGACCCGGAGGGCGCCCGCCGGCTGGTGCCGACGCTCTCCGGACTGGCCGTCGCAGACGGCCTGGCCGCGGCCTTCGACCTGTCGCTCACGAACTGACAGACGGGACGGCACTCGCCACTCCCGCGCCTTCAAGGCTTTGTCCCGCGCTGGCCGGTCACTGGCCCACACTGACCTGTGTTTGGGAGGCTCCGGTCGACGTTCATGCTCCACCTCCGTGTCGGCGGCTGTGGCGGCGCCAGGCCGCCGGCGGCATGCCGAACTCGCGCTTGAACGCGCGGTTGAACGCGGCCTCGGACTCGTAGCCGACCTGCTGGGCCACGTGCAGCACCGGCTCGCTGCCCTCCTTGAGGGCGCGCGCGCCGAGCGCGAGCCGCAGCCGGGTCAGGTACTGCATCGGCGGCTCGCCGATCAGGAGCGTGAAGCGCTCCGCGAGCGCCGAGCGGGAGGCGCCGGCCTCGCGTCCGAGATCGTCCACGGTCCACTGGCGGGCCGGCTCCGCGTGCATCAGCCCGAGCACGCGGCTGACGTGCGGGTCGCGCAGGCCGGCGAGCCAGCTGCGCTCACCTTCCGGGAGCGTCTCCAGGAAGCGGCGCAGCGCCTCGACGAAGGTCAGCTCCGAGAGCTTGGTGAGCACGGCGTCGCTGCCGGCGCGTGGTGCGCGGCTCTCGTCGGCGGCGTACTGGATCGTCTTGACCATCCAGGCCGCCGAGGCGCTGTCGCCGAGCGGCACGTGCAGCATGCGCGGCAGCGCCCCGATCAGCGGCCGGCACAGCGCGCTGTCGCACGCGAGGTAGCCGCAGACGAAGCGCGTGCGCTCGCCGCCGCCGCCGTGCACGATGCGGGCGAGGCCGCCCTCGGGCGACGTCTCGACCAGCGTCTCGGCGAGCAGCGAGGCGTGCCGCAGGTCGCTGCCGAGCAGGTGGCGGTCGCCGTGCGGGAACAGGATCAGGTCGCCGGCCGCGAGCTCGACTGCCGCGGCGTCGTCCAGCAGGCGCGCGCGGCAGCGCCCCTCCACCAGCAGGTGGTAGATCGCGACGTGCTCCGCGCTCGGCAGGATCTGCCTGGCGTCGGCCTGCCGGGCGCCGGGTCGACGCACCACGGCGCGGTGAACTCGGCGTCGAGGAAGATGCCCGCCTCTAGGCGGAGCGCCTTGAGGACCTGCGAGAAGGGATCCATCGATCAGGAGTCGCGATCAAGTGTGGCGGAGCCTCGGTCAACCGATCCGGCGATCCGGCGGCGCGCGCAAGAACGACGGCGCGCGCGTCAAGTCTCGCTGAGGGTGCGCGCCCAGTATAGCAGCGGGGGTGAGTGTGCGAAAGGATCGGGATCATGTCAAGCGCGGTGTCAGGACACGAGGACGTCGACCGCTACGCCAGGTGCGTGGCGGTCTCTAAGCGTGTGCGCTGGGAGATCGACCGCGACGTCTTCCGCGGCCGGGAGCTGGACTTCGGGAAGAAGTTCCTGCCCGACGGCCTGTCGGGAGTCCGCGAGCTGACGTTCCTCTCCGCGGGCGAGCGGCGCCTGGCCAGCCAGATCCAGGGCCGCACCTACGCGAACATGTTCGGGCTGGTCGAGCGCTTCATCAGCGCGAAGATGCTCGAGCTCGAGCCAGCGAACACGGGCTCGGCGACCAGGCCGCGCTCGAGGCGCTCGTACGCTTCACCGACGAGGAGCTCAAGCACCAGGAGCTGTTCCGCCGGCTCGAAGCCATGACCGCGGCGGGAATGCCGCACGGCTACGGCTTCGTGCCCCGGCCCAACGACGTGGCCGAGGTCGTGCTCGGCCGCTCGACGTGGGCGGTGCTCGGGCTCACCTGCCACATCGAGCTCTTCACGCAAGCGCACTACCGCCAGAGCATCGAGCCCGACGCCGAGCTGTCGGAGCTCTGGAAGGACGTCTTCCGCTACCACTGGCTCGAGGAGTCGCAGCACGCGATTGTCGACGAGCTCGAGTGGCGACGCGAGGACGCGAAGCTCACGACGAGCGAGCGTGACGCCGGCGTGACCGACCTGATCGAGCTGGTGGCTGCGGTGGACGGCATCGTGCAGGCGCAGGCCGCCGCCGACTCCGAGTACTTCGCCGCCGTGTGCGGGCGAGAGCTCTCCCGCGGCGAGGCCGACGCGGTCCGCGCGATCTTCCTCGAGGCCTACCGCTGGCAGTACATCGGCTCGGGCGCAACCGACGAGCGGTTCCTGAAGATCCTCGGCGGCCTGGTGGACGAGCGGCAGGCGGCGCGCATCCAGGCGGCGCTCGAGCCGATCCTGCGTGCGCCGCAAGGCGTTCCGGCCGGATCTCGAGCGTGACCGGGCGGGGGGGTGGCAGATGAAGACGACGAAGCCCATTCTCGCGCTGGCCCTGGGCCTGGCCGCTTGCGGCGGCCGTGAAGCGCCGACCTCGTCCGGGACTCCGGCGGCCCCGGCCATGAACGTGAGGACCGCCGAGGTCGTGCGCTCGGGCGGTTCGGGCGGCGTCGCGGTGCCTGGCGCGGTGCAGGCCCGGAAGCGTGCCGCGCTTTCCGCGCGGACGGTGGCGTCGGTCACCGAGCTCCCCTACCAGGAGGGCCAGCGGGTTGCGGCCGGCGTGGTCGTGGTTCGCCTCGACGACGCGGCGGCCCGTGCGGCGGTCGCGGCCGCCGAAATGGGGCTCCGCGCGGCAGAGTCCGATCTCGACCGTGCCCGGATCCTGCTAGAAGCCGGCGCCGGCACTCCCCGCGAGCTCGAGCGGGCGACCGCCGCCGCGAGCGCCGCGCGGGCGCAGCTGACGGCGGCGCGGGACACCCTCGCGTACTCGGCGCTGCGCGCCCCGTTCGCCGGCCGCGTATCCGCCCGCCCGGTCCACCTTGGAGACGTGGTGAGCCCCGGGCTTCCCCTCATCGAGATCGAGGGCGAGGGAGGCTTCGAGCTCAAGGCCACGGTCGAAGCCGGCGTCGCGGCGACGTTGCGCCCCGGAGCGCCGCTGATGGCGATCGTGGACGGACTGACGGGCCCGCTCACGGCCACGGTCTCCGCCATCGCACCCTCCGGCGACGCGACGACTCACCGCTTCGAGCTCAAGGCCGACCTGCCGAATGCCCCCGAGCTCCGGGCGGGGCTCTTCGCGCGGCTGCTCGTCCCCGGAGTCGCCGGCGACTCCCGCCTGAGCGTCCCCGCGACGGCTGCCTTCGAACGAGGCGGCCTCACGGGCCTCTTCGTGGCGCGCGACGGTCGGGCCCGCCTCCGCTGGGTGGCTGCGGGCGAGCGCGACGGCGCCACGGTCGAAGTGCGGGCGGCGTCGAACCGGGCGAGCGGGTCGCCGTCGACCCGACCGGGCTCGCGGACGGCGCCGCGATCAACGAGCAGAAGGAGTAGGGGCCATGCGCTACGGTTTCGCCGGCAGGGTCGCGCACGCCTTCCTCGGCAGCACGCTCACGCCGCTGGTCGTCGCGGCCTCGCTGGGCCTTGGGGCGCTCGCCCTTCTCGCCACGCCGCGCGAGGAGGAGCCGCAAATCCGCGCCCCGATGGTGGACGTGAGCGTGGCCTGGCCGGGCGCCGAGCCGGCCGAGGTCGAGAGCCGCATCGTCGCCCCGATCGAGCGGATGCTGTGGGGGATCCCCGGCGTCGAGCACGTCTACTCCGTGTCCCGTCCCGGACTCGGGATGGTGAGCGTCCGCTTCGAGGTCAACGAGTCCAACGAGGCGAGCCTCGTCAAGGTCTACGAGCGGCAGTCGGCGATGGGCTGGATGCTGCCGCCGGGCGCCCTGCCGCCGATCGTCGAGCTGCGTTCGATCGACGACGTGCCGTTCCTGAGCCTCACTCTGTGGGGCGAGGGCTGGTCGAGCGACCGCCTGCGTCCGCTCGCCGCCGAGCTGGCCCAGGAGCTCGCGGAGGTGCCCGAGACGAGCCGGGTCGAGCTCATCGGCGGCCAGCCGCGGGTGGTGCGCGTGGAGCCGGATCCCGACCGCATGGCCGCTGCCGGGATCAGCTGGAACGGGCTCACGGCCGCCCTGCAAGCGGCTTCCGTCCGTCAGGCCGCGGGGTCGTCGGTGCGCGACAACCGCGAGGTGCGGATCGAGGTGGGGCCTCTCTTCCGCAGCGCGGAGGAAGTGGGCCAGGTGGTGCTCGGGCTGTCCCAGGGACGGCCGGTCTACCTCTCGCAGGTCGCCCGCGTGATCGACGGCCCGGACGAGGCGACGGACGCCGTCTTCTTCTCCCCTGGCCCTGCCGCCGCGGGCATCCCCGGCAGCGAGCACCCGGCCGTCACGATCGCCCTCGCAAAGCGCCGGGGGGCGAACGCGACCGCCGTCGCCGAGAGCGTGCTCGGCAAGCTCGAGCACCTGCGGCCGCGCCTGCTGCCGGCGGAGGTCCACGTGGACGTGACCCGCAACTACGGCGAGACGGCGCAGCAGAAGTCCAACGACCTCGTTGAGCACCTCCTCCTCGCGACGCTCTCGGTCGTCGTCCTCATCTCGCTGGCGATGGGCTGGCGCAGCGGCCTCGTCGTCGGCATCGCGGTGCCGGTCACGCTCGCGCTGACCCTCTTCATCTACTACGTGATCGGCTACACCCTCAACCGGGTCACGCTCTTCGCTCTCATCTTCTCGATCGGCATCCTGGTGGACGACGCGATCGTGGTCGTCGAGAACATCGAGCGCCACCACCGGGAGAAGAAGGGGCAGCCCTTCCGGCGCGTCGCCCTCGAGGCGACCGACGAGGTGGGCAACCCCACCATCCTCGCCACCTTCACCGTGATCGCGGCCATTCTCCCGATGGCCTTCGTGCGCGGCCTCTCGGGACCCTACATGAGCCCCATCCCGATCGGGGCCTCAGCGGCGATGCTGTTCTCCCTGGCCGTGGCGTTCATCGTGACCCCGTGGGCGGCCGCGCGTGTCTTTCGCCACCACGCAGCGGCGGCCCGGGCCGAGGTGCGCGAGGGGCGCTCCACCCGCCTCTACCGCCGGGTGATGAGCGCGCTCGTCACGCGTGCCTCCTGGCGCTTCTCGTTCCTCGCGCTCGTGCTCGCGCTGCTCGCGGGCTCGATCGCCCTCGTCGGCACCCAGCGGGTCACGGTCAAGATGCTGCCCTTCGACAACAAGAGCGAGTTCCAGGTCCTGATCGACCACCCCGAGGGGACGCCGCTCGAGGTCACGCTCGAGACGGCCCGTCGAATGAAGGACTACCTGGCGAGCGTCTCCGAGGTCCGCAACGTCCAGCTTTACGCGGGGACGGCCGCCCCCTTCAACTTCAACGGTCTCGTCCGTCACTACTTCCTGCGGCAGGCTCCCCAGCTGGCCGACCTGCAGGTAAATCTCTCACCCAAGCACGAGCGGCACGCGCAGAGCCACGCGATCGCCAAGCGCGTGCGACCGGCCCTCGTCGAAATCGCGACCGCGCGCGGAGCGAGCGTGAAACTGGTGGAGATTCCCCCCGGGCCGCCCGTGCTGGACACCCTGGTGGCGGAGATCTACGGCCCGACGCCCGAACTCCGGCAGGACGTGGCGAAGCGGGTGCGCGGCCTCTTCGAGACGACGTCCGGGGTCGTGGACGTGCACGACTCCACGGAAGCGGAGCGCGCGCGCGTGCTCGTGAGCGTCGACCGGGAGAAGGCGGGGATGAAGGGCATCCCCGCGCGGGCCGTGGTGGAGACGCTCGCCGGGGCGGGCGCGGGGCGGGACGTCGCGCGGATCGAGGCTCCCGCCTCGCGCGAGCCGGTGCCGGTGCGCGTGCGCCTCTCCGCCGCTGACCGGGCGAGCCGCGAGCGGCGCATGGCGCTCCGCGTCGACTCGCCTTCGGGCGCGCAGGTCGCGCTCGGCGAGCTCACTCGCGTCGAGGGCGTAAAGGAGCCGCAGCCGCTCGTGCGGAAGGACCTGAAGCCGGTGGTGTACGTGATGGGCGACCTCGCCGGGAAGCAGGAGAGCCCCGTCTACGCGATCCTCGCCCTCAACCAGAAGCTCGACGCCCTGAAGCTCCAGGACGGGACCGGCATCGAGCGCTTCGCGACCGCCGCTCCCGAGACCTCGGACCGGGTCGCCATGAAGTGGGACGGAGAGTGGCAGATCACGTACGAGCTCTTCCGCGACCTGGGGATCGCCTTCGCCGTGGTGCTCGCGCTGATCGCGATCCTCGTGATCGGCTGGTTCCAGTCCTACCGGGCGCCGCTCGCGATCCTGCTGCCCATCCCGCTGTCGCTCATCGGGATCCTGCCCGGGCACTACCTCTTCGGGGCGTTCTTCACCGCGACCTCCATGATCGGCTTCATCGCGGGGGCGGGAATCATCGTGCGCAACTCGATCATCCTCGTCGACTTCGTCGAGCTGAAGCGCCGCGAGGGGATGTCGCTCGAGCAGGCGGTGGTGGAGGCCGGTGTCGTGCGTTTCCGTCCCATGCTGCTCACCGCGGCCGCGGTCGTGACGGGCTCGATCGTGATGCTGTTCGACCCAATCTTCCAGGGCCTCGCGATCAGCCTGATGACCGGCGAGGTGGCGGCCACCTTCCTCTCACGGCTCGCAGTGCCGGTCGTCTACTACTTGATCGCGCGGCAGGGCGGCATGCGCCCGAGCCTGGATGCGCAAGCAGAGTTGCCCCTCGCCGCGTAGGACCAGCCGTCGCGCGGCCCGGAGCCGCTCAGCGGCCGGCTTGTGAGGCTTGCCGAAGGGGGCGAGTCGCTCGGGGCCTGCGCTGAGCCCGCCGGAGCGAGCCGCTCGAGCCTCCCGCCTCTCCCCTCCGCGTGTACAGAGATCATTCGCTCTGGCTCGTCTCCGACGGCATCGGGAAGCGTTCCTGGAACCACGCTTGCCACAGCGGCGTTTCGCGGGCGACGCCCTCGGCCGCCTGATCGCCGTACAGATACAAGTTCATCGCCACCATGCCCTGGCCACCGGGATAGGTGACGGCGCCAAGGGCGGCGACGCCTGGCCCCGGCTTGTCGAGCCTCAGCAGGGCGTCGTACGGATCCTCGGTGAGATACTCCACCACGCCACTGAGCGGTGAGACGCCCGCGGGCGTCTTCCAACGCTGCCCGACGCTCAAGCCTTTCACTCCCAATGCCGCGGTCAGCGCTTCCCATGACTCGGCGTCCGGACTCGCGACGGGAGCCGTGATCTGCATGATCGCGGAGCGTTGTCCGCGGAAGTGCTTGAGATAGATCCGCAGGATGGCCAGGAAACCCGACCATCCGGACTTGGCGCCTTCCAGCTGGTTGTCCCACTCGTCCGTGCTGGCGAACAGGCTATGGACGATGCGGACGAGGCACACGCCACCCGCGCGCGCTTCGACGTTCCACTCGGTTGCGATGGGCGGCGAGCCACCGTAGACCTCACCCTGCCCGGCATACATCCGCGGCGGATCCCACGCCGTCACGGTCGCACTGGGCTCCATGCCCGGGCCGAACTTCAACTTCAGGACCACGGGCTTCCCGTCGCGTTCCTCGAACTCAGCCGGCACGAACCAGGACGAAATACCCGGCCCGGTGGCGATGGCCTGCCAGACTTCCTCCGGCGTGCCGGGGACCTCGAATTCGACCTGGACGGAACGGCGACCGTAGGCTTCTTTCTTCACGCTCATGATGGCTCCTTGAGATCGGACTTTTGCGGCAGAGGGTGCGCCACGACCACCAGGCGATGCGCGCGGCCGCCGGGGGCGGATTCATCGTGGTACTTCGAAACGAGTTTCGCGATGGCTTCGGTGAGCTCGTGGCTGAAAGCCGCCCGGTCCGCCGCCGACCGGAAGCGAACCTCGGTATCCACCGCCAGGGTCGCGAGGCGCTTGCCCGCCTCGTTCGCGCGACGAACGAGATCGCCCACCTCGCGGACGACCCGTGCGCCCAGGGCGATGAGATAGCTCGCGGACAGCCTGTCGACTTCCCGACTCGGGTCCGCGGCGACCGGGCCCAGGGCGCCCGGCGAGACGACGTAGGAAGCGGCCGTCGCCACGAGCAGCCGTTCGGTCAGCCCGCCCCACTTGCGTTCCTGGGCCAGCCGCACCAGACCGTGCGCCTCCAGCGCGTTCAAGTGGTAGTTGACTTTCTGCCGAGCCAGGCCGACCCGCGCGGCCAACGTCGCTGCCGAGGCGGGCGCGGCCAGCTCCGAGAGGAGTCGACTCCGCATGGGCCCCAAAGCCACTGTCGCCGCTGCCGGATCTTCGATGACCTGGATGTCGAGCACGAAACAAAGGTAGGCTTGACAACTTTAATTGTCAAGACTGATTCGGCCTGTTTCCGACGAATTCGACCTTGACTCCCTAGTCCAGACTAGGCATAGTCGGGACCAGGGAATGATGACCAGGCCGGACGAAATCCCCGAGCTCCTTCCGGGCACGCTCTACATGCTCGTGCTGCGCGCCTTGTCGCGCGGGCCGCTGCACGGATATGCGATCGCGCGCCTCATCCGGGAGACCTCCGCCAACGCGCTGGAGGTCGAGGACGGGTCGCTCTACCCGGCGCTCAACCGGATGCTGGTGAAGGGCTGGCTGAAGGCGGAATGGGGCACCTCGGAGAACAACCGTCGGGCGCGGTTCTACAGGCTGACGGCCGAAGGCCGACAGCAGCTCGAACGCGAGACCAAGGGGTTCGAGAAGCTCGTGATGGCCATCCAACGCGTTCTGCGGACCGCATGAGCCTACGGCTCGCGAATCGGCTGAAGGCAGTGTGGCGTCGCCTGACGCACTTCGGCCGCACTTCGACCTTCGACCGGGAGCTCGACGAAGAGATCGGCCTCCACATCGAGATGCGCGCGGACGAGCTGCAGCAGCACGGACTGACGCGCGCGGACGCGCTCGCCCGGGCCCGTCGCGAGTTCGGCTCCTCCCTGCGCGTCAAAGAGGAGACGAGGGAAGCCTGGCAGTTCCGGTGGCTGGAGGAGACGCGCTCCGACTTGTCGTACGCCGCGCGCGCCCTGCGGCGAAACCCGGGATTCGCGGCGGCAGGGATCTTCTCGCTCGCGCTCGGGATCGGGGCCAACACCGCGATCTTCAGCCTGACCATGGAGTTCCTGTTCAGCGAGCCGTCCTGCCCGGAATCCGGAGACGCTGGCGGCGATGCGCATCGGAGGCAGCAGCCACGTCCACATGCGGCACTACCGCTTCCTGCGCGATGCGGGCGTCTTCGTCGGCCTCGCGGGCAGCAACGAGGAAGCCGAGGCGAACTGGCGCGCGGGCGACGGCACGTATCGCCTGCATGTCATGCGCGTCACGGACAACTTCTTCGGTGTGGTGGGGGTGCCGCTGGCGATGGGGCGGCCGATCGAACCAGGGGATCGTGACGTCGTCGTCCTCAGCGATCGCTTCTGGAAGACCCGGTTGGGGGCCGAAGCCGGCGTGATCGGGCGGACGCTGACCATCGACGGCCGGCCGCACACCGTGTCCGGCGTGCTTCCTCCGGACCATCGCACGGTGCTCGGGTTCGGCTTCGCGCCCGACGTGTATCTCCCGGCGTCCCGGGAAAGCGACATCGTTGCGCTGATCGCGCGGCTGCCGGACCAGATGTCCTTCGAGGCGGCGTACGCACGGCTCACCGCCGCGTGCCGGGAGCTGGACAAGGTCTACCCGCCGGAATGGAACCCGAAGGCCTCCTGGCTCACCAACACGGAGATCGTTCCCGTCGCGGGCCTGGCGCGCCTCCGGAACCTGAGCATGGTGCCGTTCGTGGCGTTCTTCTCGATGTTGTCGATCGTGGTCGGTCTCGTGCTCCTGATCGCGTGCGCGAACGTCTCGAACCTGCTGCTGGCCCGAGCGTCGGCCCGCCGACAGGAGCTCGCGATTCGGCTCGCCCTCGGCGCGGGGCGTCGCCGGATCGTGCGCCAGTTGCTGGCCGAGAGCCTGCTGCTGGCCCTGCTGGGCGCCGGGGCCGGGCTCCTGATCAACCTGTGGCTGGCCGGCATCCTCAACCACGTCGAGCTGCCGCTGCCGATACCCGATACACATCCTGATCCAGCCGGACTGGCGACTGCTCGGGTATGCGGCGGTGATCGCCGTGGCGAGCGCCCTCGCGGCCGGCCTGTTGCCCGCGCTCAAGGCGACCCGCGGCGGCGTCAGCGCGGCCCTCAAGAGGACCGAGCGCCAGGTGGAAGGCCACAGGAGCCTGCGCGGCGGACTGATCGTGACGCAGCTCGCGGTCTCCGTCGTGCTGTTGACGATGGGCGTGCTCTTCGTCAGGAACATGACGCGGTCGATGACGATGAGCCCGGGCTTCGACGCCGACGGCATCGTGTGGGCGTCGCTGCGACTGGTCCCGGAAAACTTTCCGAGCGAGGAGCAGGTGCGGAGTCTGACCAGCGCCGCCCTTGAGCGAACTGCGTTCGCTCCCCGGCGTCGAGGCGGCAAGTCGTCGCGCGCGTCGTTCCCTTGAACGGCAACTCCGTCCGCGGGGACCAGGTGCTCGCGGACACGAGCACGGAGCCCGTGGTGGTGAGGTTCCACGACAACGAGGTGGGGCCGGACTACTTCCGGACCATGGGGATCCCCATCTTGGCCGGGCGCGAGTTCGCGCCGACCGACCGGAAGGGCTCGCCCGAAGTCGCGATTCTCAACGAGAACCTGGCGCGCCGTTTGTTCGGCGACCGTGACGCCGTCGGCCGCACGTTCCGGTATCCGGCTCCGACTCCAAGCGCCCCGATCACCGTGGTCGGCGTCTGCGCGAACAGCAAGTACTTCACGCTCGGGGAGGAGAATCCCATGGCCATGTACTCGCCTTATTCGCAGGGAGCCGGCGGAAATCTGACGCCACAACTGCTTGGCTCGCTCGTCCCGACCGGCAGGCCTCGTTCGCGAGATCGCACGAAGGCTGGGAGCGCTCGATCGGTCGGCAGCGATCGAGGTCAAACCCATGCGGAGCGCCCTGGGCTTTGCCCTGCTGCCGAGCCGCATCGGTGCGGCGCTCTTGGGGAGTGCCGCGCTCATCGGGCTGGCGTTGGCCTCCATCGGCCTCTACGGTGTGCTCGCGTACTCCGTGACCCGCCGGACGTCGGAGATCGGCCTGCGGATGGCACTGGGAGCGGACGGCCGAGCCGTCCTCAAGATGGTCCTGCGCGAGAGCGGAGCTCTCGTGGGATCGGGCGTCGCGGTCGGGTTGGGCATTGCCGTGTTCGCGACGCGGCCGTTGGCGATGTTCCTGGTCTCCGAGCTCCGCCCCACGGATCCGGTGACCTGGCTCGGCGTGATCGGCGTGCTCGCGGCGGTCGCCGCGGCCGCCACCCTGGCCCCGGCTCTCAGGGCCATCCGCATCGACCCGCTGACCGCCCTGCGATCCGAGTAGGCGCCAATACGATTACAGTCGCGGATCGACAGGCTCACTCTCGAGCGCCAGCACTCCGAAGACGCACTCGTGGACTCGGCGAAGGGGCTCGCGGCGCACGAAGCGTTCCAGGGCCTCGATGCCGAGCGCGAACTCGCGCAGCGCGAGCGATCGCTTTGCCGAGAGGCCACGGGCGCGGAGCCGATCGAGGTTGTCGGGCAGGTCGTACTCCGGGCCGTAGATGATGCGGAGGTACTCGCGGCCGCGGCACTTCAGCGGCGGGCTGGACGACGCCGCGTTGATCGCGGGCGATGAAGTCCAGGGGCTTGACCACCATGCCCTTCGCCGCCTCGCGCGGTCAGTTCTTCCCACCAGGCGATCGCGGCGTCCTGGCTTGTGCAGCGTCCGTCACGTCGACGACGCGGTAGGGTGTGGCCAGGAGCAGGTCCGAGGTCGGCGGCGCAGACCTGCGCGAGGGTCTGCATGTGCCAGGCGTGATCGCGGTCGGCTGTGGACGTGCTCCTCGGTGGCCAGCAGGTGAAAGGGCGCGAGCTTGAGATCCGCCAGATTGACTCGACGGCCAGCAGTAGCGGCGATAGGCCTCGACGTAAGAGGCGGCTCGGGACTCGCGGTCCTTGTAGCGGTCGAGAAGGCCGCGGGCTCCCTCGGTGCGCGCCGCGGCCATTGTGAGTGCGGCAACGGCTTCCCTGCAGGCCGGCTCCAGCGGCAGCGCCGACGGCGGCGTACTGATTCTTGACGAGCTCCTGCGCCTTGGCTGACCACGGCATCAGCTCGCAGTCGAGGCAGAGCCAGTCCGTCTTGAGCTCGTCCCACAAGCCGGCTGCCGTGAGTGCGTCCGCTCGTGCGATCGAGCAAGGCCGCGCTCGAGCGTCGGATCGGAGAAGAAGCGGCGACCGGTGCGCGTGTAGACGATGCCGATGCCCTGGTCGACGACTCCGAAGCGCGCGGCGCGCCGCGTCCTCGTCGCGGCAGACGATCACGACGGCGCGCGAGCCCATGTGCTTCTCTTCGCAGACCACCTTCGGGACGCCGTGGGCGCGGAAGTACGCGAACGCCTCGGCGGGGTGCTCGAGCAGGCCGGGCCTGCGCGTCGTCTCCGACGGGCGACATCGTGGGCGGCAGGTAGATCAGCCACTTCGGATTGGCGGCGAAGCGGCTCATCACTTCCAGCGCCGGGATCGCGTTCTCCTCGCGGATGGTCACGTTGTGGTGCAGGCGGGTCGACGACGATGCGCTTGCCCAGCACGTCGTCGAGGTCGAGCAGGTCGTCGTGGCTCTGCTGGGCCGACAGCGGGCGGCGCCTGGGCCTCGGGGTCAGGAACGGCTTGGCCGGGTCGCAGTACGTCTGCGCGGCCGGAACGGAGACGAGCTCGCGCTCGGGTAGCGCAGCGCGGTCAGCCTGCCGCCGAAGACACAGCCGGTGTCGATGTTGATGGTGCGGTTGAGCCACTCCGGCTCCGGCACCGGCGTGTGGCCGTAGACCACCATCGGCGCGGCCGCGATACTCGGCGGCCCAGTTGTAGCGCACCGGCAGGCCGAACTCGTCGGTCTCGCCGGTGGTCTCGCCGTACAGGGCGAAGTCGCGCACCGCGCCCGAGCCGCGGCCCTGCATCGCCTCCTTCATGCCCGGCGTGCGCGACGACCAGCTTGCCGTCGTCGAGCACGTAGTGGCTCACGCAGGTCGTCGATGAACGGCCGCGACCTCGCTGCTTGAACTCCTCGGGCTCCGTCGTCGAGCTGGGCCAGCGACTCGGCCAGGCCGTGCGTGATCTGCACGTTCCGGCCTCGGAGCTTGCGCATCAGCTTCACGTCGTGGTTGCCGGGGACGCAGAGCGCCGTGCCGGCTTCGACCATGTGCCATCACCATCCGCAGCACGCCGGGACGTTTCGGGCCCGCGATCGACCAGGTCGCCCGAGGAAGACGGCCTTGCGGCCTGTCCGTGGAATGCCGGCAGGACGGGTCAGCCTGCGTGACCGAGACCGAGCCGAGCGAGCAGCATCCAGTTCATCGCAGCAGCCGTGCACGTCGCCGATGATGTCGAACGGGCCGTGCTCGTGCTTCAGGTTGTTCCACAGCGGCTGTCGCTCGATCGACGGCGGCCTCGACCTCTTCCGGCGACGTCAGCACGAAGACGTGGCGGAAGCCTTCGTCGCTCGAGACGCCGCGAGCGACCGGCGCAGTGGCCTGTGCTTGCTGACGGATGACGTGCGGGCCGAAGGTCCGATCGGGCCGCCCGTGGTTGCGCTCGTGGCAGACCTTCTCCGGCAGGTCGAGCACGATGGCCACCGGCAGGCAGTGGAACTCGCGCGCGAGCTCGACGAGCGGCTTGCGCGATTCCGGCTGCACGTTGGTGGCGTCGACGACGGTCAGCTTCGCGGCCGCCAGCCGCTTGGCGGCGATGAAGTGCAGCAGGTCGAACGCATCCTTCGTGGCGGCCTGACTGTTCTCGTCGTCCGACACCAGCCCGCGGCAGGAGTCGGACGACAGGACCTCGGTCGGCTTGAAGTGCCTGCGCGCGAACGTGGACTTGCCGGAGCCGGACGGGCCGACCAGCACGACGAGCGAGAACTCGGGGATGGTGATCTTCATGCCGACTTTTCGTCGACCACCACGATCGTCCGCGCGGCGAGGTCGCCGAGGCGCTGCCAGTTCTCCGTGAGCGCCACCAGCAGGACTCCCACCAGGAAGTTGAAGAAGCCGTCCACGAAAGTCAGCAGGTTCCGAAGCGAAAGCGCGCCCGAAACCGCACGGCCGCAAGTCGGTCCCGAGAACGCGGATGCCGAGCAGCCACTTGCCGGGGGTCTTGCCGAAGCGGCCCTCGAAGTAGCTGTAGGCGATCAGCACGAGCAGGCCGCAAACGAATGCCGCGGCGAAGAGCCCGAAGAACCAGAGCATGAACGTGGGCCTGGTCTCAACGGGGTCCTCCGGATCGGTGAACATGCGCCACATCCACGCCATCGGCAGCAGAAAACCGGCCAGGAGCGGGATGGCGTCCACGAGCTGTGCGAGCGCGCGCTGCCAGAGCGACGCGAACGACCTGCGCGCGCCATCGCGCACGTAGTCCGCGACCCGGTGTCGCCGCATCTGACCCGTGAGAACGAAGCGCCAGGAGGAACGAGAGGACGATCAGGCAGGAGCTGTGGGACGGCCATGAAGAGCATCATGTTGGGCCCGAACGGGAACGGCCGCGACTTCCCGACCGACCGCACGACTTTGCCGTCTCGGACCTCCGCGAGACGTCAGGCTGCTCCGGCATGCCCTGAGAGACGAGAAGAAGACGGTTCTCGAGAGGAACGCGCGCCAGCGGCTCCAGGACGAGCGCTTCTCTTCCGACTCGATACGCTTTCGCTCAACGCCGTTCTCGGTGACGGTGACGACGGCGATCTACTTCTTGCCGCCACCCTCTCGCTCCGAGATGACCACTGCAGGGTTCGATCCCAACGCGATCGCATCCCAGCTCGCGCACGAGCAGGCGTCCTCGACGAGTAGAAGCCACTTCTCGTGCTCGGGCTCGCGATAGCTGAGCGAGCAGTGCTCCGGCTCTTCGGTGCAGAGGCTCTACGAATACGATGAGCCGTCCGGCGGCCTCTACTGCCCGCAGGGTCCGAAGCGAGCCGCCTTCCGAGGGCAGACCCAGCGGGAACTCCCGAGCGGTCCAGCTTGCGTTGCCGTTATCCACGTCGAGGGTTGCGAGAGTCGGGCTCCTCCCGAGCGTGACGACGGCCGCCCGCCCCTGATAGACGAAGGGGCGCGAAGCGCGCGCGGGCCGTCGGATTCCGCTCAGCCGCGTCAGTGCGCCGTTCTCGTAGTAGCTCACCTCGTCGGCTCCGACGAGCCAAAGGCGGTTGCCGACTGCCAGCAGAGCCGAGCTTGAATCGCTCCTGCCATCGGGCAAGCGAACCGCCGGCCCTGCACTCTCCAGATCCGCCAGGTGCACGTGCCGGAGGTTGGCCAATTGCGTCGAGTCTTCAGGATTACTCCAGTTCAGCTTGGTCGAGTGCTCGACGAACCACAGCTCGCTGCGCCAGAGCGCGGCCTGGTCCAGCTCGGCCATCGACACCGCGCCGGCCATCATCGGCATCATCGACCACGAACATTACGAGCATTGGCAGGACAAACTGCGCCACGAAAAAGAGCGCTCCGAGGATTCCTGCGACGAGCGTGAACCGTCGCTTGGACTCCAACGACAGGTAGCCGCGAGCGGACTCGGGGAGCGGATCTGCGCTAGACATGGGTGCCTTCCTCGCTGGGACGGTCAAACACCGCCATCTGGGTTGGGGAACCGACCTCGGGATCGTTCGGGCCGATCGGGGCGAGCCGTACGCCGTATCCAAAGCGACGGGCCGTTTCTTCGCTCCACCTCCGGAACTCGGCCCGCGTCCATTCGAAGCGGTGGTCCTTGTGGCGGAGCGTGCCCGCCGGGAGGCTCTCGAAGCGGACGTTGTACTCGGCGTTGGGTGTCGTGAGAACGACCGTTCGCGGTCGCGCGCATTCGAAGAGGACCCGGGCGAACGCGTCGAGCCGCGGGGGGTCGAGGTGCTCGATCACCTCGACGACGGCTGCCGCGTCCTTGCCCTGCAGCCGCTTGTCGCGGTAGGTCAGTCCTCCCTGGATCAGCCGGATCCGCTCGCGCTGCTTCTCTGCGAGATGCTCGAGTCTGAGACGCTCGGCGGCCCGCTCGAGCGTCCGCGTCGACACGTCGAGGCCGGTGATCTCCTCGAACTGCTTCTCGGCCAGGAGCGCCTTCAGGAGCTTTCCTTCGCCGCAGCCGAGGTCCAGCACTCGCTTCGCTCCCGAGGCCTTGAGCACGGCGACGACGCTGCCCAGACGCTCCTCGTTGAGGCTGATCCGCTTCTCGAGCGTCTCCTCCTGCTGCCCGTGTGCCTCGGCCTCCTCGTCCGGGTCGAGCTGGTCCTCCTCCACCAGGCGCGCCAGTGTCTGGCGCATGAGGCTGCGGCGATGCTTCAGGTAGCGATAGGCGATCGCCTCCTTCTGCGGGTGCGAGGCGAGCCAGCCCTCGCCGTGCCGCAGCAGCTTCTCGACCTCGGCCTCGCCCACCCAGTAGTGCTTGTCGTCGTCGAGAACGGGAACGAGGACGTAGAGGTGCGTGAGCAGCTCGCTCAGGCGGCAGCGGGCCGACAGCCCGACGTTGAAGTAAGCGCTCTCGCCCCACGCCGGATAGCGGCTGTCGAGCGGCAGACGAGAGGCCGTCACTTCGTAACCCAAAGGCTCGAAGAGCGACCGCAGAAAGCCTTCGCCACCGCGGCACGGAAGGGCCGCGACCCTTGCGGTCAGCGGCAACGGCGTGTCGGCCAACTCCTGCCGGCCCTTGCTGCGTCCCGCGAGCGCCGAGCCGAAGACCTGCGCGATCGCGACGCTGAGGAACGAGGAGGCCGCATACGGCCTGTCGCTCACGTACTGCTCGAGGGCGAAGCCCTCGCCGGCCGGGCCCTTCCGGCCTCTTACGAGCCCCACGGGATCGACGTCGAGCAGCAGAGCGGCAGTGCAGCGCTCGGCCGTCGCCTCCGGATAGAACACGTGCGCCTTGCCAAAGGACAGCTCGAACTCCTGGAGCTTCGCCGGATTCTTGTGGAGTAAGTAACCGAGATCGGTGGCCGGATTGTGCGTCGTCGCGAGCGTCGACAGCATGGCCGCCGAGGATACTACGACGCTCGCGGTCGATCCTGTGTCGCGATACGAGGCGAGCGGCGCCCCCTCCTACTCGACGAAGTGGTAGACGGCCGGGAAGCGCTGCACGAGGAGCGGATGGTCGGCGTCCTGCCCGATCACCTCGAACTCGACCTGCGTGGTCGTGTAGGGCAGTGTGCAGATGGCCATCCCCTGGCCCGGGTGGCTCACGCTCGCCGGAGCGACGCCGCGCTCGACGCCCGCCTGGAAGCTCACGCGCTGGCCTCCACCCATGCAGCGCTGGCTGTCCGTCCTGACCCAGGCTCGCACCAACCCCTCCGGGAGGCTCTCGCGCATCATGATCCCCGCCGTGAACGACAGCTGCGGAGCCTGCTGCCCGAGCACGAACATCGGCATGACCTTCACGGTGCTTCCGTCCGGGAGCGACGAGCCGACCAGGCGGATCGTCCCGGCCGGCGTCGGCGCCGGCGTCGGCGTGGACGGCGGTGTCGGGGCCTGCGGGTTGGAGCTGCTGCCGTCACAGCTCGTGAGCGCAACGAGGAGCACGACGAGGGCTGCGCGACTGGCAAAGTAGCTGGACATCCTCCACCTCCGAAAGACTCGACGCTAGAACGCTCGTCCGAGGCTCGCGATCGGGAACGGCGTTCCGCTGCCGGTCTCGTAGAACGGGATCACCGCGCCGAGGTCGAGCGACCAGCGGCCGAAGTTCAGCCGGGTGCCCGCCATCAGCGTCCGCTCGGGCAGGCCGAAGGCCTCGCCGCCGAGGTATCCCTCCAGGACGAGACGTGCGCGCCTGCCGATGGCCTTCTCGGCGCCGACGAAGACGACGGCCTTCGAGCCGCCCGAGTCGACGACCCCGCCATAGCCGTACCCGAGACCGATCGTGGCCGAAGTGTCACGCCCTCCGATCGTGACGACACCGTAGCCGACGCCACCCCAGCCCGACCCGAGCTGCTGGAACACGCCGATGGCCGCCTGAACGTGTGACTGCCGGACGAGCTGGAGCTTCGGCCCGACGACGATTCCGGCGTTCGTCAGGTCCTCCAGGGGAGGTGTCACGAAGGTTCGAACGCTGATCCGGTCCAGCACGCCGACTTCGACCCACGGAAACGCGATCTCGGTCAGGCCGAAAGAGCCCTGGCCGCGCGGCACCGAGCGGGCCGTCGGGGCGAGGAAGAGCCGGGTCGGCTCTACGCCCCACGACGCGGGCTCGGGCACTGCCGCGGCTGCGACCGACTGCGCGCGGAGCGCTCCCGGGCACAGATCCATGGCGGCGACCAGGACGACGAGCACGGCCGTCTGCCTCGGCATGGCTCCCCTCCCATCCCCTGGCGGGTTGTCCGCTCGTGTGGGTATGAAGGGAATCGCGCGAGTTTCGTTTCAACCGCTCGCGCCGGTGCTACTCCACCAACGCGAACGAGATGATGTTCGGGCCCGAGGCCACGGCGATGTGCTGCTTGCCGTCGAACATGTAGGTCATGGGAGAGGCCTTCCAGAGGGTGTTGGTCTGGAAGTGCCAGAGGGGCGTTCCGCTCGAGGCGTCGACCGCCATGAGCGCGCCGCTGTCTTCGCCGAAGAAGACGAGGCCGGTGGCGGTGGCGAGGGTGCCGCCCCAGGAGCGGGCGGGGCCGGTCTGCGGGAGCTCCCAGGCGATGGCGCCGGTCTTCACGTCGATCGCGCGGAGGATCTTCTGGGCCGGTTCTTCCGGCGCCTCCTTCGTCGATCCGCCGTAGTAGGACTGGCCGGCCTGCCACTCGCCGGGCGTCTTCGTGTAGACGGTGCACTTCTCGAGCGTCTGCACGTAGTAGAGGCCCGTGGCCGGGTTGAACGACGTGGAGAACCAGTTGGTGGCACCTTCCACCGCGGGGCAGACCTTGGTGCCCTCGGAGGTCGGCTCCTGCCCGGGATTCAGCACGGGACGGCCGTCGGGGCCGATCTCGCGCGCCCAGGTCAGCTTCTTGACGAACGGCTTCGCCAGCAGCAGCGCGCCGTTCGTGCGGTCGAGCACGTAGAAGAAGCCGTTGCGGTTGGCGTGCGAGCAGGAGCTGGCGCGGCTTGCCCTGCCAGTCGGCGTCGACGAGCACGGGCGGCTGCTGCGCGTCCCAGTCCCAGAGGTCGTGCGGCGTGTATTGGTAGTACCACTTCAGGCGGCCGCTCCGGGCGTCGAGGGCCACGATCGAGTCGGAGTACAGGTTGTCGCCCAGGCGTTCGCTGCCGTCGTAGTCCGGGCAGGGATTGCCGGTCGGCCAGTAGAGCGTGTCGAGATCGGGGTCGTAGGTGCCCGTGAGCCAGGCGGAGGCGCACGGGCGGTCGATGTCCTTGCCCTTCCAGGTTTCCGATCCCGGCTCGCCTCGCTTCGGCACGGTCCAGAAGCGCCACACCTCCTTCCCCGTCGCCTGATCGAAGGCGGCCACGAAGCCGCGGATGCCTTCGTCGCCTCCCGAGGTGCCGGAGACCACCAGGCCGCCCACGGCCAGCGGCGCCGAGGTCGCGCCGTAGTTCTGGCGCCAGTCGGCCATCTCGGTGTCCCACAGCAGCGTGCCCGTTGAAGCGGTCGAGGGCGATGATGTGGGCGTGGTCGGTGACCATGAACACGCGGTCGCCGGCCACGGCGACGCCGCGGTTGATGCCGCCGGCCGCGTCGCCGGCCAGGCCCTTCGTGCGCGGGCGCCGGTAGTCCCAGATCCTTCGTCCGCTGCCGGCGTCGAGCGCGTGGCACTCGTTGGCGGTGGTCACGTACATCACGCCGTTCACCACCACCGGCGTCACTTCCAGCCGCGAGGCGTCGGCCAGCGAGTACGTCCATCGGGGAGCGAGCCGCGTCACGTTGCGCGTGTCGATCTGGTCGAGCGCGCTAAAGCGGTTGCCGCCGAGCTGCCCGTTGTAGGTCGGCCAGTCCGCCTGCGACGTCACGGGCCGGTATCGGTCGCCGACCTTCCGCAGCAGGTGGATGCGCTGGTCGTCGGACAGCAGCTGCAGGTCCGCGGACGTCTGGTTGAGCGCGAGCCCCTGCAGCGTTCGGCCGTCGGTCGTCTCGACTGTCGTCCGTTCGGGCAACGAGCCGCGCGTCGGCCGCAGCGTCCGCAGGAAGGCCACCAGCGCACGCATGTCCGGGTCCGGGATCGGAAAGCCGGGCATGCCCGCGGCGGGCAGCCCGTCGCGCACCAGCGCGGCCAGCGCCTCGTCGTCGCGCGCGAAGAGCCGCGTCACGATGCCGGGCCCGTGCTCGCCGCCGTTGCCGTCTGCGCCGTGGCAGCGCGAGCAGACGAGCTCGTACTGGCGGCGGCCGGCATCCGGGGACTGCGCGAAGGCGGCGCCAGTCGAAAGCAGGAAGCAGAGCACCGCGGTGGCGACCCGCATGGCCGCGGAACATACCACGGCCGCCGTCAGACGCTGACGTAGGAGACGCGCAGCATCAGCCTGGTTCCGGCTCAGCACCGCTGGTCGACGCCAGCACTGCGCCGCCCCAGCCGAGCGCCGCGAGCATGGTGAGGGCGCCGAGCGCGAACGAGAGCTTCCCGAGCGTCACGTCCTGGCTCATGAGCCCCAGCGCGCCGAGCAGGTACTCCCAGTCGTGGCCCTCGACCTCCGCGCCGGTCCGGCCGCCGAGGAGCGGCAGCCGCAGCGCGCGCGCGTCCGCGATGTAGGGCGCGAGGTCCATCAGGCTCTGCCCCGCCCACCAGAGCGTGACCGCGGCGGCGTAGGGGTCGCGGTTCTTCAGCAGGAAGACGGCGCCGCAGACGAGCGGGATCGCCACCTGGAAGAGCGACCCGCCCAGGACGCTCAGGAAGCGCCCGAACGGCGCCAGCAGGACGTGGCCCGCCTCGTGGAACGGCAGGTGGACCATGTGGAGGAACGAGTCCATCAGGTGCCGCGCGTCCATCCCGTGGCGCAGGAAGCCGAACGTCCAGACCGCGAGCAACACCAGGAGGACGGCGCGGGCGCCGAGGCCGACCGGGCTCGGCGCGTGAGGCAACCGCAGCAGGCGCTCGCGCCACCCGTCGTCGTCGTTCTCCAGGGCGGTGGCGGCGATCCGCATGGCCGCGCGGAGTCTACTCTAGCCGCCGTCGTCGGCTCGCGCACGGACGGGAGTCCCGGTGAACGGCAGGCCGAGCTTCTCGCAGATCTCGCGATGCACGTCGTCCGGTCCGCGTGTTCCGTCCACCGTGACCACCAGCTCCTTTCGGCCGAACAGGTCCAGGATCGGCCCGGCCTGGACGTGGTACTCGTCGAGACGGGCCCGGATCGTCTGCGGCGTGTCATCGGAGCGCGACTCGAGCGCGCCCCCGCACACGTCGCAGGTTCCGGGTCGGGCCGGCCGGTGGTAGATGAGGTTGTAGTCGAGCCCGCACTGCTTGCACAGCCGGCGGCTGAGGATGCGCTCCGTCGCGGCCGCCTCGGACAGCGCGATCTCGATCACCGCGTCGATGTCGAAGGTCTCCAGGAAGAAGAGAGCCTGCCGCTCGTTGCGCGGGAAGCCGTCGAGGATGAAGCCGAAGTTCCAGTCGTGCTCGTCCAGGCGCGCCCGCACGATCTGGCCAACGACCTCGTCCGGGACCAGCTCGCCGGCATCGACGTAGCGCCGGATGTGGGCGCCGAGCTTCGTGTGGCTCTGTACGTTCCAGCGGAAGATGTCGCCGACGCTGACGTGGACGAGGTCGAAAGCGTCACGCAGACGCTTCGCCTGCGTCCCCTTGCCGCTGCCCTGCGGGCCCATGATCACGAACTTGCGCACGCACTCGGCTCCTTGCCCGCCGACCTCCGGCGGGTGTGAAAGCGTACTGCATGTCCGTGTCGACGTTCGGTCACCGCCACGGCGCGGTCAGTCCGGACCAGAGGGGAGTCAGTTTGATCCGGCCGGGCTGAGCCGTACGGCTCTTGGTCGCAACCGCGGTGCCTTCGAACATTACGCACGCTTCGGGGCCATTGGGCGCTCACGGAAGGCCCTGACACCAGGAGCGTGGCCGCGGAGGTGGCTGTGGCGCGCATCTTCGGGCACCGCGAGCACCTGGTGCGGGTCGCCGGCCTGTTCCTGGCCGGGATCGTCGTCTTCGTGGCGCTGCAGGCGCTGCTGATCCCGAAAGGCTTCGGCCTGTACGGCCACTATCGCGCCGGCGCGCTCGACGACGCGCGCGCGCGAACGATCGTGTACGCCGGGCGCGCGGCCTGCCTCGAGTGCCACGCGGACGCGGCCGACGCGGCGAAGGGCAGCGGCCACGCAGGCGTCCACTGCGAGGCCTGCCACGGCCCGCTCGCCGCGCACGCCGGGGACCCGACGGCGCACCCGGCCAAGCGACCGGATCCCGCCGTGCTGTGCGTGCGCTGCCACCAGCAGAACGTGGCGCGGCCGGCGAGTCTTCCCGCAGAAGGACCGCGCCGAGCACGCGGGCGACGAGCCGTGCACCACCTGCCACGTCGCGCACCACCCGCGGATGGGAGAGGAGGCGAGCCCCAGGTGAACAGCGACCGGCGGGAATTCCTGGCGCGCGGGACGCACCTGCTGCTGCTGACCGGCGCGGCGCAGCTCGCGTTCGACGCGGTGCTGCGGGGCGAGCCGGAGGCGGCGCCGAACTACAAGACCTCCGAGCACTGGTGGGCGATGGCGATCGACGTCGAGAAGTGCATCGGCTGCGGCAACTGCGTGCGCGCCTGCAAGGAGGAGAACGACGTGCCGCGGGAGCCCTTCTACTTCCGGACCTGGGTCGAGCGTTACCACGTCCCGAACGGGGACATCGAGCACCCGGAGGTGGACGCGCCGAACGGCGGCTACGACGGCTTCCCGGAGAAGTACCGCGCCGGGGACGGGGCCAAGAGCTTCTTCGTGCCCAAGATGTGCAACCACTGCGCGAACTCGCCGTGCGTCCAGGTGTGCCCGGTCGGGGCGACCTTCGAGAGCCCGGACGGCGTCGTGCTGGTGGACAAGACCTACTGCCTGGGCTGCCGCTACTGCGTACAGGCCTGCCCCTACGGCTGCCGCTTCATCGACCCGCGCACCTCGACCGTCGACAAGTGCTCGCTGTGCTACCACCGCATCACGCGCGGCCTCACCACCGCCTGCTGCGAGGCCTGCCCCACCGAGGCGCGCATGCTCGGCGACCTCAAGAACCCGAAGGACAGGATCCACGAGTTCCTGCGCACGCACAAGGTGCAGGTGCTCAAGCCGCAGATGGCGACCGGCTCGAAGGCCTACTACGCGGGCCTCGACGGATCGGTCAGGTAGAGCGCATGGAAACGATCCTGCACGGCGTCGAGGGCTACATGTACCCGAACGAGATGGAGCTCCAGTGGAGCATCCTGATCGTGCTCTACCCGTACATCACGGGGCTCGTGGCCGGCGCCTTCATCCTCGCCTCGCTCGAGCGCGTGTTCCGGGTGGAGTCGGTCAAGCCGACCTACCGGCTGGCGCTGCTCACGGCGCTCGCCTTCCTCCTGGTGGCGCCGCTGCCGCTGCAGCTGCACCTCGGGCATCCCGAGCGCTCGTTCGAGATGTACCTGACGCCGCACCGGTCGTCGGCGATGGCGATGTTCGGCTTCGTCTACCTCTGGTACCTGATGGCGGTGCTGCTGCTCGAGATCTGGCTCGACTACCGCCGCGAGATCGTGCGAGCTCGCCCGCAGCTCGACGGGACCGCTGCGCCTCGTCTACCGCGTGCTGACGCTCGGCTCGAACGACGTGAGCGCGGCGGCGCTGCGCGCCGACGAGCGCGCGGGCTTCGTGGTGACGCTGGTCGGCATCCCCTCGGCCTTCCTGCTGCACGGCTACGTCGGCTTCATCTTCGGCTCGGTGAAGGCCAACCCCTGGTGGTCGACGCCGCTCATGCCGATCGTGTTCCTGTTCTCGGCGATCGTCTCCGGCATCGCGGCCGTGATGCTGCTCTACATGGCGATCACGCGGCTGCGCGGGCTCGCGATCGACATGCGCTGCGTCGACACGATCGCGCGCTACCTGTTCTACGCCTTCATCATCGACTTCTCGCTCGAGATGCTCGACCTCGTTCACCGCGTCTACGAGGCCGACGAGTCGTTCCGCACGCTCGACTTCATGGTGCACACGCGGCTCTACCTGCCGCACATCGTCGTGCAGATCGTGCTCGGGACGCTGGTGCCGATCGCGCTCCTGGCGCTCACGCAGCTCGTGAGCCTCACCGAGCGCGCGCGCCGCGGGATCTACGCGGTGGCCGGCGCGCTGACGCTCGTCGGCATCTTCGCGATGCGCTGGAACGTGGTGATCGGCGGGCAGCTGTTCTCGAAGAGCTTCCTCGGCTACACCACCTACAAGCTGGAGTTCGCGACGCGCGAGGGGCTGCTGCCGGCGATCCTGCTGATGCTGCTGCCGCTCGCCATCCTGTGGGCGCTGGTGCGGCTGCTGCCGCCGTGGCCGGACGAGGACCGGGAGCGGTCGCGACGGGCTGAAGGGGCGAGGCGCGCGGCTCTCACGGGGGGTGCCGTGGTCGAGAGCGATCCGCGGACGTCGGTCGAGGCGGTCCTCGCACGCGTCCAGGCCCTCGAGCGGCGCGTGGCCGACCTCGAGCAGGGACGCGAGCGCGCCGCGTCGGACCACGGCACGTCGCCTGTGCCTGCCGTGCCGGAGCCGTCCCCGACGCTGCCGCGCGGCGGCCTCGACCTCGCCGGCCGAACGCTACTGGTGCTCGCCGGCGCCTACCTGGTGCGCGCCCTGACCGACGCCGGGACGCTGCCGCCCGCCCCGGGAGTGACGCTAGGGCTCGCCTACGCGGCTTTCTGGCAGCTGCTGGCGGACCGCGACGCCCGCGCGCTTCGCCGAGCGAGCGCGACGCTGCACGGAGCGAGCGCGACCCTGATCGCCTTCGGCCTGATCTGGGAGACGACGGCGCGCTCCGGCCGGCTCGGCAGCCGCGCGGCGAGTTTCGCGCTCCTCGGCTTCGCGCTCCTCGGGCTCGCGGTCGCCTTCCGTCATCGGCTGGCTGCGAGCGCCTGGGTCACGACGCTCGCCGCTTGCGCCACGATGCTGGCATTGCTGGTCGCGACGCACGACCCGCTGACCGCCCTCGTCACCCTGCTGGCGCTTGCCGCCGCTCTCGAGTGGGTGGCGTTTCACGACGCCTGGTTCGGTCTGCGCTGGTGCGTTGCCGCCACGCTCGACCTCGTCGCGCTGCTGCTGATCGCGGTCGCCGCCCGGTCCGAGCCACCGGAGAGCTACGCAGCCCTGCGCGCCTCCCACGCCGCCCTGGCGCTCGTCGCGCTGCCGGCGCTCTACGTGACGGGCGTGGCGGCCCGCACGCTGCGGCGCGGCTGTCCGGTGAAGCCCTTCGAGGCCCTGCAAGGCGCGCTCGCGGCTGGCCTCGGCCTGGCGGGCGCCTCGCGCGTGCTGGCCGCCCACGACCAGGCGAGCAGGATGCCCGCGCTAACGGCAGTGGCTCTCGGGACGCTCTGCTATGCGGTCGCATTCGCGCACGCGGAGCGCCGTGCCGGCCAGGGCCGCAACTTCTACTTCTACTCGACCGCCGGCGGCCTGCTGATTCTCGGCGGCACGCTCGGCATGGGGCTCGGCGGGCCGGCCCGGCTCGACGCGCTGCCGCTCGCGTGGTCGGCGCTGGGCCTGGCCGCGCTGGCGCTCGGTCGACGCTTCGACCGCTCGACGTTGCGCGCTCACGGCTCGCTCTACCTGCTCGCGGCCGCTGTCGCGAGCGGGCTCGTGGCGGCCGGGGCGCGCGCGCTCGCGGGCCTGGAGGCGGCGGGCGTGTCGTGGCCCGCTGCGGCGCCGGCGCTGGGCGCCGCCCTTGGCTGGGCGATCCTGGCCCGCGAGCGGGAGCAGGCCGCGGCCGCGCGGCTGCCGCGCCTGCTGCTGGCGCTGCTCGTAGTGCTGGCCCTCGCCGAGAGCGCGCGCGCCGCGCTCGCGCTTTTGCTCGGGAGCTGGCTCGCGGCCGACGCGGGTGCTCTGGCCGTCGCCCGCACGGCCGTGCTGGTGGCGCTGGTGCTCGCTCTCGCCTGGCTCGCACCGCGCGGCCAGTCCGAGCTCGTGATGCTCGTGTACCCGCTCGCGGCGATCGGAGCTCTGAAGCTGCTGCTGCAGGACCTTCCGGCCGGGCGGCCGGCCACGCTCGTCGTGAGCCTCGGCCTTTACGGAGCGCTGCTGATCCTGCTGCCACGGCTGCAGCGGACCGGTAACGCGCGATTGCCCGGCGCGCGCACACACACGGCTCCTGGAGGATGTTGAGGAGAGGAGCCCTCTACATTACCCTCGCGGGCTGAGAGTGTCCGGGGGTAGGCAGGCCATGAAAGCGGCCGTGCTGGAGAAGGCACCGGGCGGGATGCGTATCGAAGAGATCCCGGTCCCCGCGCCGCTCGCAGGCGAAGTGCTCGTCAAGGTGCACGCGTGCGGGGTGTGCCACACCGACCTGCACGTCATCAAGGCGGAGGTCGCGTTCCCGACCCCGGCGGTGCTCGGCCACGAGATTTCCGGGACGATCGTCGAGCTGGGCAAGGGCGTCGCCGGGCCGGCCGTCGGCACAAGGGTCGTCTCGGCGTTCATCATGCCGTGCGGCCAGCTGTCGGCGGTGCGCGACCGGGCGGGATGATCTGTGCGACAACTTCTTCGCGATGAACCGGCTGCGTGGCGTGCTGTATGACGGCACATCGCGGCTGCGGCGTGCCGACGGCACCCCGCTCGCGATGTACTCGATGGCCGGCCTCGCCGAGTACGCGGTGGTGCCGGCGACCGACGTCTTCCCGCTGCCGGACGCCCTTCCGCTCGCGGAGTCGTCGGTGCTGGGCTGCGCACTCTTCACGGCCTACGGCGCCGTCCGGCACGGCGCCGATCTGCGCGGCGGCGAGCGCGTCGCCGTCGTCGCCGCCGGCGGCGTCGGCGTGAACGTGATCCAGATCGCGCACGCGTTCGGCGCGTCGCAGATCATTGCGATCGACGTCAGCGACGACAAGCTGGAGATCGCGCGCCGCGTCGGCGCTACCGAGACCATCAACGCGAAGACGGCGAACGCGGCCGACCGGGTGCGCGAGCTCACCGACGGCCGCGGCGTGGACATCGCGTTCGAGGTGCTGGGGCGAACGGAGACGTTCACGCTGGCGCTCGAGATCACCGGCGACGGGGGCCGCATGGTCGCCGTCGGCATCGCGCCTGGCAAGACCACCGCCCCGGTCGAGATCACGCGCCTCGTTCGCCGCGGCCTGCGGATCGTCGGTTCGTACGGTGCCCGCACCCGCGCCGACATGCCGGAGATCATTCGCCTCGCCGCCCAGGGCACGTTCCGCCCGGAAAAGACCGTCACCAGGCGCTTTCCGCTCGTCGAAGCCGACGCCGCCTACCAGGCGCTCGACCGCGGCGAGATTCTCGGCCGGGCCATCGTCATCGCCTAGAAGGTATCCTCGGCCGCCCCCGTGAGTGAGTCCCGGCCAGTCATCTCCGTCTCGAATCTCGGCAAACGCTACGGTCGCACCGTCGCCGTGGACGACGTGTCGCTCGAGGTGCGCGAAGGCGAGATCTTCGGCCTGATCGGCCCCAATGGGGCGGGCAAGACCACCACGATGGAATGCGTCCAGGGGCATCGCGTTCCCGATCGCGGCACCATCGCCGTCCTCGGCCTCGACCCGCGTCGCGACGCCACCGAGCTGCGCCAGCGCATCGGCGTGCAGCACCAGGAGGCGCAGCTCCAGAAGCGGATCAAGGTCTGGGAGGCCGTGGACCTCTGGTCGTCGCTCTATGCGCGCGCCGTGGACGGCGACGCGCTGCTCGAGCGGCTCGGACTGGAGGGCAAGCGGAACGCCTGGTTCATGACGCTGTCGGGCGGCCAGAAGCAGCGGCTCTTCATCGCGCTTGCCCTGATCCACGAGCCCGAGGTCGTGTTCCTCGACGAGCTGACGACGGGGCTCGATCCGCAGGCACGGCGGG
This sequence comes from uncultured Acidobacteriota bacterium, assembly GCA_963724555.1. Classification (GTDB taxonomy): domain Bacteria; phylum Acidobacteriota; class Vicinamibacteria; order Fen-336; family Fen-336; genus DATBSL01. The sequence continues at coordinate 47,344 of CAVRVE010000001.1, forward strand.
CGATCTGGGCTCTCGTCACCGGCATCCGCGATCGCGGCGCGACGGTGCTCATGACCACGCACCTCATGGAAGAGGCCGAGCGGCTGTGCGATCGCGTGGCGATCATCGAGCAGGGGAAGCTCATCGAGGTCGGGACGCCCGAGGACCTGGTGAGAAAGCACTGCCCGGAGCGAAGCGTCGTGTTCACGAGCGACGACGCCGACATCGCGGCGCGCTTCCGCGCGCTGCCCGCGGTTCTCGAGGCCACGAGCGAAGGCGCCGTGCACACGATCCGCGGGCAGGGCGACGAGTTCGTGACCGACGTCATCAACGCCGTCGCCCGCGAAGGGATTCGCGTGCGCGGCTTTCGCACGGAGACTCCCGACCCTCGAAGACGTTTTCCTCAAGCTCACCGGTCACGGGGTGAGGGACTGAGCCATGGCGGCCCGAATTCTGAACGGGTTCTGGAAGCTCACCTGGGTCGAGGCGAAGATCTTCGCGCGCGAGCCGATGGGGTTCGTCGGCACGCTCGTCATGCCGGTCGTGATCTTCGTGCTGCTCGGTCGCGCCTTTGGTCTCGGCAAGCTCATCGGTCCGCCGAGCGCCGCGGGTGCGGCGGCGTCTGCGCTCGGACCACCTGCCGTTCAACCTGGCGATCCTCTCAGCCGTGGTGATCGCGATCAGTGCGGTGCAGTCACTCATCGCGATCATCTCGATCTACAGGGAGGGGGGAATCCTGAAGCGACTCCGCGCCACTCCCCTCTCTCCGGTCACGATCCTCGGCGCTCACGTGCTGCTGAAGCTCGCCTTCACCACGATCAGCCTCACGCTGCTCGTGCTCGCCGGCCGACGGCTCTTTCCGGGCGTGATGCAGGTGAACGTGTTCAGCTTCGGCGCCGCGGTGCTGCTCGGTACGCTGAGCATCCTGTCGCTCGGATTCGTGCTGGCGAGCCTCGTGCCCACGCCGCGTTTCGCCCAGTTGATCGGCGCGGTCGCGTTCTATCCGATGCTCACGCTGTCGGGCCTCTTCTTCCCCGTCGACCGGCTCCCTGCGACGCTCCGCACGATCGCATTCGTGCTCCCGACCACGCACGCGGTGGCGTTGCTCCAGGGCGTGTGGGACGGCTCCGGATGGAGTGCGCACTGGGTGAACGCCGCGATGCTGCTCGCGCTGTTCGGGGCCTACACGGCACTCTCCACGAAGGTGTTTCGCTGGGAGTGACCGGTCGCCCGCGATGCGCCGCCTACTCCACCAGCGCGAACGAGACGATGTTCGGGCCGCCCCGATGTGCGGCTCACTTCGGGCCGGCGAGGACGCCCGCGCCGACCAGGAAGGCGCGCACGGCCTCGAAAGCCTTCAGCTCCTGCTCGTCGGTGAAGTCCCCGTGGCCGGCGCCCGGCAAGGTGAGCAACTGATTGCGCACGCCCGCCTTGGTCAGGGCATCGTGCAATCGCACGGCGTGCGAGTACGGCACCAGCTTGTCGGCGTCTCCGTGGATGGTCAGGACGGGAGGCAATCCGGACCGCACGTACGTGAGCGGCGAGACCCGTCGTGCCAGGTCCTCGCGATTCGGCAGGCTGCCCAGCCAGGAAACGGCGTAGCCGTGCGTGTTCGGCCCCTGGATCATGTCCGCGACGTCGGTGATCCCGAACCAGTTGACGACGGCCGCCACCTTGGGCCGCGAATCGACGAACGTGCCGGTCCAGCCCTCGTCGTCCTCGTAGGCGCACTCGTTCTCAAAGCCGGCGGAGGGCGGGATCATGGCCGTCGTCAGCGCCAGGTGGCCCCCCGCTGAGCCGCCGGTGATCACCACCTTGCCCGGATCGAACGCGTATTTCTTCGCATTGCGACCGATCCAGTGCAGCGCACACAAGCAGTCTTCGACCGCCGCCGGCGCCAGCGACACGCTGCCCATGCGGTATTCCACGTTCACCACGGCGAAGCCCATCTGCAGATAAGGCAGGAGGTAGAGGACCGAATCCTCCTTCGTACCGAACAGCCAGCCGCCCCCGTGGATCATCATGACTACGGGCGTCGTGCCCGTGGCATGCGACGGGCGATAGACGTCCAGCTTGGCCTCGTAGCGGTTGGCGACCTTGTAGACGATGTTGGTCTCGACACTGAAGTGTTGGCCGAGGAGCACCGCCGTCTTCTCGGCGTCCGTGAGTTGCGCGTGGCCGGTGAGCGCTCCGCCGAGGCAGAGCCCGACGGTCAGGACGGCTCGGAGTGTCCGCATTGCCACCTCCACTACCGAGTGACCGCTCGTATCGTCGTCGTCACGGGGCGGGCTGGAACTCCTTGTGTCCGGTCTGCCAGAGAGCGAAGGCGTACTGGCCGGCGAAGTTCTTGAAGGTCACCAGCTTCTCTTCGGTGAAATGACCGTTGTCGTAGTTGACCTTCAAGAGCACCGGCTTGCCCGAGGTGCTGGCGGCCTGCACGGCGGCGACGAACTTGCCCGGCTGCCAGGGTGAGACGCGCGGATCGTTCCAGCCGGCAACACCCAGCACCGCCGGGTATTTCACTCCCGGCTTGACGTGCTGCACGCCGTCCATTTCGAACAGCGCCTTGGCCTCGACGGGATCGGTCACGGTGCCGAACTCCGGCGTGTTCACCGGGCCGTTCGGGCTGAACTCCATGCGCATGGCGTTGGCGCAGCCGACGTTGCAGATGGCGGCGCCGAACAGCTCCGGCCGCTCGGTGATGGCGCGGCTGATGAGGATTCCTCCCGCGCTCGTCCCCGTCCCGGCCAGCTTGCCGGGGCTGGTGTAGCCCTTCTGGGTCAGGTACTCCGCGCAGGCGATGAAGTCCTTCCACGTATTCGGCTTGGTGGTCTTGTAGCCGGCCTTGTACCAGGCCTCGCCCTTCTCGCTGCCGCCGCGCGGATGGCAGTAGCCGAGCACGACGCCGTGCAGCGCCAACGAGTGGCGCACGTTGAAACCAGGCGTGTAGCTGATCCCGTAGGCGCCGTAGCCTTCGAGGATCGCGTTGGAGCTGCCGTCGAGCTTCATGTCCTTGCGGCGGATGATCGAGAGCGGAACCATGCGTGCCGTCGTGCCCCTTGGCCTCGACCTCCTCGGTCATCAGGTTCTCGAAGCCGGGATAGCTCACGGCGGTGTTGAAGATGCTCTTCGCGAAAGTGTCCTTGTCGGCGTCGAAGTCCCAGAGTGTCGTCGGCTGGATCCACGAGCTGGTGAAGACGATGCACTGGTTGTTCTTGAAGTCCGGACAGCTGATGTCGACGGTGCCCGAGGTGGGGAGCTTGACGTCGACATCCTTGCCGCTCGTCAGGTCGTGCTTGACGATGCGACCGGTGATCCCGTCGGAGTAGACGACGAACAGGAAGCTCTTCGACTTGGCGATGTACTGGATCGAGTCCTTCGCTTCGGCCAGGACCGTCTCGGCCTTGGACCAATCGGGATGCTTGATGCTGGTCCGGACCAGCTTGTACCGGGGCGCGCCGCCATGCGTCACCGCGAACACGTGGTCTCCGTAGAAGGCGAGGCCGCGGACCAGATTGTCGGTGGTCTTGGCGAGCACGCTCCACTGGACCTTGCCCTCCTTCATCTGCGAGGACGGCGCGTAGAAGAGACGCATCTCCTGCTGCACGGTGCCGACATAGCCGATCACGTAGTCGGGATAGGACTCGTCGATGAACGCCTGTGGGAACTCCTTGGGCGTGATTCCGAGGTCGGGATTGGCTTCGTTCGAGAAGAAGTCGACGTCGGCCTCGACCGTCGTGCCCAGCCTGTGGACCTTGGTCTTGCGGTTGAGCTCTATCTCGGGGCTCTTGATGTCGTGGACCTTGCCCATGTCGTAGAGCAACGATTGCGAGTCCAGGGTCCAGCCGATCGGGCCGTACGAGGGATACCAGCTCTCGGGCAGCAGCTCCTGCTTGGCGACGTCGATGATCTTGATCTCCGAGTACTCCGCGCCCGCCGCCGAGAATCCGAGCGCAACGAGCTTTCCGTCGGGCGAAGCCGCGATTCCCTGGATCGTGGTGACGTCGCCTTCCTTGGCCCCCTTGGGCTTGAACGTCGACGGATCGAACAGCAGCTTCTCGGCGCCGCGCCAGCCGTCGCGGTAGTAGAGCTTGCCCACGTTCTCGCCGCCGAGCGTCTTCTTGTAGAAGACGCGGCCGCTCTCGAACAGGATCGTGTTGTACTTGGCGGGCTGAAGCTTGTCGAGCTTCAGCCACTCCTCGGCCAGTGCGTCGCGCGCGCGGATCTTCGCGAGCTGGTCGTCGGTGAGCGCGGCCTGCGACTTGAACCAGCCCTGGACGGCCTGATCCTTCAGGTCCTCCAACCAGCGATAGGGATCCTTGTAGGTCAATGCCGAAGTAGGTGTCGCTGACGTCGACGGTTCGCGTCGGCGGGTACTGGACCTGGGCGAACGACGGGCTGGCGATCGCGAGCGCGCCGACCAACGCGAGCAGCTTCATGGGTTCCTCCGAAAAGGCCTTTCGAGGTCGAGTGATTGCAGCACAAGGGTGGTTGGCGGTCCAGCTTCGCGCACGCCGCACCGGCGACACCAGGTCCGGCAGGTCCATGCGGCGCAGCAGCTCCTGAAAGCGCGATGTCCTTCCGGAGCCTCTCTCGAGAACGGGATGACGCTGATGTACGCCATGTTGGGGTCGTGCCGCTCGTAGGCCGTCGCCAGCCATTCGAGAGCCTTGTCGACGTCTCCCGCGGCGTCGTAGATGTTGACGAGGTTGATCGTTCCGACCGAGCGTGAGCGGGGCTCCAGCGCCTGGGCGACTCGCTTCAGGGCCGCCTTGTAGCCGCCTTCGGCGTTGCCCTGCTCCAGGGCCTTCACGATCTCCGGAGCGGCCTGCTCCGTGGCGTAGAAGGCCTTGAGTGCCACGAGGGCCTCGTCGTACCGACCCTGGTGGTCGAGCGCCGACCAGAGGGGGATGTGGCCGATCCCGAAGCCGGGCGTCTTGTCGAAGGTGGTCTGCAGGCGAGCGATGCCGTCGTCGAAGCGGCCGCCGAAGATGAGCTGCGTGGCGGCGAGGACCTGGAACAGCGGGTTGAGGGGATCGAGCTTCAGGGCCTCGTCCATCTGCCGGTCGGCCGGCTCGAAGTGGCCGAGCAGCGTCAGCATGTGGGCGTGGAAGGCGAGGGCGCGTGCGTTGGAGGGATTGAGCTCGATCGCCTGCTGGAACTCGGCCTCGCCTGCCTTCCAGTCCCACTCGTACCAGGTCCTCACGTTCGCCAGGGCCAGGTGCGCGTTCGAGGAGCTGGCGTCGAGCTTCAGGGCTCGCTGGGCCGCGGCGAGCGCCAGCGGAGCGGCCTCGCTCGGCGGCACGCGTCCCACCTGCATGCGAGCGGACCACAGCTCGGCGATGCCGACGTGCGCGGCGGCGTAGTCGGGATCGATCGCGAGCGCCGCCTGGAACAGGCTCGACGCGGTCTCGAGGTCCTGGGGCGTGAGGCGGTAGAGGTGGAACTCGCCCTTCAGGTAGGCCTCGAGCGCCGCGGGTGCGACCGTGCGCCGGAGCGTGAGGCGGGTCTTCTGCTCCGGCGTCACCAGCGCCCCGATCTCTCCGGCGATCGCCTGGGCCACTTCCCCTTCGAGGCGCAGCACGTCGCTCACGGCCCGCTCGTAGCTCTCGCCCCACAGCACGCGGTCGGTCTTCGCGTCGATCAGCTGCGCCATGATGCGCACGCGATCGCCGACCCGCTGCGCCGAGCCTTCCACGACGGCGTCGACGCCGAGCTCCCGCGCGACGTCCGCGAGCGGCGCCTTCGTCTGCTTGTACCTCATGGCCGAGGAGCGCGAGGTGACCCGGAGCGCGCCGATCTGCGCGAGGTCGGTGATGAGCGCCTCGGTCATGCCGTCCGCGAAGTACTCCTGCTCGGCCTCGCCCGAGAGATTCTGCAGCGGAAGCACGGCGATCGCCCGGATGGCAGGCGCCGATCGGCCGGGCGCGAGCGAGCGCCACACACGACCGGCTTTCGGAAGGAGCGCCCCGGCGAGCCCGAGCGCGACGACACCGGCCGCCAGCCACAGGGCCCGGCGCCCGATCCCCGAGGCTGGCCTTGGCTCGGGCACCGTCTGCAGCGCCGACGCCAGGTCGCGGGTCGAGGCGAAGCGCCGCTCGGGCTTCTTGGCCAGGCACTGCTCGATGATGGTGACGAGCGCCGCGGGGACGCGGCGGCTCAGCGTGCCGACCGGCACCGGCTCGCCCTCGATGATGGCCGCGAGCGTCTGCGGCGTCGTTTCCTTCTTGAAGGCCCGACGTCCCGTCGCCATCTCGTAGAGGACCGATCCGAACGAGAACTGATCGGATCGGAAGTCCACGGGCCGGCCTGCGGCCTGCTCCGGCGACATGTACGGCACGGTGCCCAGGACGATTCCACCGCGAGTCGCCTCCTGGACCGTTGTCGACTCGGAGCCGACCTCGGCGTCCGGTGTCGCGAGCTTGGCGAGGCCGAAGTCCAGGATCTTCACGAGCCCGTCGCCCGTGAGCATGATGTTCTCGGGCTTCAGGTCGCGATGCACGATTCCGGCGGCGTGGGCCTTCGCGAGCCCCTCGGCGATCTGCCGCGCGAGGGCCAGCAGGCGGCCCACCGGGAGCGGGCCCTCGCCGAGCAGCTGCCGGAGCGTGCGTCCTTCCACGAGCTCCATGGCGATGTAGAGAGAGCCGTCGTGCTCGTCGACGTCGTGGATGGTGACGATGTTGGGGTGGTTGAGGGCCGACGCCGCTTTGGCTTCGCGCTCGAAGCGGTGGCGCCGCTCGCGGTCGGCCGCGAGGTCGCTCGGCAGCACCTTGACCGCGACGTCACGCCCCAGCTTGAGATGGCGCGCCCGATACACCTCGCCCATGCCGCCGGCTCCGAGCGGCGCGACGATCTCGTAAGAGCCGAGGCGTGTCCCGGCGGCCAGCGACATCGCTTGCTCCTGTGTACCGGATCGGCTGGGCGATCTTGCTCTCCAGCGTCACGCGGATCAAGGGCGAGAGCCGCTAGCTCGAGTGGCGCAGGGCCGTGGCGGGATCGGTGCGGGACGCTCGCCACGCGGGAATCGCGCTCGCGAGGAATGAGATCGCGAGCACGGCTGCGCAGGCGGTGGCGTGCAGGGACGGGTCCCAGGGTTTGACGGCGTAGAGCTGGCTTGCGATCAGGCGGGTGGTGGCCAGGGACAGCGCGGAACCGGCGAGAGTGCCGACGACGGCGGGACGCAGGCCGGCGCGGATGGCCAGGCTGAAGAGACCGCTCGGGGACGAGCCCAGGGCCATGCGAACGCCCAGCTCTTCTTTTCGGCGGGAGAGGGACTCGGTGAGAGCGGCGGAGATGCCGAGGGCGGCGAGGGCCAAAGCGGCGAAGCCGAAGACTGCGGCGAGGACGGCGTTGAGGCGCGGTCGGGCGAGCTCTTCGGAGACGAGGTTGCGGATCGTGGTCGAGCCGGCCACGGGCTGGGCAGGGTCGATGGCGTGGACGAGTCGGGTGACCGCGGGAAGGAACGAGGCCGCATCGACGCTCGTGCGCAGGAGCAGGGACATCTGGTGCTGGGGAGTCTGGCGATACGGGAGATAGAACGCGGGCTCCGGTGAGACGGCCAGGCCGCGGATGCGTTCGTTCTCGGCGACGCCGACGATCGTGAATTCGCGCGGGATGGCCTCGCCCCAGACCCACTGCGTCGTGGTCAGGGAGATCCTGCGGCCGAGGGGCGAGGCGTTCTCGAAGTAGGCGCGCGCGAGAGCCTGGTTCACGATCGCGGCGCCGGGCCGGCCGACGTCGTCGGCGTCGGCTGAAGGCACGGCCGTCGGAGATCCTCACGCCCACTGCTTCGAAGTAGCCGGGGGTGACGGTGCGGAAGAGGCCGCCCGGGCCCTGGCCTGGAGGGGCTTGGGGCGCGCCGATCACCTCGAAGCCCTGGTACCAGTTGGAGCGGAGCGGCGGGTCGTAGGATGCGCCCACCGCCTCGACGCCGGGGAGCGCGGCCGCTCGTCTTCGGAGCTCGTCGTAGAAGCCGACGAGCTGCTGCCGTTCCTTGTAGCGGTCCATGCCGTGCCGCAGCTCGACGACGAGCAGCTCTCCTCTCTTGAAGCCCGTCTCGACGCTCGACAGGCGACCGAGCGTCTCTGCCAGCAGCCCCGCCAGTGCGACGAGGACGACAGCGAGCGAGGCCTGGCCCATCAGAAGGAGCTGACGGAGTCGCGGTGAGGTGCTGCCCTTCAGCCGGGGACCGGATCGCAGGCCGGCGGTGAGGTCGGGACGGCTGGCACGGGATCCGGCGAGCAGGCCGACGGCACTGCCGGCGAGGAGGCTCAGCGCGAGCGCCATTCCCAGCGAGCGCCAGTCCACCTGGGCTGATGCGACGCGCGGCAGCTCCGCGGGGAGAAGAGCCACCGCGGACCGCAGCGCGCCGTAGGCGAGCGCAGCGCCCACGAGGCCGCCCACGATTGCCAGCAGCAGGCCCTCGAGGACGAACGGCCGCGCCACCTGCCAGCGGCTCGCGCCGAGCGCGGCGCGGACGGCGCTGCCGCTCTCGCGCTCGAGGACGCGCGCGAGCTGGAAGTGCGCGACGTTGGTGCAGGCGACGACGAGCAGCAGGAGCGCGCTCAGCAGGAGGGCGCCCAGGGACTGACGCGCCGAGCCGAGCAGCTCATCCGTCAGCGCTTCGGCGCGCACCTTGTAGCCCGCGTGGGAGTCGGGGAAGCTCTGCTGCATTCGCTTGCCGATGACGTCCAGCTCCGAGCGGGCTTCGTCGAGGCTCGCTCCCCTCTTCAGCCGTCCCAGGACGCCGAAGACGTGCCCGTGGTGCGTGGGCACGTCGGGGATCGGCACGAAGATCCGCTCCTCGCGGTCGCTGAAGCGGAAGCGGCCCTCCCCGACCAGCTCGGAAGGAAGGAGCACGGGCGGCATCACGCCGACGACCGTGACAGGCCGGCCGGAGAGGATCAGGGGCTTCTCGAGGATGCCCGGGTCGGCCCCGAACCTGTGGCGCCACAGGGCGTCGCTGATCACCAGGACGGGCGCGGCGGCGGGAGCGCAATCCTCCTCTCTAATGGCTCGGCCCGTCTGGGCCCTCACACCCAGGAGGTCGAAGGTGTTGCAGGTGACGCGGAAGCCCTCGACCTCGATCGGCTCGCTGCGCCCGGTCAGGGCGCCCGAGGTGGTGCCGAGGAGGGCCAGCGCCTCGAACGACTTGGCCTCCTCGCGCCAGCGTCGGAAGTTGAAGCCGGAGACTCGGGAGCGGGGCTGGCCGGCTTCGGGCCTCGAGTCCCAGAGTGCCATGAGCTCGTCGGCCATCGGATACGGCAGCGGCCGCAGGAGGACGGCATCGACCAGGCTGAAGAGCGCGACGCTGCTGCCGATGCCGAGCGCGAGCGTGGCCGCGGCCGCCGAGTTGCCGAGCGGCTTCCGCGCGAGCTGCCGCAGGGCGGCCTTCAGGTCCTGGCTCAGGCTCATGGCAGACCTCTCCCTTGTCTTCGGGTGAGACGCCGGAAGTCGGCAAGAGGTTGGCGGTCAGCGCTTCGAGGCCTCGAGAATCTCGTCGCGGAAGAGCGGCCGGCCGCCGCGGGACGTCCAGAACCCCCACAGCGCCGGAGCGGCGATGGCCGTCAACCCCAGCAGCGTCGCGCCCAGATACCAGCCGTCCGGTTGCAGCCCGAGCGGCAGTTGGTCGAGCAGCCTGAGCACGTGGTACTGGGCCGCGAGGGCCAGCAGACCGAATCGGAAGAGCACAACCCCGAAGATCGTCATGCTGATGGCCCAGCCGACGATGTATCCCGGAACGCTCCCGGTTTGGGGGAAGAACAGGGCCATGCCGACCAGCGACACGAGGACGAACGCCGCAGCAGTGCTTCGCAACAACAGCCGGCCGATCAGCAGCCACGTCATCGGAAAAATGATCTCCAGCACCGCTCCGCCGTGGATGCCCACGATCGAGGCCAACGCCGAGGCCGTTCCCCGAAGCGGCTCGAACGTCCAGGGACCGAAGGTTGGAAGCACCGACGGTCCCGCGAGCGCCGCGGGGATCCAGAACTGCAGCCCGCCCACGAGCGCCACAACCGCACCGGCAGCGGCCCCGACCAGGAGGTCGCGGCCCACGATAGGGTCGCGGAATTCCCCGTCGAGGATCCGCACCCAGGAAACCAGGATCCGAGGCCACAGTCTGCGGGCATAGGGTTCGAGCGCGAGGTAGAACACGTAGGCGAGCCCCACCTGCAGCATCGCGTAGGCGAGGTGCGACATGAACAGGTCGAACTCGGCGGTCGAAGCCAAGTGATGCGCCCCGAGAAACCACAGGAATCGGGCGGCCCCCAGGTACAACGCGAGGCGAAGTGCGCCGCGGCGGTCGCCTCGGCCGCGACGCACGTTTCGCAGCGCCACGACAGCGGCCGCCATGACGACGCCTCCGGGCGCGAGCACACCCACGAGCTGAGAGGCTCGCGGCCGGAAGCTGCGCGGCGGCTCCAGCCCCTGCGCGGGGTGTGTCCACGGAAGGACGATCCGCAGCCAAACGGGCTTGCCGGCCACAGCGGCGGCCTCGATTCGGAGCGGCACCTCGGGACTCCCGGCCCACGAGCCGGTCCAGGCCGCGCGACGATCCGCGAACACGGGTGGCATCCACTGCGGCGGCGCGGGGGTGAGCGACGCCACGTCGATTCCGGTCGCGCGGACGAGCGGCCGCCAGTCCGGCTCCGGCGCAGCCAATCCTGGCAGCGTGCGCTCGCCCGGGACCACGAGCAGCGAGATCAGCCGCCCGTCGGTGTCGAGGCCGACCCGCGCCATCCCCGGAGTGGAATCGGGAGGATCGTCCAGCCACGAGGCGAGCCGGGCCGCGTCCCACGGTAGGAGCGGTGCCGGACTCTGTCGATACCAGAAGACGATCCCGCTCGGCGGAGTCGCCCGCAGGACGTCCCATCGTGCGGCGCCCGGCCCTCCCCGCCGCAGCAGGTCGGCGAGATAGTCGCGATTCGCATCGAAGGCAAAGAGGCTGTCGGCCGGTGTGTCGTCGTGACCCGCCTGCTCGAGGACTTCCCGCGCTCGCTCCTGAAGCACTTCCGGCGGCTTCAGGTGCGGCGTCATTCCCAGGAGCGACGTCCGGCTCGCCAGCAGGAGGAAGGCACCGAGCGCCGCCACGAAGAGGGTGAGCGCGCTCCAGGCCATCGCGGGCGCGACTGCCGCCTGGCCTCCCGCCTCGGCCACCATCTGCGGGGACGGCGTTTCGCCGGCGGCGAGGGCGGCGGCCAGCGGGTCGCCACCGGGAAGCGCCGCCGCGACGGCGAGAGCCGAGGAGGGTCGGCGCAACGGGTCCGTCTCGAGGCAGCGGAGGATGGCCCGCTCGACTGCCGGATCGAAGTCGTGCATGAGGCTCGACGGGGCCGATGGGGTCGTCTCCGATCGCAGGCGCTTCAGCTCCGCCAGCGACGACGCATGGAACGCCGGCTTCCCGGTGAACAGCTCGTAGAGCACCAGACCGAGCGAGTAGAGATCGCTGCGCGCAGTGACTTCCCGGCCCGCGAGCTGCTCCGGCGCCATGTACGCCGGAGTGCCCGAGGGGATGTCGGCGCCTTCGATCTCCTCCGCGAAGCGGGCGAGGCCGAAGTCGGTGATGCGCGCTCGGCCGCGGCCGTCCAGCATGATGTTCGCCGGCTTCAGGTCGCGGTGGAGCACGCCGACCTCGTGGGACGCCGCGAGTCCGGCGCAGATCTGCCGCGCGATCTGGATCGCCTTGTCCTTCGGCAGGTGCCCGATGCGGCGCAGCAGCGACGCCAGGTCCTCGCCGTCGATGTACTCCATCGACAGGAAGTGATGCCCGTCGGCTTCGCCCGCGTCGTAGATCCGGCAGACGTTGGTGTGCGAGACCTGGCGCGCGGTGCGCACCTCGGCGAGGAAGCGCTGCAGCCGTTCCGAGCTCGCGTCGACGCCCGGCGGCAGGAACTTGAGTGCAACCGGCTGACCGAGCTTCAGGTCGTCGGCCCGGTAGACCTCGCCCATCCCGCCTCGTCCCAGAAGGCCGATGACGCGGTAGCGGCTGGCGAGGACGACGCCCGGGAGGAAGCGCGCCTGGCTCGGCGCCGAATGCGCTCGAGGGCGATCGACCGTCGGCTGCTCGGAGGCGGCCTGGACCGGCCGACCGCAGGAACCGCAGAAGCGACTCCCGGCGGCGAGGGGGCTCGCACAGTTCGGGCAGCTCCCCAGGGCCGACACGGGGCGCAGCTTAGCACGCAGAGTTTGGCGGCTAGCTCGCTTCGCGGGGGTGCGGTTCCGGCTTTCGGGGGGTCCGCCCCGATCCGTCGGTGATCGCCCGCAGTCGCTTGCGGAGCGCCGGCGTCAGGTCCTCCGCGGAGTAGCGCCAGCCCCAGTTGCCCTGGCTGCGGCCCGGCAGGTTCATGCGCGCTTCGGAGCCGCGGCCGAGCACGTCCTGCAGCGGCACGATCGCCGTGTCGGCCACGGAGACGAAGAGCGTGCGGATGAAGTCCCAGTGGATCTCGCTGCCGTCGCCGCCCACGTAGGCGAGCGCGCGCTCGCGCTCGCGATCGACCTCCGCCTGCGTGCGCGTCGAGTCCCCCACTCCCGCGCTCCACCAGCCCGACGACCGTGTCGTTGTCGTGGGTCCCGGTGTAGACGACCTTGCGCTTCGGGTAGTTGTGCGGCAGGAAATCGTTCCCGTCGCGCGTCGCTTCCGAACGCGAACTGCAGGATCGCCATGCCCGGCAGGCCGAGCCCGTCGCGGAGCGCCTCGACCTCGGGCGTGATCACGCCCAGGTCCTCGGCCACGATCTCGCGCTCGCCGAGCGCCGCGCGCACGGCCTCGAAGAGCGCGGCCCCCGGGCCCTTCACCCAGCGGCCGTCGACCGCCGTCTCGGCGCCGCCCGGCACCTCCCAGTACGCCTCGAAGCCGCGGAAGTGGTCGAGCCGCACGACGTCCACGAGCTCGAAGGTGGCGCGCATCCGGTCGATCCACCACGCGTAGCCGGTGCGCGCGAGCGCGTCCCAGCGGTAGAGCGGGTTGCCCCAGAGCTGGCCGGTGGCGCTGAAGTAGTCGGGCGGCACGCCGGCCTGGAAGGCGGCGCTGCCGTCGCTGCCGAGGTGGAAGATGTCGGGGTGCGCCCAGACGTCGGCGCTGTCGTGGGCCACGAAGATCGGAACGTCGCCCATGATGCGAATGCCGCGCTCGCGGGCCGCCTGCCGCACCGCGGCCCACTGCTCGAAGAACAGGAACTGCTCGAACTCCACCTCGCGCACGTCGTGGGCGAGCTCGCGCCGAGCCTTCTCGAGGGCACCCGGCTGGCGCTCGACGAGCGGGCGCTCCCAGGCGTTCCACGCAGCGCCGCGGTTCGCGCGCTTCAGTGCGATGAAGAGCGCGAAGTCGGCGAGCCACGCGGCGTGCTGCCTCACGAAGGCGTCGAAGGCGGCTCGCCTCCCGGCGTCGGCTTTCTTCAGGAACGCCTCGAAGGCCTTCACGAGCAGCGGCCGGCGGTGCTCGCCGACGCGGCCGAAGTCGACTGCGTCCTTCGGAAAGGCCGGGCTCTTCGCGAGCTCGCCCGCCTCGAGCAGCCCCTGCTCGGCGAGCCGATCGAGCGAGACCAGGAGCGGGTTGCCCGCGAACGCCGAGAAGGACGAATACGGCGAGTCGCCGTAGCCGGTGGGCCCGAGCGGCAGCACCTGCCAGAGCGACTGGCCGGTCTCCTGGAGGAAGTCGACGAACGCGATCGCCTCGGGCCCGAGCTCGCCGATGCCGTAGGGCCCGGGCAGCGACGTGGGATGGAGCAGGATGCCGGCGACGCGCGCGGTCGCCACGGCCCGGCTATTCCACCTTGACCAGCACCGACTGGTTGATCACGTTGTCGTGGTCGTCCTTCATCTGGACGTTGATCGCGAGCAGCGCCTTGCGTGCGGAAATCGGGCAGGATGTAGCTCTGCGTCTGCGGCACCACGAGCGTGCCGCCCGGGTCGATCTTCTTCTTGCCCACGAACACGATCAGGTCCGCCCCGTCGAAGTAGGTGAGGCTGGCGAGCAGGCCCGTCTCCGGGTCGTAGACCTGGCTGCTCACGAACTGCAGCTCGCCGCCGAGGCCGTTCAGCTCGGTGATCGTGATCCGGTATCCGATCGAGACCGTTCCCGTGAGCGCGTCCTGCGCCGGCGGCACGGGAGTGGGATCGACCGTGATCCCGATCGCCGCACGCGCGACGCCGGGATTGGTGGGGGTGTCGTCGCCGCAGCCTGGCAGCAGCAGGGCCGCGAGGAGCACGACGGCGAGGCGCGAGGCGCTGTTGATCGTCATCGTCGCTCAGGCCTTCGGCGCGGGCGGCGGCAGCTCGGCCGCCTCGCAGCTCGAGCTGAAGCCCACGCGGTTGTGCGAGCCGTCGCAGAACGGCTTCTTGGCCGACTGCCCGCAGCGGCACAGCGAAACCACCGTGCGGCCGGCGAGACCCCATTCCTTGCCGTTTTCGTCGAGTATCGTGATGGCTCCTTCGAGGCGGAGCGGGCCGTTGTTCCGGACAGTGACCTTGAAATCGGACATGAAGCGATCATTCTAGTCGCGGCGTCGCGCGGGGTAAACTCGACCGGATGAGCCACTCGGTCGAGACGAGCGTGGATGTCGAGCGCGAGTACCGCGCCGGACGCGAGGCGGCGGCGCTCGTCACGCTCGCGCGCGGCACGCTGGACGTGAGCGGCCCCAAGCGCCAGGACTACCTGCACGCGATGCTCAGCAACGAGGTGAACGCCCTGCGCCCCGGCGAAGGCCGTCGCGCCGCCAGCATGAGCGCAAAGGGCTCGTTCCAGGCGCTGCTGCGCGTGCTGGTGGACACGAGCGTCGTGGTGCTCGAGACCGAGGCGGACAGGCTCGAGCTGGTGCTGCGGACTCTCGAGCACCACAAGGTGGGAGCGCCCGTCCGCTTCGCGCCCGGAAAGGCCGCGGTGCTCGCGGTGTTCGGGCCGCGCGCCGCGGCGGCGCTCCAGGCGGCGGGCGTTGCCGCGCTGCCGGTGGCGAGCGAGGCCCACCTGAAGGCCGAGCTCGGCGGCACGAGCGTCCGCGTCGTGCGGGCGAGCGACCTGCCGGGCGAAGGCTTCGTGCTGCACGCTGCCGGAGGACGCCGCCGACGCTGTCGCGGCCTCGCTGCGAGAGGCCTCCGCCGTGCCGATCGGGCGCGAGGCGCTCGACGCGCTGCGCGTCGAGGCGCTCTGCCCGTGGTACGGGCCGGACATCGGCGAGGACAACCTGCTCCACGAGACGGGCCTCGTGGCCGCCGTGCACTCCTCGACCAAGGGCTGCTACGTCGGGCAGGAGGTGATCGCCCGCCTCGAGGGCCGCGGCGGCAACGTCAACAAGGCGCTGCGCGGCCTGCGGCTCACGGCGCCGGCCGCTGCGGGAGCCGTGGTGACGGCCGCGGGCAAGGACGCCGGCTGGGTCACGACGGCGGCGGTCTCGCCCCGGCTCGGACCGATCGCGCTCGGCTACGTGCACCGGAGCCACTTCGCGGCCGGCAGCGCCGTGGAGGTGGCGGGCGCTCCGGCGACGGTCGTCACCAGCTTCGACGCGGCGCCGTGAAGATCTACACGAAGACCGGCGACTCGGGCACCACCGGGCTGCTCGGCGGGGCGCGCGTGCCCAAGGACGATCCGCGCGTCGCCGCCTACGGCGACGTCGACGAGGCCAACGCCGTGATCGGATCCGCGACGGCGCTCGCCGCGGGGCCGCTCGCGAAGCTCCTGTCGGGGATCCAGAAGGACCTGTTCGCGATCGGCGCGCGGCTCGCCGACCCGACCCACGCGGTCGCGACGCGGCGTGCGAAGGCCGCGGTGACGAGCGCGCAGGTCCGCAAGCTCGAGAAGGCGATCGACGCGCGCGAGCGCGAGCTGCCGCCGCTGCGGGCCTTCGTGCTGCCGGGCGGCAGCCCGCTCGGCGCGACGCTCCACCAGGCGCGCACCGTCGTCCGCCGCGCCGAGCGCTCGGTCGTGGCGCTCTCGCACCAGGCCGACGTCGAGGCCGGCATCGTCGTCTACCTGAACCGGCTCTCCGACCTGCTGTTCGTGCTCGCGCGCCACGCCAACCACCGCGCCGGCAAGCCCGAGGAGCTCTGGTAGCGCTACCCGCCGATGAAGCTGTGCTTCCAGCTCACGCGCACCTTGACGGGCTGGCCGTTCTTGCGGCCCGGCTCGTACTTCCAGCGGCTGATCTCGAGCAGCACCGCCTCGAGGACACCGCCGCCCCGCTCGACGCGGATGTCGGTCACGTCGCCGGACTCGTTCACCACGAAGCTCGCGGTGATCGAGACCTGCTGCCCCTTGCCGAGCCGCGGGCCCCAGTCGGGGTAGGACGCGCTCGTGCCGGAGATCCTCCGCGGCGGAACGTCGACGTCGCGCTCCTGGTAGACCTGCGGGTCGAGGGGCGCCACGACCGCGGGCAGCGTCTTTCCGATCGCCGTGGCGAGCGAGGACGGGGGGAACACGGGCAGGTGCGTCGGAACCGGCGTCGGTGTGGCCGGCGCCTTCGCTTGCGCGGTGATGTGCACGACCGGCGACGGACGCGATGATGGCTTGAGCGCGGATGGCGAGGGCTTGGCGGGTGCGACGACCGTGACCACGGGCTCGGGCGTGGGGAGCGGAGGCTTCGGCGGCGGCACCACCCCGCCGGCGCTCACCAGATAGACCGCGAGGACCGCGAGCGCCACCTGGGCGACCGCCATCCTCACGATCGGCGGGCTCTCCCGGTCGGCGCCGAGCGTCACCGGGCGCGTGTCGTCCTCGACCGGGGGCGGCAGCGCCCCCGGAGCCATCGCGGCCATCGGCACGTGAGCCTCGCAGGCCCCCTCGAGCGCCCGCCGCATGTCGTCGGCGCTCGGATAGCGGTCGTCGGGGTCCTTGGCGAGCGCCCGCGCCAGCACCGGCCGCAGCGGCCCGGGCAGCGCCGGCACGTCGAGGAAAGGCGGATCGTGGAGCTGGCGAACGATCGTCGCGACCGGGGTGTCGCCCTGGAACGGCAGCATCCCCGTGAAGAGCTCGTACGTCACGACCCCGAGGGAATAGAGGTCGGTCCGGAAGTCCACGTCGTCGCCGCGGAGCTGCTCGGGGCTCATGTACTCGGGCGTGCCCATGAGCGTGCCCGTGGCCGTCACGGTCACGCCGCCCGGCGCCCCGCACTGCTTGGCGATCCCGAAGTCCATCACGCGCACGACGCCCTTCTGGTCGCGCATCAGGTTCGCGGTCTTCAGGTCGCGGTGGACGACACCCACCTCGTGAATCGCGCGCAGGCCCTCCGCCACCTGCAGCGTCGTGCTCCAGGCCGCTTCGGTCGGCAGCCCGCCCGCCTCGCGGGCCGCGCGCGCCAGGTTCTCGCCCTCGACGTGCTCCATGCAGATGTAGAGCAGCCCGCGGTCCTCGCCGTCGCCGTAGACCGAGCACACGTTGCGGTGGCGCACGCGGCGCGCCAGGCGGATCTCCGAGCGGAAGCGCTGCTCGACGCGGCCCGACTCGCGCGCCACGTCGGGACGCAGCACCTTGATCGCCACGGTCTCGCCCAGCTCGCGGTCGAAGGCCTTGTAGACCATGCCCATCCCGCCGCGGCCGAGCGGGCCGAGGATCTCGTAGCGCGAGGCGAAGACGGCGCCTTCCGTCAACGAGGCCAGCACGGGATCGAGCGGCGCCCCGCAAGCGAAGCACCCGCGCGCGGCCGTGTCGTTGTCGGCACGGCAGGAGGGACAGTTCATACGGCAGCACCCATCATAGCGCGCGGGCGAGGCCCGGGTGCCGCTCGCCCCCGCTTGCTAGAATCGCGCCTGCGATGGGGCTGCGGGCGGCGGTCTTCGATTTCGACGGCGTGATCGTGGACAGCGAGCCCCTGCACTTCCGCTCGCTCCACGACGCCCTGCTGACCGAAGGCGTCGAGATCACGCGCGAGGAGTACTGGGCCCACCTGCTCGCCTACGACGACCGCGGCTCGATCCGCCACGCGTTCGACAGGCACGGCGAGCCGCTCGACGCGGCCCGCCTCGGGCGCGTGGAGCAGGCGCAAGGTCGAGCGCTTCGCGGCGCTCATCCCCGAGATCGGCGTGTTTCCAGGGGCACGCGAGCTGATCGGCACGCTCGGCGCCTCGCTTCCGCTCGCGATCGCCTCGGGCGCGCGGCGCGAGGAGATCGAGGCGATCCTGGCCGGGATCGGCCTGCGCGGCTCGTTCCAGGCGGTGGTCGGCGCCCAGGACGCCGCGCGGACGAAGCCCGATCCGGCGCCCTACCTCGAGGCGGCGCGACAGCTCGCGGGCCTCACGGGCGCTGCGCTCGCGCCGCAGGAGTGCGTGGCCTTCGAGGACTCCGTACCGGGCCTGATGTCGGCGCTCGGCGCCGGCATGAAGGTCGTAGGCGTCGCGCACAGCTTCCCTGCCGAGAAGCTGCGGTCCGCGCACCGCGTCGTGGAGTCGCTCTCGGCGCTCGAGCCCGCCTCGCTCGGCGCCCTCTTCGAGGATTGACGCCCATGCCTTCCCGACATCTCGACCCCGAGCAGGCGCGCCGCTACGCCGAGCACCGCTACGACTTCAACAAGAAGTCCCTCGCCGGCCGCGTGGTGCTGCTGCCCGGCGGCGCCTCCGGGCTGGGCGCGGCGATCGCGGCGCTTCTGGTGCAGGACGGCGCGATCCCGGTCGTCGGCTACCGCTCGAACCGCGGCAACGCGCTCGCCTTCCAGCAGCGCGTCCAGGACCTCTACGGCGGGCTCGTCCATCTCGTGGAGGGCGACGTCTCGCTGCCCGAGGTGCGCAAGCGCTACATCGAGGACGCGCTCGCGGTGAAGGGCGAGCTCTACGGCGTCGTCGCGCTCACGGGCGACCCGGCGCGCGTCAAGGGCGGCGAGCTGGACGGCCCGACGCTCCACGCCTCCTTCACGGCGAACTTCGAGGCGCCCGTGCTGCTGGCGCGGGCCGCGGCCGAGGAGATGCTGCGGCGCGACACGCACGGGTCGATCGTGCTGGTCTCGAGCATGCAGGGCGTCTACCCGTTCGAGGGGAGCCTGGCGTACGCCTCGCCGAAGGCCGCGCTCGTGCACGCCGCTCTCATCCTGGCGAAGGAGTACGGCGGCAAGGCGGACATCCGCGTCAACGTGGTGGCGCCGGGCGCGACGGTCGTGGGCATGGCGCGCGCCTCGATCGACGGCGGCAAGTACGACCCCTACGTGGACCGCGGCACGATCGCGCGCTTCGGCCGGCCCGAGGACGTCGCCCGCAGCGTGCGCTACCTGCTCGAGCCGGACTCCTACGTGACGGGGCAGGTGATCACGGTCGACGGCGGGCTCACGCTGCGGCGGGACAGGCTGGGCTAGCTCCGCCTGGGGGAGCCGGGGGGCGCGGCGGAAGAGCGCCCCCGCCGGGTGCTAGGCGTGAATCAGCTCGACCGTGAAGAGCGGGGAGTCGTCTTCTCCCCTTCCCGAGACGAGCACGCCGCCGTGAAGGGCGACGATCGCGTGGACGACGCTCATCTCGGCGTCGGTGAGGTCGAGCCCGCGCTCGGGAGCCGTCATCACGGAGGTGCGCCCGCCGCCCGTGATGAGCACGTGGACGGCGCCCTCGCTCTCTTCCACGGTCAGCGAGACCTCCGGAATCCGGTTGCGCTCGAGCGCGTCGGTCTCGCACTGGCGCACGAGCGTCGCGAAGGTGAACCGCAGCAGCGCGGCGTCGCCCACCACCGTCGCCTCGGGCGAGCGCAGGTCGAGCACGATGCCCGGCACGCGGAGCGGCGCGAGCACCTCGGCGAGCCGCACCGGCTGCCGGCGCGCCAGGTCCGGGGGCAGCCGCGTGAGCAGCGAGGCGACGGCCGCCGCCGAGGCGCGCGCCAGCACCTTCTGGCGGTCGCCGGCGAGCGTCGCCTCGCGCGCCGCCATCGCCTCGAGCGGCCCGGAGAGCACGCGGGCCAGGAAGCCGACGTGGATGAGGCGCTCCCGGGTGGGAACCGCCGCGTTCGCGTCGAAGTAGAGGAGCGCGAGCCCGAGCAGCCGCTCGGCGGAGCGCAGCGGCACGTACGCCACCGCCTCGAACGAGGGCTCGCCGCCGCGCAGCGCCTGCGCGAGCTCGGACGAGCTGTCGGCCTCCGCAAGCTGCGGCTCGGCGAGCGTGCGCTGCGCCTCCACGTGCGAGCTCCCCCAGATCGTCCGCGAGAGCGGGTCGGCCACGAGCGGCGGCAGCGCGAGCACCTGCGCCGCCTCGCCGGTGTAGAGCAGAAGCGTCGCGCCCGAAGCCGAAGCCCCGGTCACCAGCACCTGCAGGATGGCTCGCACGCGCGCCTCGACGTCGGTCTCGCCGGGAGCCTCGGTCGCGAGCTCGAGCGCGCGCTCAACCTCGTCGAGGCGGACGCGCAGCAGGTCGCGCTCCTCGCGCAGCTCGTTGACGGCGATGCCGAGCTGCGCCGACGCCTCGGCATAGGACTCCGCGAGCACGTCGGACGCCTTGCTGTCCGCGCCCGCGGGCGCCGCGACCGGGGCGTCCTGCGGCGTGAAGATGCGGACCTTCATGTGCTCGATCGGGGCTGCGCCGCGCGGACTCGCTCTCCGCGTCCCGCCTTCGGCTCGAGCTTGAGCGACCCGAACATGCCCAGCACGGCCTGTCGCGTCCAGCCCTCGATCGTCTGCCCCTCCGGCAGCTGGAGCGGGGCGTACGAGCGCCGCAGGTCGTCGACCACCAGCGAGAGGATCGCGGAGAAGGTCTCGAGCACACCCTCGCCCTTGCTCGCCACTGCCGCGAACTCGAGCGCGCGCCGGTCGTTGAGCGCGCGCGAGAGGTCGGCGATCGGCATCACCTGCGGCAGGTCGCGCTTGTTGTACTGCAGCACGAGCGGGATGCGCCGGGGATCGAGCCGCTGCGCGAGCAGGTTGGCCGTCATCTCCTGGAAGCTCTGCTGGGTCTCGTGCCAGCGGTCGGTGGCCGAGTTGGCGACGAACACGATCCCGTCGACTCCCCGGAGGATGATGCGCCGGCTCGCGGCGTACATGGCCTGGCCCGGAACCGCGGCGAGCTGGAGCTTGAGCTCGTGGCCGCGGAAGCCCCCGGACCGCAGCGGCAGCAGGTCGCACAGGATCGTCCGGTCCTGGGCGGAGTTGACCGACAGGAACTGGCCGCGCCGTCCGCCGAGCGCGCGGTCGAACAGGACCTTCAGGTTCGTGGTCTTGCCGCCGACGGCGGGGCCGTAATAGACGATCTTTACCCGGATGCTGCGATCGCGGTGATTGATCTCGGCCATGCCCAGGTGCCGCTTGGGCCGGGAGTGTAGCCCGAACGCGGGGCGCGGCCTATAGGCTCACGCGCAAGACGCGCAGCTCGGACGCCGCAGGCGTCCCATTCGGCCGTCACTCTCCCGGCCGGCGGGATGCCGAGGTAGCCGGCGGGGCGGCCCGAGGCCATCTCGACCACGTCGTCGAGCGGAAGGCCGGTGAAGCGGACCGCGTGGCCGATCGCGGCCGAGAGCGTCAGCGCCGAGCCGGCGAGGTTCGAGGCGCCGGGGGCGGCGACCCGGCCCGAGGCGTCGAGCTCGACCTTCTGCCCGCCGATCGTGTAGACGCCCGGCGGCATCCCGGCCGCCGCCATCGCGTCGGTGACGAGGATCGTTCGCGCGGGAGTCTTGGCGCGGACCATCGAGCGGACCGTGGCCGGCGGCAGGTGGTGCCCGTCGACGATGAAGCTCGCGAGCAGCCGATCCTCGCCGAGCTGCTCCCAGATCACGTTCGGGTGCCTCGGCAGCACTCCCGCGCAGCCGTTGCCGAGATGCGTCGACAGCGTGGCGCCGGCCGCCACGGCGGCCTGGATCTGCGCCCCGTTCGCCGCGGTGTGGCCGATCGCCACGCGCAGGCCGCCCGCCACGAGCCGTTCGACGAGCGGGATCGCGCCCGGCGATTCGGGAGCGAGCGTCACCAGGCGGATCGTCCCTTCGGCAGCGTCCTGGCGCCTCTTGAAGTCGTCGAGGTCGGCGGCGCGCACGTGCGGGCGCGCGTGGGCGCCGCGCGGCCCGTCCTCCGGCGAGATGTACGGCCCCTCCATGTGGATGCCGGCGACCGCCGCGTTTCTCGCCTTCAGCAGCGTCTGCGCGCACGCCGCGAACGTCTCGAAGGGCGACGTGATGAGCGTCGGCAGGAAGCGCGTGACGCCGGTCTTCTGGATCGCGGCCACCGCGCGCTCGACGTCGTCCGGCGTGATCGCCGGGTCGCCGAAGTCGACGCCCGCGAAGCCGTTCACCTGCAGGTCGACGAGTCCGGGCAGCTCGACCCTGCGCGCGCCCGCGGCATCGGTCGCGCCGCGCTCCCCCGCCGCCGATGCTCCCGAACCCGCCGCGAAGGCTCCCGCCGCCGCCGCCAGGAACCGTCGTCGGGTCGGCTCGGACTCGGCCCTCATGCTATTTCCCGACCAGCCGCTTGGCCTCGGCCACCGCGCTCGCCGCGTTGATCCGCCCGAAGCCGAAGCGCGGGCTGAAGCCGTTGGCGTCGTAGCCGGCGCCGATCTTGTCGGCCGTGGCGCGCAGGATGCCGCGCACCTCGTCGCTGCCGAGCTTCGGGTTGGCGGAGAGCACGAGCGCGGCGACGCCGGCGGCGAGCGGCGTCGCGGACGAGGTGCCGCCGAACTCGCTCGTGCACAGGCCGTCCTTGCCCCCCTTGTCGGCGCGGCCGACGTTGAAGCCGCGGCCCGCGACGGACACGTCGGTCGTGAAGATGCCGAGCACACCGCCGCTCGACGGCGCCACGAAGTCGACCTCGCTGCCGACGTTCGAGTAGGACGCGAGATCGGCCTGGTCGGTCGAGGCGCCGACGCCGATCGCGTTCGGGTCGCGGGCGGGAAAGCCCACGGGAGCCGCGCGCTCGGGCTTCGACTCGTTTCCGGTGGCGCAGAAGACCGCCGCGCCCCGGCCCTTGCGGCCGAGCCGCTTGACGTCCTCGAGCGCGAGCTGGATGTCGGGGCTGGCCCCGCCCGACCACGAGCAGGAGAGCACGTCCGCCTGCGTCGCGGCGTAGCGGATGGCGTCGGCCACGCGCTCGTCGGCGGCGAACTCGTCGGCGTGGAAGACCTTCACCGCGAGCACGCGCGCGCCCGGTGCGACGCCGAACGCCGCTCCCCCGACGGCGACCACGACGCCCGCGCACGGCGTGCCGTGGATGTCGTTGCCCGGCATCTCGTCGAACGGGAAGCGGAACTTCTTCGGCCGCGGGTTGAAGTGGTCGGGGTCGTCGTCGGGCAGGAAGAAGTCCCGCCCCACGCCGTCCTTCGCCGACTTCTTCGGGTTGCGCCAGATGTTGCGCTTGAGCAGCGGGTGCTCGACGTCGACGCCGTCGTCGAGCACGGCGACGACGATCTCGCGCTTGCCGCGCGTGAGCTTCCAGGCGGCGAGCGCGTCCACGTCCTCGCCCTTCTTCTGCCCGCCCGCGCGGCCGCGGTTGTCGAGGTGCCACTGCACCGAGGGCGGCGCGGCCAGGCCGCGGCGGTACTGCGAGACGAAGTTCGGCGTCGCGAAGAGCACCTCGTCGAGGGCGGCGCACTCGTTGGCCACCTCGAGCAGCACGTCGCCGCTGCGGGCCCGCGACCGGTCCACGACGATCGCCTGGTTCCCGACGAAGGGGTTGCGCCGGCGCAGCTCGAGCCCGAACCTGTCGAGGATGGCGGTCCGCGTCGCCTCGCTCGTGCCCGCGCGGAAGCGGACCGCGATCTCGTGCTTGAAGGTCCGCACGAGCCCGGTGGCGCGCTCGCGGAACGCCACCGGCGGCGGGCCGGGGGCCGGAGCCGTCGCCAGCACGCCGGGGATGCTTCGCACCGGTCTGCCGAAGAAGGCGCGGTTGGTCTTGGCGAGCGGCGACTCGCTCGCGAGCGCGTCTCGCGACGCGCGGACCTCGAGCCGGGGCGGCTCCGGCAGCGGCGTCCAGCTCGATCCGGTTCTTCTTCGCGTCCAGCAGGTGCATGCTCTCCCTCCCCCTTGCGTCGCCGTCGGCTCAGGCCCTGCGATAGCGGGCCGACGTCGCCGGCCAGGCGGCCGCCACGTCCGCGCGGCGCGCGAGCCGGGCGACGAGCTCCGGCAGGTAGACCTCGCGCGGCTGCCGCGGCCGAAAGCTCGCCTGCTCGGGAACGAGCGGCGTGCGCCGCTCGAGCTCCAGCGACTCCTCTTTCACGAACGCGCCGAGCGCTTTCGCACTCGGCTCCTCGCGGAAGCGAACCACGACCGCCCCCGTCGGCAGCAGCTCGTTCCCGGACGCGTCGCGGAACGACGGAGACGCCCACGCCACGTGGGGGCTGCGGCGCGAGCACTTCGCGCCAGGCTTGCTTGGGGTCGCGCGCCGGCTCGCGCAAACGCAGCGTCAGCCGGCCCCCGTTCGCCTCGAGCTCGCCGAGCGCGGACAGGCCGGCATCCGCTCCGGCCGTCTCCGGGCCCTCGAGGGCCACGACGAGCGCGTCCCCGGCCGCCTCCGGCTGCTCGATCGCCACGGTCAGGCGTGGGCCTTCGACAGCAGCCGCCGGGCCTGCTCGCGCGCGCGCTGGCTGGCGTTCCTGTCCCGGGCGATCGCGTCCCAGTCGGTGCTGCTCAGCGAGGACATGTAGCCGTCCAGCTCCGGGCCCTTCGCCCGTGGGTTGCGGCAGAAGGCGAGACGGTGAGCGTACTCCCTCATCACGGTCTTGTCCTTCGCGATCGCGTGCAGCGCCCGGCCGTTGATGCGCGGCAGCCGGATGAAGGCCGGCACGTCCGGCAGCCGCAGCACGTGGGGCACGGTTTCGAGCGCGATCGCGTCCCGCGCATTGCAGATGAAGTATCCGGCGAACAGGCCGTCGTGCGCCAGCTTCCTCTGGATCGCGAGCGGGATGTGCGCCATCTGCTCGAGGTCGGCGCCCCGCAGCCGCTCGCGCGAGCAGAACGACTTGAAGCCCTCGAGGCTGTCCTGCTCGAGGTGGCGCAGCTCGCCGCTCGCGAGCGCCTTGCGGCGGAGGCCCTCGTGCAGCGCCAGCAGCCTCGAGAAGAGCGCCTCCTCGAGGAAGACCGGCGCCCCGTAGAAGGCGTGCAGGATGCCGTACGCCTCGCGGACGTCCGCGGCGCGCTTCACCTCGGACAGCCGCCGGCGCAGCAGCAGGAACAGCGCCTTCACGTGCTCCGCGTCGCCGTCCTGGCACGAGCGCGCGACGATCTCGCGCACGAACAGCAAGGGCGTGCCGGGAGCGAGCGCGGTGTCGAAGCGGGCCGAAGGCGCGAGCGTGTCGAGCGCGAGCTTTCGGCACGCGAGGCTGCCGCTCACGAGCAGCGTCTCGGCGAGCACCTGGCGGTCGGCGTCGTCCTTCCACGTCTCGAGCTGGGCGGCCGCGTCTTCGGGAGTCTCGATCCGGGCGAGGTTCAGCGTGGCCTCGAGGCGCGGGTGCCAGAAGGACGGGTCGCTGTGCAGCGCGAATCCTTTCAGCGGCCGGACCGCGCAGGCGTGGTAGAGACGGATGCGCGTCCAGCTTCGCCAGAGCGCAGCGAGCGCCGCGCGTCTGGAGGCAGCGTCGAGGGCCGCGAGCGGCGAGCGCGCGGCCTCGAAGCCTCCCTGGAGCAGCGCGTCGACGGCCTCGCTGGCCTCGATCGGATCCGGCCCGAGCAGCCGCCCCGCGTCGAGGGCCGGGGCCGCCTCGCCCTTCGCGCGGGCGACGACCGCCCTCACCGCGCTGCGCGACCGGGCCAGAACCAGCCGCGTCATGGGCGCGGGGTCCGCAGCAAGGCGATCGTCCACCGCCGCGTTCCAGGTCAGCAGCAGCTCCTCGCAATCGGCGAGCCCTTCCGGAAAATCCCTGAGCGTCCTCGAGAGCTCGGCCGCGAACTCCGTGAGCAGGCCGAGCCCTTCGTCCGTCCTCACTCCCGACGCGGGCAGCCGCGTGGCAAGCAGGGACAGCGCGCCGCGCTGGTCGGCGAACGTCAGCTCGCTCAGGCAGTCGTTCGGAAGGCTGTCGTCCGCCGCATGCGCTTCCGGCTCGGGCGGCGGCGCCGGCCTGCCGTCGCGGTCGATCAGGGCCTGCGCCGCCCGAGCCAGCGGCCGGAAGCTGTCGTCCTCGTGCCCGCCCTTCCAGCGCGCGAGCGAGACGGTCTGGAGCGTGTTGAATGGCACCGGCACCTGTACGTCGTCGAGGCTGGCCGGCAGCAGCACGCCGCGGTCGCGGGCGCGGATCGCCTCGGCCTCCACGTACGACGAGCGGATCGAGCTCGAGGACCAGAGCACGACCACGCAGCGTGCCGCCTCGAGCGCCCCCCGGATCGCGGGCGGGAACTCCTGCCCGGCAGTGATCCGGGCGTCCCACCAGACGCTCCAGCCGGTGGCCTGCAGCGCCGTCACCAGCCGCGACGCCGTGTCGCGATCCTCGCGCGCGTAGCTCAGGAACACGTCGGCCATGGCTCAAGCCGTCTGCCGCCTCCTCGAGCTGCCGAGCAGCCAGAGGCCGGCCAGGGCGCCCGCGAGGGCGAGGCCCACGAGGACGTAGGCGCTCCGATACGCGATCCGCTCCACGTCGCGGAGCGCCTCGCCGCGCGCCACCATCACGACCCAGCCGCGGGTGCCGACCTGGCTGAAGCTCGCGCTCACGCGCTCGCCCGCGACCGGATCGGTCAGCTCGCGCTCGATGCCGTTCGGCTGGCGGCGCATCGACGCGGGCAGCTCCCAGCGCTTGTCGGCCTGCGGCCCGAGCGGGTGCACCACCACCTGGTCGCGGTCGTTGACGATCATGATCCTGAGCGGCAGCTGGGCGGTCTTGATCTGCTCCTGCAGGTTCATGAGCGTGCGGCTCGCGAGCAGCACGCCGATCGTGCGCCCGTCCTGCGGGCGGATCACCGGCGTCGAGATCGCGAACACCTCCTGCTGGTCCGACTTCGCCGTGAAGGGCGCCGAGAAGTGCGTGTAGCCGAGCGGCGGGCACGCGGCCTTGAGCGCCGGAGCGCCGCAATTGGGGTCGTTCTCGACGGCGGGGCAGGCCGCGTTCACGCCGTGGAACCACTCGCGGTAGGCGAAGCACCTGCCGACCAGCCCCTCCTTGCGCGGCTCGCGGATGCGCAGGATCCCGTTCTCGTCCGCGAGCGCGAAGCTGCGCAGGTGCGACGTCTGCTGCTGGCGCTCGAGGACCTCCGCCAGGAACGCCGCGCACTCCGGCCCCGGGCCGTTCTCGAGGCAGGCCACGGTGCGCGGGTCCTCGGCGGTCTGGCGCACGGCGATCTCGGCGAGCGTGAGCTCGTGCTCGACCATCTCGGCCACCCAGTGCGCCGTGAGCTCAGTGATGGTCTCGGTCGCGGCGGTCACCGCGCGGTCGAGCGCCACGACGCGGAAGATGGCGGTCGCGAGCCCGACGGCGGCGAGCAGCGTGGCGGCCCGCGCGCCGCGCTGGCGGCGCCTCTGGCGCCGCTCCTCGCGCTCCGCCTGCTCGCGAAGCGCCTCGCTCTGCCTGCGCTCGCTCGCGAGCGCCTCCGCGCGCTCCGCGCGCCGCACCTCGAGGCGCCGCAGGCTGCGGCAGAGCGTCGCTGCGCTGTCGAGCCGCCGCTCGCGGATCGTGACGCACGAGAGGATGTCCTCGCGCAGCAGCTCGTCCTCGACCGCGTGCTCCCAGCCGGGGCCGATGCCGCGCTTGAAGTCGCCCGTGACCATCTGCAACAGCACGACGCCGAGCGAATAGATGTCCGACATCGCGGTCGGCGGATGGCCGGCCAGCACGTCCGGGTCCATGTAGCGGATGGTGCCGGACGCCGACGAGCTCGACGCGTCGGGCAGGCTGTGCGCGAACGCCGTCACGCTGAGCCCCGCCTTCTCCATCAGCTCCCGGTTGACGATCGCGCCGATGCCGAAGTCGGCGAGCCGGATCTGCGCCCGGCCGTGCTGGCTGCTGACGAGGATGTTCGAGGGCTTCACGTCGCGGTGGAGCACGCCGACGTTGTGCGCCGCGGCGAGCGCCTCCGCGGCCTGCGCGACGATCTCGAGCCGGTCGGCGAGCGGCACGCTCGCGAGCCCGCCGCGGCCGTCGGCCCAGTCGATCACGCTGCCCTCGCTCGCGAACTCCAGCTCCAGGAAGTACGGCGCCTCCTTGAGCTGCCAGTCGAGCACCTGCGCGATGTCCTCGCGGTCGCCGAGCGCGACCTTGAGCGCCTTCAGCAGGCTGCCTTCGCGGCGCAGCACGCGCACCCGCTCCGCCTCGAAGCAGAACTTGAAGGCGTGCTTGTGCTTGAGCTCGGTGTGCACCGCCAGCCAGACCTCGCCGAACCCGCCGGCTCCGAGCTTCTTCTCGAGCCGCCAGCCCTGGCGGCCCGGGATCGGCTGGCCGAGCGCCGGCCGCCAGCCGGGCTCCTCGAGCCCCGGCGCCTGGATGCGCCGCGCCTTCGCCGAGCCCTCGGGCTGCGCGAGCGGCGAGAGGCCCGGGACGCCGACCTCGAACACCTCGCGCGGTCCTTCGACGCCCTGGAGCTCGTAGAGGCCGTGGGCTTTCCATTCCAGCTTGTCGCCGCTGGGGCTCGCCGTGAGAACGGGCCGCGCCAGGTCGAAGGCGCTGCGCGTGACCAGGATCTGCCCCTCCTGCGCCAGGCCCATCATGCGGGCGGCGGTGTCGACCTCGGTCGACACGAGCGAAGCGGGGCCGCCCTCGGCGTCGGGCAGCGGGATCTCGCCCATGTTGATGCCGATCCGCGCGTAGAGCCGCTCGGGTCCGCCGAGCTCGGCGAGCCCCTGCTGGAAGGCGAGCGCGCAGCTGATCGCGTTCGAAGGCACCTCGAAGGTCGCGAAGAAGCCGTCGCCCAGGTTGTTCTCCTCGCGCCCCTCGAAGCGGCCGAGGCAGTCGCGGAAGAGCGCGTTGTGGCGCTGGATCGCCTTCACCGCCACGAGCTCGCCGAGGCGGCGCTTCAGGTCCGCCGAGCCGACGAGATCGGTGAAGAGGCAGACGCGGGTGACGCGGCGCGGGACCTCTTGGTCGCCGTCGCAGAGCGGGCAGCGGTCCTCGGGCGTGAGCCAGACCTGATGGGTCGGGCAGAGGCCGCTTTCATCCGGCGGCGGCAGGGCGCCGCCCCTGTCCTCCAGCTCCTCGACGGCACTCGCTCCACGCATGCTCAGCACCTCGTAACCTAGCGCCGGATATACGTTTTCCACCGGCATCCTCCACCAGGCTCTTGCCTGAGGCGGTGCGTTGGTCTATAAGGTATCCACTACGGCAAGGAAGGCACAGGAAACGTCCAGGGGTTTCATAGAATCTGGCGGGTTCTGTGGAAACACGCTTCGCTGACTGCGCTTTCGACGCCGAGCGGCGCCAGGTCTTCCGCGCCGGACAGGAAGTCCACCTGTCCCGCAAGGCCTTCGACCTGCTGGGCATCCTGATCGCCAGCCAGCCGCGGGTCGTCTCCAAGAGCGAGCTGCTCGAGCGCCTCTGGCCGCAGACCTTCGTCGTGGAGGGCAACCTCTCGAACCTGGTCGCGGAGGTCCGGCAGGCTCTCCAGGACGACCCGCACAATCCCCGCTTCGTCCGCACTGCCCACGGCCTCGGCTACGCCTTCTGCGGCTCCCTGTCGGCAGCCGAAGAGCCT
This sequence comes from uncultured Acidobacteriota bacterium, assembly GCA_963724555.1. GTDB lineage: Bacteria > Acidobacteriota > Vicinamibacteria > Fen-336 > Fen-336 > DATBSL01. The sequence continues at coordinate 76,796 of CAVRVE010000001.1, forward strand.
CCGCCGACGCTGCCGCCGGCCGACTGCTGGCTCGTCTTCGGCAGCGGCCGCGTTCCGCTCGGACGCGGCGAGCACCTGATCGGGCGCAGCGGCAAGTCGGTCGTGCCGATCGAAGACATGACGATCTCGCGCCACCACGCGCGGATCCTGGTGGACGACCAGGTGACGCTCGTGGACCTGGGCAGCCGGAACGGAACCTACGTGAGCGGCGAGCGCGTGAAGGATCCGCGCGTGCTCCGCAACGGCGACCGGCTCACGATCGGCTCGGTGGTCCTGACCGTGCTGCTCCCCGAGTCCGGCTACCCCACGACCGACCTCACGACACAGTCGCCCGAGACACTGCCGCCTTTCTACGTGCCGAGCTCCACCGGCTCGCCAGCCGAACGCGCCTCCGAGGCCGCGCCGAAGGACGCAGCGGCGTCGAAGCCGCAGGGAAGCTGACGGGCGGCCCGCTTCGCGATGCCGACTCCCGCCTTCCACGCCGCGCTGCCCTTCGTCCTGCGCTGGGAGGGGGGCTACGTTCACCATCCCGACGATCCCGGCGGTGCCACGAACAAGGGCGTCACGCAGCGCGTGTACGACGGCTGGCGCGCCGGCGAGGGACTCGGCCTGCGCTCGGTGCGGCTCATCGAGGACGACGAGGTGCGCGTGATCTACGAGACGGGCTACTGGCGGCCGCCGCACTGCGACGATGCTGCGGAGCCGCCTCGACCTCGTCCAGTTCGACACGGCGGTCAACATGGGAGTCGGCCGCGCGGTGCGCTTCCTGCAGGCTTCCGTCGGCTGCCCCGTGGACGGCCAGTTCGGGCCGCTGACCCAGGGGGCGGCTGCGGACTGCGACCTCGTCTCGACGAGCGCCGCGTACTGCGACGCGCGCGAGGCCTACTACCGCCGCCTCGCCCTGACGCGGCCGAGCCTCGCCGTCTTCCTGAAAGGCTGGCTGAACCGCCTCAATGCGCTGCGCGGCGAAGCGGGGCTCGTCACGCTCGAGTCCGCGCAGGCGCTCGACTTCGGGGATACCGGGTACGTGGCGAAGGTGCCGGATCTCGGCGAAGACCCGGACTACGACATCTGAGCAGGGTCAGCCGAGCGTGATTTCCTCGTCAGGAGTCGGACAGCCTCACGAAGGCCGCGTCGCTCGACGAGCGTCGAGCGCGGAGCGGCCTCGAGCGCCCTGTCCTCGTGGAGGAGCTCGAAGCGCTGGTAGCGCCCCTTGTCGTAGACCAGGCGGGCGGCCTGGAAGCCGAACACCAGCGGCAGGCTGCCTTCGAACGTGACCTTCGACGCCGCGGCCGAGCTCGGGCCGACCTTCACGTTGCCGCCCACGACGCCCTTGATCTCGGGGATGCTGACGTCGAGCCCCGTGTCCTGCGCGCTCCTGGCCTCGACCGCGATCTTGTTGCTCTTCAGCGTGGCGGTCGTCACGTAGATCTGGTCGGCCTCCAGCAGCTGGCCGACGTGCGTGGAAAACGGGCTGACGTCGGCGTCCGACAGGTACTGGTCGAGCGAAGCGACGTCGATGCGGTCCTCGAGGACGTCCTGGAATTCGAAAGTGACGCTCTTGGCGTTCTTGTACTGGAGGTCGAGCCCGAGCTTCGACCCGCCCATCGCGCCGATGATGCTTCCGAGGACCGACAGCCCCACGCCGACGCTCAGCTCGCCCGAGCGCTGGCCGGAAAGGCTCGCCGCGGGAGTGTCGCGCCGGACCGCCGGCAGGGCGACCCGACCCCGCGGCAGGATCACGGTCGAGAGGTCTCCGATGCGGCCGAGCGCACTCCCGTTCCGGGCGAGCAGCTGGAGCGGAGCGACGTCGGCCTTCGGGAGGCGGATCACGTTGTAGCCGAAGCTCCGGAGCGACTTGAGATATGGATCATTACAACTCATCTGGAGCGACCTCCCGCGATCCACTGGCCCTTGGTGGATCGTGGAGTGAGCGTATACTGCCCGCGCATTCACTCGTCAAGGGTATTTCTTTCGCTGACAAAGGAGGCACACCATGCCTCGTCCCTTTGACCCGGGCTATCACGACGAGCCCTTTCGGACACTCGTGCAGGACTACCCGGCCGAGGAGGTCTACCCGCCGTCCCAGTTCCGCGTGGAGTGGGGCCCGATCTTCCATCGCGGCAGGCTCGACGGCTCGGCGCGCGTCCTCGTCATCGGCCAGGACCCGGCGCAGCACGAGACGATCGTGCGCCGCATCCTCGTCGGCGAAGCCGGCCGGCGGCTGCAGGGCTTCATCGCCAAGCTCGGCATCACCCGCAGCTACGTCCTGATCAACACCTACCTCTACAGCGTCTACGGCAGCGTCAAGTCCCAGGTCGCCAAGGACCCGCGTCTCGTCGGCTATCGCAACCGCTGGCTCGACGCGCTGCTCGTCGGCAAGCGCGTGGAGGCCGTGCTGGCGCTCGGCACGGCCGCGACCGACGCCTGGAACGCGTGGAAGGCGACCCCCACGGGACAGGGCGTGAACGTCCCGTTCGCCGCGGTGACGCATCCGACCCAGCCCGAGAGCTCCTCGAAGGGCGACCGGACGAAGCTGGCGCTCGCCACGAAGACGATGCTGAAGAACTGGAACGTGGGGCTCGAGACCCTGGCTCCCGGCGATCCAGCACCCGGACGAGCCCCGCGCGCTCGTCCCCTACGGCGAGGCCTGGGCCGAAGGCGACCGGCTCACGATGCGCGAGGAGGACTTCCCCGCGGGTCTGCCGCCCTGGATGCAGGACGACGGCTGGGCGAAGCGCGCAGGCGCGGACGACCTCGCGAAGCGCCGCAACATCACGATCAACGTCCCGAAGGGAATCCTGTCGTGACGATCGAGCGGAAGTGGTTTCCGCTCACGGGACCGGTGCGGCCTGCGCTGCGGCGCGGGCCGGCGGCCGAGGCGAAGATACTGGTCGACCCGCTCGCCGGGCCGAAGCTGGCGCTCGCCGGGCGCGTCGTGACGATGGACGACGACTTCCGCGTCGAGACGGACGGGGTCGTCTACCTCGAGCTCGGCAACGTCGTGGCGGTGCGCCCGCGCGCCCAGCCGGCGCCTCCCGGCTTCGAGGCGACGAGCGTCCTCGAGACGGGCGGCACGATCTTCCCCGGCCTGATCGAGCTGCACAACCACCTGAGCTACAACGCGCTGCCGCTCTGGAACGTGCCGAAGCGCTACGACCACCGCGGCCAGTGGCCGAATCACCCGGACTACCGCAAGCTCATCAGCGGCCCGATGACGGTGATCGGGGAGCTGAAGAACGCCGACGGCACGCTCGCCGCTGCTGCCCGCGCTGATCCGCTTCGTCGAGTGCAAGTGCCTGCTCGGCGGGGTGACGACGAGCCAGGGCGTGAAGCTCGCGAGCAACGCCGGCATCCAGCGCTACTACCGCGGGCTCGTCCGCAACGTCGAGCAGACCGGCGACAAGGATCTGCCCGAGGCTCAGGGCCGCATCCCCGACATCGAGGCCAAGGACGCGGCCTGGTTCCTCGGACGGCTCGCAGAAGGAGGACAGCTGCCTGCTGCTGCACCTCGCCGAGGGCGTGACCGACCCCGCCCATGCGCAGGACTCCATCGCGCGGCGCCACTTCGGCGCGCTGCAGATCTCGCCGACGCAGTGGGCGCTCGACGAGCACTTCACCGGCATCCACTCCGCGGGCCTGCTGCCCGAGGACTTCGACGTGCTCGCGTCGCACCGCTCCTCGATCGTCTGGTCGCCGTTCAGCAACCTGCTGCTCTACGGCGGCACCGCGCGCGTCGAGGCGGCCAAGGCGGCGGGGGTCACGATCGGCCTCGGCAGCGACTGGTCGCCGAGCGGCAGCAAGAACCTGCTCGGCGAGCTCAAGGTCGCGTGGCTCTACAACCAGCTGCAGCTCAACGGCCTCTTCAAGACGCGCGAGCTCGTCGCGATGGCGACCCGAAACGCCGCGCAGATCCTGAAGTGGAGCACGGCGGCCGGCAGCCTCTCGCCGGGCAAGCGCGCCGACCTCGTCGTGATCGACGGCGCTTCGGGAGACGCGTACGAGGCGCTCATCCATGCGCGCGAGACGGACGTGCGCCTCGTGATGATCAACGGCGTCGCGCGCTACGGCACCAAGGAGCTGATGGGCGCGCTCGTGCCGCAGGACCAGACGGTCAAGGTGGACGGAGAGTCCCGGCGGCTGTTCCTGAAGCAGGAGACCGCGGACCCCGCCGTCATCCCGGTGGCGCTCAGCACGGCCGTGGACACGCTGCGCGACGCGCTCCAGGACATCGCGAAGCTCGCCAAGAAGGCCGAGAAGGCGCGGACGCGGCCCGAGAGCCGCCGCGCGCTCGACGCGCCCGAGCCGATCACCTGGTCGCTCGCGCTCGACGAGATCCAGGACACGGGCATGGAGCTCGGCCCGCGACTCCCCTTCAACGGCCCGCGCGACTTCACGGGCCCGGCCAAGGTCGCGCGCTCGTCCGTGCAGGAAGCCTCGCAGCCGCTGTCGACGCTGCTCGAGCCGATCGAGCTCGACGCCCTCACGGTGGCCGACGACGAGGACTTCCTGGACCTGGTCGAGAGCGAAGGCAACGTGCCCGACCCGATCCGCAAGGGGCTCCGCGCGCTCTACTGAAGGCGCCTCTCAGGGTCACGCTCAAGCGAGCGGCAGCGTGCCGATGATCTTGTGGAACTCGGCCGCCACGCTCTGGAACCCGAGGTCGGTCGGGTGGAGCTCGTTCGCCCACAGCTTCTTGTACTTCCTGCCCTCGAGCTCGTTCGACAGCGTCCGGCGGACGTTCACGTAGATCACGTGCTCGAGGCCCGGCTGGCCGGGCAGGCTCTCGATCATCTCGTTGAAGCGATCGATCAGGCCCACCATCACGCGCACGCGCTCGTCCATGTCGGCGTAGCCCTTCTGCCGGAAGGCCGGCTCCAGCCAGGGCCCGGGGAGGACCCAGAAGCCTCCGATGTAGCCGCGGCCGTCGGGCACCGGATAGTCGTAGCCGTGGACCAGCACCGGGATCGTCCGCCCGAACGACTTGCGCGACAGCTCGCTCACCGCGCTGATCAGGCTCGCCATCGCGAAGCGCAGCCGGCCGAGGATGATGCCCTTCGCGACGTCCTCGTTCACCGCGGGCAGCCCCGACTGCTTGTGGTTGAGCACGACGCTGAGCTCGGTGCCCGCGATGTCGTTGCCGCCGCCCGAGAGCAGGATCGCGCGCGGCACTTCGTCGCGCTGCCCCAGCTTCTCGAACAAGCCGGCAAGCTTGGCGAGCTGGCTCGGGTCGTACGCCATCTCCTCGGCGGTGTCTCCCCTGTGCGCCACGGACTCGATCTGATAACTCAGGTTCTCGAGCTCGCCCAGCACGCTGTTGAACGGGTAGTCGAACCAGGAGTCGCCTTCGGCGATCAGCAGGCCGTTGAGGCTGGCCGCCTCGAGCTCGGGCTTCGCCTGCCGCATCTCGAGCACCTCGCGAGCCTGTCGTTTGCCTTGATTGACGGCGGCTCGCACGGCCTTCGCTTCGGTTGCGCTCAGCTTTGGAGCCCGAGGACGCGCTCGCTTCTTCGTTTTCGACGCTCGCCGCATCGCTTCCCTCCGTGACTTTTTCTGTGCCCCGGACGAGGGGCCTACATGAGAGGTGAAGACTCTCGCGGTCGAGCGTTCGACCCCGCGTCCACGCTCACGAAATGCCCTTGCGGATGGCCTCGATCCAGATCCCTTCGTTCGCCGCGTAGCGGCCCGGCTCCTTGTTGAGCTTCGCCATGTCCTTGCCGCCGCCGTGGTGCAGTCCCAGGAGCTGCCACTCCTCGTTGAAGACCGGGCTTCCCGAGCTGCCGCCCTCGGTGGGCGCGCGATAGTGCAGCAGGCGATCGTCGTAGTCGAGCAGCCGGTTGTCGTTCAGCGAAAAAGACAACGTGCCGCCCTTGGGGTGGCCGATGATGTAGACGCGCGCGGACTCGTCCTTCACCGGCCGCGCGGCCGCCAGCGGATAGCTTTCGCCGAGGCCTTCGACGGGGGCATCGAGCTCCAGGAGCGCGCAGTCCAGCTTGTCCGGCGGCGACTCCCACTTCACGCGCTTCACCTTCAGGCGCCGGTCCTGGGCGGTCCCGAGCGCCTTGAAGCTGACGAGCGCCTGCTCCGGCTGCAGCGCGTTCGCGACGCCCTTGGCGCTCACCACGTGCGCGTTCGTCACGAGGTAGGCCGCCTCGCCGAGCGAGGCCTTGAGGTCGGAGCCGCGCACGAGGAACCCCGTGCCGAAGCCCTGGTCGGGATCGAACTCCGTCTCGACGCGCGCGACGCGCGTGCAGCGCTCGAGCCCGCGCCGGTACCAGGCGATCGGCACGTACGAGGTGTCGCCCAGCACGCGCTCGAGGTTGACGGCGCGCTTCTCGAGCCCGCCGGGCTTCAGCTCGACCTTCGCGCCCCAGCAGCGGAGCAGCTTGGTCTCGACGAGCGGCAGCACCTCCTTCCCGATCCCGGCGCCGGGATCGAGCTGCCACACCTCGACGAGCTGGCGCCGCGTGCTGGCGAGCTCGAACGCCGTGAGGCCCGTCGCTGCTCAGGTAGCGCTCCAGCCACAGCAGCACCTCGTCCCGACGATCGATGCCGAGCGCCGCTTCGAAGGCCGCCGCGTTGTTCCAGCGCCGATCGGAATCGCCGGGCCTGGTCCGCGCCTGGATCTTCCTCGCGAACGCGAGGACCTGCTCCGCGAGGACCTCCGCCTTCGGCAGGCCGCGCAGCCGCACGCCGTCGCGCTCGGCCCGCCGCAGCAGGGCGAGGGCGTTGACGCCGTGCCAGAGGTATTCGGACGGCGCCTTGCGGTAGACGTCGTAGTAGCAGCGGACCGCCCGCTTCAGGGTCTCGCCTCCGCGCAGGCTCGCCTCTCCGTGGCCGTCCACGTACATCTGCTTGTGCGCGCGGCCGAGCAGGCCGAGCGCCTCCGCGTTCTCGCTGCGGTCCTTGCGCGCGGTGTCGGCCACCAGCCGGTCGAGCACCGACAGCGGCGGACGAGATGCGCCCCTGGTCGAGCAGCGCCTGCGCGTACTGGCGCCTGATCCGCGGGTGCCGCTGGCCGCTCTGGAGGAACGCGTCGGCGAGCCGCTCCATCAGCGGGAACATCCGCTGCGCGCGCAGGATCTCGAGCGCCAGCTTCGCCTGCTCGAACGGGAAGGGCTGGTCGTCGCGCCGCGCCCGCTCGATCACCTTCTCGCAAAGCTCCGCCGGCGGCCTGCTGGTCGTGCTCGCGCGCCGCCGCCGCGAGCGCGTCCGTCAGGTGCTTGGGGTTCTGCCAGGCCATGCTCGCCTCCGCTCGCCGTCAGGACAGCAGGAACTGGATCCGCTCGCGGAGCCGCGCCCCGCGCAGGTACTTGGAGATGTCGTGGCGCCACTTGCCCCAGTTGGGCTCGTGGATGTCCTCCACGGACGGCAGGCCGCCTTTCATGAAGTCGTTGGCCAGGTTGCCGTCGAAGCCCGCCACCGGGTCGAGGCCGTCGTAGACGTTCACCCAGCGCTTCGCCACGCGGTCGCTCGGGAAGCCGTCGAGCCGGCTCCACTCCGGCTGCAGCGCGTCCTGGATCTCGTCGAGGCCGAGCGGGCTGCCGATCGTCATCAGCGCGTCGACGCGCGGGCAGCTCGCCACGCGCTTCAGGCAGTCGTAGGCGATCACCGTGCCCATGCTGTGGCTCACGACGACGTGCGGGCCCGGGCGAGCGCTGCCCTCCTCGATCGCGGCGACGAAGCGCTTGCGGATCTCCTCCTGGACGCGGTAGCGGGCGCCCGCGCGCGGGCTGAAGTCGACGTTGTAGAGATAGTGGTGCACGTCGCGCAGCAGGTAGCCCATGATCCGCTTCTTCACGAAGCCCGGCAGCGGGACGCGCTCGAGGGACGGTCCGGTCTGCGGCCCGGCGGGCGGCGGGTCCTCCTCCTCGCACCTCGTCGTAGCCGAGCTCGCGCGCGAGACCCTCGACGAGGTCGCGCTCCTTGCCGCGAAGCTGCGCGCGCCACTCCATCGGGAGAGGATCGACGGCACCCGCTTCGGCGGCGGCCTCGAGGCTCTCCGCGTGGGCGCTCTCGACGAGCGGCTTGTCGTAGAGCACGTCGGCCCAGTAGACCATCGAGGACGTGACGCCGCGCGCCGCCGAGGTTGAAGCCGTCCTCCTCGGCCAGGACGCGGCGCCAGAGCTGGACCAGCTCCTCGGGCGCCGTCTTGTTGAGAATCCCGTGAACGAACGTCACATGACCCATCGTTCTCCTCGCTTATGCAGCGGCGTCGATCGACGACCGGGTGCTATGCTGGACGTCGTGAGAAACCTCAAGGCGAAAGCCGCGGCGGGGACGCTCCTCGCCGCTCTGCTGGCCACGCGAGCCATGACCGAGACCATAGAGGACTGGAAGACCGACGACGTCATCGCCCTGATGTCGCGCGCGCAAGCCGAAGGACGGACGGGCACCGCGCGCAAGACCAAGCTCGTCGACGCGCGACCGGCCCACGTCGGGGAGATCGTCGTCACCGCGATCAAGGGCGAGGGGAAGGAAACCCAGAGCCCTCCCGCGAAGAAGGGCGACTGGGTCGTGCGCAACCGCTGCCCCGAAACCGGCAACGAGCAGTACCTGGTGACCGCCGACCGCTTCACCGATCGCTACCGCATGACGGGGTCGCCCGTGAGCGCCCACGGCTGGCGCGAGTACCGGCCGGTCGGCCGGGCGGTGCGCTTCCACATCCTGCCGACGAACACCGCACCCTTCACGTTCGTCGCTCCCTGGGGCGAGTCGATGGTGGCGCGAGCGGGCGACGCGCTCGTGCAGGACACCAAGGACGAGAAGGACGTCTATCGCGTCGCCGCGGCGTCGTTCGCCTGCACCTACGAGGTCGTGGGCGCGTCGGCTTCGCACTCCTGAGCGGCGCGCCGTCGTCACGGCTTGGGCACGCAGGTCAGCGGCAGCCGGAACCTCGCTCGCGCGGCTGGCTGCCTTTCGGACCACAGGAAGGCCGTGGCCGTGTCGGGAACGTCCTTGGCGACGAGCGAACTCCTGTAGCGCCAATCGGTCGCCGCCGGCGGCGCATTGGCTCGCAGGCAGATGGTGCGGCCCTCGCTCACGCTCTTCCAGTCACCACACGAGTGCTCGTGGGAGGTGAGCTTGGGCGGTGCTTTGGACGTTCGCATCTGAACGTCGACGGACAACGCCGCATCGGCCGGTCCGCGCGCGCTGCCCCAGAGCTCCACCTCGTACGTGCTCGCGCTCAACCGGGTGCACTTCGCCGCCATCTTCAGGTCGGCCTTCTGGTCGGCCTCCGGCCCGGGCGCGAGACCCGTCCCCGAAAGCACCACCCGGTGTGTCTCGCCCCGGCTGTCGAGAACCACGACCTCCGCGACTGCGCCGCGGCGGCCGACCTCCGCAGGGACGAACTCCAGTCCGACGTAGCAGCCCCTGGCCGCCAGGGTCATGCTGCCCTTGAGCGCCGGATCACAGTCTGACGTCGTCGACGGAAACTCTCGCCGAAAGGCACCGCTCACCCCGTACTTGAGGAGCAGCGGCGTGTCGGTCAGGTTCTTGATGAAGAACCTCTTCGGAACCGGTTTCCCGCCGACCGCTCCCGAGCCGAAGTCCAGCTCCGCTGGGCTGAGCGCGATCCTCGGCTGGGCTCCGCTGTCCGGAGTGGGCGACGCAGTCGGTCGAGGCGTCGGCTGCGGCGTGGGCACGGCTGTCGGGCACGGGCGTCGGCACGGGAGTCGGGACGGGCGTCGGCACCGTCGTAGGCTCGGGCGACGGACGGGCGTGGGCGAGGACGTGGGCACCGGCGTCGGCTCGGGGGTGGGCCGCGGCGTGGGCGTGTCCAGCCAGAGCTTGACGCCGAAGCCGGCAGCGAGCAGCGCGAGCACGATACCGGCGCCGGCGAGAATCCGCCTGCCGGTCGAGCCTCCCGCGTGGACGATCGGCTTCAAGACCTGGACGAGCCGCGCGCAGTCCTCGTTCCAGCGGTGGTCCGCGAGCTCGTAGGCCTGCCGGCGTCCGAGCGGCTTGAGCGCGTCGGGCAGCTCGTCGGCTGCGGGCATCTCGGCCCCGCCGACGAGAGCCGGGATCACGCGGATGTTGCGCTTGAGCGCCGCCAGGATCTCGAGGCGCGTGAGGTCGGCGGGATCGTCGAGCCGCCGTCGGCCGGCCTTGTCCGTGATGGTCAGCCAGTGCGGACCGATGAGGGCGATCAGCACGTCGCACGCGCCGACCGCTTGCGCGATGTAGTCGTCGTACGGGACGCCGGGCGGGATGGCGTCGATGTCCATGAAGACAGCTGTCCCGCGCAGGCCCGCCCGCAGGTCCGCGCTGAGCCGCCCCGCCCAGCCCGCGGCGTCGTCCCTCCGGTAGCTGATGAAGATCCCCGGCATGCCCTCCCCCGCTCGCGACGAATGCGACCGATGCGCGGCTATTCGAAATGGAGCGCGAAGTCGATCAGCCGCTTCTTGTCCCAGTACACCTTGCCCAGGTACGTGCCCGGGGCGATCTGGCGGATCTCGTCGCGGATCCAGCGGGCGAGCAGCGACGTCTCGGAGTAGTCGAGCACGATGCACTCCTTCTGGTCGAGCCAGCTCGGCGCCTTGTAGACCTTCGCGATGATGGCGTTGAGGCCGAGCGGCAGGATCCGGTTGCGCAGCACGCCCTTGGCGCGCGTCGAAGGTCTTGCCCTGCCACGCGAAGTGGTTGATGAAGCCCGCGATCTCTTCGGTGTAGGTCGTGCCGGGCGCGACGATCGCCGTGCCCTTCGCTTCGCCGTTCGGAATCTCGCCCGGCGGGCTCTGCTTGAAGAGATCGTCGAGCTCAGCCTGCGACATCGTCAGAAGCTGCGGAATCGTGTAGGCCATCGGCTCATCTCCTGCTTCGGCGCCCTCGCGCACGGCTCGCGGAGGCGCGGTTCACTCGCCCGCCAGGATCACGTCGGCGGCCTTCTCGCCGATCATGTAGATCGCTCCGACCGGAAAGAAGCCGGGAATGCGGGGGAAGACGGACGCGTCCACCACCCGCAGGCCGCGCGTGCCATGGACCCGGAAGTCGCTCGTCAGCACGCCGCCACCCTCCCGGGGCCCGATGGCGCACGTGCAGGACGCGTGGTGGCCCCACGCGTTCCTCTTCACGAACTCCTGAAGCTCGGCCGTCGACTGGACGCCTTCGCCCGGCATCACCTCCTCGGCGACCAGGCCGCGCTTCTTGAGCCGGGCCGTCAGCGCTCTGACGAGCCGGATCCCCTCGACCACCGACTCCAGGTCCTCGCCGGCGCCGTCGCTGCCCTCGTCGAAGTAGCGGAAGTTGACGTGCGGCGGATCGCGCGGATCGGCGGAGCGCAGCCTCACCTCGCCGCCACGGTTGCGGGTGTGGCCCTTGTTGATGGCCCAGGTGAGGTAGTTGAGGTGCTTCGGGAACAGGCCGGAGTAGCCCGGGAAGTAGCCGTGGAAGTCGCCGAGCAGCGCGAAGCAGACGAGGTCGGGCAGCGGCCGCTGCGGCCGCGACCGCGAGACGACGGCCATCACCGAGCCGTTCGTCGAGTAGACGCCGCCCCAGCCGCGAGCCCAGCGCCGGTACTGCCGGTCGCTCCGGTCGAAGCGGGCTCCGCGAGCACCCGCCAGTGCTCGAAGTCCATCCGGTGCACCACGCCGACCTCGTAGCGGTCCTGCAGGTTCCGCCCGACGCCGCCGAGGTCGACGCGCACCGGAATGCCGTGGCGCTCGAGCTCCGCTCGCGGCCCGATGCCCGAGAGCATCAGCAGCTGCGGCGTGTTGAAGGCGCCGCCCGCCAGGATCACCTCGCGCGAGGCGCGGAGCTCCCGCCGCTCGCCCGCTCGCGGCGCTCGGCCGCGCGTGGGCGCGGTAGAGGTGCCGTCCCTTCAGGTACTCGACGCCGACGGCGCGCTGGTCGCCGTCGAACAGCACGCGCGTCGCGAGCGCGTCGAGCTCGATGCGCAGGCGGTCGGGGAACCGCTTCGCCACGTCCAGCACGCGCTCGCGCGCGCCCACGCGGCGGCGCCCGTGCGTCGCGAGCGGCAGGTAGCGGAGCCCCGTGGCGGCGACGCTCGCGAGCCGCCAGTCGTTCGGATCGGCCTGGCTCTCGACGAACCAGCGGAGGCGCTGCAAGCGCGTGCCGCTCGCCTTCGACAGCTCGAGCGCGCTGCCCAGGATGAAGCGCATCAGGGCGAGGTCGAAGAACGCGGTCTTGGGGATCGCCCGCTCGGTCGAGAGCCAGCCGCTCCAGCCGTGCCGCGTCGGATCGAGCCCCAGTTGCCGAGCAGCCGATACGGCCAGCGGTGGCGGCAGTTCTCGAGGCGGACGAAGTAGCGGTGCATCGCCTCGGCGCGCCACGAGCGGTCGCCGGTCAGCTCGGCGATGCCGTCCCAGTCCTCGTTGTGCGGGTACATCAGGATCATGGCGTTGTGGGTCGTGCAGCCGCCGAGGGTCGCGGCGCGCGGGTAGAGGACGCCGTCGACGCGGCGGCCGTCCCACTCCTCGCGGTACTTCTCGTCCTGCCGCTGCCGCGCGTCGTCCGCGTAGTGGCGGACCCAGAAGTCCCACTTCATCGCGGCGTTCTCCGACGCGAAGCAGTGGAACGCGGGAACGTCGTAGTCGTCCGGCAGCCGCTCGTTGCCCGGCGCGGCCGCGTCGGCGCAGTCCCTGGAGTCGCTCCCCGCCTCGAGCAGCACCACCTTGCGCCCTTCCTCGGCGAGCCGCGCCGCGAGCGTTCCGCCCCCCGCGCCCGATCCCACGACGACGTACTCGGTGTCGGCCTGCGGAGAAGGGGGCACCGCTAGAACGTCTTCACGAACTCGATGAGCGCCCGCTTGTCGGCGTCGCTCAGGCCCGGCTCTTCCTTGAAGCGGCCGGTGCCGAAGTAGTGGCCGCGGTTCACCACGAAGTCCGGGCAGTTGCTGAGGCTCAGGAGCGGCTCGACGAGGTCCTTGAACGCGGCCTTGGCCTGGTCGTTGCTCGCATCCCGCGGCAGCACGATCAGGTCCTTCTTGATCTTGGCCACGAGCTCCACCACCTTCGCGGCGCGCGCCGCCTTCTCGCCCGTGCTCGCGTCCCGCGGCGGCATCAGGTCCACGTTCGCGAGCAGGTTGATCGGCGTGCCCTCGGGGATCGGCCCGATCTCGATGCCGCTCTCCTTGGCGAGCTTCGGGAAGACGCGCCGCGCCGGATCGAAGAGCGGCTGCAGCAGGTCGGGCAGGTAGCCGACCGGCACGCGCAGGTAGCTCATCGCCGTGGTGCGGTCGATCCTGCCCGGCACCTTGTCGCCGAGCAGGCTGTCCTTCTCGCGCTTCTCGGGCCAGAGCAGCTGCTCGATCGAGGCTTCGAACGATCCCATGCGCGCCTCGACCGACGGCGACGGGTCGAACGGCCCGAGGCTGTTGTTCACGAGGAACGGCGCCGTCGACCAGACGCTGATGAGCGAGGGCGGCCGCGTGTAGCCCCGGCCGCCGGCGGGCATCTCGAAGTCGCGCTCCTCCCCGGTGTACGGCTGGTGCACCTTGATCGTCCCGACCGAAGGCAGCTCCTTGTAGGAGGTCGAGGCGAAGTTGTCCCAGATGTCGTCCCGCAGCGCGTTCGTCGCGAGCGGGCTGCAGGCGTTCGTCTCGAGCAGCGTCAGCGGCACGCGCAGGTCGGTCGAGAGGTAGTTGTCCTTCAGGAAGTCGTCGGCAAGGGCGATCTTCGTCATCTCGCGCTTGAACTCGGCGGTCTTCGTCCAGGCCCAGTACTTGTTCCAGCACTCGAGGTAGCCCGGCCCCGCGCAGCCGCCCGACTCGTCGAGCGCCGGCGCCGGCCGCGGGATCTTGCTCGAGTGGCAGCGCGCGCAGCGCTCGGCGAAGACGACCTTGCCGCGCTCGAGCCTGGCCTTGTCCTTGGTGAGGAACGCCTCGCCGCCGGGAGCGTCCGCCAGCCGGTGGCCGTCGGTGCCCTTCAGGAAGAAGAGCGACATGTCGGGCGTCATCGCCTCGGTCGCCTGCCAGTAGATCGGAGTTCTTCTCCGCCACCGCGATCGCGATCGGCGAGCGTGCGCTTGCCGCCGACGAGCGCGTTGAAGTGGCGCAGCCACTCCTCGCTGTAGAGGCCGATGTTGAGGTAGACGCGGTTGAGCGCGCCGATCGCTCCCACCGAGTCGGAGCCGTCCTTGAGCACGCGCGGCGTCAGCACCGTGCTCGGCTTCTGGAAGAACTCGGTGAGCGGCCCCGACTGCACGTAGTCGTTGAGCTGCTTGTTGTCGAGCTCGCCGCCGCTGAGCGTCTCCCGGCCCCAGCGCTTCGCGATCTCCAGCCGCGCGGGCAGCCCGTAGAACGCGTTCATCGTGCGCGGGTTGTTGATGTTGTCCGTGGAGATGAGCGAGGTGTCGAGCGTGCCCGGCCGCGACGTGCGGAAGAGCTGCTGCGGGAAGCTCGACTCGTCGGACTGCCAGTCGAGGATGCGATCGACCCAGAAGTACTGGGTGCCGACGACGGAGCTCAGGTTCTCCCACTTCGGGTTCTCGGGATCCGCGGGAGGCCGGGTCGGGCTCGGCCCCACGTGGCAGAACGCGCAGGACATGCCGACGCGGTAGGGCCTCACCAGGTCCTTCGAGGCGTAGTACTGCTCCTTCTCGTAGTAGTCCTTCGCGTTCCACTTCGCCTCGGCCGCCGCGTCGAAGGCAGGGTTCGGGAAGAGACGCAGCCCGACGACGCCGGTGGCCGTGCCGTAGAAGGACCCGACGGCCGCGTTCTTGCCGCGCGCTCCGATCGCGACGCCCGGATACTTCGCCTCGTTCTCGAACGGGTCCGGCAGGACAGTCGGCGCGGCGCTTGTCGAGCCAGAGGCCGTAGCGATCGGGGTCGGGGCCGGTCGCCTTCTCGAAACAGGGCTCGTTGACGAGACCGAGGTAGTCCCAGCGGTTGTCGCGGCTGAACCTCAGCGAGGGGTGCGACGAGATCGTCTTCAGCAGGTCGACCGTCCCGAGGCTGGTCCGCGAGAGATCGTCCCAGAAGAGGTCGTCGCCTCCGCTCCACACGAGCCAGGCGTTTCGTCCGCGGATCTCACCGGGCGTGAGCGCGATGCCGCCGTCCATGTCGTGGAAGTAGTCCTCGTCCGCGGCGGGGAACGTCGCGGCCGTTCGCCTCACGCGCCGCGCCTCGTCGTAGACCTGCCCCGAGGGCGGCTTGTCCTCGTCGTCCTTCTGCCCGCGGCACGCTTCACAGCCCGCGAGCGCGAGCGAAGAGAGAAGCGGCACGGCCCAGATCCAGCGCGAGGGCTCGAGTCATCGCCGTCGCTCCTTCCGTTGGCAGGCAGAACCGACGCGGAGTCCCCAATCGTCCGCGCGGTCGGTGGCCCGATGCACGATGGCCAGCAACGAGTTGCCGAGAAAGGCTGGACGCTTATACACATGGTGCGCATGTGTCGTCAAGATCAGCTCGCACAGTGCCTTGTCGAACTGTCGTGTCCTTTGGGCGACACTTTAGCGCTTTCGATATCCAGCTCTCGTTCGTGAGCGAAACGAAAGCGAGCACCGAGCGTATATTTTTGGTTGCGCTCGAAGAAGGCGGCGAACTATACTCCGCGCGCTTTTTGCCAGAGTGATTCTCGAGTCGGGGGACGATTGGGGACTCCGAGAGACGCGGGCGCGGCAAACTCGAATGCGAGCCGTCCGATCCCGAGGGCCAACACGGGATCGGCTCTGGCTCGACTGGCTCGCCAACGCCTCCACCTTCTTCGTGCAGCTGGAGCGGCGCTTCGATCCGTTCGTGCGCCCGCTGTTCGACGCGCTCTTCCGCGCCCGCTCACGCGCCTGACGACGGCGCTCATCAACGCGCAGCGCGATGAACGACGGCCTGAAGCTCGCCGAGGAGACGACCGATTCCCGACGAGGAGGCACACGTCGACTCGATCATCTCGAGCTTCGACAAGCAGATGCGCCTGCTCTGGAAGCCCGGCGGCTTCGAGCGCGGCGGCAACACCAAGACGCAGGGCATCGTGCCGCGGCGAGTTCATCGTGCAAGGACGGCCTGCCGACGGAGCTCCGCCACGGCATCTACGCCGAGCCGCGCACGTTCCGCGCGTGGGTGCGCTTCTCGGGGCCCGGACCGTACGTCACGCCGGACATCGACGACGTCGGCTTCATGAGCATCAGCATCAAGCTGCTCGGGCGTGCCGGGGCCGAAGCTGATGGACGAGGAGAAGCACACGCTCGACATGTTCGGCGTGTCGACGCCGACCTTCGTGACGCAGGACGTCAAGTCGAACGCGCACCTGCAGCTCTGGAGCTTCAAGAACGCCCAGATCTTCCACTTCCTGAACTTCAGCCAGCCGCACGTGCTCGACCTCGTCATGCAGGGGCTCTGGATCAAGACGCAGTCGAGCCCGTTCGAGGCGCCCTACTTCAGCTGCGTGCCGTACCTGCTCGGCGAGGGCCAGGCGATGCAGTACTCGGTGTGGCCGAAGTCCGACGAAGCGCACGCGCATCCCGCGGCTGCCCCTTGCGTCCGCCCGACGACTACCTGCGCAACGCCATGGTCGCGGCGCTCGCGGCGGGCGACGTCGAGTTCGACATCCGCCTGCAGCTGCAGACCGACCCGCACCTGATGCCGATCGAGAACAACGGGGTCTACTGGCCCGAGCGGCTGTCGCCGCGCGTCTCGGTCGCCACGCTGCGCCTGCCGCGGCAGAGGTTCGACTCGCCGGCGCAGATGGAGTTCGCCAGGCGGCTCTCGTACAACCCCTGGCACACGATCGCCGAGCACCGGCCGCTCGGGCAACCAGAGCCGCGCCCGCCGCCGGATGTACTGGACGCTGTCGCAGCTGCGGCACCAGATGAACGCCGTGCCGCACTACGAGCCGACGGGAGACGAGGTCTTCGAGTAACACGCGATGACGCCGCAGTCGAGCTTCATGGTCCTGGCGCCGATCGACCCGCTGCGCGAGGCCGAGCTGCGGCGGCTGCTCGACTCGATGAACGACGCGCCGGGCCGCCTCAAGCCGCCCTGCCGCTCGTCCCGTTCCACGAGTTCGAGACGCTGCACGTGGCGCGGCTCTTCCTGGTCGACGACAAGACCACGGGCGACGTCGCCGTCTACGGGATCCCGCCGCGCCGCTATCCGCTCTATCTCGCGTTCCTCGGCGACGTGGACGGCGACGGCGGACGACGTTCTACGCCGAGGTCGCGCGGCACGCGCCCGAGGGCCTGCGCACGCTCTTCTCGTGCTGCAAGGGCTTCGCGGCCGGGCGCCGATCTCGCCGCGTGGATGCGCGCGCACCACGTCCCGTCCGCCGCCGACTACGTCAACTGGCGCGGGCGCACCGTGCAGCAGGTGCGCGAGGAGGCGGCGCCTTCGCGAGGCGCTCGCCGCAGCAGATCCGCGCGGACGGCCTCGACAGCCGGCAGCCTCGCGCCGCGCGAGGTGCACCGGCGAGCTGCGGGCCGCCGTCCGGCAGGCGCCAGCGGCTCGGGTCGCCTCACGCTGTCGCCCGCGGCCGCGACGCCGCTCGGCTTCAAGCTTCGCAACCTGCTGCACCTCGTCGCGCGTACCGCTGCTGCTGCTGCTGGCTTCGCCGCTGCTGCTCGTGCTCGCGCTCGTCGCGCTCGTCCGGCTGCGCCGCCTGGAGAAGACCGATCCGGAGATCTGCCCGCGCTCCGATCCCGCGCGCGTCCGCCGAGCTGTCGCGGCTCGAGGATCACGACGTCACGAACCAGTTCACGCGCGATGGGCAGCCTGAAGCCCGGGCTCGACGCGGCTCTGGGTCACCCGCTTCGTGCTGCTGGTGATCGACTACACGGCGCGGCACGTCTACACGCGCGGGCGCCTGGCGCGCGTGCGCACGATCCACTTCGCGCGCTGGGTGTTCATCGACGGCCGCCAGCGCATCATCTTCCTGAGCAACTACGACGGCAGCCTCGAGAGCTACATGGACGACTTCATCAACAAGGTCGGCTTCGGGCTGAACCTCGTCTTCAGCAACGGCATCGGCTACCCGCGACGCGAGCTGGCTGGTTGGAGGACGGCTGCAGCGACGAGCGCAAGTTCAAGGAGTACCTGCGCCGCCACCAGATCCCGACGCAGGTCTGGTACAAGGCCTACCCGGGCCTGACGGCCGTGGACCTGGAGCGGAACCTGCGCATCCGGCAGGGGCTCGAGGCGACCGCGCTCGACCGAGCCGGAGGCGCGCGAGTGGGTGGCGCTCCTGTGAGCCCGCACGAGGTCGACTACGGCGACGTCCAGGGCCTCGTCCGCTTCGGCCACGGCAAGCTGACGCGAGGCGACCTACGCGCTCGCTGCGCGTGAAGCAGCCCGAGGCGGCGCGGGCGTGGCTGCGCTCGGCGCCGGTCACCGTCGGCCACGCCCACGAGCCCGCCGCCGACGACGGCGCATGCAGGTCGCGTTCACCGCCGCCGGCCTCGAGGCGCTCGGCGTGCCCGCGGCCGTCCGCGCCGGCTTCTCTCCGGAGTTCCTCGTCGGGCATGACGGACGACAGCCGCTCGCGGCGGCTCGGGCGACGTGGGAGCGAACGCGCCGTCGCGCTGGGAGTGGGGCGGCGCCGGGCGCCGTGCCCGCACGTGCTGGTGATGTTCTTCGCGGCGCCCGGCGGGCTCGCCGGCTTCGTACGAGCGCACACCGGCGAGGCGTGGAAGGACGGCTTCGAGCGCGCTGCGCTGGCTCGAGACCAGCCGAGCTCGACGGCATCGAGCCGTTCGGGTTCGCCGACGGCATCAGCCAGCCCGAGATCGACTGGGCGCAGGCAGCGCGACCTGAAGGCGGCGCGCAACGACGTACAGCAACGTCGTCGCGCTCGGCGAGTTCCTGCTCGGCTATCGCAACGAGTACGACAAGTACACCGACCGGCCGCTGCTCGACGTCGACGCCCGAAGCGCGGGCCTGCTGCCGGCGGTCGACGCGCCGGACAAGAAGGACCTCGGGCGCAACGGCACCTACCTCGTGATCCGCCAGCTGCGGCAGGACGTCGCGGACTTCTGGCAGTTCCTGAACCGGCAGGCCGGCGGCGATCGCGCGCGCGGCCGACGAGCTCGCGGCCGCCCTCGTCGGCCGCACGAAGGCGGGCGAGCCGCTCGCGGCGATGCGGCCAGCCGCAGGGCCCGGCGTCGGCGTCGAAGCCGGAGGCGCTGCGCCTCAACGAGTTCACCTTCGACGACGACCCGCGCGGCGTGCGCTGCCCGATCGGCGCGCACGTCCGCCGCGCGAACCCGCGCAACACCGACTACCCCGGCCGCCCGACCGGCCTCGCGCGCCTGCATCGCCGACCTGGGCTTCGGCCGCAAGGTCTTCCGCGACGACCTGACGTCGGCCGTGCGCTTCCACCGCATCCTGCGCCGCGGCCGCGAGTACGGCCCGGGGCTGTCGCCGCAGGACGCGGTCGCGCTCGGCGCCGCCGGACGACGCGCGAGCGCGGCCTGCACTTCATCTGCCTCAACGCGAACATCGGCCGCCAGTTCGAGTTCCTGCAGAACGCCTGGATGATCGAGCACTGAAGTTCGCCGGCCTCACGGGGGAGAGCGATCCGCTCGTCGGCAATCGCGAGCCGGTGCCGGGCTGCCCGGTGACCGACGCCTTCACGCTGCCGCGCGACGGCGGCCCGGCGCCGGGTCGTGGCGGGCCTGCCGCAGTTCGTCACCGTGCGGGGCGGCGCCTACTTCTTCCTGCCGAGCCTGCGCGCGCTACGGTACGTCGCCGGAGCGTGAGACGCTCGGCGAGGATGAGAGCCAGCGCCTGGGCCGGACCGGCCCTGCTCGCGGGCGCGGGGCTCGCGTCGTGCGGCCCGCCGACCGACGCGCGCTCCCCGGCCGACTGCCTGAAGGTCCTCCAGGGGGGCTTGCGCCCGATCGCCGACGAGCGCAGCACGCGCTTCCTCGGCAAGGTCGAGGAGGCGACCGCGGGCTGCCGGGGCGGTGAGCGCGCGGTCCGCTATCGCGCGACGCCGTGGGTCGACTGGTCCAACTACTGGGGCACGGGCGACGCTCGCTCGCGCGGCCGGCGCGGGACGAGCGAGGATCGCCGCGGCATCGAAGGCGCCCTCGTCGACCTCGAGTACCAGCGGCTCGAGCTGATCGCGTTCAACCTGCTCGACAACGGCGGCAGCTACGAGGCTTACGTCCAGGGCCGCGGCTCCGCTGCCGGGGCCGGCTCTCGAGGCTGGCCCGAGCTGCGCCTCGCGCCGACCACCCGGCTACGCCGCGGTCGGCGGCGCCGGCGAGCAGCGCTGCCGCGGCGCGCTCGCCCGCTACCGGACGCTCACGGGCATCTGCAACGACCTCGCCAATCCCGCGATGGGCGCGACCGGCCAGCGCTTCTCCCGTCTCGTGGAGTTCGAGGCCACGTTCCCCGAGCTCGGCGCGGACGAGCTCGCGAGGAACCGGCACGGCGATCGCATCGGCCTGCTGAAGCCCGACCCGCAGCGGATCAGCCGCGCGCTGCTGTCGCGTGAAGCCGAGGGCGACTACCAGAAGGCCGACACCCTCAACGTCCTCGCGGCGTTCTGGATCCAGTTCCAGACGCACGACTGGTTCTCGCACCTCGAGGAAGGCCGCAACGGCCCCGGCCTGATGCCGACCGGCTGCCAGGCGA
Organism: uncultured Acidobacteriota bacterium; assembly: GCA_963724555.1. Taxonomy (GTDB): domain Bacteria; phylum Acidobacteriota; class Vicinamibacteria; order Fen-336; family Fen-336; genus DATBSL01. The sequence continues at coordinate 97,320 of CAVRVE010000001.1, forward strand.
AAGGCGCCGACTGCCGTCCCGACGACCGCATCGACCGCTCCCTCTTCGCCGACCTCGAAGCACCCCCGCGTTTCACGGCCGGCGGGCGAAGCCGCCTGGCCCGCGCCTACAAGACGAGCCGCAACACCGTCACCGCCTGGTGGGATGCGTCGCAGCTCTACGGCTACGACGAGACTTCGCTCGGTCGAGTCAAGCGCGATCCGCGGCGACGCGGCGAAGCTGCTGCTCGTGCCCGCCGACGACGATTCGCGCGGATACCTGCCGATCCTGGGCGCACGCGACCCGATGAACCCGGCGTGGGCCGGGCAGGAGGCGACGGCGTTCCCGGACAACTGGAACGTCGGCCTGAGCTTCTTCCACAACCTGTTCGCCCGCGAGCACAACGCCTTCGTCGACGCCTTCCGCGCGCAGGCGGACGGCTCGCCCGAGGCCGACTGCGGGCTGCGCGATCCCGACCGGCTCGGAGCCGTGGTGCGCTACCGCGACGTCACGGCCGAGCAGCTCTTCGAAGTGGCGCACCTCGTGGTGGCCGCGGAGATCGCCAAGATCCACACGCTCGAGTGGACGACGCAGCTGCTCTACGACGAGCCGCTCTACCTGGCCCTCCGCGCGAACTGGGACGGGCTCTTCGAGGCGAGCCCGCTCGTCTCGCGCGTGCTGGCGCAGCTCGTGAGCCGCCTCGGCGCGGCGAGCGGCGGCAGCCGCGCCAACCAGTGGTACTCGGTCTTCGCGACCGGCCCCGGCATCGTGGGGCTGGAACGCGCCAACCACTTCGGCTCGCCCTTCAACTTCCCCGAGGAGTTCGTCACCGCCTACCGCCTGCACCCTCTCCTGCCCGACCAGGTCGAGTACCGCAGCCTGCGCGACGACCCGAACGTCGTCCGCGAGCGCATCCCGGTCGTCGACACCTTCCGCGGGCGGGCGACGGCGAGCCTTCGCCGGGGCGGGCTCGCGAGCTGGGCACTGAGCCTGGGACGTCAGCGCGCCGGCGCCCTCACGCTCGACAACCACCCGCGCTTCCTGCAGGCGCTGCCGATGCCACCGTCGCGGACGGCCAGCGGCCTCGTCGACGTTCCCGCGCTCGACATCCTGAGAGATCGCGAGCGGGGCGTGCCGCGCTTCAACGAGCTGCGCCGGCAGCTCGGCCTGCGGCAGCTCACGAGCTTCGACGACTTCGTCGACGAGCGCTTGGCACCCGAGGCGCCGGAGCGGCGGCGGCAGCTCGAGCGGGTGCGACGCCTGCGCGACGTGTACGGCCAGCACCGCTGCGACGCCGCGCGGCGGATCACGACCGCGCAGCTCGCCGCCGACGGCTCCGCCCTGAACGATTGCCTCGGGCATGCCGACGGCACGCTCGTGGACAACGTCGAGGACCTGGACGCGCTCGTCGGCTTCCTGGCCGAGTCGACGCGGCCGCACGGCTTCGCGATCTCCGAGACCCAGCTCCAGATCTTCATCCTCGAAGCCTCGCGCCGGCTCTTCAGCGATCGCTTCTTCACCTCGAGCTTCCGCCCCGAGTACTACTCCGAGCTCGGCCTGCGCTGGGTGAACGACAACGGCCCCGACGGCAAGCAGTGGGAGGCTGGAGAGCCGAACGGACACCGCCAGGAGGTCTCGCCGCTGAAGCGCGTGCTGCTGCGCGCGCTGCCGGAGCTCGCGGAGGAGCTGCGAGGCGTCGTCAACGTCTTCGACCCCTGGGCGCGCGAGCGCGGGGAGTACTACGCGCTCGAATGGCGTCCGCGCCGCGGCGCCGAGTCGGACGCGGCCTTCGGCCGCTGAGTGCCTGATCCGGGGCGCCTTGCGCTTCGCGCGCGATTCCGGCACAAAGTGCCAATGGTCAGCGTCAAGGGCAGCGTCCTGCGTGCACGCCTCGCGCTCGTCGAGGAGCTGGCACCCCGCGAGGGCACGCGCCGCGTGCTGTCCGGGCTGAGCGCCGGCGACCGCGCCGTGCTCGAGTCCCTGCTGGCGTCCGCCTGGTACCCGTTCGAGCTCGGCAAGCGGCTCGACCAGGCCATCGTCGACGAACTCGGCGGCGGACGGGCCGAGTTCTTCGAGAAGCTGGGCGAGGCCTCGGCCGAGAAGAACCTTGGCGCGACCGGCGTCCATCGCCGCTTCCTGGTCGAGGGCGACCCCCAGGCCTTCCTGGCGAAGGCGCCGCTCATCTACTCCTACTACTACGACCAGGGACGCCGGGACTACGAGAAGACCGGCGAGAACGAAGCGCTGCTCACGACGCGAGACGCCCAGACCTTCAGCGCTCCCGACTGCCTGACCGTCGTCGGCTGGCACCGCCGGGCGCTCGCGATGTGCGGGGCGAAGGCCCCGAGTGTCGTCGAGGAGGAGTGCCGCGCGCTCGGCGGCGACGTCTGCCGCTACCGGCTGAGCTGGTCGTAGCTCGCCGGGCTGCCGCCTGCCGAGCCGACTATCGCGCCTCGATCAGCTCCGGACCGCCGTCCGTGAGGCTCTCGACGTCGAGGACGCGCCTGCCCGCGGCGCGCCAGCGGGCTCGCGCCCAGTCGGCGTGGAGCGAGGCGCGGTCGGGCTCGAGCGCGAGCGCCTCGGCGTAGGAGCGGACGGCCTCGTCCCAGCGCCCCGTCGCGGGCAAAGTCGAGGGCCGCGCGCTCGAGCTCCTGGCCGCCTCGGGATCGTGCCTCCTCGTCCGGTCCATAGAGGAAGACCTCGGCGATCCGCAGCCGCGGTCCCGGTCCCTGGAAGAGGAGCCGCACCTCGCCCGCCGGGCGGTCGCCGAGCGCGACCACCAGCAGCGCCTGACGGCCCGCACGCGGCACGCCGTTCACCCACTGCAGGCCGGCGCGCGCGGGACCCTCGGCCACGACTTCCCCGCCGATCGAGGCCACCCACGGCACCGCGAGCGGCGAGTCGTCGAGGTCCACGGCGAGCGCCAGCGCCGACAGGCGGCGCGCGGGTGCTATGCGCACCAGGAGGCCCGTGCCGCGCGCGAGCCCCGCGGCCGAGGTCCACGCCGTCTTTGGGTCGCGATCGAGCACCTGGGCGCCGAGGCTCTGGCCTTCGAGCGTCGCCGGCTGGATCGCGGCGCGCGGAACCGGCCGCGACTCGTCGTAGGGCGGCCGGAAGCCGCGAAACACCACGAACGAGCCGGCCTCCGTCTCCTCGAACGCGCCGCCCAGGCCTGCGCATCCGCTCGCGGAAGCCGGCGGCGCGCGGCATCCCGCGCGACAGTCGCGTCGACAGCACCCAGGCCGCGGCGGGATCGAGGTCGACCTCGTCCCGGAAGCGCAGCGGATCGCCCGGAATCCGCTCGTTCCAGGCCTGGCTCGCGATCACGGCGCCCCGCGTCTCGAGCGTGAGGCGGCCGGCGAACTGCAGGCTCGCGTAGGCGCTGCGCGTGCCCTTGGCCTGGAGGGCGGCGATCGGCTGCGTCGAGCGACGGCACCTCCCAGACCCGCTCGGCGTGATCGGGGCTCTTCCAGGCGCGCGCCAGCGTCCAGCGTGCCGAGGCCCCATCCGAGCGCGAGCGCGAGACCGGCCAAGGCACCCCAGGCGCGGCGAGCGGTCCAGAGCGCGGCGAGGCCCGCGCCCACGAGCGCGGCGAGCGGTGCATGGATCCCGTAGAGATAGCGCAGGTCGTCCGGCCCGGTCCGCCGGGAGAGCCAGAAGGCGCCCGCGAGCGCCGCCGCCCAGCCGACGAGCGGGGAGACGCGCCGCGTGCGGCACGCGGCGAGGACGGTCGCGAGCAGCGCGGCAGCGAGAAGCGCCACCACGAGCGCCGGAAGCGTCGCGCGCTCGCGGCCGTCCACGACCAGCGGCACCTGGAAGCCGACGAGGCCCGCGAGCGCGTGGCCGAGATCGGCGAGCCCCTGGGCCCAGAGCCACTGCGGCCGCAGCGCCGTGACCGCGCTCGAGGCCGTCTCGACGCGCGTTCCGCTCGCGCCGACGAGCCGCGCCACGAGCAGCGGAACGAGCCCGAGGGCCACGCCCGCCGAGAAGGTCGCGGCGGAGCGAAGGCGCGGGCGCAGCCCCGAAAGGGCGAGGCCGGCGGCCATGCCGGCCAGCGCCGGAACCGCGAGCGCCGAGTTCCAGACCGCGAGCCCGCAGGAGAGACCGGCGAGGAACACGATGCCGAGGCCCGGCGAGACCCGATCCGAGGACGTTTCGTCCGCGCTCCGCGCCAGGGCGTCGAGCCCGACGAGCAGCGGGAAGCCGGTCGACGAGCGGCATCAGGAAGTTCGGCGGCGGCCCCGTGGCCGTCATGAGCGCCATGTAGGGCGTGCCCCAGGCGGCGACGAGGGCTCCCGCGAAGGCCGCCTGCGGGCCGGCCAGCCTTCGCGCCAGCAGGGCCACGAGCCACACGAGGAGGACGGCGCAGACGACCTGGTAGAGGCGGTAGGCCGCGTGGTGAGGCAGCACGGCGAGCAGCGGAGCCAGCAGGTACGCGTCGAGCGCACCGTTGTACGGCTGGTTCCAGAGCGTCGTGGCGAGCTCGCCGTGCAGCACGGCGCGCCCCATGAGCAGCAGGATCGCGTCGTCGTTCGACACGGGCAGCGAGAACGTCGCCCAGTGCAGGGCTCCCCGCGCCACGAGGGCGGCGGCCACGACGATCAGGACGCGCCGCACGCCGGGGCTCACGGGCGCTAGTTTGCCCGAAGTCGGCCTGCTGCGACGGCTGTCCAAAAGGACTATTGACAGGCCGGCCGATTGGAGGTCGTCTTGAAGGAGAAGGAGGGCCCATGGCGCGCTCCCTCGGAAGTCCTGGTCGATCATCAGGCCCGGCGCTGGCAGCTTCCGCGCGACAGGCGCGAAGCCGTAGCGCACGCAGGCCCGTGCTGACGATGGCGCACCAGCACGGCGCGGGCGGCGAAGAGGTCGTGACGTCGCTCGCGGCCGAGCTGGCGCTCGACGTCTTCGACCGCGAGATCATCCAGCAGATCGCCGAGAGCACGCACCTCAGCGAGCGGGTCGTCTCGACGCTCGACGACGAGGCCCGGGCTGGACGGCGGACTGGCTCGAGGGCCTCGCGAGCCACGACTTCCTGAGCTCGACCGAGTACCGCCATCAGCTCGCGCGCGTCGTCGGAGCGATCGTCCATCACGGCGGCGCGATCATCCTCGGCCACGGGGCGCACCTGGTGCTCGGGGAAGGCGAGGCGCTGCGCGTGCTGCTCGTCGCCCCGCTCGAGCGCGCGCGTCGCGGCGGTGATGAAGGCGGAGGGGCTCGACGAGCGGAGGCGCGGCGCCGGGTCGTCGAGGTCGAGGCCGCACGCCAGGGCGGCGCTCGACGCAGCACTTCCACGTCGATCTCGACGATCCGACGCGCTTCGACCTGGTGGTGAACACGGCGCGCCTGGGAGTCCCGGGCAGCGTCGGCCGTGATCCGGGCGGCCGTCGAGCAGCGGCTCGCCGCCTCGCAGCCACTGACGGCGAAGGCGCCGTGAGGATTGACGGGGCGACGGGCGGCGCTTAGCCTGTTTCAATGTCGATGCGCCGCGCCGTTCTGCTGCTTCTCGTGCCCGTGGCCGTGAGCTGCGGGCGCACCCCCGCCCCGCCGCCGGCCACCGCGCGCAGCAGCGCGCCGGTCACGACCGCCACCGGCGTCGTCGCCGAGGTGAACGGCGCGGCCATCCAGTCGCGCGAGCTGGACGAGCGCGTGTACAACCGGCTGGCGGGCCTGCGGCAGCAGGAGTACGACGTGCGCCGCCAGACGCTCGAGGAGATGATCGCGGAGCGGCTGGTGGCCGCGGAGGCCGCCAAACGCGGGATCTCGGCGGAAGCGCTGCTCAAGCAGGAAGTGGACAAGAAGGCCGCGCTGCCGGACGAGGCGCAGCTCGACACCATCTACGAGCAGAACAAGCCGCGCTTCGGCAACGCGCCCAAGAAGGAGGCGATCGCCCGGATCCGGGAGATCCTGACCCAGCGAGCGGTGGCCGAGCGCCGGGCGGTCTTCGAGAAGGACCTGCGGCGCGCCGCCAGCGTCAGCGTGCGGCTCGAGCCGCCGCGCATCGACGTCAAGATCCCCGCCGGGGCTCCCGCGACCGGCCCGAACGACGCGCCCGTGACGATCGTCGAGTTCACGGACTACCAGTGCCCCTACTGCCACCAGTCCCAGCGGGCGATCGACGAGGTGCTCTCCCGCTACTCCGGCAAGGTGCGGCTCGTCCACCTGGACTTTCCGCTCGACATCCACCCCGAGGCCGTGTCGGCCGCCCGGGCGGCCCGCTGCGCCGGCGAGCAGGGCAAGTTCTGGGAGTTCCACCGCAGCCTGATGATGCAGAAGGGCAGCATGGACGCGGACGACCTGAAGGCCCGCGCCAAGACGCTGGAGCTGCAGGAGCGCACCTTCGGCTCCTGCCTGGCGTCCGACCGCCACGACGAGGCGATCCAGGCGGAGCTGCACCAGGGCACCGAGCTCGGGGTGACCGGGACGCCTGCCTACTTCGTGAACGGCCGGCTGCTGTCGGGCGCCCAGCCGGTCGACTCGTTCGCGGACGTGATCGACGCCGAGCTCGCCGGCCGCTAGCGCCACTTTTCTCTGGACAACAGCCCGCGTCCCTGTAAACTCAAAAACTGCGCCACTATGCGCGCAGGAGGTGGCTGGAGAAGTTGCAGACTGACCTTCGGGCCTGGACGGTCAAAGATTCCATCGAGCTCTACAACGTCAACGGTTGGGGTCGCGACTTCTTCAGCATCAACGACGCCGGCAACGTCGAGGTGAGACCTTCGGGTCCCGGCTCGCTGCCGATCGACCTGAAGGCGCTCGTCGACGACCTGCGCAGCCGCGGCATCAACCTGCCGGTGCTGATCCGCTTCTCCGACATCCTGAGGACGCGCGTCGAGCAGCTGTTCGGCGCGTTCCAGCAGGCGATCGCCGAGAACGACTACAAGGGCAGCTACCGCGGCGTCTACCCGATCAAGGTGAACCAGCAGCGCCACGTGGTCGAGGAGCTGATGGAGTACGGCCGCCCCTTCAACCTGGGGATCGAGGCCGGCTCCAAGCCGGAGCTGCTGGTGGCGCTCGCGCTACAGGAGAGCCCCGACGCGCTCATCCTGTGCAACGGCTACAAGGACCGCGCGTTCATCGAGACGGCGCTGCTCGCGCAGAAGCTCGGGCGGCGCGTCGTGATCACGATGGACCGGATGGGCGAGCTCGAGACGATCCTCGCCGCCGCCGCCGAGCTCGACCTGCGGCCGGTGATCGGCGTGCGCGCACGGCTCACCACGAAGGGCGCCGGCAAGTGGGTCGAGTCGACCGGCGACCGCTCCAAGTTCGGCCTCACCACGGCCGAGATCGTGTCGACCGTCGACCGCCTGCGCGCCGTCGGCATGCTCGACTGCCTGCAGCTGCTGCACTTCCACATCGGCTCGCAGATCACGAACATCCGCGCGGTCAAGGACGCCCTGCGCGAGTCGAGCCGGATCTTCGTCGAGCTGCACGCGATGGGCGCGAACATGCGCTACCTCGACTGCGGCGGCGGGCTCGGCGTCGACTACGACGGCAGCCAGACGAACTTCCACTCCTCGGTCAACTACACGCTGCAGGAGTACGCGGCCGACATCGTGAGCCAGGTGGCCGAGGCCTGCAACGCGCGCGGCGTGCCGCACCCGGACCTCGTCACCGAGTCGGGAAGGGCACTCGTCGCGCACCACTCGGTGCTGGTCTACAACGTGCTTGCGACCAACGAGATCCTCGGCGGCAAGAACCCCGAGGCGCCCGGCAAGGGCGACCATCCGGTCCTGCACCAGCTCTGGGAGACCTACTCCGGGATCTCGCGCAAGAACTTCCAGGAGGCGTACCACGACGCGCTGCAGATCAAGGAGGAGGCGATCACCGCCTTCAACCTGGGTGTGCTCGACCTCAAGGCGCGCGCGCGCGTCGAGGAGATGTTCTGGGCCACCTGCGAGAAGCTGCTGAAGCTGGTGCGCGAGCTGTCGTACGTCCCCGACGAGCTCGAGGGGCTCGAGAAGCAGCTCTCCGACACCTACTACTGCAACTTCTCGCTGTTCCAGTCGATGCCCGACCACTGGGCCGTGAAGCAGCTGTTCCCCACGATCCCGATCCACCGCCTGAACAAGCAGCCGAGCCGGCGCGGGATCATCGCGGACCTCACCTGCGACAGCGACGGCAAGATCGACGAGTTCATCGACCTTCGCGACGTGAAGGGCTTCCTCGAGCTGCACAGCCCGAACGGCGACGAGTACCTGATCGCGTCGTTCCTGGTGGGCGCCTACCAGGAGATCCTGGGCGACCTGCACAACCTGTTCGGCGACACCGACGCGGTCCACGTCCGGATCGACGGCGACGACTACCGGGTCGATCACGTGGTCGAAGGCGACTCCGTCGCCGAGGTGCTCTCCTACGTGCAGTACAACAAGGAGGACCTCGTCTCCCGCGTCCGCCGCTCCGTCGAGGTCGCGGTGCGCGAGAAGCGCCTGAGCATCCCCGAGTCGGGCCGCTTCATGAAGCGGTACGAGGAAGCGCTCGAGGGCTACACCTACCTCACGCTCGACGAGTAGCACCGTTAGCGCGACTCCCCTCACGCGCGCGGCGGGCATCGAGGTGCCGCTCGTCTGCGGCGCCATGTATCCCTGCAGCAACCCCGAGCTGGTCGCGGCCGTCTCGGAGGCCGGCGGCATCGGCATCGTGCAGCCGATCTCGCTCACCTACGTGCACGGGCACGACTTTCGCGAGGGGCTGCGGCTGATCCGGCGGCTCACCGCGAAGCCGATCGGCATGAACGCGCTGATCGAGCAGTCGTCGAAGACCTACCGCGAGCGGATGGAGCGCTGGATCGACATCGCACTCGAGGAGGGCGTGCGCTTCTTCGTGACCTCGCTCGGCAACCCGCGCTGGGTGGTGGGTCGCGTCCAGCCGCTCGGCGCCGTCGTCTACCACGACGTGACGGAGCGCAAGTGGGCCGAGAAGGGAAAGGACGCCGGCGTCGACGGCCTGGTGGCGGTCAACGACCGCGCCGGCGGGCATGCCGGCCCGCGCTCGGCGGAGCAGCTCCTGGACGAGCTCGCGCCCGTCGGGCTGCCGCTCCTGTGCGCGGGCGGGATCGGGAACGAGCGCGACTTCGTCCGTGCCCTCGAGCTCGGCTACGCCGGCGCCCAGCTCGGCACGCGTTTCATCGCGACGCCCGAGTGCCGCGCGAGCGAGGCCTACAAGCGCGCGATCGTCGCGGCCGAAGCGAAGGACGTCGTGCTCACCGAGCGGCTGACGGGCGTGCCGGTCGCCGTGCTCGACACGCCGTCGGTGCGGCGACTGGGCTTGAAGGCGGGGCCGCTCGCGCGCTTCATGCTGCGCGGCCGCCGCACCAAGCACTGGATGCGGACGCTCTACGCGCTGCGCTCGCTCTGGTCGCTGAAGCGCGGCCTGCTGCGCGACTCGCCCGAGCGGGACTTCTGGCAGGCGGGCAAGAGCGTCGCTGGCATCGACGCCATCGAGCCGGCCGGCGAGATCGTGCGGCGATTCGGTGCCGCGGCGCGGTCCTCGACGAGGCCGCGGCGCGCTCGCGCACTGGCTCGCGAGGCGGCGCTGTTCAGCGGGACTGAACACCGGTAAGCCGCCGTTAAACCACAGCCCTGTCAGTCCGTTGACTTGATCGACCCCGGCCGCCTACGCTGGCGCCGCACTGTGCTCGTCCTGGCACCCGTCCTCTCGCTCTTCGCCCGACAGGCGACCGGCCCGACGAGCACCTCGCGGATTCGCGACGCGGCCGTCGGGGCGCTCTACGGCTTCGGCGCCGCGTGCCTCGTCGCACCGAGGCTGGGCGGCCGGCCGGGCTGGGTCGCGCTCGGGCTGTGCCTGGTCCTCGGAGCAGCCCTGGCGCTTCGCATTCCGGCCTGGCCCGCCCTCGCCCGACCGTGGGCCGCCGTTCTCACGGCAGTCGTCGGCGTGGCCCTGCTGCGCTCGGTCGAGCTCGCCTTCTTCCTGCTCGTCCCGCTGGTGGCGGCGGCGCTCGCAGGCGCGCTCGTCCCGGCCGCGAACGAGACGCGGCCGATTCCGCGCTGGTCGGCGCCCTTGCTCTTCGTGGCCGCCGCCGCGGTCTTCTTCGTGCAGTCGGCGAATCGGCACTGGCAGTTCGCGAGCGGATCGATGGACCTCGGCCTCTTCGTGCAGCAGCACTGGCTGCTCTCGCGCGGCCTTGCGCCGTTCAACACCGTGATGGGCATGCACATGCTCGCCGATCACATGGACTGGATCGACGTGCTGGTCGCACCGCTGCTGCGCCTCGGTCCCGGCCCCGAGATGCTGCTGCTGGTCCAGTCGCTGGTGGTGGCCTCGGCCGTCTTTCCGCTCGTGGCGCTCGGCAGGCGCCTCGCCGGAGAGCACGCCGGGCTGGCCGCCGCCGCCGCGTTCGTGCTCGCCCCCGACGTGCACATGGGCGTGATGTTCGACTACAACCCGAGCACGCTCGGCTCCGCGCTCCTGCTCTGGGCCGCCGCGGCGATCGTGCTGCGCGGGCCGCTCGCCGCCGTTGGCTTCTCGCTGCTCGCCTGCGCGGCCAAGGAGAACTTCACGCTGTACGTGGCGATGCTCGGCCTCACGCTGCGCCTTGATGCGGCTCGCGTCCTGGCGGCGCGGAGTCACGATCGCCGCGCTGGCCCTCTCGCTCTTCGCCCTGCAGCTCGAGGTCCTGTTCCCCCGCTACCGCGCGGGAGGCTTCCGCCACTGGGAGTTCGAGGAGCTCGGCGAGACGCCGAAGCGAGATCGGCGTGTCCGTCGCCTCGCACCCGCTGCGAACCGCGGAGCTGCTCGTCGACAACGCGGACAAGCGCCGTGGCCTGCTGCTCCCGCTCCTCGGCACCGGCTACCTCGGCGTGGCGGAGCCCGCGACGCTGCTGCTGCTGCTGCCCAACTGGGGCGAGCGCTTCCTGTCGACCCACCGGACGCGCTGGTGGGGCTACTACTACGGCATGCCGGCGGTCGCGCTGGCCTGCCTCGGGATGCTCGTCGGGTGGCGACGGCTGACGCGCGGCCGGCGCGAACGGCGAGCGGCTGCCCGTCTACGTGCTCGGCTGCGTGCTGCTGGCGGGCCTCTTTCCGCCCTACCGGACGCCGAGCGGCAACAGCCGCAGCGACCTCTACTTCCTGCGACAGCCGAATGCCAGCTCTGCCGTCGACCAGCGGACCCAGCAGGCGCTCGTCCAGTACGTCGGAAGCGATCCCGAGCTCAAGGTGGCCGCGCAGTACAACCTGCTGGCGCACCTCGCGCAGCGCCGGTTCATCGTGACGCTGGAGCACGCCGAGGAGGCCGACGTCGTCGCGGTGCAGCTCGACGGCGGCACTTATCCGATGGGACGACCCGCCTGGAAGAGGCTGCTCTGGGACCTCGACGCGCGAGGCCACTACTACGTCGCCTTCTGCGAAGGCGACTCGGTGGCTCTGCGAAGAGGACCCGGAGCCGCGGTTCCCTGCCCGAGCTGGGATGCGCTCATGCGCACCCGCTCGGAGCCGCCGATGGCCGACGCTTCGCCCTAGCCCGGGGCGCGCGAGGAGATCATCAGCACCTCGACCGTCTCGCCGCCGCGGTTCTCCCAGCGGTGGGGCGCATGCGCGGGCAACGTCACTGCGTCCCCTTCGCGGAGCTCGTTCTCCTCGTCGCCGAGCGTCAGCGTCACGCGGCCCTTGAGAACGAAGGCGAACTCCTCGCGCGAGTGGGAGTGCACGTGTTTGCCGCTCTTGCCGCCGGGCCCGAAGATCGCCAGCACAGGCTCGAGCCGGCGACTGCGGATCATCGACCCGAGCGCTTCGAGGTGGGCGTCCGACCACGTGCTGTCCAGCCGCCGCCGGTCGGCCGGACGCACGATCAAGTCCTCCTCCGCCTCGTTCGTCGCGGCCGCGAAGAACTCGCCGAGCGTGACGCCCAACGTCTCGGCGATCTTCTGCAGCGACCCGAGCGACGGGGTCACCTGGCCGTTCTCCAGCTGCGAGATGAAGCTCGGCGAGAAGCCGGTCTGCGCCGCGAAGGCCCGCACCGAGACGTGGCTCTTCAGCCGAAGCTGGCGGATGTGCTCCCCGATGATCTTGGCTTCGACAGGCCGTCCCATGCGCTTCGCTCTCCTGCGTGGGGACCATTCTAGCGTTCCGGATCAACCCTGCCTGCGAACGCCGCCACACCCAGCCATTAACCCGGGCGAGGTCGGATGGGCCAGGCGCCCGTTCAGCAGCACTGAACGTTCATGCGACGTAAACTGTTCTTTATCAATCAGTTGATTGTGATTCCTGGCTCGGTTAGAGTCGTGTCTGCTTCATGGTCGAGCGCCCGCCAACCGTCCCGAGCGAGAGAACGTACTCGCGATGATCGGTGTCGAGCGGGTGACCCACTGGATGCGGAGCCGGCGGGCCCTGAAGCGTCGCTTCAACCCCTACATCGTCGGCACACCGGTCTTCGATCGCCACCTGTTCTTCGGCCGAGAGGCCGTCGCTCGCCTGACCCTTGAGCGGCTCACATCGAAGAGCATCCAGCTGACCGGCGAGCGTCGGATCGGCAAGACCAGCTTCCTGCACCACCTCGAGCGCGGCCTGCGCGAGGCGTCGAGTGACGGCACGTGCCGCATTCCCGTCTTCGTGGACCTCGAGGCGGTGACGGCCTCAGGGTTCTTCCGCGCCCTCATGGAAGAGGCGATCGAGGTGCTCGGGCTCTCGCCCGAGACACTCTCCCGGCTCCGCGTGCGGCGGGGACGCGACGGCTACACCGGGGAGGAATGGAGCAGCGACCTGCGGCGCGTCCTCAGCGAGTTGCACGCGCGCGGGAGGGGGCCGGTCCGCCTGGTCCTGCTGATCGACGAGATCGATGCCGTGCGCGAGGGCTCGGAGCGGGCGCTCGAGGCGTGGCTCGGCCCGCTGCTCCGGGACGCACCCGAAGAGCTGCGAGTCGTGGTGGCCGGCGCCCTGAGCGGTCCGGGCGACGGGCTCGAGCGGATCGAGCTCCTGCCGCTCGCGCCCGAGGATGCCGAGGCGCTCGTGACCCGGCCGGTCGCGGGGATCTATCGCTACGAAGCGAACGCCGTCGAACGCATCCTGGAGCAGAGCCGCCTCAGGCCGTTCGAGATCCAGAGGCGCTGCCTCTACGCGGTCCATCGCATGCTCGACGCCGATCGAACGACCGTCCGCCTCGCGGACGTGGAAGCCACACCCTGAAACGCAAGACACCGCCCGCCTCACGGAGGATCTCTGATGATTCGAAAGCGCTTCTTCGCCGGGCTCGGCCTGGCCTTCGCGTCGGTCGTGCTCGCGACCTGCGGGGGCGGCTCGTCTCCGTCGCAGCAGACGCCTGTCCCCACTCCCGTGCCGACGCCGACACCCGCACCCACGCCGCCCCCCAAGGCGCTGAGCGTGATCCCGGCCTGCGCGCTGCCCGCGAGCCGTCCCGCCGGCCCCGATTGCCAGAAGCCCGCGGCGCGGATCGGCGGCGCCGTCGACGCGGCGATCGATCGCGCGCTGGCGGTTCGGCCCGAGCTCTTCGATTTCAAGGACGTGAACGGCGGACCGCGGATCCTCGACTACAACGCCTACATGACCGCCGTCGTCGCGGCGCTCGGCGAGGCCGGGTTCTGCGGCAAGGTCGACGCCGAGGGCGAGATCGGCGTCAAGACCTCGAACTCGTTCAACGAGCAGTGGATCATCGCGTCCCGCGCCGGCTGGAATCCGCCTTCCGGTAACTGGGTGATCCGCAAGTACGTCGGGGCCTGCGCGCCATCCACCTTCTGATCAGGCGTTCAGCCAAGCTAAACCTTTTCAACTCTTTACGTTGACCTGCCGACCAGTGGGTTTATAATTGGCGCTTGTTTTGGGCCGGAAATCGTCGAGCACGGGCTGGACCCGGCGCTGAGGCGGGTCCAGGCACCGGAGGTGTGATGTCAGGTCGTCGATCGTACGGGCCGCACACCGGCTTGATGTCGTCCAGGTCAGGCATGCTGTCGACGGTGGTTTCGATCACCGTCTCCCTGGCGATGCTGTGGTCGGTCTCTTGCGGAGGCGGGAGCGGCTCGCCTTCCACCGGGTCGACACCGCCCGTGACGGTGAAGCCAACGCCGACGCCCACGCCTGTTGGAGGCGGTGGCAACCCGGGCGCCGCGAGCTGTCCGCTCGGCCCCGGCGACCTGAACGCCGAGTGCGAGAAGGTCTCGCCCAAGCTCCAGAACGCCGTACTGACAGCGATCGACACGGTGGTCCAGCAGCAGCCGCAGATCTTCGACAAGACGGAGGAGGCCGGAATCGGCACCGGGCAGTACAGGGTGCTCGACAAGGAGGCCTACCTCAACGCGGTGGTATCGAACCTGTTGGCGGCCGGCTACTGCTCGGAGCGCGATCCCGACGACGGCGCCTACGAGCGGATCCTGATCAAGAACGAGAACGGCTTCTCGGAGAACTTCGACATCCTCACCCAGGACGGCAACCTGCGGAAGAACGGCATCTACTTCGAGACCTGCACGCCCGCCAACTTCCCGGTGGCCCGGGGCGGCCTGCCCGCGCCCGGCAGCGGCTGCGGCTGGCCGTACCCGCCGCCGATCAGCCGCATGAACTGCAAGCTGCACCTTTACGGGCCGGACTACTACACGCTCGATTCGACGGCGATCGTGGGGCCCGACGGCAACTACTGCGCCATGGCCGGGTTCACCGACGGGCGCGCGCTCTGCCCGGTGCGGCCTCCCGACAGCGCGGAGCGGATTCCCTGCGAGACCTGGATCGTCGGCAACGCGAAGGACACCGGCAAGCCCGGGCCGACCTGGACCACGAACGGCGGCCAGTACTGCACCGGACCGGCGAGCGGCTGCGAGCACCATCCCACGGACCCCTACGGCCTGCTCGTCTACAAGACGGGCACCTACACGGTCTGCGCCAACACCGGCTCGTGCTGCTCCGTCGAAGTCGAGCGCTGAGCTCAGAGATGAAGATCAAGGAGACAGACCCTCACATGCCGTCGCCTGCCTGCCCGGGCCGCTCGCGGTCCTTCACCCTCGCGACGGCTTTGGCCGCGCTCACCATGGTCTGCGGCGTCGCCGCGCTCGTCGCCTGCGGCGGCGGCGGCTCGAACGGCACCCCCACTCCCGTGCCGACGCCGACTCCCGTGGCGACGCCCCTTGCAACCCCCACGCCGGTCGGCGCGCTCAACTGCAGCCCGACGCCGCCGCCGCTCTACGGCATCCGCGTCGGCGTGATCTTCGACAGCGGCAATCTGCGCCGGACGCTCGACTCGCGCCCCGTGGTCGACAACGTGGACGGCTACTGTGGAAGAGCCGGCTTCGGCGCGACCGACAAGTTCTGCTTCACGCGCCAGGAAGGCGACCCGCAGGCGACGGCCTGCGACTACATGGCCGTCGGACGGGCAGGCGATACGGCTCGCTACGGGCCGACGTGGTTCTACAACGGCCGGCCGTGCACGGCGCAGCCGGGCGAGAACGGCTGCAGCAACCATCCCGACAACCAGTTCCTCGTGCTGACGCGTGGCGACGGCGAGTACGCCGCCTGCGCCGCGGGCGACATCCCTGTCTCCACCAACCCCGACCGGCCCGGCAATCGATGCGGCATCTGCACGATCAAGGGCAAGCCGGAGTGCCAGTAGCAGGGTCTCGCGAGGGCCTGGTTCGCCGCTCCGCCACATGTTTCCGGGCCCCTTGGGGCCTGTTGACTCCCGACGCCCGGAAAGAAGCGTGATCTTGAGCACAATTTTAATCTTTTCTATTGCGGAGTTAGGCCTCGGAGCCTAATGTAGTTTCAGATGTTTCAATTCAGGAGCGTCGCATGAATCGATCACTCGCCTTCGTCTGCGCGGCCTCTGGCCTGGCGCTGATCGCATGCGGTGGCAGCACGACGCCGAGTAGCACCACCGGTCCCCCGGTGGTGACGCTGGCCCCCGCGCCGACGCCCACGCCGACGTCCGAGACCTCGGTGGTGTTGCCCCCGGGGATGGTCTGCCCGGCTCCCACGCCGCCCCCGATGCTGCGCATGCAGGTCAGCCTGCAGGCCCAGGAGGGCGAGCGCCGGAGGCTCGACTCGAAGCCGCTCGTGCCCAACATCGACCACTACTGCGACAAGGTGGGGTTCGGGGACTGGAAGTTCTGCGACACCCGGCCCGAGGGCAACAAGGACCGCGTCGCGTGCGACTACCTGGCGACCGGCAAGGCCGAGAACGGCCGCTGGGGGCCGACCTGGTTCTTCGGGAACGAGAACTGCGGGTACGACCCGTCGCACTGCCAGGACCATCCCGACAATCAGTTCCTCGCGATCGGCAAGCTGCCCGGGACCTACGAGGCCTGCGCGGCCGAGAACGTCCCGGTCGACCCGAACGGCTCGCGCTGCGGAACGCTCGATGTGAAGTGAGAACGTGAAGTGAGCCGGACGAACTAGACGCGCCGCCGCCGCGCGCCCCCGGCGACTCTGGAGGTGCGGGCGACGGATCGTGTATGTTGGGCGGCGTGGTGAAGGCCGGCGTCCTCAAGGAGACCTGGCCCGGCGAGACGCGCGTGGCCCTCGTGCCCGGCGTCCTGGGCGCGCTCGCGAAGGCCGGCATCGAGCTCGCGGTCGAGGCCGGAGCGGGCGAGGCCGCCGGCTTCCCCGACGGCCTCTATGCCGAGAAAGGTGCCGTCGTGGGCCGCCGCGACGACGTGCTCTCCACCGCCACCCTCCTGCTGTCCGTGCGCTCCTTCGCCGGGGCCCACGATCGCGCCGCCCTCGAGCGGCTGGGCCCGCAGCACGTGCTCGTGGGCTTCCTCGACCCGCTGCAGCAGCCGGAGGCGGTGAAGACGCTCGCCGCGCGCGGCCTCACCTCCTTCGCGCTCGAGCTCGTGCCGCGCATCTCCCGCGCCCAGAGCATGGACGCGCTCAGCTCGACCGCGACCATGGTTGGCTACAAGGCGGTGCTGCTGGCGGCGGACCGGCTGCCGCGCATGATGCCGATGATGATGACCGCCGCCGGGACGATCGCGCCGGCGCGCGTGTTCGTGATCGGCGCGGGTGTGGCGGGGCTGCAGGCGATCGCGACCGCCCGGCGGCTCGGCGCCGTGGTCGAGGCCTACGACGTGCGCCCGGCGGTCCGCGAGCAGGTGCAGAGCCTGGGCGCGAAGTTCGTCGAGCTGCCGCTCGAGGCCCAGGCCGCCGAGGACAAGGGCGGCTACGCGAAGGCTCAGGACGAGGGCTTCTACCGCCGGCAGCGCGAGCTGCTCGCGAGAGTCGTGGCCGAGAGCGACGTCGTGATCGCGGCGGCCGCCGTGCCGGGCCGCAAGGCGCCCGTGCTCGTCACCACCGACATGCTGCGGGGCATGCGCCCGGGCTCGGTGATCGTGGACCTCGCGGCCGAGCAGGGCGGCAACTGCGAGGCGAGCGAGGCCGGGCGCGAGGTGGTGGCGCACGGCGCTCGCGTGGTGGCACCCGTCAACCTGGCCGCCAGCATCCCGCACCACGCGAGCCAGCTCTACGCGAAGAACCTCGCCAACTTCGTCCAGAACATGACCAGGAAGGGCGAGCTCGTGCCCGCCAGCGACGACGAGATCGTGCGCGACAGCATGCTCACCCGCGGCGGCCAGATCGTGGCGCCCCGCGTGCGCGAGGCGCTCGGCCTCGAGCCGCTGCCCGCGCCGGCCGTCCCCGCCTGACGCGCGCGCCCGGGGAGCGCGACAGCGGCCTGCTATAATTCACGCCCGGAAACGTGTCCCGCATGCGCAGCTCGCCCGTCCCGACGCCACCTCGCAACCAGCTCGAGGACCTGCTCGGGCGGCCCGACCACGAGGTGGACCTCGCCGAGGCGGCCCTGCTGATCGCCGCGCAGGAGTACGACGGCCTGGACGTGCGCGCCTACCAGGTGCGGCTCGACGAGATGGGGCGCGGACTGCGCAACCGGCTGGACGACGAGCAGCGCCCCGAGCGCGCCGTGATGGCGCTCAACCACTACCTGTTCCAGGAGCTCGGCTTCCGCGGCAACAGCGAGCAGTACTACGACGCGCGCAACAGCTACCTGAACGAGGTGATCGACCGCCGTACCGGGATTCCGATCACCCTCTCGCTCGTCTACATCGAGGTCGGCCGCCGCGCGGGGCTCGAGGTGGAGGGCGTCGGGCTGCCCGGGCACTTCGTGGTTCGCGTGCAGACTCCGGCGCGCGGGCTGCTCGTGGATCCGTTCCACGGCGGCACGCTGCTGAGCGAGAAGGACTGCCAGCAGCGGCTCGACCGCATCTTCGGCGGCAAGGTCAAGCTCGAGCCGAAGATGCTGCGGCCCTGCGGCCGCAAGGACATGGTCGAGCGCGTGCTGCGGAACCTGAAGGCGATCCACCTGCGCGACGAGGACAAGCTGCGGGCGCTGCGCGTGGTCGACCTGCTGGTGGCGCTGCAGCCCGGCAGCGCCGAGGACCTGCGCGACCGCGGTGTCCTCTATGCCGCACTCGACTGCTACGGCCTCGCGGCGCACGATCTCGAGTCCTACCTGGCGCTCGCCCCCCGGGCGAAGGACGCCGAGGAGCTCGCGGCGCGCGTGGCGCAGCTCAAGCTCAAGGCCTCACGGCTCAACTGACGGAAGGAAGGCAATTCATGACGACGGTCACGGCTAGCGGTATCGACAAGATCGCGGAGTACCTGGGCGGCGACGCGCGCGGGCTCCTCGACCACGCCTGCAAGGGCATCCCGAAGTCCAGCCTGCACCTGCCCGGCCCGCGCTGGGTGGACGCGGCCCACGCGGGCTCCGACCGGCCGACGCCCGTGCTGCGCTCGCTGCAGGCGCTCATCGACAACGGGCGCCTGGCGGGGACCGGCTACGTCTCGATCCTGCCGGTCGACCAGGGCATCGAGCACTCGGCCGGCGCGTCGTTCGCCAAGAACCCGATGTACTTCGACCCCGAGAACATCGTGAAGCTCGCGATCGAGGGCGGCTGCAACGCGGTCGCCTCGACGCTCGGCGTGCTCGGCGCGGTGGCGCGCCAGTACGCGCACCGGATCCCGTTCCTCGTGAAGTTCAACCACAACGAGTTCCTCACCTACCCGAACAAGTTCGACCAGATCTTCTTCGCGTCGGTGAAGCAGGCGCGCGACATGGGCGCCGTCGCGGTCGGCGCCACGATCTACTTCGGCTCGCCCGAGTCCGCGCGCCAGATCGTCGAGGTGTCGCAGGCGTTCCAGATCGCCCACGAGATGGGGCTCGCGACCGTGCTCTGGTGCTACCTCAGGAACCCCGCGTTCAAGAAGGACAAGGACTACCACGTCTCGGCCGACCTCACGGGCCAGGCCAACCACCTCGGCGTCACGATCGAGGCCGACATCGTCAAGCAGAAGCTGCCGGAGAACAACGGCGGCTACAACGCGATCAGCAGCAAGGAGAACCCGTACGGCAAGACGGACAAGCGCATCTACACCGAGCTCGCGACCGACCACCCGATCGACCTCTGCCGCTACCAGGTCGCGAACGGCTACATGGGCCGCGCGGGGCTCATCAACAGCGGCGGCGCCTCGGGCGAGAACGACTTCGCCGAGGCCGTGAAGACGGCCGTGATCAACAAGCGCGCCGGCGGCATGGGGCTGATCTCGGGCCGCAAGGCCTTCCAGCGCCCGATGGCCGAGGGCGCCCAGCTGCTGCAGACGATCCAGGACGTCTACCTCTGCAAAGAGGTGACGGTCGCCTAGCGCCTCCGCAGCTCGAAAGTGCCGACGACGTTCTTGCCGGCGGCGTCGGTGGTGACGTTGCCCGTCAGCGCCTCGCCGTCCCACTGCCCCGTGTAGTGGCGGAAGCCGCCGCGGATCTGCACGCTGAAGTGCACCTGGTCGCGGCGCGGCTTCTCGACGCTGAGCATCGGCACCGTGAAGGTGATGCCGCCCTCGTACGCCACGGTGCCGCCGCTGCCGCGGAAGCGTCACGCTCAGGAACTGGCGCAGTCCCTGCTCGACCTGGTGCCCGCCCCAGCTTCCGTCGAGCTGCAGCGGGGGCGGCGTCGGTGCCGCGGCGACCGCAGGAGCCGCGGCGGCGGTGCGCGGCTCCCGGCGCCGCAGCCGTCACCGTCGGCGGCACCCGCAGCCCGAGCAGCCGCAGGCCGTCCTTGAGCGGCGGGCGCGCGTCGTCCACCACCTGGCGCGGGAGGCCCGCGCCGCCGCTGCGCTGGGCGAGCTCGAACAGCTGCCCGAGCACGCGGCCTTCGGGCGCGAGCGCCGCCGCGTTCGACGGCGCCTGGCTGCGGACCGTCATCAGCACGAGGTCGCGGCCGAGCGCCTCCCACCAGCGCGCCAGGCGCGCCCGCGTCACGGGGCCGCCGCGGCCGCGCAGGCCGGTCCAGTCCTCGTTGTAGGCCGCCGCGTCCTCCTCGCTGACCTCGAGCAGCGGATCGGCTTGCCCGACGAGGCCGATCACCGGGCTCGACTCGAGCCCGCGCGCCTCGAGCGTGAGCCCGGCCGTCGTGCGCAGCGGCTGGGCCGCGGCGTTCAGCCGCTCGGCCGCGGTCGCCGCACGCTCGGCCGCTGTCCGTCCGCCCGAAGCGGCCAGCACGAAGGCCGGCCCCAGCCCCGTCGCGAGCAGCGCGTGCACGCGGCCGGCGGCGGGAGTGAACGGCTCGGCGATGAAGCGGAACTCGACGCTGTCCGCCGCCGGCTTGAGCGCGAGCTGGGCCTGGCCGACGTTGCTCGAGGCCGGGACCCGCACCTCGACGGCGCGCGTGCTCTCCCCCGGACCGAGGCGCGGCACGACGACCTGCAGCGAGTCGCCGGCAGCGGCGATCACGAGCGCCGCAACGCCGCCCACGCGGACCTCGTTGCGCGCCGGGATCGTCTCGAAGCCCTTGCCCGACACGGTCACCACGTCGCCGGGGCCGGCGCTCGCCGGGTTGAGGCCGGACACCACGGGCAGGTGCCCCAGGATGAACGGCGCCGGATTGGAGTCCACGCCGGCAATCGTCACGACGACGGCGAGCTCGCTGCCGGGACTGCCGACCTCGGGCACCAGCGCACGGATCTGCGTCGGCTGCACCTCGAGGGTCTGCGCCGTCGCCGAGCCGAACTTCACGGTCGCGCCGACGCCCCAGCCGGCGCCCGCGAGCAGCACCTCCTCGCCCGGCATCGCGGCTCCGGGAGAAATGCCGTGCAGCCGGGGCCCCTGGAACACCGTCACCTCGACGACGGCCGTCGAGCGGCCGTTCGTCCGCACGACGACGGGCACGCGGCTCTCGGCGCCGGCCGACGCGACGGCCTCGGGAACCTCGACCTCGAGCCGCTTCGGCGAGGCCTGCAGCACCTTCGCCTCGCGCTCGCCGAAGATCACCGTCTGGCCGGCCGGATCGGAGCTGAAGCCCGAGCCCGACAGGGTCGCGCGCTGACCGACGCGGACGCGCTGGGGCTCGACGGAGTCGAGTCGGACCGATCCGCCCATCAGCTTCATGGCACCGAAGCCGAGAGCACCCGCGACCAGCAGCCCGGCCGCGCCGAGGCCCACCGGGCGTAGCCAGGCGGGGCTCCCGCTCGCCGCGCGGGGCGAGGCGGCACGCCCGGCCGGCGCACGACGCGCCGCGGGCGCGGCGCTCGCGGGACGACGCGCCGGCTGCGCGCGCGGTGCCGCAGCAGCGGGCCGCGGCTCGCCAGCCGGCTTCGGTGGCGCCGGCGGCGCGGCGGCCGCGGGCGTTTCCTTGGGAGCGGCCGCCGGTGCGGGCGTCGGTGCCGGTTCGGGAGCAGCGGCGGCGGGCGCCGGTGTCGGCTTCGGAGCGGGAGCCGGCGGCGCTTTGGGCTTCGGAGCCGGCGAAGGCGTCGGCGCGAATGTCGGGGCGGGCGTCGGCGCGGGGATCGGCGGTGAGGTGGGCTCGAGCGGTGGCAGGTCGAGGAACGGCACGGCCGAAGCCGCTTCCACTTCTGCCTCTGGCTCGGGGACGACGAAAGTCGGCTCCTCGAGCTGTGGCTGGGCTTCGTCGGGCTCGCTCGCGACGAAGAACTCGTCGACCACGGGCGCGGGCTCGGGCTCGGCGGGCGCCTCGGGGATCGACCACTCGTCCGTAACCGCCGCTGGAACCGACTCGGCCTCAGGCTCCACGCTGGCGGCCGCCACCTCTTCCGGCGCGACTTCCTGCGCGACTTCCTGTGCAACATCCTGCTCGACTTGCTGCTCGACTTCTTGCTCGACTTCCTTCGCGACGGGCTCGCTGGCGGCGATCGCAGGCGTCGGCGCGGGCTCGCTCGGCTCCGCCTCTCCGACGAAGAACGGATCGTCGTCGCCGGGCGGCGGCGACACGCCCCCGTCAGGCTCCGATGCCAGGGCGGGCTCGGGCGCGCTGGGCGGCGGCGGCTCGGCTCGGGCTCGGGCGCCCTCGCCGGAGACGCGGAAGCAGCCTCGGGCGGGGCGAGCTCGTCTACGGCCGGGTCGGCCGCGGGCAGCTCGTCGAACCGCGGCTCGACCGGCGGCGGAGTCGGGTCCGCCGCTTCGCCTTCGCTCCCCGCCGACGCTCCCGGCAGCATCTCGACCCAAGGCTTGAAATGGCACTTGATGCAGACGCTGCCGGGTTCCTGGGGCGGACCGAGCCAGAGCACGTCGCCTTCGTCGATCCGCGCCTCCTGCTCGACGCGCTCGGTGTTGACGTAGACGCCGCGCGGGGCGCTCGTGTCCTTCACCTTGCAGTCGTCGAGATCGGTCCAGATCTTCGCGTGGATGGGGCTGATCGAAGGCAGGTCGACCACCAGGTGGCAGCTTTCGTCCGATCCGATCAGGACCTCGCCGACGACTTCCTCGGGGTCGTAGCGGCGTCCGTGAAGGGGACTGCCGAGCACGGAGAGCGATGCGAGGCGAAGGCGGTCCTCGGACATTGTGGGATTCTAGGAACCCGCATCCGGGGGGTCAAGGTATACTCCGCCGTACGGCGACCCGATGCGCATCCTGCTCTTCACCATCGCTGGGCTCGTCATTCTCGTGCCTCTCGCGGCCTACGTCTTGATGCGCCGCGTCCCGCTCTCGGCGCGCCGCGTCGAATCGCTGTTCCGGCAGCCCGAAAAGCCAGCCAGGCAGCCCGCCCCCGACCACTACTACAAGCGCTACTGGTCGTAGCTCACGGCGTCGACGCCTGCGGCCGCTCCTCCGGCACGGGGGTGAACTGCAGGTCCTGGAAGTCGAAGCTGAAGTCGATCGCCGGCGACACCGGCGCCATCGTCATGCGCTCGATCGTGGCGTCGGGCTTGAGCGCGAAGACCACGTAGGCGTCGGCGGGCTGTGCGTCGGACATCAAGGCCTCGCGCCAGTGCGCGACGAAGGTGTCGTGCTGCCAGTGCTCGAGGTCCGCCAGCATGCTCCTGGTGCGCGTCATCCGCAGCTGCAGGCGGCCGCCCTGCTCGCGGACCTCGACGTCGCCATACCAGGGATCGCGATAGCGTCCGGCGTAGCTCGCGAGCGGCAGCGCGGGACGCGCGCTGGCGTCGCGCGCGGCACGCGCGCGCTCGACGGCCTCGCGCCCCGACTTCTCCTGCTCCTCCGCGCGCCTGCGAAACGCGGCGACCCAGTCGACCGGCGGCTGCGGCGCGCCGAGGTAGGCGTCGAGAATCGAGTACATCACGGACGAGAAGGCGCCGCCTTTCTCCTGGTTCGTCAGCACGACGAGCCCGAGCCGCTCCTCGGGCACGAGCGCCACCTGGGACACGTAGCCCGGCAGCCCGCCCGTGTGCGAGACCAGCTTGCGGCCGCGATAGTCGCGCAGGCCGAAGCCGAGGCCGTACGCGGAGAAGTTCGCGCGCAGCGCCTCGAGGCCGGGCGGCGGCTCGGGCGTGCCGAGCGCGATCTGCGCCGACCACAGCCTGCGGATCGACTCGGGCTTCAGCAGGCAGCCCTCGCCGCCTTTGGCGCCCGCGCGGCCGCACTCGAGCAGCATCCGCAGCCAGCGCGCCATGTCGGAGGCGCTCGAGTTGATCGCGCCGGCTGCGCCGCAGTTGTCGAACGCCATCGGCGCGATGGGCTTCGGGGCGCCGCCGAGCTCGAGGTGCGGCGAGGCGACGTTCACGGCCGGGGTGCTCGACGCTGGTGTTGGTGCGCGACATCCCGAGCGGCTCGAAGATGCGCGTGCGCAGGAAGTCGTCCCAGCTGCGGCCCGCGACCTGCGTCACCACCTCGCCCGCCACCACGTACATGACGTTGCTGTACGCGTAGCGGCTGCGCAGGCTCGACGCCGGCTTGAGCAGGCGCAGGGCCCGCACGATCTCGCGGCGCGTGAAGTCCGTGGCCGGCCACCACATGAGGTCGCCCTGCCCCAGCCCCAGCCCGCCGCGGTGCGTCACGAGGTCGCGCAGCGTCAGCTCGCGGGTCACCCAGGGGTCGTACATCTGGAAGTCGGGCAGGTGCTTCGTGACCGGATCGTCCCAGTCGAGCTTGCCGTCCTCGGCGAGGATCGAGATCGCGGTGCAGGTGAAGGCCTTGGTGTTGGACGCGATGCCGAAGAGCGTGTCCGCGTCGACCGCGTCGGGCGCGCCCGCGCGGCGTACGCCGTAGCCCTTGGCGTGGACGACCTGGCCGTCCTTCACGACCGCGACCGCCATCCCCGGAACGGAGAACTCCTGCATGGCGCGCCGCACCTGCGCGTCGAGCCCGGCGAGCGGCGAGGGCTTCTCCTTCGCCAGCGCCGGCGCGGCGGCGACGAGCCCGACGAGGAGCACCGCTCCTCGAAGCCTGTGACGCATCGGCTGCACCTCCGTCCCGCGGGAGTCTACTGCCGGAACGCGCGGCCACGGGCGGTGTCCAACCGCTGAGCCCGGAATAGCCGGCCGCCCCCGGCGGTAGAGAGATGCAGGCGGGGCCCGCGGGGCGGCCCCCGGAGGGTGACATGAGGAAGCAAGCGCTCGGTGTCTGGCTGGTCGCGTCGCTCGTCGGTCTCGCGTTCGTGACCGCGAGGCTCACCATGAAGGCGCCGCCGTCCCCGGCGTCCACGCCGCCCGGGACACTCGCCCCGACGGCCGTGCCCCCCGCTCCCTACGCGGCGCCGATCGAGGCCCCGCAGGCGCTTCACGAGGAGAAGCGCGACGACGGCGCCCGACAGCCCGCCCTGCGAAGTGTCGCGACAGGCGTGGCAGGAGACGTCGCAGGAGGCGTGGAAGGGGGCGTGCCGGGCGGAGTCGCTCGGCGGTGTCGTCGGCGGAGTGCCGAGCTCCCCCGCCGCGCGCCAGGAGCTGGCGAAGCTGCAGTCCGCGAGGCCCGACGTTCGACACCGAGGCCTACGACCGCATCCGCGACAACCCGTTCCTGGCCGCGGCCCAGAACCCGCTCTCGACCTTCTCGATCGACGTCGACACGGCCTCGTACGCCAACGTCCGCCGCTTCCTGACCCAGGGCCAGCTGCCGCCGAAGGACGCCGTGCGCATCGAGGAGCTCGTGAACTACTTCCGCTACGACTACCCGGAGCCGAACGGCGACGCGCCGTTCTCGGTCACGACCGAGCTCGCTCCGTGCCCGTGGCGGCCGGAGCATCGCCTGGCCCTGATCGGCCTGCGCGGCCGCTCGCTCGAGGAGAAGGCGCTGCCGCCGCGCCGGCTCACCTTCCTGCTCGACGTGTCCGGATCGATGGAGTCCCCCGACAAGCTGCCGCTGCTGAAGCAGGCGCTGGCGCTCCTCGTCGAGGGGCTGCGCGAGCAGGACCAGGTCGCGATCGTCGTCTACGCGGGCCAGTCGGGTCTGGTGCTGCCGCCGACCTCGGGCGAGCGCAAGGCCGAGATCCGCGCGGCGCTCGCGGCCCTCGAAGCCGGCGGCTCGACGGCGGGCGGCGCCGGGATCGAGCTCGCCTACCGCGTCGCCGCCGAGATGTACCGCCCGGGCGCGATCAACCGCGTGCTGCTCGCGACGGACGGCGACTTCAACGTCGGCGTCACCAGCGTCGGCGAGCTGTCGCGGCTGATCGAGGAGAAGCGCAAGAGCGGCGTCTTCCTCTCGGTGCTCGGCTTCGGCCAGGGCAACCTGAAGGACGCCACGATGGAGATGCTCGCCGACCGCGGCAACGGCAACTACTCGTACATCGACAGCGAGGCCGAGGCGAAGAAGGTGCTGGTGAGCGAGGCCGGCGCGACGCTCGTGACGATCGCGAAGGACGTCAAGATCCAGGTCGAGTGGAACCCGCGCCGCGTGGCCGGCTACCGGCTGGTCGGCTACGAGAACCGGCTGCTGCGCGCCGAGGATTTCGACGACGACCGCAAGGACGCGGGCGAGATCGGAGCGGGCCACACCGTGACGGCGCTCTACGAGGTGGTGCCCGCCGGCCTGCCGCTCGACGCGAAGGGCGCGGGCCCGCTCAAGTACCAGCAGCCGCCGGCGCTGTCCCCGGCGGCGACGAGCGACGAGCTGCTGACGCTCAAGCTCCGCTACAAGGAGCCCGAGGGCGACGTCAGCCGGCTCCTCACCTCGACGGTCGCGTCCAGCCAGGAGACGGCGCGCGGCTCCGAGCGGCTGCGCTTTGCCGCGGCCGTGGCGGCGTTCGGCCTGCTTCTCCGCGAGTCCGATCATCGGGGCCAGGCGACCTGGCCGATGGTGCTGGAGCTGGCCCGCTCGGGGCAGGGCGACGACCGCGACGGCTACCGCACGGAGTTCCTGAAGCTCGCCTCGCGCGCCGCCGAGCTCCAGGCCCCCCGCCAGGCGAAGGTGACGCCCTAGCTACCTGCTGCGCGAGCCGTCAGGCCAGCACGCCCAGCTGCCTACCGACTTTCGTGAACGCGGCGACCGCCCGGTCGACGTGCTCCGGCTGGTGCGCCGCGGAGAGCTGGACGCGGATCCGCGACGAGCCCCTTCGGCACCACCGGGAAGAAGAAGCCCTTCACGTAGATCCCCTCGTCGAGCAGCGCCCGCGCGAAGCGCTGGGCGAGCGGCGCGTCGTCGGGCGCGAAGCGCGAGAACATGATCGGCACGATCGGGTGGACGCCGGGCTTGATCTCGAAGCCGGCCGCGGCCATGCGCTCGCGGAAGCTCTTCGTGTTGGCTTCGAGGCGGTCGCGCAGCTCCGTGCTCGAGGTCAGGAGCGCGATCGCGCGCAGCGTGGCGGCGACCACGGCCGGCGCGAGCGAGTTCGAGAAGAGGTACGGCCGGCTGCGCTGGCGCAGCATGCCGATCACCTCGGCCGAGCCCGCCGTGCAGCCGCCGAGCGCGCCGCCCAGCGCCTTGCCGAAGGTCGTGGTGATCAGGTCCACGCGGCCGCCGACGCCGTGATGCTCGAAGGTCCCGCGTCCGGTCCGACCCATGAAGCCGGTGGCGTGGCTGTCGTCCACCATCAGCGTGGCGCGGTAGCGCTCGGCGAGGTCGCAGATCGACGGCAGCGGCGCCACCGAGCCGTCCATCGAGAAGACGCCGTCGGTCACGATCAGCCGGAAGCGGCAGGACTGCGCCTCGCGCAGCTTGGCCTCGAGGTCGCCCATGTCGGCGTTCGCGTAGACGAAGCGCTTCGCCTTGCAGAGGCGCACGCCGTCGATGATCGAGGCGTGGTTGAGCTGGTCGGTGAGAATGGCGTCGTCCGCGCCGAGCAGCGGCTCGAAGACGCCGCCGTTCGCGTCGAAGCACGCCGCGTACAGGATCGCGTCCTGCATGCCGAGGAACTCGGCGATCCGCTTCTCGAGCTCGAGGTGCAGCGCCTGCGTGCCGCAGATGAAGCGCACGCTCGAGAGCCCGTAGCCCCAGGTGTCGAGCGCCTCGTGCGCGGCCTTCAGCAGCTCGGGATGGCTCGAGAGCCCGAGGTAGTTGTTCGCGCAGAAGTTCAGCACCGGCTCGGAGCGGCCATGGACGCGGATCACCGGCCCCTGCTCGCCGAGGATCGGCCACTCCTCCTTGAAGAGCCCCTGCTCGCGGATCGACTGCAGCTCGCCCTCGAGAAAGCTCTGGAAGCTCGGGTCCATGGCCGCAATCTAGCATGGTAGTCTCGGGCCGCATGGGCGCACGCGCGAGGCGCGGCTGATGGCGGCGAGCGCGTTCGACTCCTTCTACCTCCGCGACCGCTACGGCTCGCCCGAGATGCGCGCGATCTGGGACGATCGCGCCACGATCCAGCGCTGGCTCGACGTCGAGGCGGCGCTCGCGCCGCGTGCAGGCGGAGCTCGGGATCGTGCCGAAGGCCGCGGCGCGCGCGATCGCCCGCGCCGCGCGCGTCGACCGCATCGACCTGCGCGCGATGCGGCGCGAGTTCGACACCACCTGGAACCCGGTGGTCCCGCTCGTGAACGCGCTGCGTGCGCGGCTGCCGCGGAGCGCCGCCGCCTGGGTCCACTGGGGCGCCACCAGCAAGAACGTGATCGACACGGCGACGACGCTGCAGATCAAGGCGAGCTACGACGCTCGTGCTCCGCCAGCTGGACGCGGTCGAGAGCGCGATCGCGCGCCTCGCCCGGCGCCATCGCGACACGCTGATGGCGGGACGCACGCACGGCCAGCACGCGCTGCCGGTGACGTTCGGCTGGAAGTGCGCGACCTGGCTCGACGAGCTGATGCGCCATCGCGAGCGGCTCGCTCGCGAGCCGGCCGCGCGTGCTGGTCGGCGAGTGGGGCGGCGCCGTCGGCACGCTCGCGGCGCTCGGCCGCGCCGGGCTCCGCGTCGAGCAGCGCCTGATGCGGCGCCTCGGCCTCGGCGTCCCCCGCCTGCCGGTCAAGACCGCGGGCGACCGCTACGCCGAGTTCTTCCTGCTGCTCGCCATGCTCTCGGCGACCCTCGGCAAGATCGCCCAGAACGTCTACAACCTGCAGGTGACCGACGTCGACGAGCTCAGCGAGTTCGTCGAGGGCAAGATCGGCAGCTCCGCGATGCCGCACAAGCTGAACCCGGTCGCCTCCGGCTCGGTGGTCCTGCTCGGACGCCTGCTGCGCGCGCGGGCTCCGCTCGCGCTCGACTACGTCCACGCCGAGTGGGAGGACGACCACCGCCAGGGCGAGACGTCGTGGGCGTTCCCGCAGGAGATCTGCCTGCTGCTCTCGGCGCAGCTCGCGATCAGCGCGCGGCTGCTCGGAAGCCTGATCGTGAAGGCCGAGAACATGCGCCGCAACCTCGACCGCGCCGGCGGCGTCGTGCTGTCGGAGGCCGTGATGATGGCGCTCGCGCCGAAGCTCGGGCGCGGACAGGCTCACGAGCTCGTGCGGCAGCTCCACCGCGAGAGCCAGAAGCGCGGCGTGCCGTTCCAGCAGGCCGTGCGCCAGCACCCCGAGGTGCGCGCGCGCCTGTCGAAGCGGCGGATCGAGCAGGCGCTCGACTACCGCCGCTCGCTGGGCCTCAGCGGCGTCTTCGTGGAGCGCGTGCTCCGCGACTGGCGGCGCGGCCGGGCGAGCGCCGCCGAGGCGCCGCTCGCCTCGCGGCTAGAAGGACAGCTTCGCGCCCAGCTGGACCTGCCGCTGCTGGTACCCGGCCGTGCCCGCGAACGGGTCCGGGATCGCCGCCGCGGGCTGGCCCGCCGCGTTCGTGGTCACCACCCGGTTCACCGCCGAGATGTTGATCGTGCAGGTGGCGTAGTCCGCCGGGTCCGAGCAGCCGGTGTTGAAGACGTTCTTGGCCTCGACGAACAGCTCGGCCCGCACGCGCGCGCCCAGCGGGATGAAGCGCACGTAGCGGGCGTCGAGGTTGACGACCTTCCCGAAGCGGCCCGTGTTGCGGTCGATGCCGAGCGGCCGGTCGTTGGTGAGACCGTCCAGGTTGAGGTCGAGGTTCGAGCGGATGTTGAAGGGCAGGCCGCTGTTCCACGTCAGGATCAGCCCGAGCTGGTTGTTGTCGGCGAGCCGGCGGAGGATGCCCGACCCGCTCACGCGCGGGGCGAGGAGCGTGCTCATCACGAAGGTGTGGGTCTGGTTGAAGGGCACGACGCCCTTGTCGCGGTCCTGGTTCGAGGGATCCGAGAGCCTGTCGTCGCCGCTTCCCACCACGTAGGTGCCCGTGAGCGGGGCGTCGTCCTCGCCCTTGGCCCAGGTGTAGCTCGCCTGCAGCTGGACGCCGTGGCTCATCCGCTTGTGCAGCATGACCGTGAACGCGTTGTAGCTGCCCTCGCCCGTCGACGACAGCGTGTCGACGTGGTTGAAGGCCGGGTTCACGCGCGTCGAGGCGTTGACCGCCGTCGAGTAGATCGGGCGGCCGTCGCCGAGCGTCAGCCCGGTGGGGATGATGTTGGTGTCGATCAGCAACGGCATGCTGCGCCCGATCGAGTTGACGTAGCCGAGCGACACGGCGAAGTCCTGGCCGATCGCGCGCTCGATCTGGACGTTGGTCATGAGCGCCCACTGGCTGTCGAAGTCGGCGGCCACCGCGTTGATGCTCTGCGTGGGGAGCGCGAAGCCCGGAGGCACGTCGGCGAGCGTGCCGGGAAACGCGGGCGCCCCCGCGCTCGTGGGATTGAGCGTCGCGGTGAAGCTCCTGGGATCGCCGTTGCGCAGGATCGCGTCCTCGTAGAGGTTCAGGAGCGGCGGCTCGTACATGATCCCGGTCGAGGCGCGGACGACCGTCCGCGAGGCCGGGTCCAGGCTCCAGGAGAAGCCCACCCGCGGCGCGAAGTTGTTCTTGTCCTTCTTGAACGACTGCGAGAGCGGGTTCTGCCGCGAATGGCCGCGAGTCTGGGATCGCGAACAGGTCGTAGCGCACCCCGAAGAGGAGCTTGAAGCTCGAGCTGATCTGGAAGTCGTCCTGGACGAAGAGGCCGTGGAAGCCCGAATCGTAGCTGACGCTCGGATCGCCGAGATCCTGCTGGAAGTTGGTGTAGGCGCGCGGGTTCGTCCCCGTCTTCGCCGCGAGGTAGGCGTCGACGCTCGGGAACGTGTAGATCTGCCGCAGCGTGTTCACGCGGTCGTCGGCCACGAACTGCAGGTCGAAGCCGGCCTTGACGCTGTGCTTTCCCCGGATCCAGGTGAAGTTGTCCGAGACCTGCCAGATCTTCTGGCTGAAGTCGAAGCCCGCGCTCTGGGTGGCGTCGAGCGGGCAGCCGAAGTTCGCGATCCCGCTCACCACGATCGCGGGGCAGGCGCCGGCGTTCTCGCTCGTCGTCCGGAACTGGTGGCGGCGCGCGAACTGCACGCGCAGCTCGTTCAGGCGGTTCACGCCGAACGAGGAGATCAGCTGGACCGACGCCGAGTCCATGCGGTCGTTGAAGTCGGTGGCGCGGTCGACGGTGTTGAGGCCACCGCCGATGTTGTAGGGCGAGCGGTTCTTGAAGAAGAAGTAGCGCGCCGAGAGCTTGTGCTCCGGGGAGAGCTGGTAGTCGGTCTTGGCGATCGCGAAGTTGACGTGCTGCTGCGTCGGGATGACCCCGTCCGGCGGGATCGCCGTTGGCGACAGGCCGAGCGTCTCCGCGTTGTTGACCGCGCTCTGCTGGATCACCTTGGACGCGTCGCGCAGGTCCTGGTCCACGTACTCGTAGCCGACGTAGTAGTGCCAGCGGTCCTTCACGATCGGCCCGCCCAGGGTGGCGGTGAAGTTGTCGATGTTGTTGTCGGGCTTGCGCGCCGTCGGGGACAGGAAGAACGGCCGCTCGTTCATCCCGGCGCGCCGGAAACGGTAGGTCAGGTAGCCGCGAACGTCGTTGGTGCCCGACGGGGTCACGGCGTTGAAGACCATGCCCGTGGTCTGGCCGAACTCGGGCGCGAAGCCCGAGGTGATGACCTTGACCTCCCGCACCACGACCTCCGAGATCGGCAGCATCCGCAGCCCGGCGCGGTCCTTCTGGGTGTTGGTGTTGCCGTCGATCTGGTAGTTCGTGTGCATCTGGCTGCCGTTGGCGTTGATGCGCGGCACCCCGAACTCGTTGTTCTCGTAGCCGGTGACGTTCGCCTGCAGGAACGCGAAGTTGTACGGGTTGCGCGACACCAGCGGCAGGTTCTTGATCTCGGCCTGCGAGATCGTGCGCCCGAGGTCGATCTTGCCCGGCTCGGCGACCGGCGAGTCGCCCGACACCGACACCACCTCGGCGACGCCTCCGACCTCGAGCGACAGCTCGACCACCGCGGTCTGGCCCGCGGCGAGGCTGATGCCCGTCCGCTCGAGGGTCTTGAAGCCCGAGATCTCGGCCTTCACCGCATAGGACGCCGAGCGGCAGCAGCGGCGCGCGATAGCTGCCGTCGCTTCCGCTCTGCACCGTGCGCTTCGCGCCCGTCTCGACGTTGGTGATCGTGACGCTCACGCCGGGCAGAAGCGCGCCCGTCGCGTCGTGCACGCGGCCCTCGATCGCGCCGTTGATCGCCTGGGACTGCGCGAACGCATGGGCCGCCAGCGAGAGCGCCACGAGGAGAACGAAGAGACGTGAGTCGCCGCATGAGGGGATTCCTCCGCCCGAATTGTGTCTCACTTGGCGCTCCGCCGCAGGCGCGTCAAGGAGCGCGGTTCAATCCGCTGGAGGACTCGGGGCGCGCTCAGCGCGCGCGCTCGCGCAGCGCGAGGATGCGGTCGCGCGGGCCGAACACGACCAGCCGGTCTCCCGCCGCGAAGCGCAGCTCCGCGTCGGGCAGCAGCAGGCCGGCCGCGCCGCGACGCACGAGCAGCAGCGCGAGCGCGTGGGTGTCGCGGAAGCGCGACTCGGCGAAGGTGCGGCCCGCGAGGTCCGCGGGCAGCGGCACCTCGTCCACGAGCGTCTCGAGGGCGGGCTCGAGCGGCCGCGGCGCACGGCGAGAGGCGCCGCGCTGCAGCAGCTCGAGCGAGTACACGGAGAGGATGTCGCGCTTCGAGATCGTCCCGATCAGCTGGCGCGTCTCGAGGTCGCGCAGCACCGGCAGCCGCTCGCACTCCTGGGCCGCGAAGCGCTCGAGCACGCGCGGCAGGCTCTCCTCCGGAGTCGTGACCTCGAAGCGCTTGCGCATGGCGTCCTTCGCGACCAGCGTGCCGGCGCCGCCGGCGGTGCGCAGCGCCTCGTTGACGTCGTGGAGGTTCACGGCGCCCTGGAAGCTGCCCCGCTCGTCGACCACGTAGAGATGGTTGCGGCGCGAGGCCACGAAGGCGTCGAGCAGCTGCGGGAGCGCGAGGTCCGGGGCGACCGTGACCTGGTCCGAGCGCACGAGGTCGCTCACGCGGAGCACGTCGAGCGCGCCCGCCGCCTCCTCGTCGCCCGCCTTGCGCTGCAGCGCCTCGGTGTAGACCGAGTTGGCGCTGAGGCGCGGCGGCGACGAGGCTGGCGACCGCCGAGCCGAGCAGGAGCGGCACCACCATCCCGTAGTCGAGCGTCATCTCGAAGACCATCACCACGGCGGTGAGCGGGGCGTGCGTGGTCCCGGCCAGCAGGAAGCCCATCCCGGCGAGCGCGAAGGCCGCCGGATCGGCGCCGAGGCTCGGGGCCAGCGCGCTGCACGCCCGCGCCGAACGCGTGCCCCAGCATCGCGCCCAGGAACAGCGTCGGCGTGAAGACGCCGCCCACCGTGCCCGATCCGACCGCGAGCGGCGTCACGATGAGCCGCAGCACCAGCAGCGCCAGCACGGCCTCGATCCCCCACGGCCGCACGAAGAGCGCGGCGATCGCCTCGCGCCCGTTGCCCGACGATCTCGGGGTAGCGCAGCGTCACGAGCCCGAGCGCGAGCGCCCGCGCGTCGCCATCGCCAGCGGGACGCGGCAGCCCCGAGCGTGCGTAGAGCGCGGCGCCCGCGCGGAGCGCGAACAGGAAGAGCGCGCCCACGAGGCCCCCGAGCACGCCGAGCGCGGCGCAGAGCAGCAGCTCCCAGGACGACGACAGCGTCGCCGCCGGCACGTGGAAGACGGGGTCGCGCCCGAAGGCCGCCCAGCTCAGGAAGGTGGCGGTGGCGGAGGAGATCGCGAGCGGCGCGAACGCCTCGAGCGAGAAGCTGCCGAGCAGGATCTCCATCGCGAAGAGCGACGGCCCCGAGCGGCGTGTTGTAGGCGCAGGCGAGGCCGGCGGCGGATCCGCACGCGACCAGCAGCCGCCGCTCGCGCGTCGGTACGCCGAAGCGCCCGCCGATGCCCGACGCCGTCGCCGCCGCCACGAGCACGATCGGGCCCTCGCGGCCGACGGCGCCGGCCGAGGCCTGGGTGACGAGCGACGAGGCGGCGCGCACCAGGGCCTGTGGCAGCGGCAGCACGCCGTTGCGCAGCACGACCGCCTCGAGGATGTCCCAGCCGCGGGCACCACCCCCCCAGCGTGCGCCGAGCGCCAGCACCAGGCCCGCGACCAGGCCGCCGACGGCCGGCACGAGTGCGCGCGCCAGCGGCGGCGTGAGCGCCACGCCCTGCACCATGTCGGCCCCCGGCCACACGAGCCGCGGCGCTTCCGTCGCGAGGAAGCGCAGGACGACGCCGGCCGATCCGCCCAGCAGGCCGACGGCGAGAGCGCGCAGCAGCACGCCGGCCGGCTCGGTCTCGCCCTGGCGCAGCCTCACGGCCGGTCCGGCGCCGGCAGCTTGTAGGCGTCGCGCCCGGGCTTGAGCGGCCGCAGCAGCCAGTACGGCCGGCGCGTGCCGTCGGGCGAGTACTGCGCGGCCGGCCGCGTCCGCGCGAGCCACTCGACGTACGCCTCGCGCGACTTCGCGGTGTCGACCGAGACGTCCCCGGGTCGATCTCCCGGCTCGGCGCGCCTCACGCGCACGGCCTGGTGCCAGCAGTGCATGCCCGAGATCGGGTCGGGCTGCACCGGGAAGGTCAGGTTCTGGTGGACGCCGGCGTCCGTCCACCAGATGCGCGAGGTGTCGGGATCGGCCGAGGCGAACGGCTCGACGTCGCGCACGCGGCGCAGGTCCCAGCGCGTGCCCTCCTGGCGCAGGCTCACGGTCGGCATCAGCTGCCGCTGGCCGGGCCCCTCGAGCTTCCAGCGGCCCATGTGGTGGCTGCACGCCACGACGCCCGGCCGAATCCCCTCGGTGACCCAGGCCTTCACGACGAAGTAGCCGATCCGCGTCTCCACGCGCACGAGGTCGCCGGTCGCGACGCCCAGCTGCGCGGCGTGCGTCGGGTGGATCCAGAGCGGGTTCGTGTGCGCGATCTCGTCCAGCCATTTCGAGTTGGCGCTGCGGGTGTGGATCTGGACGGGCAGCCGGAAGGTGGGGATCAGCGGGACCTCGCCCGGCTCGAGGCTCTGCGGATGGACCTGGCTGCGGATGTACCCGGGCAGCGAGTGCTCGGGCCAGCCCCAGGCCTTGAGCGTCGACGAGTAGAACTCGAGCCGCCCGCTCGGCGTCGGGAAGCCGCGCACGACCGCGCCGTCGACCTCGATCCCGACGAGACGCCGGCCGTCGGCGTCGGGGTCGGGCGACGGCACCGGCACCAGGTTGGCGAGACGCGGGCTTCTCGCTTCGCGCGTAGACGCCGCCGCTCGCCCCGCGCCGCACGTCCACGAGCTCGGAGTCGGGTACGCGGGCCGTGTGCTGCGCGCCGACCTGGCTCGCCACCTCGAAGGCACCGTAGCGGCGCATGTACTCGAGCGGGGTCAGCCCGACGGCGCGCGCGCGCTCGGGCAGGCCCGGCACGGAGTTCTCGAAGATGAAGGCGTAGTACTCGTCGACCGTGAGCTTGCTGCCCGGCTCGCGCTTCGATTCGAAGTGCTTGCGGATCCCGAGCGCGCCGTCCGGGTCGATGCGCCACGAGAGGTCGATCCAGAGCTCGTTCTCCTCCCAGACCTCGCCCGGGTTCACCTCGCGCGTGTCCTTCACCTTCTGCCCGAGGCGGGTGCGCGCCTCCTTCAGCACCGGCTGGCGGAAGCCGATCCACTGCGCGTCGTGCGTCTCGTACGAGTGCAGGTCGTGGCGCTCCGAGCCGAGGCCGACCGGCAGCACGTAGTCGGCGAAGTAGGCCGACTCGCTCCAGGTGGGCGTGAGCGCCACGTGCAAACCGATCTTCGCTTCGTCCTTGATCGCCTCGATCCAGCTGAGCCCGTCGGGGTTGGTCCAGACCGGGTTGTAGACGCGCGTGAAGTAGACGTCGAGCTTGCCGCGCCCGTCCTTCAGCAGGTGCGGCAGCAGGAACGACATCTCGTTCATCGCGAGCGGGTACTCCTGCGGCCAGGTGAGCTCGTTCCACTGCGGCGGGTGAGGCGGCGTGTGGATCGGCCTCGGCACGAACTTGTTCCACGCGTTCGGGAAGACGCCGCCCGGCACGGCGATGGCGCCCATCAGCGCGTTCAGAAGGAAGAGCGTGCGCGAGACCTGCCAGCCGCCCAGGTTGCCGGCGGCCGCGCTCCTCCAGTTGTGGGTGCTGAGCCGCGGCCCCGCCTCGGCCACGAGCCTCGCGACCTCCTGGAGCACCGCGGCGGAGACGCCGGACTCGCGCTCGGCGAAGTCGAAGCTGTACTCGGCGTAGAGCCTCTTGAGCGCCTTCTCGAAAGCCTCGAAGCTCGCGGGCTCGCCCGGCCGCTCGGCCTCCATGTACTCCTGCCAGTTCCAGTAGCGCCGCACGAACTCGCGGTCGTAGCGGTCCTCCTGGATCAGCCAGTTGGCGATCGCGAGCAGGATCGCGGGCTCGCTGCCGGGCCAGGGTGCGAGCCAGTGGTCGGCGTGTGTCGCCGTGTTCGAGAGGCGCACGTCGAGCACCACGAGCTTGGCGCCGCGCGCCTTGCCGTCCATCACGCGCTGCGCGTGCGGGTTGAAGTAGTGGCCCGACTCGAGGTGGGCGCTGATCAGGAGGATGAGGTCGGCGTTGGCGTGGTCGGGGCTCGGGCGGTCGTAGCCCATCCAGAGCTGGTAGCCGGCGCGGCCGCTCGAGGAGCAGATGTTGGTGTGCGAGTTGTGGCCGTCGACGCCCCAGGCCGCGAGCACGCGCTCGGTGTAGCCGTCCTCGCCGGGGCGGCCCACGTGGTACATCACGTCGTTCGGCCGCTTCTCGACGAGCGCCTTGCGGATGCGCCCGGCGACGTCCGCGAGCGCCTCGTCCCACGAGACGCGCTGCCAGCGGTTCTCGCCGCGCTTGCCCGCCCGCTTCAGCGGGTAGAGGATGCGGTCCGGGTCGTTCACCTGGTTGAGCGTCGCCGGGCCCTTCGCGCAGTTGCGGCCGCGCGAGCCCGGGTGCTCGGGGTTGCCCTCGAACTTGCGGACCTCGAGCGTCTCGCGGTCCACGTAGGCCAGCAGGCCGCAGGCCGACTCGCAGTTGAAGCACGTCGTCGGCACCAGCATGCAGTGGCGCTCGACGCGATTCGGCCACGCCCGCGAGTCGAGCTCGACCCAGTCGTCCCAGCGCTCGCGCGGCGGGTAGGCGCCGAGCGGCAGTGCGGCTCGGTCCGGGGTAGAAGGTCTCGCCGCGAGCTCTCGGTGTCGCTGCGCGAGGCCGAGACGCGGTCGCTCTTGGGCTCGCTCATGCAGGGCTCCTAGGCGAGGGGCACGGACTGGCCGGCCTGCACGAACGCGTGCTCGTAGGCCAGCAGGCCGGCGAGGATCGCGAGCGTGACGAGCGCGAGCGGAGCCCCGCCGACGCACCGCGAGCACTCCCGCGGCCTGGAGCGCCATGCCCGAGCGGAAGAACCAGCGGTAGCGCCCGCTCGTCATCTCGCGGGCGGCGAGCCGCGCGTGGGCGGTGGCGTGGCCGATCGTGACCTCGCCGACGATCAGCAGCAGGTGCAGCGCGGTCGCGGCTTCGGCGAACGTCGCGAGCGGCCGCGTCGCGCCGGGCTCCAGGGCCGCGGCGATCGGCAGCAGCGCGGCGGCGCCCGACGCCCCCGCCTGGACCAGGAGCTGCGGCGGCAGCAGCGGGCTCTGCCAGAGGTCGCGAGCCTTCGCCTGCGCGAAGAGCCACGCCGTGTAGACGGCCGAGAGCACCGCGAGCGGCACGCCGATCCAGACGAGCGCGCGCGACCACTCGTCGCGTCCGCCGAGCGCCGCCAGGAAGTGCGCGGCCAGCACGACGCCGTAGAGCGAGAGGATCACGCCGCCGCGCGCGAGCCAGCTCCGCCACTGCGGCCGCGTCAGGACCAGGTAGAAGCGGGCCGGGTGGGTCAGATCGAGGATCAGCAGACCGACCGTCGCCGCGAGGAACGCGGCCGCGAGGATCGGCGCCGCGGAGCGCCAGAGCGCCCCGGACGCCTCGACCCTGCCCGCGAGCAGGAGCAGCGCCGGCAGCAGGTAGGCGCCTGCGGCGATTCCCTTCGTCCACGTGTAGAGGCTGACGCGGAAGTCCCAGGGCGCGCTGTGCGAGACGTCGTAGGCGAGCATCGCCGCCGCGGCGTTGTTGGGAGCGCCCGGATGCCCGGAGACGACCTGCTGCCGGCCGGTCGACTGCTCGCTCCAGAGGAACAGGCCTCCGGGCGGACGACGCGCGGCGATCGGGTCGAGCGTCGCCTGGTGCGCACCCTTGTAGAACAGCTTGGGCTTCGTCGCCTTCTCGGGCCGGCGCACGGCGACGCTGTCGCGTCCAACGATCTCCGACACGCGCGAGGTGCCGTCGTTCAGGTCTCCGACGACGATCGCCTCGGTCGGGCACACGACCACGCACGCGGGCTCGAGCCCGACGTCGAGCCGCTGCGCGCAGAAGTTGCACTTCTCGGCCGAGTGGTCCTCGGGATTGATGAAGATCGCGTCGTACGGGCAGGCGGCGATGCAGGCCTTGCAGCCGATGCAGACGGACTTGTCGAAGTCGACGATCCCGTCCGGGCGCTGGTGCATCGCGGCCGTCGGGCACGCGAAGACGCACGGCGGCTCCGCGCACTGGTTGCAGCGCGTGACCTGGAACGCGCGCCGCGCCTGCGGGAAGCGGCCGACGTCGACGTACTTGACGTAGGTGCGGTGGACGCCCAGCGGGACCTGGTTCTCCGACTTGCAGGCCGTGCTGCACGCGTGGCAGCCGATGCAGCGGGTCTGGTCGATCACCTTCGCCCAGCGCACGGGCGCCGTCCCGGCGCAGGCTCACGGCCTCGCCCATCTACTTGCGCTCGAGCAGGTGGATGTAGAGCTCGCGGCCCGTTTCGTCCTTGCCGGTGTGCTGCTCCTTGAGCAGCGCGTTCTTCGCGGTCTTGACCCAGCCCTGGAAGTCGGGCATCGAGCCCGGGTCCGTCGTCGTCACCTCGAGCTGGTCGCCGGGCGCCATCGCGTCGATCTCCCTCTTGGCCTTCACGATGGGGATGGGACACTTCGCCCCGCGCACGTCGAGCTTCCTGAGGGCCATCGGGGTTCTCCTTGTCGAGCGAACGGTCGCCTGGATTCTACGCTCGGCCCGCCCGCGGCGCCGAGGCCGCGCACTGGTTCTTCCCGAGCTCCCACTCGGCGATCTGCTCCTCGCTCGCCTGCGCGCCCAGGTTGAGCTCGATGATCTCGGCGTAGGCGGGAGGCGGCTCCTTCACGGCGCGGCGCACGGCGTCGACGAAGGCGTCGGCATCGGCGAGCTGCAGCTCGGGGACACTCGCGCGCAGCTCCCCGAGCCGGCCCCAGACGACGCCTTCCGCGCCGATCTCGGCCTGCGAGCCGAAGTGCGCGGGCAGCACGCGCGTCTCGGCGGGCAGGTCGGCGAGCCGCTGCTTCAGGCTCAGGTAGAGCTCGCGGCCCCACTCGACGACGTGGCCGCCGAGGTCGGGCCGGCCCACGCTCGCGACGAAGAGGGTGTCGCCCGTCAGCAGGTAGCGGCCGCCCACCAGGAACGACGTCGAGCCGGGCGTGTGGCCCGGCGTGCGGATCACGCGCACCTCGATCGAGACGCCAAGGTCGCCGCCCAGCCGGATCTGCTGGCCGTCGCCGAGCGGCGTCACGGGCTGGCGCAGCTCGAACCCGGCTCCGGCCGAGACGTAGTAGGGCGCCTGCGCCCGGCGCGCGAGCTCGGGCCCGCCGCTCACGTGGTCGGCGTGAATGTGGGTGTCGAGCACCTGGACGATGCGCGCGCCGCGCTCGCGCACGAAGGCCTCGTACCATTCGGCGTGCCGGCTCGGGTCGACGACCACGGCCTCGCCGCCCGACACGATCACGTACGAAAGGCAGCCCTTGCCGCGGCGATTCACCTGCCAGAGCTCGAAGCGCCTGGCCTCGCCCGCTTCGAGCGGCAGCCTCACGGGCTCGAGGTAGACGCCGTAGGCGAGCATCCCCCCCGCCACGTTCGCGGCGCGCACGCCCGCGTCCTTCAGCAGCTCCACCACCATCTCGGACGAGCCGCCCTTCGCGCACAGCACCACCAGCTCGCGGCCGCGCGGCACGCGGGCGATCGCGGCGTCGGCGTCCTCGATGAAGTCGAAGTACGGCACGTGCACGGTCTCGACCGGCCGACGCGGCTCGAGCTTCCAGCTCTCGTACTCGTCCTGGTTGCGCACGTCGAGCAGCACGACCGTCTCGCCGCGGTCGAGCCGGCTGAGCAGCTCCCCCACTTCGACGCTCGCGGGCGGGGACGACGCGTCCTGGTTGTCGTCGACCATGAAGGTCTCCGGAGCCTTCGCCCGCGGAGGCCGGCCGCTAGATGAAGAGCGTGACGCGCGAGCGCACGGCGTCGGCCATGTACGTCGCGACACCGCCGTAGGTGAGATCGTCGAGCAGCTCGTCCTTGCTCACGCCCATCGCGTCCATCGACATCGTGCACGCGATCATCTTGACGTTCAGCTCGCGCGCGATCCCCATCAGCTCCTCGAGCGAGGCGATCTCCTTGTCCTTCATCATCTTCCTGAGCATGACCGCGCCCATCCCGAAGAAGTTCATCTTCGAGGTGCCGAGCGCCTCGGAGCTGCCCGGAGTCATGATCGAGAACATCTTCTCCATCAGGTTCTTCTGGCCGGCGGCCGCCTGCTTCTTCTTGAGGGCGGAGAGCCCCCAGAACGTGAAGAACATCGAGGTCTCGAGCCCGGCCGCCGCGGCGCCCGTCGCCAGCACGAACCCCGCGAGCACCTTGTCGAGGTCGCCGCTGAACACGATGATCGTCGCGGCGTCGTCCACCGTCCGCTCGCGCAGCGCGGCCAGCTTGCCGTCGATCTCTTCACGAAACGCCTTGAGCTGGCGCTCGACCTCGGCGGCGACGGCTCCCTGCACCTCGGCCGGGGCCAACGAAGCGTTGACGCTCATGGAGCCTCCTGCTGGACCCGTCAAGACTAGCTGATCGAAGGCCCGCGCGAAACCCGGGACCGGCGGGCGCCCGCGCGCTCCGCTACAGGTACAGGTGCAGCTGCAGCAGCAGCGTCTTCGCCTTGACGCCGCTCTGGCGGTCCTCGTCGTCGTAGTAGTTCACGACGACGTTCCAGTGCGTGCGCGGGAGCCAGTTGAGGCCCACGCCGAGCCGGCGCAGGCCGCCCGTGCTGTCGCCGTAGGCGGTCGAAAGCTGCGGGAAGACCTCGATCCACAGCCCGCGGACGACCTCGTAGGCCGCGTGGAGGAGCGCCGTGTAGGCGTGGTCCTTGAACTCGCCGCTGCGGAACTGGACGTCGCCCTGGGTCCAGAGCGTCAGCCGAGGCAGCGGCGAGAAGCCGAAGGCGAGGCCGGTCGAGCCGTTCGAGGGCTCGAGTGCCGTCGAGTCCCGCACGATGCCCGAGGCCACCACGACCGTCCGCGGCGTGAGCGCGAACTGGTAGCGCGCGCTGGCGGTGAACGCGAGATCCGATTCGTCGATGTCGTCCGCGCGGCCGGGGCCGATCGAGACCTGGATCAGCTGGCGCTCGTCCCGGTAGCTGCCCTCGACCGCGTAGACCTGGTCCTCGTTGTCGAAGCCGAGCGGGGCGCGCGTGTAGCTCGTGTGGTCCGCGAGCTTCACGCCGTACGCCGGCAGGAAGCGGCCGGCGCGCACGCCGAACTTCTCGCTCTGGTAGCTGAACCAGTGCTCGAACGACGCGACGCGCGGGTCGTCGCCGCGCGGCTGGCGCCCGAGCTCGCCGTAGAACGTCCAGCCGCCGTGGCGGAAGGCCGCGGTCACGTCGGCGTTCATCAGCAGGTCGCGTCCCTCGCTGATCCCGCCCGGCAGGTCGAACTCCAGGTGCGACGGCCGCAGGTCGATGCCGAGGCTCACCGGCCCCAGCGTCTTCCCGAGCGCGCCGAACAGGAACTCGTGCTCGCGGTTCTTGGGCGTCGTGCCGGGGCTCTTGCCCCACGTCGACAGCTCCTCGCGCGAGAGCGAGCGGCCGTAGGGCGTGAGCAGCCCGCCCCCGGTCGGAGAGTAGTGGCAGTTCGTGCACTGGTGTACTGGCGCGAGAGGAAGATCGGCTCGGCCGCGAGCGGCAGCGCGGCGGCCAGGAACGAGACGAGCGCGAGCCCGACGCGGCGGGCGCTCACCGCGCGCCGGCCGGCGCGGCGAGGAACGTCACCTTCACGATCAGGCGGTTGCCCACGCCCACCCCCATGTATTGCGGCGGCTCGACCCCGAAGTCGGTGAGCACGAGCGGGAAGGTCGCCGTCACCCGCATCCCGCCGGCTTCTTTCTTGAGCTCGGCGCTGCCGCCGATCGCGTGGGTCACGCCGTGGAGCTTCAGCGTTCCGGCGAAGCTGCTGCGGCCCTCGAAGGTGACGGTCCGCGCCTCGCCGACGCGGATGTCGGAGAGCACCGCCTTGTCGAAGCCCGGCTTGCCGACCTCGAGGTAGTTCTCGCGCAGGTGCTGGTTGCGAAGCGTGATGCCGGTGTCGATCGTCCCGAGCTCGAGCTCCAGCTCGCCCGTGAGCTGGACGGGATCGGCCGCGGCCAGGCTCAGCGTCCCCTTGAGCGACTGCGTCTTCGCCTCGAAGCCTCCGCCGGGCCGGAGCGGAACGGCGATCCGCACGTCCCCCTGGGTGGCGCGCCAGGACTGCGCGTCGGCGGGACGCGCTCCCAGCGCCCCCAGCAGCAGGCCGATGGCCGCGGTCGTGAGCGAGAAGCGAACCGCGCGTTCGTCGGGAGAGTGCGGATAGCTTCAGTGTGACGTTCCAGTCGTATACCAAGTGAGCCTCCGGCGGTACGATCCTGCCGCGGCTCCCACACCTCGGCGATCTCGTCGATCCCGCACTTGCGGGCACGAGGTATACCACGTCAGGGCGGCTTGCGACAGCGCGCCCCGCACCCCTGAGCCGAAGACGGCTCTAGTGCTGGTGCGCGCCGTCCTCGGCGCGGGCCGCGGCGGCGTCCTTCTCGAGGTCGAGCTTCGGGGGCTCGTCCTTGATCAGGTACTCGAACTCGGCGCGGAAGTCGGGCAGGTGCAGCCCGCAGGTGGCCGCGAACTTCGCGAGCTCGTGCGGGTCCTCGAAGTCGTCGCGGCGCAGCCGGATCATGTAGCGGCGCGCGATCGCGTAGCGCGTCGAGCGCACGTCCACGAGGCGCAGGCGCGCCCGGCCCGTCTTCGGGTCGAGCATCTCGGCGAACGGCACCGGCACGAAGTGGCCGCCCTGCAGCGAGACCATCGCGGCGTTGCCGCCCGAGAGCAGGTACTTGGTCGCGCAGTAGCCGAGGTCGCGCGTGTACTCCATGTCGAACGGGATCGGGTCGGCGCAGCGCAGCTCGTAGCCGATGTTCTTGGCCACGATCGTGGTCTTGATCCCGAACTGCTTCAGCCGCTCCTGGACCTGCGCCTTCAGGATCTCGCCGATGTTCACCTCGGCGATGCGCACGTGGCCGTGCGCGTCGCGCTCGACGTCCTCGAGCTGGGCCAGGTCCTCGATCGGGATGTCGAGCACCAGCCCCTCGGCCAGGATCGCGATGCCGTCGCGCCGCCCGTAGCTCAGGCGCTTGATGATCGAGCCCACGAGCGTGTCGACGAGCGTCTTGAGCCGCACGCCGCCCTCGGGGAACTCCTCGGGGATCAGCGTGAGGGTGGCGCCGGCGGCCTTGCCGATCCCGAGCGCGAGGTGCCCGGCCTTCCGGCCCATCGCGATCACGAAGTACCAGCGCGAGGTGGTCTTGGCGTCGACCATCAGGTTCTTCACGATCTCGACGCCGATGTGGCGCGCGGTCTGGAAGCCGAAGGTGTCGACGTAGGCCGGCAGGTCGAGGTCGTTGTCGATCGTCTTCGGGACGTGGACCACGTGGATGCGGCCCTGCGCCTTCTC
Source organism: uncultured Acidobacteriota bacterium (assembly GCA_963724555.1). Lineage (GTDB taxonomy): Bacteria > Acidobacteriota > Vicinamibacteria > Fen-336 > Fen-336 > DATBSL01. The sequence goes on from CAVRVE010000001.1 coordinate 141,044, forward strand.
CGCGAGCTTCATCGCCGAGAAGGCCGTGTCGTCGCCGCCGATCGTGATCAGCTTGTCGACGTTCAGCCGCAGCAGCGAGATCACCGCGTTCTCGAGGTGCTCGGGATTCTTGGTCGGGTTGGCGCGCGCGATGCCGATGTGGGAGCCGCCGCGGAAGTGGATGCGGCTCACCTCGTCGATCGTGAGCGGGTGCACGTGGTCGACGTTGCCCTGCATGATCCACTCGAAGCCGTCGCGGATGCCGAGCACCTCGCAGCCCTCGAGCAGGCCCCGGATGGTGGCCGCGCCGATCACGCTGTTGATGCCGGGGGCGGGCCCGCCCCCGACCAGGATCCCCATTCGCTTCTGTTGACTCACCTGACAACCTCGGGTGTTGAGTGTCTTCCGGAACGCGCAGTATAGCGCGGCGCCTGCTATCCTTTGAAGGATGGCCCACTCGCACGGGCACGGCCACGATCACGGCCACGCGCACTCCGCGACTCGCGGCCGGCTGACGGCGGTCCTGGCGCTCACGTTCGGCTTCCTGCTGGTGGAGGTGGCGGCCGGCCTTCTCACCGGCAGCCTGGCGCTGCTGGCGGACGCCGGCCACATGCTGACGGACGTGGCCGGGCTGGTGCTGGCGCTCTTGGCGACCAAGCTCGCGGAGCGACCGGCGTCTCCGCGCCGCACCTTCGGCTATCACCGCGCCGAGGTGCTGGCGGCACTCACCAACGCCTTCCTGCTGCTCGGCGTCGCGGGCTACATCCTGGCCGAGGCGTGGAACCGCTGGGAGACTCCCCAGGACGTCCCGAGCCGGGCCGTGCTGCTGGTGGCGAGCGCGGGCCTGCTCGTGAACCTCGTCGGGGCGGTGCTGCTGCAGGCGGGAGCCCGCACCAGCCTGAACCTGCGCGGCGCCTACAACGAGGTCGTGGCGGACGCGCTCTCCTCGATCGGCGTGATCGTGGGCGCGGTCGTCATGGGTTTCACCGGCTGGCAGCGCGTCGACACCCTGGTGGCCGTCGCGATCGCGCTCTTCGTGCTGCCGCGCACCTGGGGGCTGCTGCGCGAGACGCTGCACGTGCTGCTCGAGGGGACGCCGCGCGAGGTGGACCTGACCGCGCTCCGCACGGCGATGGAGGACGTTCCGGGCGTCAAGACGGTCCACGACCTCCACGTCTGGACGCTGACGTCAGGCGTCCACGCGCTCTCCGCCCACGCCATCCTCCAGGACGGCGCCACCCACGGCCAGGTGCTGGGCGACCTGCGCACGCGCGTCACCGCCGGCTTCCCCATCACCCACGTCACGGTGCAGCTGGAAGAGCGCTGCTGCGGCGAACACGCGCATGCATGACATGGGCTTTCCACACCCCCGCTGGCAGAGGGTGTGGAAAGCCCATCTCTAGCTATTTCGTCGGCGGCCGTTTCCGTGCGGTTCGTCGCTCGTCCGTAAGCCCGGTCCGTCACATTTCATAGAGCTCGGCGTCGTGCGCCGGCGGCAGCAGGCGGCGCAGGCGCGACAGGCGCTGGCCGCGCGGGTCCGTTTCCGTCCCGCCGGCTTCGGCTCCGAGCAGGCCGCCGAGCGGGTCCTGCTCGAGCACGTCCCCCATCTCCTCCTCGATCTTCTCGGGGTCTTCGCCCGCTTCCATGCGCCGGAGCGCCTCTTCCATGCCGCCGCCGACCGGCATGCCGGTGGCGGAGAACAGCTTGCGCATGAGCTGGGCGCCCTGCCGCGGGTCGTTCTCGTCGAGCGAGTCGAGGTCCGAGGCGAGCGCCTCCATCGCGCTTTCGAGGCGCCCCTCGTCGAGTCCCGGGCCGGGCGCGGCCTCGGGCTTCGGCTCTTCCTTCCTGCCTTTCGAGATCGCGAAGGCCGACGCGCGGCGCGCCAGGTCGACGCGCCCGCAGTGCGGACAGGCGGGCGTCTTGTCCGTGTTCACCGCACGCGAGAGGAAGCTCATCACGCGATGGCAGTGCCGGCAGTAGAACTCGTAGATGGGCATGGCGGAGCGCTCTCCATCTTAGCGGCTGGCGCGCCATCCTGGCTCGCCGTACCATCGCGGGGATGCGGCGGGTGGTCGTCGGGATCACGGGAGCGTCCGGCTCGATCTACGGGATCAGGCTGCTCGAGGCGCTCCGCAAGGACGCAACGCTCGAGCTGCACCTGGTGGTGAGCGCGTCCGGCAAGCGCACGCTCGCGTCCGAGACCGGCCGCACGCTGCGCGACGTCGAGGCGCTCGCCCACGTCGTCTACGACGACAAGGACATCGGCGCCTCGCTCGCGAGCGGCTCGTTCCGCACCGCCGGGATGATCGTCGCGCCCTGCTCGATCAAGACGCTCGCGGCACTCGCGAGCTGCCACGCCGACACGCTGATCGCGCGCGCCGGCGACGTGACGTTGAAGGAAGGCCGGCCGCTCGTGGCACTCGTGCGCGAGACGCCGCTGCACGTCGGCCACCTGCGGCAGATGCTGGCGTTCGCCGAGATGGGCGGGATCGTGTTCCCGCCGGTGCCGGCCTTCTACCAGCAGCCGAAGACGCTCGACGACGTCGTCGACCACACGGTGGCCCGCGTGCTCGAGCGCATGGGGCTCACGCACGAGGCGCTGCCCGAGTGGACGGCCGGAGGGCGACGGCCGTCCGAGGGATCGGGCTAGCCGCGTCCGGCCTCGAACTCGTCGCAGGCGGAGTAGAAGCCGGCGTCCCGCAGCGCGTCCGCCACCATCGCGGTCGCGGCCCGCACCGAGGTGGCCGTGCTTCCGGGCACCTGGGCGCTCACGGCCTTTCGATAGGCGACCATCCACGCCGCGACGGCGCGAACGGCGTCGGCCGGCAGGCGCGGCCCGGCCTCCAGGTTGATCGTGACGTGCGCGTCGGCCGTGATCTGGAGCAGCACGAGCGCCGGGAATCGCCCGAGCAGCTCGCGCCGGGTCTGCGTGAGCAGCTCGCGCGTGCTCTCCGTCCCGACGTCGGACCAGGTCGGCTGCACGAGGAAGTGGACGGCCCAGGCGAGCAGGCTGCCGTCGACGCCTCCCGTCTCGAGGGCGGCGCTGGTGACCGGCTCGAACGGGGCGGGCGGCGCCTCGACCGGAGCGGGCGCGACGGCCTGGGGCGGAGCGGGCGCCGCTGGCGCCGGCGAGGCCGGCAGCGGCGCCTTGGGGGCAGGCACGACCGCTTCGGCGGACTCCGGCTCCTCGGGCGCGGGCGCCGCCTCGGCGGGCGGCGAGTCGAGCCGACGCCACAGCCGCGCGAGCTGGACCTGCGCCGCCGAGCGCACCTCGACGTGCCGGCTGCGGCGCGAGAGCTGCTGCAGATACGTCAGGTCCTCGCGCCGGGTGAGGTGCCGCACCAGGATCTGCCCGACGTGGCGGTCGTCCACGAAGTCGAACAGGCGGTCGTGATCCTTGATCCGCTTCGCGGCCTCCTGGCGGATGAAGAAGTGGCGGTTGCTCGCGACCACCTCGATCAGCCGCTCGTCGCTCTCGGCCGCGCCGAGCGTCTCGATCTTGTGGAGCAGCTCGTCGTCGTCGAGGAGCAGCCAGCTCTTGGCAGGAGCCTCCTCGTCGGGACCTTCGCTCCACGGCAGGCGTCTCGACTCTGCGCCCTCGTCCTGGCTCACGCGCCTCCCCCGCCTTTCCCGCGGTACGGAATCCTCCACCAATCGGGCCTCGCGGTCCACCGCTGCCCGCTCACATCCACGCCTCGCGCCCGTCGAAGTAGGCCGGCCGCACGGCCGGGCTCGGAAAGCGAGCCCGGAAGCGTTTGTAGCGCGCGAGCGCCCGCGCGTAGCGAGCCTCCGGCATCCGGAGCGCGTGGTGCGGGTAGTCGATCAGCCAGCGCTCGACCTTCCAGACGTTGCGCGCGCTCCGCCGCCAGTCGTAGCCGCCGAGATCGCGCAGGTCGGCGACCGCGTAGCCGGTCACGCGGCCGCTCAGGTCCACGTAGGCGTCCATGTAGCTCGCCGCGAGCTGCCGCGGGCTGCGGAACACCGGCTTGCGGCCGTGCAGGGCGGGGTCGCGCGAGCGGGCGACCGAGCCCCAGCGGCCGCGCTCGCGGAACACGAACAGCACGTGGTCGAGCCCGTCCTGGCTCTCGAAGCTCAGGAGCAGCGGCGGGTAGCCGTGCTGCTCGAGCACGCACGCCGCGGCGAGCGCGCCCTCCAGGCAGTGGGCGGTGCCCCGCCGCAGCACGCTGCGGAACGAGCGCAGCGTCTCGCCCCGCTTCTCCCAGTTGTAGGGCAGCGAGCGCAGCCAGCGCTGGACGGCGCGCGGCGTGCGCAGCCGACCGACGAGCGCGCGCTCGGCCGGCGTGAAGGCCGCGCTCGCGCGTCGCGCTGCTTCCGCCGCCTCAGCGCGGCGGGGCCGGGCGAGCACCGGGTCGGGACTGGATCACGTTCATGGCGGTGGCGATCACCGAGCCGACGTCGGCGAGGTTCGACGGGATGATCAGGGTGTTGCCCGCCTTCGCGAGCTGGCCGAACTGCGTCAGGTATTGCTCGGCCACGCGGAGCTGGACCGCCTCGAACCCGCCCTCGGCCTGGATCGACCTCGCCACCGAGCCGATGCCTTCGGCCGTGGCCTTCGCCACCGCGAGGATGGCGGCCGCCTGGCCCTCGGCCTCGTTGATGCGCTGCTGCTTGGTGGCCTCCGAGGCCTTGATCACCTGCTGCTTGGCGCCTTCCGCGTTGTTGATCGCCGCGTCGCGCTCGCCCTCGGACTGCAGCACCACGGCGCGCTTCTCGCGCTCGGCGCGCATCTGCTTCTCCATCGCCGCGAGGATGTCCTGGGGCGGGGTGATGTTCTTGATCTCGTAGCGCAGCACCTTGACGCCCCAGGCCTCCGAGGCCTTGTCGACCTCGGTGACCACCTGGGTGTTGACGTACGTGCGCTCCTCGAAGGTGCGGTCGAGGTCGATCTTGCCGATCTCGCTCCGGAGCGTCGTCTGCGCGAGCTGGGTGATCGCGAAGGTGTAGTTCGAGATCCCGTACGAGGCCCGCTCCGGGTCCATCACCTTCAGGTACAGGATCCCGTCCACCGCCACCTGCACGTTGTCCTTGGTGATGCAGACCTGCTCGGGGATGTCCATCGCCTGCTCCTTGAGCACGTGGCGATAGCGGATCACGTCGACGAACGGCACCAGGATGTGGAAGCCGGCGTCGAGGACGCCCGCGAAGCGTCCGAGCCGCTCGACCACGAAGGCGTGCTGCTGCGGCACCACGACGGCCGTGCGCGCGATCAGATAGAAGACGAAGATCGCGAGAAAGACGAAGACGATGAACGCACCGGTCATGAGATTTCCCTCTCCTCTCTCACTCGGCCTTGAGCCAGAGCGTGAGCCCCTCGACACGCTCGACGATGCAGCGGTGGCCGCGCGCGAGCACGAGCGCACCCGAGGTGCGCGCCGTCCACGAGGCGCCGCGCATCTCGGCCTTGCCCACGCCGCCCGGAGCGACGTCTTCCGTGACCAGCGCCCGCTCGCCCTGAAGCTGGTCGACCGGCTTGCTCTTGCCGAGGCTGAAGCGGCGCATCAGCGGCCGCCTGAAGAGCGCGAGCGAGGCGACCGAGAGCGCCGTGAAGACCAGCCACTCGGCCCAGGCCGGCCCGCCCCAGCCCAGCAGCTTGAGCGCGCCCACCAGGATCGCGCCGGCCCCGAAGAACACGACGAAGAAGCCGCCGGGCGTCAGGACTTCGCCGAGCAGCAGCACCAGTCCGCCGAGAACCCAGATCCACCAGTCCATGGCCCCCTCGAACAGCGGCACGGGGCGCGGCCGCGCGCGTCAGGGTAGCACAGCGGGTGGCTGCGGCTTGGCGGCTTGCGGCTTCGCGCGGCGAGCGGGCGGCATCGCGAAGCGGGACGGCTCCAGCGTCGGGTTGATCTCCACCCTCTGGATCAGCAGTCGCTGGCGATCGGGCTTGCCCTTCGGACCCACCTCGATGCGGTGGGGAAACATGAGACCGCCCACCGAGCGGTAGTCGGAGATCTCCGTGACGAAGTCCGTCGGCTGCCCCTCGTCCGAGCGCGTGTCGATCGTCTCGACCACCAGGTGGCTGCGAGTGTCGATGTGGAGCGTCCGCGGCGGGGCGTCGCGGCCCCGCACCAGCAGCTTCCAGGTTTCGCCGCCCGGCAGTCGGTCGCGCCCGACGAGCTCGATCGTGTAGCCCTTGGCGGCGGCGTCGACGAGCGGCGACATGTCGACGTCGGCCTGGGCTCGCGCGTCGGCCGCTTCCTCGGGAGTCATGAGCCGGGGCGGCTCGCCCGGCAGCGGCACGCGAGCCCACGCGTGCTGGCCGTCGTAGGCGCGGACGCCGGTCTGCCCCTGCACCACGAACTCGGTGCGCATCTTGCTCGGGCGCGCGAGCTCGAGCGTGAACGGCGCCTTGACGTCGCCGACCTCCATGGTGCCCGCGAAGCGAAGGCTCTGGACCGCGCGCAGCTTCGCCGCGCCGCCGCGGGCCTCGAGGTAGGCGCGGACGATGTCGTCGACGGTCTGGCCCGACGCGAGGCTGGCCGTGAACGCCAGCGCGAGCGCTGCCGCAGCTCTCACGCGCGCACGGAAAGTGAACGGCATTCCCGTTTCACTATAGCAGCGGGCTGCCGGGCCCGGCGCGCGTCTCAGCCCTTGACGGTGAGCACCGCGCGCAGCGTGTGCACGACCTCGACGAGGTCGGCCTGCGCCGCCATCACGAGGTCGAGGTCCTTGTAGGCGCCGGGGATCTCGTCGAGCACTCCCTCGTCCTTGCGGCACTCGACCCCCTCGGTCTGCTCGCGCAGGTCGGCGATCGTGAAGCGCCGCTTGGCCTCGCCGCGCGACATCGCGCGGCCCGCGCCGTGCGAGCACGACTCGAAGCTGTCGGGATTCCCCTTGCCGCGCACGATGTAGGAGCGCTTCCCCATCGAGCCCGGGATGATGCCGAGCCGGCCGGCGCTCGCGTTGACGGCGCCCTTGCGCGTCACCAGCACGTCCTCCCCGAAATGCCGCTCGCGGGCGACGTAGTTGTGGTGGCAGGAGATCGCCTCCTCGTCGCCCGCGGCGAGCGGGCGCCCGAGCGCCTTCTCGACGGCGCCCGTGGTGGCGCGGAGCATCTGCCTGCGGTTCGCGGCGGCGTAGTCCTGGGCCCAGCCGACTGCCGCGACGTATTCCGCGAACAGCTTCGACGACTCCGGCAGGTACGCGAGGTCGGGGTCGGGCAGCTCGACACCCGAGCGCTCGATCTCCTGCTTGGCGCGCTCGATGAAGTGGCTGCCGATCCGGTTGCCGATCCCGCGGCTGCCGCTGTGGAGCATGATCCAGACGCGGTCGGCCTCGTCGAGGCAGAGCTCGATGAAGTGGTTGCCCGTCCCGAGCGTTCCGAGGTGGCGGTCGGGCGCCGCGTTGCGGTCCACCTTCGGGTGCTTCTCGACGAGCCTCTCGTAGCGCTCGTCCTTCCCGAGCCGGCTCCAGGCCACGGCGACGGCCGCCGGCGGCACTCCCCACGCGCCGCGGTCGCCGGGGCCGCCCTGGTTCGTGCGCCCGTGCGGCACGGCCGCCTCGATCGCGCTGCGGACGGCGCCGAGCGAGTCGGGCAGGTCCTTCGCGTCGAGCGCGGTGCGCACCGCCTCCATGCCGCAGCCGATGTCGACGCCCACCGCCGCCGGCACGATCGCGCCGCGGGTGGCGATCACCGAGCCGACGGTCGCGCCGATGCCCAGGTGCACGTCGGGCATGGCGGCCACGTGGCGGAACACGAACGGCAGCCGGGCGACGTTGCGGAGCTGGGCGAGCGCCTTCGGCTCGACCGGCACGTCGCCCCGCGGCGACGTCGTCCAGAGCTTGATCTCGGTCTGGCCCTGCTTCTCGACGCGCATGGAGGACGCTCCGCCTCGGTCATTCTAGACGTCCTTTCGGGGTGGATTTCCTTACAATCACTCGCATGCCGAGAGAGCGGGTCGCGCTGGGGCTGCGCTCGCACTCCGGCTGGGCGGTGCTGATCGCGCTCCAGGGCCCCGTGTCCACACCGGTCGTGGTCGATCGCCGCCGTCTCGAGCTCTGCGACAAGAGCTTCCCGCGCCAGCCCTACCACGCGGCCGAGAACCTGCCCGCCGCGAGGGCCGAGGCGCTCGTGAGCCGCAGCCTCGAAACGGCCGCAAGGCTGGCGCGTGCCGCCGTGGCCGCCGCGATCGCGAAGCGGCGAGCGGAGGGCCAGGAGGTGGCCGGCGCGGGGCTGCTCCTGTCTTCGTCCCGGCCGCTGCCGAAGGAGCTCGCCGCGATCCTCGCCTCGCACGCGCTCATCCACACCGCCGAGGGCGAGATGTACCGCCACGTGCTGCGGGCCGGCTGCGAGAAAGCCGGAGTCGAGGTCGCCGGCATGCGCGAGCGCGACCTCCTGGCGAGCGCCGGCCCGCGCTTGAAGCTCGCACCGGATGCGATCACGGCCCGCCTCGCAGCTCTCGGCAAGCCGCTCGGGCCGCCCTGGACGCAGGACGAGAAGCTCGCCTCGCTCGCGGCCTGGCTCGTCCTGCGCGGCCGGGCGAGCTGAGGCGCCCATGGCCGGAAGGACGCTGCCGCACCGCCGCTACAACCCGCTGACCGGCGAGTGGGTGCTCGTCTCGCCGCACCGGCTCGAGCGCCCGTGGCAGGGGCAGGTCGAGCCCGATCGCCGCGAGACGCGGCTCGCCTTCGATGCCGGCTGCTACCTCTGCCCCGGCAACACGCGCGCGAACGGCGAGCGCAACCCGCCCTACACGAGCACCTTCGCGTTCGACAACGACTTCCCCGCGCTCCTTTCGGAACGGGCCGCGCCAGCAGAGGCCGCGAGCCCGCTCCTCGTCTCCGAGCCGGTCGCGGGGCGCTGCCGGGTCGTGTGCTTCTCGCCGCGCCACGACCTGACGCTCGCCGAGATGGACGCGGCCAAGGTCCGCGGCGTGGTCGACGCCTGGGCGGGCGAGACCGAGACGCTCGGCCGCGATCCCGCGCTGCGCTACGTGCAGGTGTTCGAGAACAAGGGCGCGATGATGGGCTGCAGCAATCCGCACCCGCACGGCCAGATCTGGGCGACGAGCGCCATACCGCTGGTGCCGGCGCGCAAGCTCGAGACGCAGCGCGCGTGGTTCGAGCGCCACGGCAGCGACCTCGTGGGCGACTACCTCGCGGAGGAGCTGCGCTCCGGCGAGCGCGTCGTCTGCCGCAACGAGAGCTGGGTGGCGCTCGTCCCGTACTGGGCGGTGTGGCCGTTCGAGCTGATGCTGGTGCCGACGCGGCGCGTCGCCGACCTTCCCTCGCTCGACGCGCGCGAGCGCGACCTGCTCGCCGACCTGCTGCGCCGCGTGTGCGTGCGCTACGACAACCTGTTCCGCGTCTCCTTCCCCTACTCGATGGGCTTCCACGGGCGGCCGACGGACGGCGAGGAGCACCCCTAGTGGCGGCTGCACGCGGTCTACTTCCCGCCGCTGCTGCGCTCGGCGAGCGTGCGCAAGTTCCTGGTCGGCTTCGAGCTCACGGCCGAGCCGCAGCGCGACCTCACGCCGGAGGACGCGGCGGCGCGCTTGCGGGCCCAGGGCGAAACCCACTACCTTCAGGGCTGACGCCATGACCCAGACCGCCGGCCGTCAGCGAGGAACTCGTGCACCGCGCGACGGCGCGCTTCGCCGAGCTCTTCCCCGGCGAGCGCGCCGCGCGTGGCGGTGGCGCCCGGGCGCGTGAACCTGATCGGCGAGCACACCGACTACAACGACGGCTTCGTGCTGCCGATGGCGATCGGGCGCGCGGCGGTCGTCGCGTTCCGGCCGCGCGCAGACGGCGTGCTGCGCGCGCACTCCGTCGCCTTCGCCGAGACGAAGGAGGCCGAGACGGCCTCGCTCGCGGCGCCGGGAGGCAGCGACTGGTTCTCGTACGTCGCCTCCGTCTTCTGGGCTTTCGCATCGGAGGGGCTCGCGGTCACCGGAATGGACCTGGTGGTGGACGGCGACGTGCCGATCGGCGCGGGGCTGTCGTCGTCGGCGGCGCTCGAGCTGGCGACGGCGCGCGCTCTGGCTGCGGCCACCGGCGCCCCCTGGGACGCGGCCGCGATGGCCCGCCTCGGCCAGAAGGCCGAGAACGGCTACGTCGGCATGAGCTGCGGGATCATGGACCAGTTCGCGTCGGCGGCCTGCTCGGAAGGACACGCGCTGCTGCTCGACTGCCGCTCGCTCGAGACGCGGCCGGTGCCGGTTCCCGATGCGGCGGCGGTCGTGGTGATGGACACGGGCGCGCGCCGCTCGCTCGCGGCGAGCGCCTACAACGAGCGGCGCGCGGCCTGCGAGCGCGTGGTCGAAGCGCTCGCGCAGACGCGGCCGGGGATCCGGGCGCTGCGCGACGTGACGGCCGACGAGCTCGAGGCCGCGGCGTCGCGGCTCGACGCGACGGACGCGAAGCGCGCGCGCCACGTCGTCGCCGAGATCGCCCGGCCCGCGGCGCTCGCCGCGGCCCTCGAGAGCGGCGATCTCGTGGCCGCCGGACGCCTGATGAAGGACTCGCACACGAGCCTGCGCGACCTCTACGAGGTCTCCTGCGAGGAGCTCGACCTCGTCACGTCGCTCGCCCGCCGCCAGCCTTCCTGCTACGGCGCGCGCATGACGGGCGCCGGCTTCGGCGGCTGCGCGATCGCGCTCGTCGCGGCCGACGACGTGGCGGCCTTCTGCGAGGAAGTGCTGTTCGGCTACAAGGCGACCTTCGACCTGCCCGCGGCGCTCTACCCCTGCCGGCCCGTGGCCGGCGCCCGGCTGCTGGAGTAGACTCCGCGCATCCAGTCGAGACGACTCGCCTGCCCCGCCCGCGCGAGCTGGAGGTGAGCGATGGTCACGATCCCGGCGCTCTGGCTGCCGATCCTGGTGGCCACGATCCTGGTGTTCGTCGCGAGCTGCATCGTCTGGATGGCGCTGCCGCACCACAAGTCGGACGCGCGCCGCATGCCCGACGAGGCGGCGGCGCTCGAGGCGCTCGGCAGGCAGAACCTGAAGCCCGGCCTCTACCGCTTCCCCTGGGCCGACTCGATGGCCGAGATGAAGGACCCTGCCTTCGTCGCCAAGCTCGAGCAAGGGACCGGTGGCGCTCATGACCGTGCTCCCGAGCGGGCCCTTCAACATGGGCAAGTCGATGGCGCTCTGGACGGGCTACCTGGTCGTGATCGGCATCTTCGTCGCCTACATCACGGGCCGCGTGCTCGGCCCGGGCGCGAGCTACCTCGAGGTGTTTCGCGTGGCGGGCACGGTCGCCTGCCTCGCCTACTCGGGCTCGCAGCTCCCGAACGCGATCTGGTGGGGCAAGCCGCTGTCGGTCGTCTTCAAGGAGATCGTGGACGGCGTCGTCTACGGCCTGCTGACCGCCGGAGCCTTCGGATGGCTGTGGCCCCGCTAGCGGGGGCACGGGGGGCGCTAAGCCCCCGAAGGTTCAGTCCAGAGCGTCCTGGCCCGTTTCTGTTGTCCGTTTCCGTTAGTCCGTTTCCGTTGTCCGGTAGCCTCTCCCGAGCCCCTCCCACCTCCGCCTGCGCGCGTCCGAGCGCCGCGAGCAAGTCCGTCCTGCTCTCCGTTCGCGTCTCGTCCTTCGTCTTCTTGTACTGCTTCGCGAGATCGGCGAGCGCACGGCGCAGCTCCTCGATCCGCGCGAGAACCGGATCGGGCTCGCGCTCGGCGGCGGGAAAGCCGCCGGGAGCGGCGGCGCCCGTCGTGGGAACGCTGCCGTGCCCGGCCTGCTGGGCGAGCGCCAGGGCCGGCAGGATCGCGCCGACCGCGAGCGTGAGCAGGACGACCCTCACGATGCGTCCCCGACGCCGGTCGCGCATGGCGAGCTCCTCTCGTGCGTGGAGCGACTCTACCAGCCCCGAAAACACGAATCCCGGCGGCCGGAACGACCCGACCGCCGGGACCCGGGAGGGATGAGCTTTCGTCAGTCCGCGAGCTCGATCGTCTTGACCGTCTCCGGCAGCGGCGGTGGTCGCGGTCACGTAGCCGATCGCACCCGGCGTCGAGCCCACGAACGCGACCACGTCTTCGTCCGAGGTCTTGACCGGCGGCGGCGTCACGCCCGAGGACATCCGGCGCTGCCAGTAGATCTGGACCTCGGCGATCCCCTGCAGCAGCACGTCGCCCGAGAAGGAGCGGCGCACGTCCGAGCGCACCGACTGGTCGACCGGAGCGATGGCACTGCCGTCGCCCCACTTCGGAGCCTGCTTCAGGAAGATCGACGACAGGCACCGAGCGCGAGATCTTCGCGCCCTTCACCTCGTGGTGGACGATGACACGGAACGGCGTGCTGGCCGCCGGCGAGGGAGTCGCCACGATCGCCAGGCCCGAAACGAGAAGCAACGAAACCAGGACGCGTCTCAAGATCAATACCTCCACATGAGCCGGCCGACGAGGGAAGCCGCACCCGCTCTCGCCGTCTGTAATGGCAAGGACGATACCAGCGGCCGGAAGCCGCAGGCGTTTGCGATAACTCGTTATGGATATTAGACTTGTCCGCGCGGCCCTCAGACCGGAGGCCGTCCAGAACCGGGAAACGTTCCTGCTTCTGGATCGATTTTCCGGAGGGCGCGCAATCGCCGCGCGGCGACGTGACGCACGGTCGTGGCGCGGGGACGCGACGACGCTAGAATCACCGGCTGCCCGAAGGGGAGGGGCGACGCGTGCTGGCACGCGGCATTCGAAGCTATCACCGGCCCACGCGGATCGAGGAGGCGCAGGACCTGGCGGCCCAGGGCGCATCGCTCCTGGGCGGCGGCACGCGCGTCCTGGCGAGCGAGGCCGTGGTCCCGAACGTGGTCGACCTGATCGGGCTCGGCCTCTCCGGGCGTCAGGGTCGAGGACGAGGACCTGCTGATCGGCGCGGTCACTCCGGTGCTCGACCTCGCCGACGCAGCCGCCGCGCACGCGCTCTCGGCGGGCCTGCTGCCGCTCGCCAGCCGGCTCGCGCTGCCGTCGCGGATCCTGCGCGGGATGGCCACGATCGGCGGCGAAGCGATCGCGGCGGACCCCGACTCCGAGCTGGTCGCGGCGCTGCTGGTGCTGAACGCGGTCTTCCTGGTGGCCCATCCCGAGGAGCCGCGCGAGAGCCCGGCGCTGCGCTTCCTGAGCGGGGCCGACAAGGACCTGCGCGGGCGGCGGCGTGCTGCGCGCGGTCCTGATCCCCGGCGCGCCCCGACGGGGCCTCGCTCGAGCGCGTGGCGGCGCTGCCCTCGCTGCCGCCGATCGTCGCGGTCGCAGCGACGACGACCATGTCCGGCGACAAGCTGGCGCGCGTGCGGCTCGCGGTGACCGGCCTCGCCGGACCGCCGGCGCGCGTGATCGACGCCGAGGCGAAGCTCGAGCGCACGGCGGGCGAGCCGGACGTGCTCGAGGCGGCGGCCGAGATCGTGGCGAGCCACGCGGCGTTCCGCGACGACGCGGTCGCGAGCGCCTCGGTGAGACGGCGGATGGCGCGCGCCCTGACGCTGCGCGCGCTCCGAGCGGCGCTCGAGCGCGGCAAGCAGCGCGTGCCGATCGCGCCGCCGCGCGTCCGGGCGAACCCGACGCTGCGGCTGCCGGCTCCGATGCCGAACTTCACGTCGGGCCGGCTCGAGCTGGCCGTGAACGGCCGCCCGCTGCGCGCCGAGGCCGAGGCGCGCACGACGCTCGCGGAGCTGCTGCGCGGGGCCGGGCTCTGGAGCGTGAAGGCCGGCTGCGGCGGCGGGCGCTGCGGCGCCTGCGCGGTGCTGCTCGACGGCCGCCTGGTCGCGTCCTGCCTCACGCTCGCGGTCCGCGCCCAGGGCCGCAGCGTCGTCACCGTCGAGGGGCTCGGGACGGCCGAGCGGCCGCATCCGCTGCAGGCCGCGTTCGCCGAGGCTTCCGCCTCGCCCTGCGGCTTCTGCGCTCCGAGCCACGTGCTCGCCGCGCGCGTGCTGCTCGACGCGGTCCCGCAGCCGAGCGAGGCCGACGTGCGCGACGCGCTCGCCGGCCTCTGCCGCTGCACCGGCTACGCCGGCCCGGTCGCCGCCGTGATGGCCCAGGCCGCGCCGGAGCGGCCGTGAGCCTGCGCCGCGCCACCGGCCAGTCCGCGTTCGCCGGCGACCACGCGCAGCCCGGGACGCTGCACCTCGCGCTGCGCCGCTCGCCGAACGCGCACGCGCGCGTCGTCCGCGCCGACACGGCCGCCGCGCGCGCGATGCCGGGGCTCGTCGAGGTGCTGACGTTCGCCGACGCGCCGCAGGTGCTTTCCGACGTCGTCCACTTACGTCGGCGACCGCCTCGCGGTCGCGGCGGCCGAGGAGCCCGAGATCGCGCGCCGCGCGCTGGAGCTCGTCGAGCTCGAGCTCGAGCCGTTGCCGGCCGCGCTCGACGCCGAGCGAGCGGCGCAGGACGACTCGCGCGTCACGGCCCGCGCTTCCGTGACCGAAGGCGACGTGGACGAGGCGTTGGCGTCGGCCGAGACGGTCGTCGAGGGCGAGTGGTCGCTCCCCTTCTCGCCGGCCACCTCGCTCGAGGTGCCGGTCGTCTTCACCTGGCTCGACGAGGACCAGCGGCTCGTCGTCCGCACCTCCGCGGAGTCCCCGTTCCGCGTGCGCGGCGCGCTCGCCGAGCGGCTCGGCGTGCCCGCGGCGCGCATCCGCGTCGAGCGCCCGCTCGTCGCCGGCGGCTCGCTCGGCCGCGCGGACCTGCTCGTCGAGGACGTCTGCGCCCTCGTCACGCTGCGCACCGGTCGGCCCGCGCACCTAGCACTCGGCGGCGAGGAGGCCGCCGCCACCGCCGCGGGCCGGCCGGCTCAACGCGTGCGGCTGCGGCTCGGGCTGACGCGCGGCCGGGTCGTGGCGCTCGACGCCTCGCTCCTCGTCGATCTGGGCGCCGACGGCGACGCGCGCGGAGAGCCTGCTGCGCTCGGCGGGGCGCCATGCGCTCGGCCTCTACCAGATCCCCCACCTGCGCTACAGCGCGGTGGCGGTGCGCACCAACCGGCCGCCCGCGAGGGCGCCGCGCGGCTCGGACGGCGCGCTCGCCTTCGCGCTCGAGTGCGCGCTCGACGAGGCGGCGCTGCGGGCTCGCAGCGATCCCGCCGCGCTGCGCCGCGCGCACCTGCGGCGGCCCGGCGACCCGGGCGCGCGGGCGCTCGCCGAGCTCGGCGAGCCGGCGGGAGCCGACGACGCCCGCGCGATCCTCGAGCTGCTGCGCCAGGCGCCCCCGCAGCCGGCCCCTGACGAGGCCGCTTCCCCTGCGCCGCTGCGCGACGGGCGCGGGATCGCCGTCGCCCGGCGCGCTCACGGCGAAGGCAGCCGCGGCGGCTCCGCGGCGCTGCGCCTGCTGGACGACGGCTCGTTCACGCTCGCCGCCGAGCCCTCGGTCGCGGGCAGCGCCGACGAGCTCGCCTACGCCCAGGCGGCCGCGGCGATCCTCGGCGTCCCGGCGCGCAGCGTCGTGTGTGTCGCGGCCGACACCGACTTCGCTCCCTACCTCGCGAGCGACCAGGCCAAGGCGAGCGGCGCGGCGGGGCGTGCGGTCGAGCAGGTCGCCGCCCTCGCGCGCGAGCGGATCCGAACCGCGGGCGCGGCCGTGCTGGGCGTGCCTCTGGCGCAGGCGACACTCGCCGACGGCAAGGTCCTGGACGGCAACGGCCGCGCGGTGAGCTTCGGCGAGATCGGCGCGGCGGCGCTGCGGGTCGGCCAGCCGCTGGCCGTCACCGCGACGCCCATCGAATCGGAGGCGGCCCACTCGCTGGCCGCGGCAATCGCAGATGTGGCGGTGGACGTGGAGACGGGCGCCGTCCACGTGCGGCGGCTGCAGGCGGTCGTGGCGGGCGGACCCTTCGCGGACGCCCGCCCGGCGACCGGGCTGGTCGAGGGGGCCCTGCTCTCGGCGCTCGAGCAGGCGCTCGCGGCTGGGACGACGTTCGACGACGCCGGCCGGCCGCTGGAGACGTCGCTGCGGCGGATGCCTTCCGTGACCGCGGCCGACGCGCCGCCGCTCGCGGTGCGCTTCGTGCCGCTCGGCGATCCGCTCTCGGCCTTCGCCGCCGCGGCCCACGGCGAGGCGGCGGCACGCGCGGCGCTCGCCGCGCTCGCCAACGCGATCGCCCGCGCGACCTCGAGCCGCCTGCGCGCGCTGCCCTTCTCCCCGGCCCGCGTCCTCGAAGCGCTCCCGGTCGCCCCATGCCCCTGACGCGCCACGAGGACGCCCCGCCGTCGCCCTGGCCGAGGCCGGCGTCGGCGCTGCGCCACGTGATCGCCGAGGGCTACTCGCGCAAGATGCTGCGCGCGGATCTGCTCGCCGGGGCGGTGGTCGGGATCGTGGCGCTGCCGCTGTCGATGGCGCTCGCGATCGCGTCGGGGGTCCCGCCCCAGCACGGGCTCTACACCGCGATCGTCGCCGGCGGCCTGATCCCGCTGCTGGGCGGCTCGCGCTTCCAGGTGTCCGGGCCCACGGCCGCCTTCGTCGTGATCCTCTCGCCGATCTCGCACCGCTTCGGCATCGGCGGGCTGGCGCTCGCCTCGCTCGTGGCCGGCCTGCTGCTGTTCGCGATGGGCGTGCTGCGCATGGGCCGCATGATCGAGTTCGTGCCGTATCCGGTCACCACGGGCTTCACCGCCGGCATCGCGGTGGTGATCGCCACGCTGCAGCTCAAGGACCTGCTCGGGCTCGAGATCGAGCACATGCCGGAGCACTTCGTCGAGCGCGTGCAGGCGATCGCCCTGGCGGCGCCGTCGCTGCACCTGCCCGACCTCGCGATCGGGCTCGTGACGCTGGCCGTGCTGGCGCTCTGGCCGCGCGTCGACCGCCGCATCCCTGCGCCGCTCGCGGCGCTCGCGATCGGCACCGCGGCCGCCGCCCTCGCGCGTGCGCTCGTCCCCGGCTTCGAGGCCGCGACGATCGCGAGCCGCTTCGACTACTCGCTGGGCGGCCACGTGGGCCGCGGCATCCCGCCACTGCCGCCGCTGCCGCTGCTCCCCTGGACGCTGCCCGGGGCCGACGGCCGCCCGATCGGGCTCTCGATCGCGCTCGTGCGCGAGCTGCTGCCGGCGGGCTTCGCGATCGCCACGCTCGGGGCGATCGAGTCGCTGCTCTCGGCGGTGGTCGCCGACGGCATGACCGGCCGCAGGCACGATCCCGACGCCGAGCTGATGGCGCAGGGCACCGGCAACCTGGTCGCGCCGTTCTTCGGCGGCTTCGCGGCCACCGGCGCCATCGCGCGCACCGCCACCAACATCCGCTCGGGCGCGCGCTCGCCGATCGCGGCGTTCGTGCACGCGCTCGTCGCGCTCGCCGCGGTGGTGCTGACCGCGCCGCTGCTCGGCCGGCTGCCGATGGCCTCGCTCGCGGCGCTCTTGCTCTTCGTCGCCTGGAACATGGCCGAGCTCGACCACTTCGCGCACGTGCTGAAGGTGGCGCCGCGCTCCGACGTGGCCGTGCTGCTCACCTGCTTCCTGCTCACGGTGATCGTCGACATGGTGATGGCGGTCTCGGTGGGCGTCGTGATGGCGGCGCTCCTCTTCATGCGGCGGATGGCCGAGGTCTCGTCGGTGCGGCTGGTGGACGAGCACCCGATGGGGCTCACGCGCAAGCTGCCGAAGGGCGTCGTCGCCTACGAGATCGCCGGCCCGCTCTTCTTCGGCGCGGCGCAGAAGGCGATGGCCGCGCTGCAGTCGGTGGACAAGGGGGTGCGCCTCGTGATCCTCGACCTGCGCTCCGTCCCGGCGCTCGACGCGACCGGGCTCGTCGGGCTCGAGTCGGCCTTCGAGCGGCTGCACCGCGGCGGCGTGATGGTGGTGCTGGGCGGCGTGCAGCAGCAGCCGCTGCGCGCGATGGCGCGTGCCGGCTGGACCGACCGCAAGGGCCGCGTCGCCGTCTACAGCTCGTTCGAGCACGCGGTCGAGGAAGTCCGGAAGGCCTTCGAATAGGCCGCGCGGCTGCCACGGCGGCCGCGGTATAGAGTAGCGTCCCGTCGCGGTTTCCCGCTTTCAACCAGCCAGGAGGTCCGCTTGCGAACCCGCACCCTGATCGCCGTCCTCGCCCTGGCCGCGCCCGCGGCCGCGCTCGCCCAGAGCTCGCCCTTCCTGCCGGACGCCCGCCTGCGCGCGCTCGTCAACGAGATCTCCGGCGACCGCTCGTACGAGCACGTGCGCCATCTCAGCCATTTCCACCGCACGGGAGGCAGCCGCGACTTCTTCGCCGCGGCCGAGTACCTGCGCGGCGCGGCGGCGGCCGCGGGGCTCGAGGACGTCGCTCTCGTCCGCCAGAAGTGGGACGGCCACGGCTGGTCGTGCCGCAGCGGCGAGGCCTGGCTGCTCGACCCGCAGCCCGCCAAGCTCGCGGACTACGGCGAGGTGGCGGTCGGGATCGCGGACCACAGCCGCACCACGCACGCCACGGCGGAGCTCGTCGACGTCGGCGCCGGCAGCTCGGAGAAGGACTACACGGGCCGCGAGGTCAAGGGGCGCGTCGTGCTCGCCTCCGGCAGCCTGTCGACCGTCGTGCGCGAAGCCGTGTGGAAGCGCGGCGCGCTCGGGATCGTGTCGTCGATGACGAACCGGCCGGACGCGATCGACGCCCCCGACCAGGTGGCCTGGGGCCAGGTGCCGTACGAGGCCAAGAGCATCGAGGGAGTGAAGGACGGCACGCCGGGCGGCTTCGCGGTCATGGTCTCGCCGCGGCGCGGGCTCGCGCTGCAGAAGCAGCTCGCGGCCGCCGGGACGCCGCTGCGCGTCAAGGTCGACATCGAGGCCGACTACCCCGAGAAGCCCGAGCAGGCGATGGTCGAGGCCTGGATCCGCGGCAGCGAGATCCACGACCAGCAGATCGTGCTGACCGCGCACATCCAGGAGGAGATGACCTCGGCCAACGACGACGGCAGCGGCTGCGCGAACCTGCTCGAGATCGGCCGCGCGCTCGCGCGCCTGATCAAGGACGGCACGCTGCCGCGGCCGCGCCGCGACATCCGCTTCTGGTGGGTCAACGAGCTCTCGAGCCAGCCGCGCTACTTCCGCGACCATCCCGACGAGCCCAAGAAGCTGCTGCTCGACATCAACCAGGACATGGTGGGCGCGCGTCAGAGCTGGGGCGGCCGCGTGCAGTACGCCTCGCGCCTGCCGTGGAGCCTGCCGCATCCGCTCGAGGACGTGATGGAGAGCGTCCTCGGGGCCGTTCGCGACGGCAACACGTCCTATCTCAGCAATCGCGGCACCGGGCAGCCCCAGCCCTACCTGAAGGAGATCACGGCCACCAAGGGCTCGCGCGAGCCGTTCGCGGCGCAGATGGTCCCCTACTACGACTCGACCGACCACCACGCCTTCACGCCGCGCCAGGTGGGCGTCCCGGCCACCAGCCTCACCAACTGGCCCGACGAGTACATCCACTCGACCGGCGACGACCTCGAGAACGTCGACGCCACCCAGCTCGAGCGCAACGCGGTGGTGGTGGCGGCCGTGTCGCTCTACTTCGCGACGCTCGCGGACGACGACGTGCCGGGGCTCGCCGCCTACGTGGCCGCGCGCGGGCGCGCCCGGCTCGCGGCCGACACGGCAACGGCTGTCGCGCACGTGGTGCAGGCGGCCCCCGACGCGCGCGCGGCGGCGTGGCGCGCGGGCTGGAACATGCTGCGCCAGTCGGTCGCGAAGGAGCAGGCGGCGCTCGCCTCGCTGCGCCGCCTCGCGGGGCGCGGCCGCGCCGGCGAGCTCTTGCAGAGCGCCGCGCGCCGGCTCGAAGGCGAGCTCGGCAGCGAGCTCGACGCGCTCGAGCGCGGCTACACGGCGCTCACCGGACAGAACCTGCCGAACGTCGACCTGGCGAAGGACGAACGGGAGATGGCGGACAAGGTCTTCGTCCCGCTCGCCGAGGCCGCGGCCTTCGAGGACGCGCTCGAGCGCATGGCGTCCGCCGGCTCGCGACTCCACCCGATGATGCGCTTCGAGACGCTGAACTTCGCCGACGGCCGCCGCAGCGCCTGGGAGGTCTACGAAGCCGTCGCCGCCGAGGCGCTCTCGGGGGGCGAGTGGTACTTCGGCGCGGTGACGCCCGCCGACGTGCTCGCGGTGCTCGAGGCCGGAGCGAAGGCCGGCGCCTTCACGGTCCGGAAGCGGTGAGCCGCCGGGCGCGCTAACATGGGGCCCGGAGGCCCGATGAGACTCTGGTCGACGATCGGTGCGGGAGCGCTGGCCCTCGCGGTGCTGGCCGCCGGCTGTGGCATCGGCAAGCCCAAGGGCCCGACGCGGGAGGCCGTGACCGCCGCGCTGCAGCAGGAGGCGAACTCGCTCAAGGCCGACGGCGAGAAGCTCGACCCCGTGCTGCGCGTGAAGGCCACCTGGACGGTCGAGGGCCTCGACATCACGGAGCGTCCGAACGACGCCGACAAGCCCTGGGCTGGCAAGATCCGCTTCAAGATCAAGAGCGAGACCAAGGACACCGACGGCAAGGTGGTGGTCGACGAGTTCAACCGCCAGTTCGACTACGTCTACACGACGAGCATCAACCGCTGGATCTTCCAGATGCCGGACGCCCGCTGAGCCCGCTGCCGGCTCAGTCTCCCGCCACCTTCGCGAACAGCTCGAGGGCGTAGGACAGGTCGACGTTCCCGCCGGACAGGATCACTCCCACGCGCTTGCCGCGCACCTCGACGCGGCCGGCGAGCGCGGCGGCGAGCCCCAGCACCCCGGTCGGCTCGACCACGAGCTTCAGGCGCTCGAACGCGAAGCGCATCGCGCGCACCAGGTCGTCGTCCGAGACGGTCGTCATGTCGTCGACGTTGGCCCGCACGAGCGGGAAGGTCAGCGTGCCGAGCGACGGCGTGCGCGCGCCGTCGGCGATCGTGGGCGGATTGCTCACGGTCTGGAGCGTTCCGGTGCGGAACGAGCGCGTGGCGTCGTCGGCGAGCTCGGGCTCCACGCCCACGACACGGCAGGAGGGCGCGAGCGCCCGCGCCGCGAGCGCCGATCCCGAGAGCAGTCCCCCGCCGCCGCACGGGACGAGCAGCAGGTCGAGCGAACCCGCCTCCTCGATCAGCTCGCGCGCCGCGGTGCCCTGGCCCGCGATCACGTCGGCGTGGTCGTAGGGCGGGATCAGCACCGGATCGCCGTCCTTGCGCAGGCGCTCCGCGACTTCCTCGCGCTTCTCGCGCGCCGGATCGTAGTCGACGATCCGGGCGCCGTAGCCCTCGGTCGCGCAGCGCTTGGCGCGGGGCGCGTTCTGCGGCATCACGATCGTCGCCTGCGCCCCGAGCAGCCGGCAGGCGAGCGCCGTCGCCTGCGCGTGGTTGCCCGACGAGTACGTGAGCACGCCGCGCGCGCGCTCCTGCGGGCCGAGCCGCGCCACGGCGTTGTAGGCGCCGCGGAACTTGAAGGCGCCCATCCGCTGCAGGTTCTCGCACTTCAGGAAGAGACTCGCCCCGAGCCGCTCGTCGAGCGTGCGCGACGTCGCGACGGGCGTCCGGTGCGCGATCCCCTGGAGGCGCTCGGCGGCGGCCTGGACGTCCTCGAAGCTCACCACGTGCAGCAGACGCTAGCAGATCGCGGCCGCTCGTGTCTTGACAGCGCGGGAGGCCGATGGTCTAGTCCCGCGCGTGACGCCGCTTCGGCCGAGCCGCACCGCCTGGAGACGCCTGGCGTGCGCCGTTCTCGCTCTGTCGGCACTCACCCTGCTCGCGGCCGAGGGCGCGGCCGCGGAC
Source organism: uncultured Acidobacteriota bacterium (assembly GCA_963724555.1). Lineage (GTDB taxonomy): Bacteria > Acidobacteriota > Vicinamibacteria > Fen-336 > Fen-336 > DATBSL01. The sequence continues at coordinate 162,647 of CAVRVE010000001.1, forward strand.
AAGAAGCGTGCGCGCGAGCTGGGGCTCGTGCCGCTCATCGGCGGCACGCCGGGCGCGCTCGACGCCATCACCGACGTCGCGGGCGTCGAGGTCGGCCAGACGACGCTCGTCTCCGGGCGAGGGGCGGCTCGTCGTCGGCAAGGGACCCGTCCGCACCGGCGTCACCGTGGTCCACCCGCGCGGCAGGACGAGCGGCGACGCCGTGTTCGGCGCCTGGTTCACGCTGAACGGCAACGGCGAGATGACGGGCACCACGTGGCTGCAGGAGAGCGGCGTTCCTCGAGGGGCCGATCGCGATCACCAACACCCACAGCGTCGGCGTCGTGCGCGACGCGATCCTGCAGTGGCAGGTGTCGCGGCCGGGGCTGCAGCCGTGGGGGCTGCCGGTGGTGGCCGAGACCTGGGACGGCGTGCTCAACGACATCAACGGCTTCCACGTGAAGGCGGAGCACGCGATCGCGGCTCTCGACGGCGCGCGCGGCGGGCCGGTCGCGGAAGGCAACGTGGGCGGCGGCACCGGGATGGTCTGCCACGGCTTCAAGGGCGGCATCGGCACCGCCTCGCGAAAGCTGAGCGCCGCGGACGGCGGCTACACGGTGGGCGTGCTGGTCCAGTGCAACTACGGCCTGCGCCGCGACTTCCGCGTGGGCGGCGTGCCGGTGGGCGAGGAGATCCCCGACCAGCTTCCGTGCATCTCGCTCCCGGACGCCCCGCTCAGCGACGGCATGAAGCGCTGCGCCGACGTGGGGCCGTCGCGCGACGCCGACCAGGGCTCGATCATCGTCGTGGTGGCGACGGACGCGCCGCTGCTGCCGCACCAGCTCAAGCGCATCGCGACGCGCCCGTCGCTCGGGATCGGGCGCACGGGCGGCCGCGGCAACAACAGCTCGGGCGACATCTTCGTCGCCTTCTCCACCGCCAACCCGGGTGCGGCCGGCAGCAAGGAGAACGTGCGCGTCGAGGCGATCCCCAACGACCGCATCAGCCCGCTCTTCGCCGCGACGATCCAGGCCACCGAGGAGGCCATCCTGAACGCGCTGCTCGCCGCCGAGACGATGACGGGCATCGACGGCGCGCGCGTCACCGCGCTGCCCGTCGACCGGCTGCTGGCCGCGCTCCGCAAGTACAACCGGCTTCCCTGACGCGCCCTTCATGCCGCAGCAGCGCCTCCTCTATCTGTCGCGCGCCGACGTCGAGCGCGTCGGCCTCGACCTCGCGACCATCATCGGCCTGCTCGAGCGCGCCTTCCGCGAGAAGGGCGAGGGCCGCGTCGAGATGCCGCCCAAGCCGGGGATCCATCCGCGCCCCGACGCCTTCCTGCACGCGATGGCCGCCTCGATCCCGGGGATGCAGTCGGCCGGCCTCAAGTGGGTGGCCGGCTTTCCCGAGAACACCGCGCGCGGGCTGCCCTACGTGAGCGGCCTCCTGATCCTGAACGACGTCGAGACGGGGCTGCCGCTCGCGGTGATGGACGCCACGTGGATCACCGCGTACCGCACCGGAGCGGCGACGGCGCTCGCGGCGCGCTACCTCGCGCGGCCGGACAGCTCGGTCGCGGGGATCCTGGCGTGCGGCGTCCAGGGCCGCACGAACCTCGCGGCACTCGCGACGCTCTTTCCGCTTCGCAAGGTCTACGCGTACGACCGGCGGCGCGAGAGCCAGGACCTCTACGTGCGCGAGATGTCCGAGCGCCTCGGCCTCGAGGTCGTGGGTGTCGACGAGCCGCGCCAGGCGGTGGCGGCGGCCGACCTCGTCGTCACGTCCGGCCCGATCCTGAAGGAGCCGGCGCCGACGATCGAGCGCGACTGGCTGCGCGAGGGCGCCTTCGGCTCGGCCGTCGACTACGACTCGTACTGGAGCGGTCCCGCGCTCGCGCAGATGGACCGGATCGCCACCGACGACCTCGCCCAGTTCCGCTACGTGAAGGGAACGGGCTACTTCCAGGAGACGCCCGACCCGTACGCCGATCTCGGCGAGCTCGTCACCGGACGCAAGCCGGGCCGCCAGTCGACGTCGGAGCGCACGCTGGCGATGAATCTCGGCCTCGCGCTCGACGACATCGCCGTCGCCCCCGAGGTGCTGCGGCGCGCGAAGGAGATGGACCTCGGCACCTGGCTGCCGCTCTAGGCTGGAGCCCGCGACATGCGATACACGAGAGCCCTCGTCCCCGTCCTGCTCGTCGCCGCCTCTTCGCTGCCGGCTCGCGCGCAGGACGCGCGCGTCGCCGAGGCCGTGCAGAAGGTCGACGCGGTCGTGGCCCAAGGTCCGTTCGAGCCCCGCTGGGCGTCGCTCGAGAAGTTCCAGGTGCCGCAGTGGTACCAGGACGGCAAGTTCGGGATCTTCATCCACTGGGGCGTCTACTCGGTCCCCGCGTTCGGCAACGAGTGGTACCCGCGGAACATGTACCGGCCGGAGGACAAGACCTTCCGCCACCACGTCGAGACCTGGGGCCCGCCGTGGACGTTCGGCTACAAGGACTTCATCCCGCTCTTCAAGGCGGAGAAGTTCGACGCGCGCGCCTGGGCGCGTCTCTTCAAGGAGTCGGGCGCGCGCTACGTGGTGCCGGTCGCCGAGCACCACGACGGCTTCCCGATGTACGACTGCAGCTTCACCGACTGGTGCGCCGCGAAGATGGGGCCGAAGAAGGACGTCGTCGGCGAGCTCGCGCAGGCGGTCCGCGGCGAGGGGCTCGTGCTCGGCGTGTCGTCGCACCGCGTCGAGAACTGGTGGTTCTACGGCGACGGGATGAAGCTCGACTCGGACGTGCGCGACCGCCGCTTCGCCGGCCTCTACGGCCCGGCCCAGGATCGCGAGCGCTCCGAGAAGGGCGAGACTCCGCCCACGAAGGAGTTCCTCGACGACTGGCTCGCGCGGACGGCCGAGCTCGTGGACAAGTACCAGCCGCAGCTCGTCTGGTTCGACTGGTGGATCGCGCAGCCCGCGGTCCACGGCCACCTGCAGCGCTTCGCGGCCTACTACTACAACCGCGGCGCCGAGTGGCGCAAGGGCGTCGCCATCAACTACAAGAAGCACGGCGGCGACTCGTTCCCCGACACGGCCGGTGTGCTCGACGTCGAGCGCGGCCAGCTCGCCACGCTGCGCCCGCTCTTCTGGCAGAACGACACCTCGGTCTCGAAGAACTCCTGGGGCTACGTCGCGAACCAGCAGTACAAGGACGTCGACTCGATCGTCGACGACCTCGTCGACATCGTGAGCAAGAACGGCAGCCTGCTGCTCAACATCGGGCCGCGACCGGACGGCACGATCCCCGAGCCCGAGCAGGCGATGCTGCGCGAGATCGGCGCCTGGCTTGCGGTGAACGGCGAGGCGATCTACGGCACGCGGCCCTTCGCGGTCTTCGGCGAGGGACCGACCGAGGTCGCGGAGGGCCCCTTCAGCGACACCAAGCGGAAGCCCTTCACCTCGAGCGACGTCCGCTTCACGACGCGCGACGGCAAGGTCTACGCGATCGTGCTGGCGCGGCCGGCCGATGGGAAGGTCGTGATCCGGTCGCTCGGCAAGTCACAGCCGGCCCTGCAGGCCGACGTCCGCAGCGTCGAGCTCGTCGGCTCGAAGGCCGCGCTGCGCTGGCGTCGGGACGCGGACGGCCTCCACGTCGAGCTGCCGAAGGGGCCCGCCAGCGAGCAGGCCTTCGCGTTCCGGATCGCGCCGCGCACCGGCGGCGGCCTCCGCCGCACGCTGACCCGCTCAGGGCTTCAGCAGCAGCTTCAGCGTCGCGCCCGGGTTCGCGCACCATCTTGAGGAAGCCGGCCTGGCCGTCGTCGAGCGGGCGGGTCTCGGTGAAGGCGCGGATGTCCACGCGGCGCGACTCGAGCAGCTCCAGCGAGTCGAGAAAGTCGCGCGGCGCGTAGGCGAAGGAGGTGAAGAGCGCCTGCTCGTTGCGGGTCATCTCGATCCACGGCAGCGGCGAGTCGTTCTCGGCGAGGCCCAGCATCACGAGACGGGCGCCCTTGGCCGCGACCGCCACCGCCGTGCGGCGCGTGGCCTCGGTGCCGACGGCCTCGATCACCGCGTCGGCTCCCCCGCCCGACCACTCGTGCACGATCGCCTTCGCGTCCTCGCGCTTCGCGTGGATCGTGAGATCGGCGCCGACCCGCTTCGCGGCCTCGAGCCGCGCGTCGTTCACGTCGATCACGCACACCTTCGGCACGCCGCGGAGCTTCGCGAGGATCAGCGACAGGCTCCCGATCGCCCCGCCGCCGACGATCGCGAGCGCGCGCGGCGTTCCGGCGAGCCCGACGCGGAACGCGTGGATCACCACCGCCATCGGCTCGGCCAGCACCGCTTCCTCCTCGCTCAGGCCTTCGGACAGCGCCGTCAGCTGGGGCGCCGGCACCGCCACGCGCTCCGCGTACGTGCCCTGGCACGCGGTCCATGCCGAAGAGCCACCAGGTCGGGCAGAGGTTCTGGCGGCCGTCGAGGCAGGCGCGGCAGCGGCCGCAGGTGACGAGCGGATTGAAGGACACCCGCTGGCCCTTGCGCCACCCGCTCACGCTCGAATGCGCTTCGAGCACGGTGGCCACCGCCTCGTGCCCCATCACGAGCCCCGGCTTGCGGCGCTCGCTGTGCCCCAGGAAGCCGTGGAGGTCGGACCCGCACACGCCGGCCGCCGACACGCCGAGCAGCACCTCGCCCTCGCGGGGCGAGGCGTCGGGAACGGACTGGATCTCCATCCGCTCCGGGCCGACGTAGACGAGGGCCTTCATGCCGGCGTGGCTCCTACAGGTAGCTCAGCCACCACTCGCGCCGCGTGGCCTTCACGTGCGCGAACCAGCGGCAGGGAAAGTAGAGGACGACCGTCCCGACGATCCAGCACAGGTACGTGACCCAGAGCGGCCCGCCGATGTCCGGCGGCTGCGGCAGCATGAAGATCTGGACGAAGTTCATGAAGAAGGGCGCGAGGCTCTTGCCCTGGATCGCCGCCACGACGATGCCGGAGACGTGCGCCGAGAGCCACTGCAGGCCGTAGAAGAAGAGCGGGACGCGGCCGAAGGTCACGAGCACGCCGCCGAGCCCGGAGCCGAGCGTCCGCCCGTCGAGGAGACCGAGGGCCAGCATCGCCGGCACGAGCGTCACCAGCACGAAGAGCAGCGACGGCCCGTACTTCTGCACGTTGAAGAAGGACATGGCCGTCTTCACCGCGTCGCCCTGCGGCGACCAGTGCAGCGGGTCGCCGTAGCCGTTCGCGTATCGCAGGACCAGGAACGCGGCCGCCATCCCCACGCCGAGCCCGATCAGCAGCCGGCGGCGCCGCTCCGCGGGCCAGCCGTAGATCTCGGAGAAGCCGTAGCCCATCGCGATCACGCCGATCCAGGGCAAGGACGGGATAGATCGCCAGCACGACCGGGCTCGGAAAGCCGGCGATCGGGAAGAAGCCGCCCTGGTGCAAGACCATCCAGAGCTTGCCGAGCGCGCTCGGCACGGGCGTGTCGGGGCCCATCCACGGCTGTCACCTGGACGGCGTCCAGCAGGTTGTGGCCGGCGACGATCACGCGCGCCGAGCGCGAGCACCGCTCGCGACGGCAGCCGCACCAGGGCCGAGAGCACGATCATCCCGATCCCGATCGACCAGATCACCTGCAGGAAGCCCAGCATCGACGGGTGAACGTTGAAGGTGATGAGCACTCGAACGACGGTGAACTCCAGGAACACGAGCCAGAGGCCTCGCGTCCAGAGGAAGTGCGCGAGCTCCGGGATCGGTTTGCCGCGCAGCCGCATCAGCCCGGCTCCGAGCCCCGCCAGGAAGACGAACGTCGGCGCGCAGAGGTGCGTGATCCAGCGCGTCAGGTAGAGCAGCGGCGTCGTGGTCGCGGGATTGAGCGGGTCGCCCTGGAAGCCGGTCGCGTGCGTGAAGTCCCGCGTGTGGTCGAGCAGCATCAGGACCATCACGGCCCCGCGCACGGCGTCGATCGCGTCGAGGCGCTTCTGTCCGGCCGACGGGGCGAGCGGGGATCCCATGGGCGAGATTGTGATCTAGAAACCGCCCGGGAGCTGCGCCTGCCACAGCTCCTCCTTGCCGCGCCGGAACTGCACCCAGACGATCTCGTCGCGGGGCGACACGTCGAAGTACGTCGCGAGGCTCGACTGGGGCTCGAGCGTCGCCACGCGCCGCGGATCCTTTCCCTGGCGCGCTCATCACCCAGACCTCGACCGAGCGCAGCGTCCGATCGTCGAGCGGCCGGCCCGCTCGATAGAAGTAGATCGACGAGTCGTCGCTCGAAGCCACTGGCTTTTCGCCTTCCACCGAGCGGCTCGCACGGCCCGCCGTCGGCGGGGCAGCGCACGACGACCTTGCCGTCCTCGGTCTCCGAGCACGAAGCGTCCGTCGCGGCTCCAGGAGAATGCCGCCGATCGGTTGCCGCGAGCGGGTGCTCCTGGCCGGTCGCGAGGTCGCGGATGCGCGTCGCCGTCGTGCCGTCCTGCCCGAGCGTCCGAGTAGGCGACGCTCTTGCCGTCGGGTCGAATCACGCCGCCGAACACGCGGCCCCACAGCCAGCCCTGGACCACGGTTTCGGCGGTTGCCTCCGTTCGCCGCCACGCGCCGGAAGGCGGACGGCTCGTGCGTGAAGAAGTAGAGCGAGGCCCCGTCGGGAGAGAAGCGCGGCATGATGTACAGGCCCGGCAGGCCGCGCGTGACCTGCCGCAGGTCGCTGCCGTCGGTCGCGACCGTAAAGAGCTGCTCTCTCTCGGCCGTGTAGGAGAAGAACGCGATGCGGCTGCCGTCCGGCGAGAAGACCGGTCCGTTCGTGTGCGTGCGGCGCTCCAGCACCTGGCGCGATGGCGCCCGATCCTGGGGTCGAGCAGCATGATCGCGTGCGAGCTTCGCGCGTTGCTGTAGACGAGCGTGCGGCCGTCCGCCGACAGCGCCGGCTCGATGTCCTCGCCGGCGCCCGTCGTGAGCGGCTCGGGCGGACCGCCGTCGATCGGGATGCGCCAGAGCGTCTGGCTGCCCGCGCGCGACGACGACACGATCACCGAACGCCCGTCGCGCGAGAAGACGACGCCGCCGCCGAAGCTCACGTCCGAGGTCAATCGCCGCGGCGTTCCCCCCGAAGCCGGGAATCAGCCAGTAGTCGCCGTGGGGCCCCGACGCCGGCTGGAAGTAGGCCAGCCATTGCCCGTCGGGCGAGACCGTCGCGCAGTGGTTCAGGAAGAAGGAGTAGAAGTTGTTCTGAACGCCCTCCACCGGGCGTGCCTCGCTGCCGTCCACCCGCGCCGTCCAGAGCTGCTCTCCGCGATCGAAGACGAGGCGCTCGCCGTCGGGGAAGAAGCTCGCACACGTCCCGCGCTCGAGGATCTGGCGCGCCGCCCCGCCGAGCGGCGGCACCGACCAGATCCCCTTCCGGCTCCGTTCGAAGAGGATCTGGTCTCCCTTCGGCGACCAGCGTGGGATTGGCCGCGGACGGCTCGCCCGACGTGATCTGGACGGGATCGCCCTCGCCCAGCGGCTTGACCCAGACCTGCGGCGTCTCGCGGGCGAGTCGTCGACGAACGCCACCATGCGGCCGTCGGGCGACAGGCTGGGCGCGCGGTGCGAGCCGGGGAACGTCGAGAGCAGGCGGAACTGCAGCGGCCCGCTGCGCCGTCGTGCGACGCGCGGCGTGCGACGAGCACCCCGATCGCGAGCACCGCCGCCAGCCCCAGGACCCAGGCGACGCGCGGCGGGAGGCCGCCGGCCGAGGCCGTAGCGGCGGCCGCGCCCGCTTCGCGCTGGACGCGCTTCAGGTCCGCGACGACGTCCGCGACGTGCTGGTAGCGGTACTCGACGTCCTTCTCGAGCGCCTTGGCCAGGATGCGATCGAGCTCCTCGGGCAGCTCCTTGCGCAGGGACCGGGCCGGCGGCGGGGTGTCGCGCAGGATCGCGCTCAGCACCTGCGCCTCGCTGTCCCCTGCGAACGGCCGCCGGCCGGTCAGCATCTCGTAGAGCACGATGCCGAACGAGAAGATGTCGCTGCGCGCGTCGAGCGGCTTGCCTTCCGCCTGCTCCGGCGACATGTACGCGACGGTTCCGGCCACGGACCCGACCGCGGACACGGGCTCGGCGCTCGCCGTCGGCGCATGGGTGTCGACGAGGCCGCCGCCCACCCGCTTGGCCAGGCCGAAGTCCAGCACCTTGACCTGGCCGGCCGGCTTCACGATCACGTTGCGAGGCTTGAGGTCGCGGTGCACGATGCCCGCGGCGTGCGCGGCCGCGAGCGCCTCGCCGATCTGCGCCGCGTAGCCGAGCGCCCTGTCCACTGCGAGGCCGCGCTCGATCAGGGCGTCGAGCGTCTCGCCCTCGACGAGCTCCATCGCGATGAAGTCGACGCCGTCGGCGCTGTCGATCTCGTGGACGGTGACGATGTTCGGATGGTTGAGCGCCGACGCGGCGCGCGCCTCGCGCTCGAAGCGGCTCCGCCGATCGCGGTCGGCCGCCAGCTCGGGAGGCAGCAGCTTGAGGGCCACCGTGCGCTGCAGCTTCAGGTCGGTGGCCTTGTAGACGACTCCCATCCCGCCTGCGCCGATCGCGCCCGTGATCTCGAAGTGGCCGAGCCGGCGACCGATCATGCCGCCGCCACGCTACCACGGACGTCGAGGTCCGACGGGCGTCGTCAGCGGTCCTTGTCCGGCACCTCGGCTTGCGCGGCCAGCACCCCGGTTGCCGCCGGCGCGAAGACGGGACTGCCCCGCAGCGACGCCTGGACGGCCAGCGCCACCTCGGCCTCGACGGCGATCGTCGGGGCTCGCAGCTGGCTGCGCGTGAGATTCGCCGCCGTCAGACCGGTCCCGTGCGGCACCGACGGCGCGACGGCATGGACGACCTCGTGTGCGATGACGCGCCCGATCGCGACGGAGACGAGGCGCCGCTCGAACCCGGCGAGCCCGAAGAGCGACGGTCCCCGCGGGGCGCCCAGGGCCCGGCGTATGTTGGGGACGCGCACCCAGATGGCTGGCGCGACCGCTCCATGCTTGGTGGCACCCATCACGACCCTGTCCGAACGCGACTCCGGGCCCTCGCCGACGAGAATCACCCAGACCTCGCCCCTCCGCATCTGCTCGCCGGCAGTGCCGCGCCGCCACGAGACGGTCACTCCCATGCGGGAGAGCAGCGTGTCCGCCTCGGCGCGCGCCGCGAGCTCGCTGCCGGTCGCGATGTCGGTCGGATCGACCCAGACGAGATGAAGCACCGGAACGGGCGCTGCGCTGTCGACCTCGGCGGCCACCGGCACCGCCACGAGAACGAGAACGGCAAGAGCGGCACGTGGCGACACCGTGACCTCCCTCCCCCAAGGCCGCAGGCAGCGACGCTGCGACTCCGTTGTCGGTGAGACGCGCGGACTCGAACCTGAGTTGCGAAAAGAGAGCCCCGGTGCGCTGAGTTTCGGCTGAGCAGCGACCCCCGCGTGCCTGCTTGTTCACGAGGCTGAATGAGACAGAATCCTGCATGCTCCTCCTCTCACTCCTGGCTGCCACGGTCTCCACGGGAACCTTCGCCCCCGAGCCGGAACAGAAGCTCGTGCGCTCGATCTACGAAGAGCTCGTGAACTCGAACACGAGCTACAGCACGGGCCAGACGACGCCCGCCGCCAGGGCCATGGCCCAGCGTCTGCTGGACGGCGGCTTCGCGGCGGACGACGTCGCGGTTCTCGGAGCCGCCGACCACAAGGGCAACCTGGTCGCCCGCTACCGCGGCACCGGCAAGGCGCGGCCGCTCCTGCTGCTCGCCCACCTCGACGTCGTCGAGGCCCGACGCGAGGACTGGAGCGTCGACCCGTTCAGATTGCTGGAGAAGGACGGCTACTTCTACGGCCGCGGGACGGGCGACGACAAGGCGCAGGCCGCAATCTGGGTCGCGAGCCTCCTCCGCCTGAAGCGCGAGGGCTTTCGTCCCTCGCGCGATCTCGTCCTGGCGTTGACCGCGGACGAGGAAGGCGGCGGCCCCTACAACGGAGTCGCCTGGCTGCTCGCGAACCGGCGCGAGCTGATCGACGCCGAGCTGTGCCTCAACGAGGGCGGCTGGGGCGAGATGCGGGACGGAAAGCGGGTGGCCAATCTCGTCCAGGTCGGCGAGAAGCACTCGGCGACCTGGCGGCTCGAGGTGCGCAACCCCGGGGGCCACAGCTCGATGCCGGTCGCGGAGAACGCCATCTACCGCCTCGCGGCAGCGCTCGGACGCGTCGCGGCCTACGAGTTCCCGCTGCGCCTCAACGAAGTCACCCGCGACTACCTGAAGGCGATCGCCGGCCAGCAGCCCGAGCCGATCGCGACCGAGCTCCGCCAGGCGGCGGCAGGCGATCTCGGAGCACAACGCGCCGTGGCCGCGGCCTCACCTCAGTGGAATGCGGTCCTGCGCACGACGTGTGTCGCGACCGGCCTCGACGGCGGCCACGCCGAGAACGCGCTCCCCCAGACCGCGGGCGCGCGCGTCAACTGCCGCATCCTGCCCGACGAGACGCCGGAGCAGGTCGAGGCGGCCCTGCGCAACGCCGTGGCCGACGAGAAGGTCGTCGTTTCGCTCAAGAACGCGAACGGTGCGAGCCCGATGTCGCCCATGCGCGACGACGTGCTCGGCGCGGCGCGGCAGCTCACCTCCGCCTTCTGGCCGGGTGTCGTCACGCTGCCGTACATGGTGATGGGAGGGACGGACGGCCGCATGCTGCGCGCGGCGGGCATCCCGACCTACGGCGTGCAGGGGCTCTTCTTCGACGTCGCGGACATCCGCTTCCACGGACGCGACGAGCGCGTCGGGGTGCGCGAGTTCTACGAGTCGCAGGAGTTCCTCTACCGGCTCGTCAAGCAGCTGTCGCAGTAGAGCCCGCGACCCGTCCGTCTCAGCCGCGGCCGGACGGCGCGATGTTCTTGTTCATCCGGAAGACGTTGTCCGGGTCCCAGCGCGCCTTGATCTCGGCGAGACGCGACAGGTTCTTGCCGTAGGCGGCGGCGATGCGCTCGCCCGTCTCTTCCTCGGTCAGGAAGTTGACGTAGGTGCCGCCGGTCGAGAAGCGCTTCATGTCGCGCCAGCTCGAGCGCGCCCACTCGAGGTTGGCGGCGTCGTCCTCGGGCTTCTCCCACGAGGCCGTGATGTTGAGCACGGCGGCGGCGTCCCGGTTGCCGACCGCCGAGTGGTCGACGCGGCCGGTTGGCGATCGCCCCGCCGAGCTGGAACACGATCACCGCGGAGTGCGGCGACAGGATGCGCTCGGCGTGCTCGCGCTGCTTCGCGAGCAGCTCGGGCTCGATCCCGGGCAGGTACTCCGACTTCCAGTAGTAGCGGCGGCCCTTCGGCTGCGTCGCGTCGAGCAGGCTCTGCAGCGTGACGTACGGCCGCCGCTGCAGCAGGTCGCCGACCGGCTTGCCGAGCGCCTTGAGCGGCGCCAGCAGCTTCTCGCCCTCCTCGAGCTTGCCCGTGTAGCACGCGAGCAGCATCGACGATCAGCTGCCCGTGCGCGCTCTTGTCGATCCAGGGCGCCGGCGGCGCCTTGCGCATCACCGCGACGAGCGACAGCTCGGGCGGCGCCTCGTTCGCCATCTTCCGGAAGGCCTCGAGCACCTCGGGCGCGTTCTCGGCGCGCCACGCGACCGGCCCGCCGACGATCTCGGGGCCGAGCGGGTGGAGCTCGAAATCGATCGCCGTCACGACGCCGAAGTTGCCGCCGCCGCCGCGCAGGCCCCAGAAGAGGTCCGGGTTCTCGTTCTCGCTCGCGCGCACGAGGCGGCCGTCCGCCGTCACCAGGTCCATCGAGCGGACGTTGTCGCTCGTCCAGCCGAAGCGGCGCGAGACGTAGCCGAAGCCGCCGCCGAGCGTGAGCCCCGCGACGCCCGTGGCCGACACGAAGCCCAGCACCGCGGCGAGCCCGTGCAGCTGCGTCTCGCGATCCACGTCGCCCGAGCAGGCAGCCGGCCTGCGCCCGCGCGATCCGCGCGGCGGGATCGACGAACACGCCGCGCATCAGCGACAGGTCGATCAGCAGGCCGCCTTCGGCCAGCGCCAGCCCCGCGATGTTGTGACCGCCGCCCCGCATGGACAGCGCGAGCGAGTGCTCGCGCGCGAAGCGCACGCAGGCGAGCACGTCGGCGGTGCCGATGCAGCGGGCGATCAGCGCCGGCCGCCGGTCGATCATCGCGTTCCAGATCGCGCGCGTCTCGTCGTAGCCGGGATCGCCGGCCACGAGCACGGGGCCGCGGATCGCTCCGCGCAGCCCCTGTACCTGCGCCGCGTCGAGCTGCAGCGCACCTCCGTCCCGAGTCACCGCCGCAATCGTGGCCATGTGCTCACCTCAGCGCTCTGGTTTCCGTTGGGATCGTCAACGGTCATTCTAGCGAGAGTCACGCGACCCGGGATAGCATCGGTGCGATTCAGGAGACCAGGGGACATGACCGAAGCCAGCCGACGCTCGTTCCTGCAGACGTCCCTCGTCGCGGCCTGCGGCGCGGCCGGCGCGTCTCGCGCGCTCGCCCAGGCCGCTGCCGCTCCCGGCTCGATCCTCGACCGGACGGGCGTCGCGCTCTACACGGTGCGCGACATGATGAAGGACCCGGCGCCGACGCTCGAAGCCATCGCGAAGCTGGGCTACCGCTACGTCGAGGGCGCGCTCGTTCCATCGCTCGCGCCGGCCGTGAAGGCGGCGGGGTTGAAGCAGGTCAGCGCCTACCTGCCCACCTACCTCGTCACGGGCAATCGGCAGGCCTGGGCGGCGGCGGCGATCGCGATCTGCTGCCCGAGAGCTACACGCTCGACGCGGCGATCCTCGAGGCGAAGGAGCGCGGCCTCCAGTACCTCGTCGTCACGTACCTGCAGAAGGCCGAGCGCGGCGGCCTCGACGTCTACCGGCGCGTCGCCTCCCAGCTCGACAAGGCGGGCGAGGCCTGCCGCAAGGCCGGCATCACGCTCGCCTACCACGCGCACTCGTTCGAGTACGAGCCGATCTCCGGCGTGCGGCCGCTCGACGTGCTGCTGAAGGAGACGTCGCCCAGCCACCTGAGCCTCGAGCTCGACACCTTCTGGGCGAGCATCGCAGGCCACGACCCGGTGGCGGTGCTCACGGCGCACAAGGGACGCGTGCCGCTCGTCCACCTGAAGGACAAGGCCAAGGGCACGCCGGTCTCGTTCGACGAGACCAAGGCGCCGAAGGAGGCGTTCAAGGAGGTCGGCAACGGCGTCATCGACTACGCCGCGTTCTTCAAGCTCGCGCCTGCGGCCGGCGTCCAGTACTACAACGTCGAGCAGGACTACTGCCTCGGCAGCACGCCGCTCGACAGCCTGCGCACGAGCTACGCGAACATCCAGAAGCTGACCGCCGGCCGCAGCTAGCGCTCGTGCTCGCGCTGCTGCTGCTCCTCGCGTCGGCTCCAGAGCCCGCCGCACGCACGAAGACCACGGCGGTCCTCCAGAATCTGGTCGCCCCGAACCAGCCGGGACTCGCCGTGCTCGTGCGCCGCGGCGGCCGCACCGTCTTCGAGCAGGCGAACGGCGTCCGCGACCTGCGCACGCGCGCTCGCAATCGACGCGCGAACCGACTTCCGGCTGGCCTCGGTGACCAAGCAGCTCACCGCCGCCGCGATCGTGCTGCTCGTCCGCGACGGGCGGCTGCGGTACGACGAACCGCTCACCGAGGCCCTCCCTGGCTTCCCCGCCGTACGGACAGGCGATCACGATCCGCCACCTGCTGACCCACACGTCCGGGCTCCCCGACTACGAGCAGCTGATGGACGAGGCCGAGAAGCGGGGCGCCACTGCCTGGACTTCCGAGCGCCAGATCCGCGACGACGAAGTGCTCGGGCTCCTGAAGCAGGCGACGAGAGGTAAGCTTCGCGCCGGGCGCTGCCTGGGCCTACAGCAACTCGGGCTACGTCGTGCTCGGCCTGGTCGCCGCGCGTGCCGCGGGCCGGCCGTTCGCCGACGTCCTGCGCGAGCGGATCTTCGCAGCCGCTCGGCATGACGCGAACGCTCGCCTTCGTGCGCGGCACGAACGAGGTGCCCGAGCGTGCCTTCGGCCACGCCCGGACGGCCGACGGGTTTCGTGGAGGCCGACCAGAGCTCGACCTCGGCGACGCTCGGGGACGGCGGCGTCTACTCGTGCCTCGAGGACCTCGCGAAGTGGGACGAGGCGCTGCGCACGGGGTCGCTGTTGACGCCGGCCGAGTCGAAGCAGGTCTTCACGCCTGCGAGGCTCGCGGACGGCTCCGAGCCGCACTGGCCCAGCGAGCCCGGGGACGAGAACCTGTTCCCGGGCCGCCCCGTCTCGTACGGCTTCGGCTGGTTCCTGGATCCCTGGCAGGGCCGGCCCCGCACGTGGCACCACGGCGAGACGAAGGGCTTCCGCGCGACCGTCCAGCGTTTCCCCGACGCGGGCCTGACGGTCGTGCTGCTCGCGAACCGCGACGATCTCGACCTGCAGGCGCTCGCGCTGCGGATCGCCGAGGCGCAGCTCGGCCCGTGACGAGCCCGCTCAGTACGCCCGGCGCGTGGCGCGGACGGCGTACATCGCTTCGTCGGCCGCCCGCAGCGCCTCGTCGGGATGGCCGCCGGGCACGAGCGGCGCCGTCCCGACGGAGAAGCTGATCTCCGGTCCCTGGTCGCCCGCGTCCTTCAGCAGGCTGCGCAGGCGCGCGAGGCGGTCGCCGATGCCGTCCTCCTGGAGGCCCGGCGCCACCACCACGAACTCGTCGCCCGCGTAGCGCACGACGAAGTCGCTCGGACGGAAGCACTCCCGCAGCGCATCCGCGAAGCGCTTCAGGCAGAGGTCGCCGACGTGGTGCCCGAGGCTGTCGTTGATCTGCTTGAAGCCGTCGAGGTCGAAGAAGAGCAGCAGCGCGCCGTGGGGCTGCACGGCCCGCAGCACCTCCGGCAGCGCGCGGCGGTTGGCGAGCGCCGTGAGCGGATCGCGGTCGGCGAGCCGGCGCAGGTCGGCCTGCGCCGCCAGCAGGTCCTCGTTCGCCTGCCGCAGCTCGCGCTGCAGCTTCTCGGAGACGGCGATCACGCAGCCGAGCGCGAGCAGCCACTCGACGCCGCTGTCGAGCGAGGAGTGCACCGAGAGAAAGGCCTCCGCGCGGTCGACCGCCGCGGGATCGATCGTGCCCGCGGGCAGGAGCGTCGTGGCGTAGGCCGCGGCTTCGACGAGCGCGAGCCCGCCGCGGATGAAGAGCCCGGCCGAGAGCCATCCGAGCCCGTGGTCGCGCGGGCGCGCGTCGACCAGCACTCCCCCGACCGAGCAGCACGACGCCCATCGTCGTGTGCTGGACCACACCGACCTGCTGGATGACGAGCGGCAGCGCGGCGCAGATCGCGGCGTAGCACGAGAATGCCGAGCAGTCAGGTACCGGGCGGGAACGAGCCGCGCCCCGGGTCGCTTGAGCGCCCACGCCCCCTGGATCAGCAGCAGGACGAACGCGGCCTTGAATCCCATGTAGGAGGCGCGGATCAGCCCGTCGACGCTCGCCTGGGAGTACCAGTACGCGACGGTGACGAGCAGCGCGAACAGATTGCAGAGCCAGGCGCCCACCCAGATCCGCACCGGCGCGAGCCTCACCGACCGCGAGAGCACGGCGAAGAACACCGCGATCATGACGAGCGACGTCGTCTGGATCGCGGTGCTCCAGACCCACAACTGGTTCATTCGGGTTTCTCGCGCTCTCCCATCCGGGATCGCGACCGCGGGATTATAGCGGCGCGACCGACTCAGGCCTTCTCGAGCGCCGCCCGCAGCTCGCGAAGCTCCGTGTCCACCGGCACGTCCTCCCGCAGCCGCCGCCCGCAGCGCCCGTACCAGTAGCGCGCGTTGCCGAGGTCGCCTTCCATCCGGTGGGCGACGGCGTGCAGCCAGTTCGCGAGCTCGTCGCCCTCGTGGTCCTGCGCCACGAGGTGCGCGCCCTGCCAGTCGCCCGTGAGCGCGAGATCGACGGCGGCGGTGAGCTTTTCGTTGAGCTTCGCTCGCATCGCAGCGGCCCCTGGAATAGATCATAAGATGACGGCAGTGCTCCAGGTCCGGCTCCTCGGCCAGTTCCGGCTGACCGTCGACGACCAGCCGGTCGATCGGCCCACCACGGCGCGGCTGCAATCGCTGCTCGCGTACCTGCTCCTCCACGCCGGCGCGCCGCAGTCGCGCGCCTCGCTCGCGTTCGCGTTCTGGCCGGACGCGTCGGAAGCGAACGCCCGCAACAACCTGCGCCAGCTCCTGCACCAGCTGCGGCAGGCGCTGCCGGATGCGGACCGTTACCTGCGCGCGGACGCGAGCAGCGTCCAGTGGACGGGCGACTCGTCCTTCAGCCTCGACGTCGCGCTCTTCGACAGGGCGATCGCCGATGCGGAGAAGGCCGGCCGGGTCGGAGACACGGCCGGACGGCTCGCGGGCCTCGAGCGCGCGGTCGCGATCTGCCAGGGTCCGCTGCTCCCGAGCTGCTACGACGACTGGATCGGGCCGGCTCGCGAGCGAGTCACGCAGCGCTGCAAGGACGCCGTGGCCTCGCTCGTGGGCCTGCTCGAGGAGCAGCGCGAGTACGCGAGCGCCACGACGCACGTCCGCCACTGGCTCGAGCACGATCCGCTCGACGAGCGGGCGCATCGCTGGCTGATCCGGCTGCTGGCGCTCGCCGGCGACCGCGCGGGCGCGCTCCAGGCCTACGCGCGGTGCGTGGAGACCCTGAAGCGCGAGCTCGACACGGAGCCGGCCGCCGAGACCGTCCGCGTCGTACGAGCGGATCCGCGACGCTCCCGAGACCGGCGCCGCCGTCGCCCGAAGAAGCGCGAAGACGCTCCCGCGGCACCGCCGCTCGTCGGCCGGCATGCGCGAGTGGGCGAGGCTCCGCGAGGCCTGGGAGCGCGCGACCACGCGGGCCGGCCAGCCTCGCGCTCGTGACCGGCGACGCCGGCATCGGCAAGTCGCGGCTCGCGGAGGAGCTGCTGACCTGGGCCGAGCGCCAGGGAGTGACCACGGCCCGCACGCGCTCGTACGCCGCCGAGGGCCGCCTCTCGCTCGCCCCCGTGAGCGAATGGCTGCGCAGCGACGCGCTCGCGCCGCACCTCGCCCGCCTCGAGGACGTCTGGCGCGTCGAGGTCGCGCGGATCGTGCCCGAGCTGCTGGCCGCAGCGCCCCGACCTGCCGCGGCCGGCGCCGATGACCGAGTACGGCGATCGGCTGCGCTTCTTCGAGGGCCTGGCCCGCGCGCTGCTCGCTGCGCCGCAGCCGCTGCTGCTGCTGATCGACGACCTGCAGTGGTGCGACCGCGAGACGATCGAGTGGCTCCACTTCCTCGTCCCGCTTCGATCCGCAGGCCCGCCTGCTCGTGCTCGGCACCGCGCGCTCGGAGGAGTGGGGCGCGTCGCACCCGCTCGCGTCGCTGCGTGCGCGACCTGCGCAGCGGATCGCAGCTCGTCGAGGTGGCGCTCGAGCCGCTCGACGCGGCGGAGACGGCGGAGCTGGCGGCGCGGATCGGGAACCGGGACTTCGACGTGGACGCGGCCACGCGCCTCTATCGGCAGACCGAGGGCAATCCGCTCTTCATCGTGGAGACGGTGAGGTCCGAGAGCGGCGGCCGTACGCCGGACGTTCCCGAGCAGCGGATCGCCGGGCTGCCGCCGCGCGCGCACGCGGTGATCGCGGGCCGCCTCGCCCAGCTCTCGGACCAGGCCCGCGAGATCGCCGCGACCGCGGCCGTGATCGGGCGCGCCTTCGACCTGCACGCGCTGGTGCGGCTCGCGGGAGAGGAGGAGGTGGTGGTGCGCGCGCTCGACGAGCTCTGGCGCAAGCGCATCGTGCGCGAGCAGGGGCCGAACGCCTACGACTTCACGCACGACCGGCTGCGGGACGTGGCGTACGGCGAGACGAGCGCGCCGCAGCGAAGACGCCTCCACCGCAAGGTCGCCGAGGCGCTCGTTGACGCTCCACGAGCCGGATCTCGACGTCGTCAGCGCCCGGATCGCCGCGCACTTCGAGAGCGCCGGCCTGCCGGAGCTCGCGATCCCCCACTACGCGCGCGCGGCGGTCGTCGCGCAGGCCGTCTACGCGCACGACGAGGCCGCCGCACTCGTCGACCGCGGCCTCGCGCTGCTCCGCGAGCTGCCCGCGAGCGCGCGCCGCGACGGCTGGGAGCTCGAGCTGCAGCTGCTGCTCGCCCCGAGCTATCGCGTGACGCTGGGCTGGGCGGCCCCCGAGCTCGGCACGCGTGCTCGACCGCGCGCTCGCCCTCTGCGATCTGCGTGGGAACGGGCGCGCAGCGCGTGCAGGTTCTCTACGGGCTGCAGTCGCTCTACGATCGTCGCCGGGCGGCTCGACAAGTCCGCGATGATCACGGACGAGATGGTGCCGTCTCGCGCGAGGCGCTCGCCTCCGAGCCGCCGCGCTCGGCGTTCGCCATGCTGGCGGGCGTTCGCCTCCAGATCGGCCACTTCCAGGAGGCCAGCGACGGCATCGACGACCTCGTCCGCGAAGCCGACCCGTGCGCACTTCCAGCGCCTGCAGGAGTCGCAGGGCCTGAACTACGAGGTGATCGCGCGAGCCTGGCAGTCGCACGCGCTGCTGGTGCCTGGGCCGCCCGGACACGGCCCTCGAGCGCGGGTCCGACGCGCTGCGTCGGGCGCGCGAGCTCGACCAGCCGTTCAGCGAGGCGATCGCGGCGACGTACCTGGCGCTGCTCCAGCAGCTGCGCGCGGACCGCGAGACCTTCCGCGGCAGGCGGAGGAAGCGCTCGAGCTCTCGGCGCGCTTCAAGGCGACCTACTACCGCGCGTGGGCCGCCATCCTCGTCGCCTACGCGCAGACGCTCGACTCGCCCGGACGCGGGCGCGCTCGGCGGCCTGCGCAGCGCGATCGACAGCTTTCAGCAGACGGGAGCGCAGCTGCGGATGCCGTACTACCTCGCGCTGCTGGCCGACGCGCTCCTGCGCGCCGGCCAGCGCCGCGGCCGGGCTCGAAGTCGTGGAGCAGGCCGTGTCCCGCGGAGCCGGGAGACGAACGAGCGCTGGTGGGACGCGGAGCTGCATCGGCTGCGGGCGGAGCTGCTGGTCGCGAACGGGGCGGCTGCCCGCCGAGGCGGAGGCGGCCCTCAAGCGAGCGCTCGAGATCGCGCGCGCCCAGCAAGCCCGATCGCTCGAGCTGCGCTCCGCTCAGTCGCTCGCGACGCTCTGTGGGCGGGATCAACGGCCGGGCGCGGGAAGCGAGAGAGCTGCTCTCGCCTCTTCATGCGTCGTTTCGCCGAAGGTCTCGAGACCCCCGATCTCGCGGCCTCGCGCGAGCTGCTCGCGCGCCTCGGCTGAGGGCTGTTTGTAGAAACGTGCCAAGCGGGCGGAACACTTCTTGCTCCACTCAGCGACATGGCCGACACGCGCGAGCCGTCCCGTGCTCGCGGCCGCTGGAGAGGACGGCTGCCCGGACCCGGCTTGGTGCTCGCGGCTTCGTTCGCCGCGTGCGCGCCGTGAAGAACTACCCCGACCCGCAGGGGCCCCGCTACTCGGGGTCGTTCGCGCGCGAGCGGGCGACCGGCCTCAAGGTGGTGACGTTCAACATCCGCTTCGCCCGGCGCATCGACCGGACCGAGGAGCTGTTCCACAAGGCGGACCACCTGCGCGGGGCGGACGTGATCGCGCTCCAGGAGATGGACGCGCCGGGCACCGAGACGCTCGCCCGCGAGCTCGGCTACGACTACGTCTACTACCCGTCGGCGCTTCACCCTCGCACCCACCGCGACTTCGGCAACGCCGTGCTCAGCCGCTGGCCGATCCAGTCCGACCACAAGCTCGTGCTTCCCCACTTGAGCGGGCTGCGGCGCATGGTGCGCTCGGTGACCGCCGCCGACCTGCGGCTGCCCGCGGGGCTCGTCCGCGTCTACAGCGTCCACCTCGCGACACCCGCCGAGCTGCTGCCGCAGGCGCGCGTCGACCAGGCCCTGGCGATCGCCGAGGATGCGCGCGGCTTCCCGGGAGCGGTGATCGTGGCCGGCGACTTCAACAACCGCGACCTGGTCGTCCGCGTGTTCGAGAACGCGGACTTCACCTGGATCACGCGCGACCTCGGCGCCACGCTGCGCTTCTTCTGCTGGGACCACGTGTTCGCGCGCGGCCTCGAGGCCCCGCCGCCCAAGGGACGCGGCATCGTCGCCGACAACAACGGCGCGAGCGACCACCTTCCCGTCTGGGTCGACCTGCCGCTGCCCGTGCCGCAGCCCGACTCCGCCCAGGCGGTCCCGACCGCGAGCCGCTGAAAGCCCGCTTCGGCCGGGCCCGCGGTTGTCACAACTTGTTTCGGCCGGGTGCCAACGCCTCGACTAACGCCCGCCTAACGCTCCCCGCCCTAGCTTGGGAGCGTGATCGACCAATTGATGGACCGCACCTTCGACGTGGTGGCGGGCTCGATCGCCTGCCTGGAGCACGAGACGGCGCTGCAGGTGCGGCTGTCGACGCTCGGCCAGATCTCCACGGTGATCGCCCACGAGCTGCGCAATCCGCTCATGGTCATCAAGGCGTCCGTCCGCGAGCTGCAGCGGCAGGGCGCCTCGCTCGACGACGTCCACGACTCGGCCGTGGACATCATCCGCGAGGTCGCACGGCTCGACCGGATCATGACCGACGTCCTCGACTTCGCTCGGCCGCTGCAGGTCGAGCGTTCGCCCGTGGACGTGGCGGCGCTGGTCTGGGACTCGGCGGGGGCCATTCTCGACGGCTGGGAAGGGCCTCACGTCCGCCTCGCGCTCGATCCCGACGCGGGCACGATCGTCACCGACGGCGAGCGGCTGCACGCCGTCCTCGCGAACCTGCTGCAGAACGCGCGGGAGGCCGTGCGTGGCGCCGGCCGCTGCGACGCCGTCGACAGCATCGAGCTCGGCGGCCGCCGGACTCGGGGCGGCCGGCTCCTGCTCTGGGTCGCGGACAAGGGAGCCGGAGTTCCCGCGCGGGACCTGCCCCACGTCTTCGAGCCTTTCTTCACGACGAAGCGGGCCGGGACCGGGCCTCGGGCTCGCCATCGCGCGCAAGGTCGTGGAGGCCCTCGGCGGCACGATCCGGATGCAGAGCCGCGAAGGCGAGGGCACGCGCGTCGAGATCGAGCTGCCGGACCGGCCCGAGGACGGCCGCTGAATCGCTCTTTCCAAAACGAGGAGATCGAAATGAACGCGACCGAAATCCAGGAGCTGCGGGCGAAGTTTCGCGGCGAGCTGATCGGGCCGAACGACGCGGGCTACGACGCGGCCCGCAAGGTCTACAACGCGATGATCGACCGCCGCCCCGCGCTGATCGTCAAGTGCGCGGACGTGGCCGACGTGATCGCGGCCGTCAACCTGGCGCGCGAGAAGAGCCTGCTGCTCGCGGTGCGCGGCGGCGGCCACAACGGGCCGGGGCTCGGCGTCTGCGACGGCGGGCTCGTGATCGACCTGTCGCGCATGAAGGGCATCCGCGTCGACCAGCAGAGCCGCTCGGTCCGCGTCGAGGGCGGCTGCCTGTGGGGCGACGTCGACCACGCGACGCACCCGTTCGGGCTCGCGGTGCCGAGCGGGTTCCTCTCGACGACCGGCGTCGGCGGACTGACACTGGGCGGCGGGATCGGCTACCTCGCGCGCCAGTACGGCCTCACGATCGACAACCTGCTCGGCGTGGACGTGGTCCTCGCGGACGGCCGGCTCGTCACGGCGAGCGCGGAGGAGAACGCCGACCTCTTCTGGGCGATCCGCGGCGGCGGCGGCAACTTCGGCGTCGTGACGTCGTTCCTGTTCCGCGGCCACCCGGTCCAGAACGTCTACGGCGGGCCGATCTTCTGGCCGATCGACAAGGGCCCCGAGCTGCTCCGCTTCTGGCGCGACTTCATCGAGAAGGCGCCCGAGGACATCAACGGCTGGTTCGGCTACGCGACCGTGCCGCCGGTCCCGATGTTCCCGGCCGAGCACCAGATGAAGAAGGTGTGCGTGATCACGTGGTGCTACACGGGCGATCCCGCGAAGGCCGAGGCGGCCTTCAAGCCGATCCGCGCCTTCTCGCCGCCGCTCATGGACTTCTGCGGCCCGATCCCGTTCCCCGTGCTGCAGAGCCTGTTCGACGGCCTCTACCCCGCCGGGCTGCAGTGGTACTGGAAGGCCGACTTCTTCCAGGACCTCTCCGACAAGGCGATCGAGCTGCACCAGAAGTACGGCGAGCGGCTGCCGACGCCGCACTCCACGATGCACATCTACCCGATCAACGGCGCCGCCGGCCGCGTGCCCAAGGGCGACACCGCCTTCAGCTTCCGCGAGGCGAAGTTCGCCGAGGTCATCGTGGGCGTCGACCCCGACCCCGCGAGCAACCCGCGCCTGATGCAGTGGGCGAAGGACTACTGGCTGGCGCTCCACCCGTTCTCGTCGGGCGGCGGCTACATCAACATGATGATGGACGAGGGCGAGGACAACGTGAAGGCCGCCTACCGCGACAACTACGCGCGCCTCGCGCAGGTGAAGAAGAAGTACGACCCGACGAACCTGTTCCGGGTGAACCAGAACATCAAGCCCTCGGCGGCGTGAGCGGGTGAGCCGCCCGCTCCGCCCGGCGCCCGCCGCCGGGCGGACGAGCGGCCTCGCGGCCGTGCCCTCTCCCGCTTGCAGCGGGAGCATAATCCGCCGCATGGAAAAGGGCCGGCTGCTGTCCCTCGACGTGTTCCGGGGCGCGACCATCGCCGGGATGATCCTGGTCAACAACGGCGGCGACGAGCCCGTGTCCTACTGGCCCCTGCTGCACGCCGACTGGAACGGGTGGACGCCGACCGACCTGGTCTTCCCGTTCTTCCTGTTCATCGTCGGCGTCGCGATGGCGTTCTCGCTCCGCGCGCGGGTCGAGCGCGGGGCGTCGCGCACGGAGCTGCTGAAGCACGTGCTCTGGCGCGGAGCCGTCATCTTCGCGCTCGGGATGTTCCTCAACGGATTCCCCAACCGCTACGAGCTCTCCTCCTGGCGCGTCTACGGCGTGCTGCAGCGGATCGCCGTCTGCTACGTGATCACGGCGATCCTGGCGCTGTGGACGGGGCGACGGGCCCAGATCGCCACCGCCGTGGCCTGCGTATTGGGCTACTGGCTGCTGATGCGGTTCGTCCCCGTGCCGGGATTCGGCGTGCCGACCGTAGACATCCCGCTCCTCGATCCGGACCGCAACCTGGCGGCCTGGCTGGATCGCAAGCTGCTGATGGGGCATCTCTACGAGGTCACGCGCGATCCCGAGGGAGTCCTGAGCACGATCCCGGCGATCGCCACCAGCCTGCTGGGGCTTCTGGCCGGAGACTGGCTGCGCTCGGAGCGGAGCGGCCGGGTCAAGGCGTTGGGCCTGGCCGTTTCGGGGGTGATCGGGCTCCTCGCGGGCGAAGCCTTCAACCTCTGGTTCCCGATCAACAAGAAGCTCTGGACCAGCTCGTACGTGCTCTTCACCGCGGGCCTCGCCCTGGCTTGTCTCGCCGCGTGCTACTGGGCGGTCGACGTGCACGAGTGGCGCAGCTGGGCGACGCCGTTCGTCGTGCTCGGCACGAACGCCATCGCCGCCTACATGTTGGCCGAGGTGATCGCGCACTGGATCGGCCGGATGGAGGTCGTCCAGGCCGACGGAAGCGCGCTCAGCTGGCAGGAGTGGATCTACCAGCGCTTCTTCGCAGGGCTGGGCGACCCGGCGAACACGTCGCTCCTCTATGCGCTCGTGTTCCTCGCGCTGTGCTGGGCCGCCATGTGGGTGCTGTACCGCAAGCGGATCTTCCTCAAGATCTGAAGGGCCTGGGGCCCGGCGCTCGAAGACCCGAGTCGAGGCCGGCCGTTCAGTACCGCTCCGTGTCCGGATGGAAGCTGCGCCAGCTGTGCCAGAACTCCTGGCTGGCGCTGACGCTTCGCAGCGTGCCGGTCGGGCCCGTTCCGGACGCGCTGTAGACGCCCGCCGGGCTGACCAGCTTCTCCTCCTCGAGCGCG
The DNA here is from genome assembly GCA_963724555.1 of uncultured Acidobacteriota bacterium. GTDB lineage: Bacteria > Acidobacteriota > Vicinamibacteria > Fen-336 > Fen-336 > DATBSL01. The sequence goes on from CAVRVE010000001.1 coordinate 186,541, forward strand.
AAGCGCGTTTCCGCGTCGGGCCGCTCGAAGGCGAAGAACGACGCGCCGTCGGCCGCGAGGACCAGCACGATCGGCGTGCCGCCGACGACGTCGTTGATCACGCGCTCGCGCTTGAGCCGGTTCCAGTCGAAGGCCTTGCTGCGGGTGCCGATCTCGATGCCGACCACCCAGGACTTGTCCTGCCAGGAGTCGGGGTTCGTGCCGGTCAACTTCTTGCGGCTCGATCCCTTCTCGAAGGCGTCGTCCTTCGGATAGCCGTCGGCCGCCACGGCCGCCTCGTCGGCCTGCATCACGAGGCTCGCCGGGTGCGACGCCAGCCACTCGCGAAGCGTCAGCTGCCGCGACGGGATCGCCACGAGCCGGGTGCCCTTGCGGGGGCCCGTCACGGCCGCACCGGTCGCCTGCCGCCACCAGCTGCCCGTGGTTTCGTCCTCGAACATGGCATTGAAGCTGTCCATGCCCACGAGCCGGAAGCGCTCGAGCGTCCCGTCGACGAGCGGCGAGAACACCCGCCCCGAGCGGCAGACCGTGCAGTAGGTGACGAGCACGTCCTTGCCGCCGACGCGGTCGCGCACCTGGTGGTGGTAGCCGATGAACATCAGCGGATACGCGCGCGCCTCGCCGTTCAGCTCGACCCCGACGACGAGCCGCTCCTCCGGCACCTTGTTCTCCGTCCCCGCCGTGAGGACGAGCGCCTGCGGCTGCAGGAACACGTGGTCGGCCGCCAGGGCGAAGTTGGCCGCATAGGCGGCGCCGCCGACCGCGACGGCGCCGAGCGCCACGCCGATCCGCCAGCGCCGGCCGGCGCGCCACGCGTCCCAGAGTCCGGCGAGCATCAGCACGGCGAAGGCCGCGCGGATCCGCCAGCGCCACTGGTAGAGCGCATACGCGAGGTCCAGCGTGTCGAACCTCTGGCTCCCGGGGAACGGCATGACGAAGTAGACGTTCGCCGCCTCGAATAGCACGAGGCCGAGCACACCCAGGGCGAAGGCCAGACGCAAACGCATGGAATCGCAGACAGTCTATCCTGAGGCCTGGCGCGACAAGCGGACCGAGGAGGAGCGATGGCGATGAAGAATCGACGGCTCGGCAAGAACGGCCCCGAGCTCTCCGCGCTCGGCCTCGGCTGCATGGGCATGTCCGAGTTCTACGGCCCGCGCGACGACAAGGAATCGATCGCGACGATCCACGCCGCGCTCGACGCGGGCGTGAGCTTCCTCGACACCGCCGACGTCTACGGGCCGCGCACGAACGAGGAGCTGGTCGGCAAGGCGATCGCGGAGCGGCGCGGCGAGGTCTTCCTCGCCACGAAGTTCGGCATCGTGCGGGGCCCGAACCCCACGGACCGAGGCGCCAACGGCAGGCCCGACTACGTGCAAGGCCAGCTGCGACGGCAGCCTGAAGCGCCTCGGGCTCGACACGATCGACCTCTACTACCAGCACCGCGTCGACCCCAATACGCCGATCGAGGACACGGTCGGCGCGATGGTGGAGCTCAAGCAGGCCGGCAAGATCCGCCACATCGGCCTTTCGGAGGCCTCGTCGAAGACGCTCCGCCGCGCGGCCAAGGTCCACCCGATCACCGCGCTTCAAAGCGAGTACTCGCTCTGGAGCCGCGACGTCGAGGACGACATCCTCGCGACCTGCCGCGAGCTCGGGATCGGCTTCGTGCCGTACAGCCCGCTCGGCCGCGGCTTCCTGACCGGCCAGATCACGCGCTTCGATGATCTGGCACAGGACGACTTGCGACGGCACTCCCCACGCTTCCAGGGCGAGAACTTCGCCAGGAACCTCGCGCTCGTGAGCCGCATCGGCGAGATCGCGTCCGAGAGGGGCGTGACGAAGTCGCAGCTCGCTCTCGCCTGGGTCCTTGCCCAGGGCGACGACATCGTCCCGATCTTCGGCACCAAGCGCCGCTCGTACCTGGCCGACAATCTCGGCGCGCTGGACGTCGTGCTCGGTCCCGCCGACCTCGCGCGGATCGAGGCCGTGGCCCCGAAGGGCGCGGCCGCCGGCGAGCGCTATCCGGAGATTGGGCGCGCGCTCATCGACCGCTAGCGACGACCTGCGTCGCACGCGCTCAACTCGTTCCGGAACGAGCTGAGTGGGCTACGCGCGGGATTCGTCGTTACTCCTGGTGCAGCGCCGCCACCGGTCGAGCCGCGAGGCTCGGACCGTCGCGGACGAGCGCCGTCTGACTGCCTACCAGATGCTCCGCTTGCGGGCGCGGACGTTGCGACGGCTGCCCTTGGGACGGGGGCGAAAGGCCGGACCGCCGGCGGGCCGCCCGCCCTGCCCGAACGAGCGCGGCGCGGACGGACGATCTTCGGCGCCGTTCACCCGGAGCTGGCGGCCGTCGAGCTCGCGCCCGTTCAGCTGCTCGATGGCAGCCGCGGCCTCCTTGGGCGTGGACAGCTCCACGAACGCGAACCCCCGCGCGCGACCGCTGTCGCGGTCGGTCGGGATCGATACGGCCAGCACCTCGCCGATCGGCGTGAAGAGCTCGCGGAGCTGATCCTCTCCGGTGTCGAAGCTCAGATTGCCGACGAACACTTTGTATGAGATGGCTTTCTCCTTGTTTCTTTGCGCGGACTACCCGCGTCTTTGGACCGGGAATTCCGAGGACGGCGTCTTCGCTACGGGCTTCGGCGCCGAGGGCCGGCGCTGCGGCGGCGCGTGAGCGACGCGGTACTCGAGCAGCTCGCTCTTCGTCACCTCGAAGCTGCGGCCGCCCGGCAGCTCCGTGTCCGCCAGCTCGCGGCGCAGCTTCTGGTAGCAGATGTCCGGTCCGTCCTGGAAGAGAGCGTGCCCCGCCGTGAAAGCCGCGTTGGCGATCCAGACGGTGTACTCGCAGCTGTCCGTGCCCAGTCGTGCGCACAGCACGTACTCGCGTCGGTCCCGGCCGTTACGGAAGCCCATGTACTCGAGGCTGAGGTGCCGCACCACGGGGATGATTGGCTTGGGGAGCGCGGATGCGGCGTGCGAATAGGCCATGCGGTCTCCTCCGGCACAGTGGTGCACGTGGAGGGACCCTGAATGGCCCGCGCGGCGTCTGTGTGCTTCAGGATACCACGTCCTCGCCGGCGCGCCGCGCGCCGATTCAGCGGGAAGTCGCCCGAAAAAGCGAATGCCCGGGGCGCTTCGGCCCCGGGCATTGCGTGTGGATCGAGTCGCTGGTTAGCGGACGAGCGTCACGTTCGCCGCGCGGGGCCCCTTGGGGCTCTGCGCGATCTCGAACTGGACCTTGTCACCCTCGTTGAGGGTGCGATAACCGTCGGCCTTGATCTCGGAGTGGTGGACGAAAACGTCCGGACCACCTTCCTGCGAGAGAAAACCGAAACCCTTCGACTCGTTGAACCACTTGACAGTACCCTGAACCATGAACGTGCAGGCCTCCTAAGCCTCGTGCTTAGATGCGTCGTCACCTGCGCGTACAAATGGCAAAGCCGCCCACTGTGGGCGGCTCCCAACGCAACGCCAGAGCAACGGCCAACTAATGCGAGAACGAGCATAACACACGGGCTCCTCGGGGCAAAGCCTACTTCCGGCTCCGGGGCGGAGCCGGCTCGGCCGTGAGGCGCCGCACCCGCGTGCCTCGATACCGAACCTGGTACGTGTTGTCGTCGGTGTAGGCGCCGAAGCCGACCTGGACGTCGTCGTTTTGCGGCAGACCCCATTCCGGCCGGTAGTCCGCGATCACGCGCTCGCCGTCGACATAGGCCCAGAGCCGCCCGTCCCACGACTGGATGACCACGTGGCTCTTCTGTGCGACCTTGCGCTCCACGCGCTGGTTCGGCTTGTAGAAGTGCTGCGAGAAGTACATCACCTCTCCTTCGTGCGCCGTCTTCTTGAGCCGGAAGCTCGCCCACATGTAGGAGTCGAGCGTCGGCCGGTGTCCGAAGAGGATTCCCGCCTGGTACTGGCCGTTCGTCGTCGAGACGATCTCGACGTCGGTCTCGAGCTCGAACGACGGTCCGACGCGCGCGTCGGCGACGATCATCAGTCCACGCGTCCCGGAGGTGCCGAGCAGGGCACCGTCCGGCTCGACCACCCAGTTCCCGCTCTCCACGAGCCACCCGTGAAGCTCCTTGTCGGGCACGAGCCGGGCGGCGCGCCCGGCCGCGAGGTCGGCCTCCTGCGCGATCGCTGCGAGCCTCTTGTCGAGAAACGCCCGAGCCTCGGCCGGCGCCTTCGCGCGAGCCTTCTCGAAGATCGGCCGCGCCTCGGCGCCGTGTCCCTCCATGAAGAGCCGCTCCGCGCGACGCGTCGCAGCACCGTCCGGGGCGGCATACGCTTCGATCCGCCCCTCGACCGTGTCCTCGGCCACGGCGTCGCGCGCGTCCTGCTCGAGCGTCCCGTTCAGCTCGTGCAGCACCTCGCGCGCCCTCTCGTACTTGCCGGCCTTGTAGGCGATCGCCGCCTGCAGCGACGCGAAGCGGCGCCACTCGAGCTGCTCGAGCCGGCTCCCGGCGATAGCGCTCGAGCACGGTCTCGACGAGCGTGTACACGTCCTCGTTCGCGTAGGGAGAGGGTGGGCGCAGGTACGGCCGCAGCGGCTCTTCCGAGTAGCCGCCGGCCACTTGCCATTGGTCGCCTTCCAGCCACGCGACAGCATCGAACGCCTGGAACGGCACCTCCGTGTCGAAGCGCCGCGTCGCGGCACACTCACGAGCGAAAGCGAGGGACTCTTCCTCGGATCCGCCCCAACGCAGCAGGAACGACTCGATCAGGTTCCGGTAGGCCGGCATGTAGTCGATCCGCGCCGCCACCGACCGGTCGAACCACAGGCGCGGCGACTCCCCGGGCTGCCGGACGGCCATGCTGACGGAGATCATCTTGTTCGCGGCTTCGGGTCGGTCGGGGCGCTCTCGCCAGCTCGCCTCGAGGTCCTTGCGCGCGAGCGCCATGCTCTCCTCGAACCCCTTCCAGCCTTCCGGCTTGACCTTGTCCGAAAAGGTGTGGCCGCGCGCGTCCCACGCGTCGTTGTAGCGGCGCCGCCCCGAAAGGAAAAGGCGCGCCCAGGGATCGACCCAGTCCGTCCGCTCGATGGCGTCGACGATCGCCGCCCGGTTCCGCTCGAAGAGCGACACGCCGCCCGTGTAGAGCATCAGGTGGGCCACCAGGACGACGTCGTCGTCGGGGGCGTAGCTGCCGTCCCGGAGCGAATCGAGGAAGAGCATCCGCTCCGCGGGCGCGAGCCCGTGGCGGCGCCCCGTGCCTTCGCCCCGCCGCTCGAGATCCGTGTAGAGCGCCGTCGCCACCATGCGGGCGGCTCCCCGCGAATACTTCGAGGGCTGGATGCCGGCGAACGCGCGGTCGAACAGCTCGGAGGCCTCTCGCGACTCATGGTCGGCGGATGCCAGCGTCCCTGCGGCCAGGAAGAGGACCGCGGGGTCGTCGCAGCCCGACTCGAGGAGCTTCCGCGCTCGTCCCAACCTGTCCGCGACCTCGCCTTGCGGCAGGCCCAGAAACGGGTCGGCGCTCAGTCGAATGAACTCCTCGGCTGCCCCATCCCACTTCGGGTCGCGTCGGCCCACGCGCTTGTAGCCCTCGAGGAAGTTCCGCTCGTACCAGGCCCTCCACTTGACCATGTCCTGGGAGACCGCCATGGCCTCGCCGGACGCGGGGACGGGCGCCGGGCCGGCGGACTCGCCTGCGTCCCGCCGCGCCGGCCAGACGCAAGCCGCGACACTGGCTCCGACGAACAGCACCGTCAAAGACGCGAGCGTCCCTGTTCGCATGTCGCGATTGTGCATGCGGAGTGGCGAATTTCAATCGCTGCGGCCCGTCCGCCAGCGGCGATTGCGCCTTCATGTTGACAATCAACAGGAGCGCCGCCTAGCTTCATGTGGACGATCTAAAGGAGGCAGCGTGTCCAACCGTTCGGACGTCCTGCAGGGAACGCTCGACCTGATCGTGCTGCGCAGCCTCGACCTGCACGGCGAGATGCACGGCTACGGCCTCGCCCGCCACATCGAGGACGTCTCCGAGGAGCTGCTGCGCATGAACCAGGGCACGCTCTACCCCGCCCTGCTGCGGCTCCAGCAGGCCGGCCACATCCGCTCGCACTGGGGCACGTCCGAGAACAACCGGCGCGCGCGCTACTACGGCCTCACGGCCGCGGGCCGGCGCCGGCTCGCGCGCGAGCGCGAGGGCTGGGAGCGGATGTCCGCCGCCATCAACCGGCTGCTGCTCGGCCCGGCGAGGGGATGATGGGAACGATGCGCCGGACGCTCGCCCGCCTGCTCGGCTTCTTCGGCCTCGGCGCCTTCCGAGAAGGTGCTCGACGAGGAGCTGCGCTTCCATCTCGCCGAGCTCACGCGCGAGCACGAGCGCGCCGGCCTCGACCCCGAGGAAGCGGCCCGCCGGGCGAGACACCAGCTCACGCTCGAGACCACGAAAGAGGAGTGGCGCGACGAGCGCAGCTTCCCCGCGGTCGAACAGGTCGTCCAGGACCTGCGCCACGCCGCGCGCGGGCTAAGGCGCGATCCCGCCTTCACGTCGGCGGCGGTGCTCACGCTCGCGCTCGGCCTCGCGGCGAGCACGGTCGTCTACAGCCTGATCCAGGGCGTGCTGCTGCGCCCGCTGCCCTATCCCGAGCCCGACCGCCTGGTTCGGGTCTTCGAGACGAGCGCGCGGTTCGCGCGCTGGCCCGTGTCGCCGCTCAACTACGTCGACTACGGCGAGCGCGCCAAGGCGTTCGCCGGATTCGGCGCCTGGACGCGCGTCGACCTCGAGCTGTCCTCGGACGCGAAGCCGCTGCGGCTGCGCGCGCTGCAGGTGAGCCCCGGCTACTTCACGGTGCTGGGCGCCCGCCCCGCCCTCGGCCGCATCTTCGAGGAGCGGGAGCTGCGCGGCGACCCGCGCGTCGTGATCCTGAGCCACCGGCTGTGGCAGGACCGCTTCGGCGCCGACCCCGGCGTCCTCGGCCGCGTGCTGCGCCTCGACCGCCGCGACTTCACGGTCGTGGGCGTGATGCCCGCCGGCTTCGAGCACGTGGGCGGCGACTACCGGTCGCTCCCGCAGGGCGAGCACGTCGACGCCTGGTGGCCGCTCGTGCTCGATGCCGAGAAGGTGAACCGCGGCTGGCACTACGTGAACGTCGTGGCGCGGCTCGCCCCGAACGCGACCTTCGCCCAGGCCGACGCGGACATGGAGCGTGTCGCGGCGGAGCTGCGCCAGCAGTACCCGGACACGAACAAGGGCTGGCGCGTGACGCTCCAGCCGCTGCGCGACGAGCTCGTCGGCAACGGGACGTCGGCGCTCATGCTGCTGGCGGCCGCGGTGGGCCTGCTGCTGCTCACCGCCTGCGCCAACGTGGCGAGCCTGCTGCTCGCGCGGGCCACGACGCGCCAGCCGGAGATCGCGATGCGCCACGCGCTCGGCGCGAGCCGCACGCGCCTCGTGCGCCTGGGCCTCGCCGAGGCGGCCGTGCTCGCCGTCACGAGCGGTGTGGTGGGCGTGATCCTCGCGCGCCTGATGCTCCCGGCCCTGCTGCGCCTGCTTGCCGTCCGACTTCGCGCGGCTCCACGCCGTGCGGCTCGACACCGGCGTGCTGCTCTTCTCCTTCGTGCTCTGCGGCCTCGTGGCCCTCCTCTTCGGCCTCGCTCCGGCCGTGCAGGGCAGCTCCGGCGACCTGCGGAGCGCGCTCCACAGCGACGGCAGGAGCGGCACGGCCAGCGCGAGCACGCTGCGCTGGCGCGGCTTCATCGTCGTCTCCGAGGTGACGCTCGCCTGCGCGCTGCTCGTCGCCGCGGGCCTGCTCGCCAGGAGCTTCGCGGCGCTCGTCCGGACCGACCCGGGCTTCGAGCCCTCGGGCGCCGTCGCGTTCGACCTCTTCCTGCCGCGAGGCCGGGTATTCGGCCGACGGCGCGCAAAGCGGCCTTCCACGCCCGGCTCGAAGAGCGCCTGCTCGCCCTGCCGGGAGTGCAGCGCGGCCGGCGCCACGACGGCGCTTGCCCTGGAGCGGCTGGGACGAGAACACGGGCTTCGACATCGTGGGCGATCGCCAGGCGCGCGACTCGGAGCCGAACGCCCGCTTCGGCGCCGCCAGCCCCGGCTTCTTCGACGGCGTCGGCCTGTCGCTCAAGCGGGGACGCTTCTTCACCGCCTCCGACGTCGAGGGAGCGCCGTTCGTCGTCGTGGTGAACGAGGCCCTCGCGCGCAAGTACTTCCCGGGCGAGGATCCGGTCGGCCGCACGCTCGAGATCTGGGACCACAAGCCCGTGATCGTGGGCGTCGTGGGCGACGTGAAGGACGCGCCCGCCGACGTCGAAGCGAAGCCGGCCTTCCTCTGGCCGCTCGCCCAGCAGACCTTCTCCGCCACGACCGTCGTCGTCCGCGCCGACGTCCCCGGAGGCCTCTACGAGAGCGTGAGAGCCGCGGTCGCCGCCGTCGACCCCGAGCTGCCGGTGACGAACCTGCGCCCGCTCGCGGAAGTCGCCAGGGACGCCCACGCCCGCCGCCGCTTCCTGCTCTCGATGGTGGCGACCTTCGCCGCCCTCGCCCTGCTCCTCGCCGCGGTCGGCGCCTACGGCGTCCTCTCTTACGCCGTCGAACGCCGCCGCCGCGAGATCGGCATCCGGCTGGCGCTGGGCGCCGACTCCAACCGCATCCTGAGAGACGTCCTCGGCCAGAGCCTCCGCCTCGCGGTCCGCGGCGTCGTCCTCGGCCTCGCCCTGGCCCTGGTCCTCGCCCACCTGATGCGCAGCCTGCTCTACGGCATCACCGCGCGCGACCCGCTGACGCTGCTGGCTGCGGCCGTCACGATCCTGATCGTCTCGACGTTGGCTGCTGCGCATCCGGCCTGGCGCGCCACGCGCTCGGAACCGGCGAGGATCCTTCGCTCCGAGTAGACGGGCTCCTGAGCGGAGCCGAGCTGACAAACGAACGCCCGGGGCGTTTCCACCCCGGGCGTGCGTATTTGTGAATGGCGGAGTCTAGCCGGCGAGCGTCACGTTCGCGGCGCGCGGCCCCTTGGGGCTCTCCGTGATCTCGAACTGGACCTTGTCACCCTCGTTGAGCGTGCGAAAGCCCTCGGCCTTGATCTCGGTGTGGTGCACGAAAACGTCCGGACCACCCTCGTGCGACAGAAACCCGAAACCCTTCGACTCGTTGAACCACTTGACAGTACCTTGAACCATGAACGTGCAGGCCTCCTAAGCCTCGTGCCTAGATGCGTCGTCACCTGCGCGTTCACAAATGAAAAAGCCGCCCACCGCGGGCGGCTCTTTTCGGTACGCCAGAGCAACGGCCAACTAATGCAGCTACAGCTTACCACCTTTCAACGGACCCCTTCGGCCAGCTTCTGGTATTGAGCGACACTTGCCGGCTTTCCCCACGCCTTGTAGAGAGTGGTGATCCGCTGCAGGCATCGCCTGCAATGGATGCTGGCTTTCTCCTGGACCGAAAGAACCCGATAGGCGTCCAGCAGCAAGGGCTCGGCGCGAGGGTAGTCCTTCTCGACGATTAACACCCCGCCAAGAGCGCTCCTGGCTCTGGCCCTGAGCTTGCTGTCGGGCGGCAGCTTTCCTTCGGGAAACGCCAGGGCCTCCCGAGCCGTCGCCTCGGCCTCTTGCGGCTTTCCTGAGGCCAGGAGCACCTCCGCCAACCCTGCCAGGCTCGCGGCCACGTATGGATGCTCCTCTCCCAACACCTTGCGGTGCATGGCGACAGCCTCGCGGTACGTTGTCTCGGCCTCGGCCAGCTTGCCTTTGCCATGCAGCACACTGGCCAGGTTGGTGAGATTCAGCGCCACCTCCGGATGTTCGTTTCCGTTCAGCTTGCGATTCATGGCCAGGGCCTCGCGGTACAACCGCTCGGCCTCGTCCAGCTGGCCTTTCTCGCGCAGCACACCAGCCAGGCTGTTCAGATCGCTGGCCACTTTCGGATGCTCGTTTCCCAGGACCTTGCGGTGGACGGCCAGGCCCTCGCGGAGCAATCGCTCGGCCTCGTCCAGTTGGCCTTTGTTCAAGCAGCACGAGTGCCAGGTTGTTCAGACCAGTGACCACCCCGGGATGCTCGTTTCCCAGGACCTTGCGGCCGACGGCCAGCGACTCGCGGAACACTGTTTCGGCCTCGTCAAGTTGGCCTTCGTCACGCAGCACATTGCCCAGGTTGTTCAGATTGACCGCGATGTCCGGATGCTCGTTTCCCAACACCTTCCGGTCGATGGACAGTGCTTCCCGGAACAGTTTTTCGGCCTCATCCAGTTGGCCTTTGTCCTGCAACACACCGGCCAGGTTGGTGAGATGCGAGTGCCACGTCCGGATGCTCGTTTCCCTTCAGCTTGCGGCTCATGGCCAGAGCTTCGCGGTACAGCTTCTCTGCCTCGTCCAGCTGGCCTTTGGCCTGCAGCACCATGGCCAGGTTGTTCAGATCGCCTGCCACCCCGGGCTGCTCGTTCCCCAGCAGCTTGCGGTGCATGGCCAAGGCCTCGCGGAAACACTTCTCGGCCTCATCCGATTGGCCCTTGTACTGCAGCATGAGACCCAGGTCGTTCAGATCATCCGCAACGTCCGCATGTTCGCTTCCCAGCAGTTTGCGGTGCATGGCGAGTGCGTCGCGAAGGTGTGTCTCCGCCTCGCCATATTCGCCCTTGTCCGTCAGCACCACTCCCAGGCCTTGCAGGCTTTCGGCCACCCCAAGGTGACTGCCCCCAAGGAGTGATCGGCGAGTGTTCAGGGCCTGCCTGATCAGCGACTCGGCCTGGTCGAACATCCCCAGCTTCTCGTAGAGCAGACCCACCTTGTTCATCAGCTCGGCCTGCACCTCGGGGTGCCCCTTGAATTCCTTCTGGAGCCGCTCTGCTCCGCTGTCCAGAATCTGCCGCGCCGTCAGGGTTTCGCCTTTCGATTGCGCGGGATCGTTCGTCTCGAACAGGTTCACGAGAAACTCGGTCACTGCGACGGCCTTCTGTTCCGCCTTCCGGGCGGCATCGCGCTCCGAAGCGACTCGGACGTTCTGGATCGAGACGACGATCGAGAATGCGATCAGCAGCACGGAGACGACAGCCGCTGCAGCCACTGCGGCCTTGTGGCGCCTGACGTATTTTTCCGCGCGGTAGCTCCAGGTGCCCTTGCTGGCGGCTACGGGATGTCCTTCGAGGTAGCGTCGGATGTCCTCCGAAAGCGCTTCGGCCGAGGCGTAGCGCCGCTGCGGCTCCTTGCGAAGGGCCATCAGGACGATGTTGTCCAGGTCGCCGCGCAGCTCCTTCTGAAGCTTTTCCGGCGTTCCGCCGCGCAGCGTGCTCAGCCGATCCGTGTCGGCGTTGCGCTCGTGGGTGACCGCCGTGCTCGGCTTTCGAGGCTCCTCCTCGCTGATGACACGAAAGATCTCCGCCTGGTTGTTGCTGGTGAATTGATACGGGCGCCGGCCCGAGAGCAGCTCGAACAGGATGACGCCGAGCGAGTAGACGTCGCTCGAGGTGCCGACCGGGTCGCCTCTCACCTGCTCCGGGCTCGCGTACTCCGGCGTCATGACGCGCATGTCCGTCGCCGTCGGCGGGAGCTCGCCTGAATAGATGTCGGGATTCAGGAGCTTGGCGATGCCGAAGTCGAGGAGCTTCGCCTTGCCGTCCGACGTCACCAGGATGTTCGCCGGCTTGAGGTCGCGGTGGACCACGAGATTCTGATGGGCCGACTGCACGGCGGAGCACACGCTGCGGAAGAGCTCCAGCCTCTCTCTCACCGTCAGCTTGTGGCTGTCGCAGTACTCCGTGAGCGGCCTGCCCTGGACGTACTCCATGACGAAGTACGGAAGGCCGTCGTCGGTCGTGCCCGCGTCGATCAGGTGGGCGATGTTGGGGTGGTCGAGCGAGGCGAGGATCTGCCGCTCCCGGCGAAAGCGCGCCACGATCTCGTCGGAATCCATCCCGGTGCGGATGACCTTGATGGCCAGGTGCTTCTTGAAGTCCTGGTCCACGCGCACGCCGAGGTAGACGGCGCCCATGCCGCCCTGCCCCATCTTGCGGATGATCTGGTAGGGACCAATCGACTTCTTTTCCGATTGGGCCTCGGGGGGCGCGCCGGATGCTGCGGCGCCTCCCAGGGTGAGCGTGCTTGGATCAGGTGGACGACCGTGCTCGTGCCCGTTGCTCATCTCGCCACCGCCCCCAGTCATGAGTCGGCTGCTGAGTGTATTCCAGACCGGCTGGCCCGTGAACGCGAGACGGCGCCGAGCGGCGCCAGCAGCTCCTCATCGGCGCATTTCTACAAACCCGTTCCACTCGCCTGAGCTCCGCAGGGAGAGAGAGCGCGAGCCTGCTGGTTTTTTGAGCGCTATGGAACAGTCACGACTCATTCACGCTTCCGGGCGGTGCTAGGGCCGGAAGTCTTCGAGCAGCGACAGGTTGCTGCCCCCAGCGTTCGTCTCGGTGTAGAGCACCCACTCACGATCGGGAGAGACACTGAGCCCGACGTATCCGTCGGCCACGGCCGTGACCACGCGATCCTTGCCGTCGCCAAGCGAGCGAAAGCGCAGCGCGCGCGCGCCGTTCGCGCGCGAGACGTAGTAGATGCCTTCGGCCACGACGTCGAAGTTGTGAAAGATGACCGAAGGCAGGACCTGCGCCTCCTCGCCGCCCTCGCACTTCATCCGGAGAAGGGGGGCGTCTTCGGCTTCGCTCTTCGTGTAGTACAGCCATTGGCCGTCCGGCGATTCCAGCGATGCGAATCCACCGTCGCGTGTCACCTGGACCGCTTCGCCGCCGCCGTCCGCCACCCTGAAGACCTGGAACTTCCCGCTGCGGTTCGAGGCGAAGTAGAGGAAACGGCCGTCGCGCGACCAGCGAGGGAACATGTGGCTCGAGCCGTCGGCCGTGACCTGACGGTAGGCGCCGCCCTCGCGTCCGATCGCGAAGATCTGCGCCTTGCCCTCGGTCCGCGAGTAGTACGCGACCTGCTTGCCGTCGGGGGACCACCCGGGGGTTCCCGTGAAGGCCGATCCCATTGACGTCAGGGCCGAGCAGCTGCCGCCCTCCGCGTCGCAGACCCAGATCTCGAGGTTCCCGCCCCGGTCGCTCTCGAAGGCGATCCGCCGGCCGTCGGGCGAATACTGGGGCGCGAAGTCCTGGCGCGTGGAAGCGACGAGCCTTACGGGCGGTTCGGCTCGCCGCTGCGCCTTGGGCAGCCGCACACGCCAGATGTCGTTGTCTCCGCCAATGGGGAGGGAGAACACGATCCGCGACGACTCGCGAGACAGGGCCGGCTGCCGGGCCCGGTCGCCGACCTCGATCTTTCGCGGCGCGTCCTGAGGCAGCCCCGACGCCGGCCACGGCAAGGACCAGAGCGTCGGCGCCGCTGCATAGACGAGGCGCCGGCCGTCGGGCGTCCAGGCCAAGCCCTGGAGCATGTTGCCTCCCACCGCGTAGCGGGTCTCCGAGCTGCGCAGCACCTCGCGGTCCGACTCCGGCCCGCTCCCGATCGTCATCGCGTGAATCGACCAGGCCCACTCCCCCACGTTCGCGATGCGGCTGAAGACCAGCGTGCGTCCGTCCGGAGACACGGCGGGCGAGGCGTCGCCCATCGTCCCGGCCGGCGGGACGGTGAGCGCAGTCCTCTCACCCGTGCGAACCGACAGTCGGAAGAGCGCCGTCGGCCCGCCGGCCTGAGCGTCGATCACTGCCAGCGCCTGACCGTCTGGAAACCAGGAGAGAAAAGGAGTGGGCACCCATTGCCGGTCGGGGATCGAGATTTCCGCGAGCCGCCGCTCGGGTCCACCCAGGGCGGGTATCAGGAGCACGCTGTACCGGGTGGCTGTGGACGAGGCGCGCAGAAAGGCGATCGTCCCACCGTCCGGGGACCAGGCGGGCGCGAGGTCCTCAGCCGGATCCGTCGTCACGCGCAGGGGCGGGCCCGCCGCGGTCGGCTTGAGATAGAGGTCGAAGTTCTTCTGGTCAGCGCCGTTCCAGGAGAAGACGACCTGACGCCCGTCGGGCGAAAGCGACGGATCCTTCTGATCGCCGAGGTAGGTCGTGAGCGGGACGACCTTGGCGGGCGGCAGTGCCGCCGCCGACGGCATGTCGCGGTGTCGCAGCGCGAAGAAGAGCCCGCCGGCCACAACGATCCCTCCGAGCACCACGCCCCAGTTCCGCGATGGCCGGCGGCTCGAAGCCCCCGACTCCTCCTTCAGCTCGCGAAGCGACAGTGCCAGGTCTGACATGCTGCGCAGACGGCGCTCGCGGTCCTTCCGCAGGCAGCGATCGACGATCCGTTCGAGCTCCGGAGGAACGTCGGGCGCCAGCTCCCGAAGCGGTCGCGGGTCCTCCTTGAGGACCGCGGCGAGCGTCGTCGCCGCGCTCGGCCGCTGGAAGGCTCGTACGTTCGTGATCATTTCGTAGAGGATCGAGCCGAACGAGAAGATGTCCGACCGCACGTCGACGCGCTCGCCGGCGGCCTGCTCGGGGGACAGGTAAGGGGGGGGTGCCGAGTACCGTGCGGGCCGCGGTGACGAGCTCCGACGTCTGGGCCTCCTGGTCGGTCTCGCTCTCGGGCCCAGGCTCAACGAGCTTCGCGAGCCCGAAGTCCAGCACCTTCACGAGCCCCTCGCGCGTCACCATGATGTTCGCGGGCTTCAGGTCACGGTGGATCACGCCCTTCGCGTGCGCGAACGCCATGGCGTCCGCGATCGGCCCCGCGTAGCGCAACACCTCCGCGATGCCGAGCCGCTGCTGCTCGAGAACGCGCGCCAGCGTCAGCCCTTCGACGAGCTCCATCACGACATAGTCGAAGCCGTCCGAGTGCCCGACGTCGTACAGCGCCAGGATGTTGGGATGATTGAGGCTGGAGAGTATCCTCGCCTCTCGCTCGAAGCGCTTCCGCCCTTCGGCTGAGTTCGTTGCGCCAGCAGGCAGCACCTTGAGCGCCACGAGCCTGTCGAGCCGAGTGTCCCGCGCCCGATAGACCGCCCCCATCCCGCCCGCCCCCAGCAGCGCCTCGACCACGTACGCGCCGAGCGACCGGCCGGCCGGCAGTTCAGTTGAGGGCATGATCCTCGCTCGGAAGCTGCTGGATTCTAGCGCTCCCAGCGATAGCGACTACGGGCACACTCAGACGGACCGGCCACTGCTGTGAGCCGGCGCCGATCCTCAGGACAGAGTAGCCAGCTCCTCGAGGAACTGCTCGGGCGGCACGTGGTGCTCGTTGTGCCGAAGGCCGTCGCGCCGGAAGGTCAGCGGGTGGCACTCGAAACCACCTTTGACGAGCATCGGACCCGGCAGGTTGGTCACGTCGTAGGCGCACACGACAACGCTCTCCGCTCGAACGTCAATCCCCACTGCGCGCCGCGGCGTCGCGGTGAAGCGATCGCGGTTGTTTCACCGCGACAGCCTCCGTTGCTTCAGCGGCGCGACGCGCGCGATCTGGTCGAAATCCCTGTCCACGTGAACGACTGTGAGCGCGTGGCGAAGCGCGCAGGCGGCGATCAGGCAATCCACTCCCGAGCGGACCGTGAAGCCGGCGCGACGCGCCGTCCGGTAGAGCGCCACGGCCTCCTCGAACACGCCGGCGCCGAGCGGCGACTCTACGACGGGAAAGGACTGCATGGCTTCCTGGGCCGCGCGGAACGCCGCCTCGTCAGTGAACCCCTGCAGGACCTCCTGCATCACCGGCAGACAGGTGACGACCTCGTCGAGGTCGAGGACCCGCGCGACGTCGATCCGCGCGGGCTTGCGAAACACTTCGATCCAGGCCGACGTGTCAACGAGCAGCACGGCGTCTCGCCCGCGGCCGGGTCCGATAGATGTTCGGGCGCTCCCGGACCACGGCGTCGCCGCGCATGACGCCCAGATCGCCCTGCCAGGCACCGGACCCGGCCAGCTCCAGGATCTTCCCGGCCCGCGCGCGTCGAACGAACTCGGACAACGCCCTGTCCACGGTTCGGGAATACGTCCGCTCCCCGCTCACGCGCACCGCCTCCTCCAGGAGTGCCTCATCAAGCACAAGATTCGTCCGTTTCATGCGCATAGTGTGGTGCCGGCCCAGGACGGCTGTCAACGCCTGTTCCAGCTGACAGGACGCGAAGGGTTGCCACCGTTCGGCGGTGGGACGCCGGGATCCCACGACCGCGCACCAACAATAGAAGGTGGCCGAGCAAGTCACACCGAACCCGTGCGGCACGACGCAAAGCACTGCTGGCACGTCGGTTGCACAATAGATTGGCCATGGACGACCTGCGCTCCGCCGTCCGGCAGCTCGCGACCCACAAGGGCTTCACCGCCGTCGCCGTGCTCACGCTGGCGCTCGGGATCGGCGTCAACAGCGCGATGTTCAGCTTCGTGGACGCCGTGCTCTTCCGGCCGCTGCCGGTGAAGAACCCCGAGCGGCTGGTGCGGCTCGCGATGACAAACCAGGAAGGCGTGGAGCTGGGCGGCGTGTCGTATCCGCAGCTCGGGGACCTCGCCAGAGAGTCGCGTGCGCTCCAGGGAATCGCCGGCCTCTCGAGCGGCAGCGAGGTGAACCTCGGCGTCGACGACGCGCCAGTCGAGCGCGTGATCGCGACAAACGTCACGGGCAACTACTTCCCGCTCCTCGGAGTGACGCCGGCCGCCGGCCGCCTGCTCACGAAGGACGACGACCTTACGCCCGGCGGGCATCCCGTGATGGTCCTGAGCCACGCCTTCTGGCAGCGTCGCTTCGGCGGCGATCCGAAGGCCGTCGGGAGCACGGTCCGCCTCAACACGACCGTCTTCACGGTCGTCGGCGTCGCTCCCCGCGGCTTCTACGGCACGAGCCTGGAGAGCGTCCCGGACGTGTGGCTGCCGCTGACGATGGCGCTCCAGACGACACCGAACCTCGCGCAGTTCAAGCCCTTCGAGCGGCGCGGCTTCACCTGGATCGACATCGTCGGCCGCCTGAAGGACGGAACGGCAGCCGCGGCGGCCAAGGCCGAGCTCGACACGATCTACGCCCGCATCAACGCCGAGCTGAAGCTCGACACCAAGGGCGACCGCTACGACCGCTTCCTCGTCCTGCCGCTCTCTGCGGCCGTCCTCGATCCCGAACGGCAGCGCGAGGCGACGCGCTCGTCCTGGCTGCTGATCGGCGTCTGCGCGCTCGTGATGCTGATCGCCTGCGCGGTCGCCGCCGGCCTCCTGCTCGTGCGGGGCGAGGTGCGCGGAAGAGAGCTCGCGCTCCGGCAAGCGATCGGCGCTTCGCGCGGCCGGATCGTCCGGCTGCTGCTCGCCGAGAGCCTGCTGCTCTCCGTCGCGGCCGCCGTCCTCGGCCTGCTGCTCGCCCAGTGGAGCGCGGACCTCTTCCTGCGCCTGACGCCGGACAGCTTCGCGCTGCCCACGCAGGCGGCGACGCCCGTCCTCGACGCGCGCGTGATCGCGTTCACGGCCGCGCTCGCCCTGCTCTCGACGCTCGTCTTCGGCCTGCTGCCGGCCTGGCGCGTCTCGCAGCTCAACCTGACCGAGCGCATCCAGGCGAACGCCGCGTCCCTCGCCCGCGGCACGAGCCTCGTCTCGCTGCGCGGCGCTTTCGTCGTGACCGAGATCGCGCTCTCGGCGGTCCTGCTCGTCGGCGCCGGCCTGCTGCTGCGCACGCTCCAGAAAGCCACGCAGGTGGAGCTCGGCTTCGACGCCAATAACGCCCTCGTGATCTCGCTCGACGTCTCGAAGAGCGGCTACGACCGCGAGCGCGGCCGCCAGTTCCAGCGCGACCTGCTCGACCGCGTGCGCCAGCTCCCCGGCGTGCGGAGCGCGGCGCTCTCGCGCCACGTCCCGGTCCAGGAACAGAGCATGATCACCACGATCACGCTCTCGAGCGTCACTCCCCCGCCCGGCCGCGAGCCCGAAGTCGGCTTCACCCCGGTCTCGGAGGACTACTTCCGCACCCTGGGCATCCGCCTCGAAGAAGGCCGCGACTTCACGCGCGCCGACGAGACCGGCCCCTCGATGCTGATCGTCAACCGCGCCTTCGCCAACCGCTTCTGGCCCGGCCGCGATCCCCTCAAGGAGCGCGTCCTGAACTTCGGCGAAAAGGGCGCCCAGGTGATTGCGATCGCAGCGGACGCCAAGCTCACCAGCATCCGCGAGTCGCCCGAGCCCATGATGTACGTCCCCGACTTCGCCTTCTACGCTCCGCGCACGAGCCTGATCGTGCGCACGACGGGCAACCCAGGCTCGGTGCTCGCCTCCGTCACGGCCGCCGCCCGCGAGCTCGATCGCAGCGTCCCGCTCTACTCCGTGCGCACGCTGCGCGACCACGTCGGCCTGTCGCTGGCCGAAGAGCGCGTCACCGCCGCCCTCCTCTCCACCTTCGCCGTCCTGGCGCTCGTCCTCGCGGCCCTCGGACTCTACGGTGTCATCGCCTACACGACCGAGATCCGCTCGAAGGAGTTCGGCATCCGCCTGGCCCTGGGCGCTACCCACTCGAGCGTCCTCGCCCTCGTCCTGCGAGAGGCCGCCGCCGTGGCCGCCATCGGCATCACGGTCGGCCTCGTGGCCGCCGGAGCCGCGAGCCGAGTGCTGTCGTCTCTTCTTTATGGCGTCGCCCCGACGGACCCGCTGACGTTCGCCACGATCGCGAGCCTGCTGCTGGCTTCGGCACTCGCCGCCAGCCTGATTCCCGCCCGCCGCGCCGCCACCGTCGACGCCATTCGGGCGCTGCGGTCGGAGTAGGAGGCAACCCTGCAGACACTGCTGAGTGACCTGAGCCACGCGGCACGGCGGCTGCGACGCAGCCCCGGATTCACGGCGCTGGCCGTCCTCACCGTCGGGCTCGGCGTGGGCGCCACGACTGCGATGTTCTCGGCCGTGAACGGCGTGCTGCTGAAGCCCCTGCCCTACCCCGAGCCCGATCGCCTGGTGATGGTCCGCGGGACGATGCGGGCCCGGCCCGGCCTCCCCGGCGTGATCTCGTATCCCGACTACCGGGACTGGCGCGACGCCTGCCGCAGCTTCGAAGAGCTCGGGGCGATGCGGACGGCCGACGTCACGCTCACCGGCCAGCGCGCTCCCGAGCGCATCGAGGGCGCGCGGGTCACCGCAAGTGTCTTCCGGGCGTTGCGGGCCGCGCCGGCCCTCGGCCAGCTCTTCGCGGACGAGGCCGACCGCCCCGGCACCGAGCCCGTCGTCGTACTCGGCAACGCCCTGTGGCGCCGCCTCGGCGCCGACGACAGCCTCGTGGGCCGAAGCCTCACGCTCAGCGGGCAGCCTCACACCGTCATCGGCGTCCTGCCCGCGAGCTTCCGTCCGCCGCGCGAGATCGAGAGCGCCCAGCTGTTCGTGCCGCTCGCGCTCGACGGAGACGGGCTCGAGATGCGCGGAAGCCGCTCGCTCGTCGCGCTCGGCCGTCTGCGCCAAGACGTCAGCCTTCAGAGCGTCGAGGCCGAGCTCTCTCAGGTCGCGCTGCGGCTCGAAAGAGAGTACCCGGACCACAACGCGGGCGTCGGCGCGATGGTCGAGTCGCTGCACGCGGACACGGTCGGCGAGCTGCGCCGGCCGCTGCTGGTGCTGCTCGGGGCGGTGGCGTTCCTGATGCTGATCGCGTGCGCCAACGTCGCGAACCTCGTGCTGCCGCGGGCGCTGGCTCGGCGGCGCGAGGTCGCGATTCGAGCCGCGCTTGGCGCGAAGCGCTCGCGGCTCGTCCGGGAGCTGCTGACGGAGAGCCTGCTGCTGGGCGTGCTCGGCGGTGCGGCCGGAGTGGCACTCGCCTACTGGGGCCTCGACACCCTGGTTGTGCTCGCACCCGCCGGTACGCCGCGCCTTCAGGACATCGCACTCGACGGCCGCGTGCTGGGCTTCTCGCTCGCACTCTCGCTCCTGACAGGCGCGGCCTTCGGCCTGGTGCCTGCCCTCTCGGCCTCGCGCACCGACGCGCACGCGGCCCTTCACGAGTCCGGCCGCAGCCCGGCGCTCGGGCGACACCCCGGCGCGCGCGTCCTCGTCGTCGCCGAGATCGCTCTCTCGCTCGTGCTGCTGGCGGGCGCCGGCCTGCTGCTCGAGAGCTTCCGACGCCTGCTGCTGGTCGATCCCGGCTACGACCCGCGGAGCGTCCTGACGCTCACCCTCTCGCTGCCCGACACGCAGTACTCACGGCCGGACCAGCGCGCCAGCTTCTTCGCCGAGCTGCTCGAGCGCGTGCGCGCCCAGCCCGGCGTCATCTCGGCGGCGGCCATCAACCCGCTGCCCGTCGAAGGCGACGACATCGCCACGCGCTTCACAGTGGAAGGACGGCCCGACCCAAAACCGGGCCAGAAGCCGCGCGCGGAGTACCGCGCCGTGACCGCCGGCTACTTCGAGACGATGCGCATCGCGCTCCGCAAGGGCCGCACGTTCGGCGACGGCGACCGCCGGGAAACGACGGCGGTCGCGGTCGTCAACGAGACGCTGGCCGCGCAGGTCTTCCCTGGCCAGGACCCGTTGGGCCAGCGCCTCAGCATCGGCATCCAGACGCACACGACCGACCCGCGCACCTTCGAGGTCGTTGGCGTCGTGGGCGGCGTCCGCCACCTCGGCCACCGCATCTTCTCGCCGCCCGAGATCTACGTCCCCCACACGCAGCAGAGCTGGCCCTGGATGAGCCTCGTCGTGCGCGGCTCCGGCGATCCCGTCTCGCTCACGAGCGCCGTTCGGCGCACTGTCGCCGCCCTCGACCCCGAGCTGCCGATCCAACGCGTCCGCCCCTTGCCCGAGCTCGTCTCCGACTCGATCGCCGCCAGCCGTTTCGTCATGGCCCTCCTCGGCGGCTTCGCCCTCCTGGGGCTGGCCCTGGCGACGGTCGGCGTCTACGGCGTCGTGGCCGGCTCCGTCGAACGCCGCACCGCCGAGATCGGCCTGCGCTTGGCGGTAGGCGCCGACTCCGGCGACGTCCTGCGCATGGTGCTCGGCCAAGCGGCCCGCCTGGCCGCTACCGGCATCACGCTCGGCTTGTTGGCGGCTCTCGCCCTCACCCGCGTTCTGCAAACGCTGCTTTTCGGTGTGAGCCCCACGGACCCGGCTACGTTCGCGTCCGTCGCCGCCGTCCTGGCGCTGGCAACGCTAGCCGCCAGCTACCTCCCGGCCCGCCGCGCCTCCCGAGTCGACCCGGCGACGGTTCTGCGAGAAGAGTGACGGACTAGAATCGGCCTCATGGACACGCTGCTCCAGGACGTTCGGCTGGCGCTCCGGAAGCTTCTGCGCAGCCCCGGCTTCGCCGCCGTCGCGATCGCCACGCTCGCGCTCGGAATCGGAGCCAACACCGCCATCTTCTCGGTGATCGACCGCGTCCTGCTGCAGCCGCTGCCCTACAGCCAGCCGGACCGCCTGGTGCGGCTGCAGCTCAAGTTCCGGGACGGCTTCGGCAACAGCGTGTCGATCCCCAAGTTCATGGCCTGGAAGCAGCACACGCAGGCGTTCCAGGCGATCTGCCGCGTACAACTTCTCGGGGCCGGGCCTCAACCTGAGCGGCGGTGCCGTGCCGGAGCAGGTGAAGGCAATCCACGTCACCGCGGACTTCTTCCCGGTGTTCGACGCCGGCACGATGCTCGGCCGCGTCTTCGGCGCGGACGAGGACCGGCCCGGCGGGCCGCGGCTCGCGGTGATGACGAACGGCCTCTGGCTGCGGCGGTTCGGCGGCGATCCCGCCATCGTCGGCCGCGCGATCGTGCTCGACGGCGAGCCCTACACCGTGATCGGCGTGCTGCGGGCCTCGTTCCGCTCCTACCCGCCCGCTGACCTCTATCTCCCCCTGCAAGCCGATCCCGCCACCACCAACCAGGGCCATTTCCTCGCGGTGGCCGCGCGGCTCAAGCCCGGCGTCACGCTCGAGACCGCCAAGGCGGAGATGAGCGTCGCGGCGGAGCGCTTCCGCCAGGTGTATCCCGACGCGATCGGCAAGGACGAATCGGCGACGGCGGCCTCGTTCAGCGAGGCGATCGTGGGAGACGTCCGCCAGCCGCTCTTCGTCCTGCTGGGTGCGGTGGCGATGGTGCTGCTGATCGCGTGCGCGAACGTCGCGAACCTGCAGCTCGCGCAGTCGACGGGCCGCTCGCGGGAGCTCGCGATCCGCGGCGCGCTCGGCGCCGTCCGCTGGCGGATCATCCGCCAGCTCCTCACGGAGAGCCTGGTGCTGGCGCTCGCGGGCGCCGCCGTCGGCCTCGTCATCGCGAACGTCGGAGTCCGCGCGCTGCTCGCGCTCGGCCCCGACACGCTGCCCCGAAGCGCCGAGCTCACCGCCCAGGCACCCATCGACCTGCGGATCCTGGCGTTCACGCTGGGCTGCGCGCTCTTCACCGGTCTCGTGTTCGGTCTCCTGCCCGCGCTCCAGATCTCGCGGACGGATCTCCAGTCGACGCTCAAGGAGACGAGCTCGCGCTCCGGGACCGGCCGCCACCACTACACGCGGAGCGCCCTGGTCGTGGCGGAGACGGCGCTCGCGATCGTGCTGCTGATCGGCGCGGCGCTCCTGATCCGGACGTTCTCCTCGCTGCGCTCGGTCGACGCCGGCTTCAACCCGCAGCGCGTGCTGAGCTTCGAGACCTCGCTCGGCGGCTCGAAGTACAAGACGAGCGCCGACATGGACCGCCTCACCCGCGAGGTCGTGCGGCGACTCGGGACCGTGCCGGGCGTGACGCGCGTGGCGAACGTCCCCTTCCTGCCGCTCGAAGGCGGCTTCGGCCTGGGCTTCGACATCGTCGGCCGGCCGCTCGCGCAGGGCGAGCGCAACTCGGGCGGCGCCGGCTGGATGTACGTTTCGGACGCCTACTTCGAAGCGCTCGAGATCCCGCTGCGGCGCGGCCGCCTGTTCGGCGAGCGCGACGCCGCGAGCGCACCCGGCGTCGTCGTCGTCAACGAGGCGTTCGCGAAGAGGTACTGGCCGAAGGGCGACGACCCCCTCGGCCAGCAGATCGAGATCGGCAAGGGCATGGGGCCGGACTTCGCCGAGGCGCCGCGCGAGATCGTGGGCATCGTCGGAGACGTGAAGGAGGCCGGCCTCGGCAACCCCGCGCCCGAGGTGATGTACATCCCGCTCGCGCAGGTGAAGAACAGCTTCATCGAGCTCAACAACAAGCTGATCCCCACCACCTGGGTCGTGAAGACGTCCGTCAGCCCCCTCAGCCTGGCGAGCGCGGTGAAGCAGCAGGTCCTGAACGTCGACAGCCAGCTCGCGGTCGCCCACGAGCGCTCCCTCGAGCAGGTCTTCGCCGAGGCCACGGGCCGCCAGACCTTCAACATGACGCTCCTGAGCGTCTTCGCCGGCGTCGCCCTGATCCTGGCCGCGCTAGGGATCTACGGAACGCTTTCCTATTCGGTCGAGCAGCGCTCCCAGGAGATCGGCATCCGCATGGCCCTGGGCGCCGAAGGCGCCGACCTCAGAAAGATGGTGATCCGCCAAGGCATGTCCCTCGCCGGCCTCGGCATCCTGATCGGCCTCGCCGGCGCCCTGGCCCTCTCCCGCCTCATCACGACCCTGCTCTTCGGCGTCTACCCCAACGACCCGGTGAGCTTCGCTGCGATCGCGACGCTCCTGGCGCTGGTTGCCTTCCTGGCGACTTGGCTCCCGGCCCGACGAGCCACGAAGGTCGACCCGCTCGCCGCGCTGCGCCACGAGTGAGGCCCGAAAGCGCGTCCACGGCTGGTGCGGGAAGATCAGCGCCGCGGGATTTCGAGCAGCACGATGTCCGAGTGCTGCTGCACCTGCTCCAGGACGATCTCGCTCCCATCGGGCGAGATGTCGAAGTCGCGCACGGTGAAGTCCGGAGCCAGATCGGTGAGCTGCTGCTCGGCGCCCGTCGCAATGTCGATCAGCCAGAGGTTCTTGTGCTGCAGCTCTCCGCGCAGCACGACCAGCGACCGCCGCCCAGGCAGGAAGGCGAGATGTCGCGCGCCGCGTGTCAGCGTCAGCCGCGGCATGGGGTACGGGCTGCCGTCGGCCTTCCTGGCCTGGACCTCGAAAGCGGTCCCGATGTCCGGTCCCGAGAACACGACCAGCTCGCCATCCGGCGACCACGTCGGATCGACGGAATACTCGCGGGCCAGGTGAACCGGCGAGCCGCCGTCGAGGGGTAGAGTGACGAGACGCGGGATGCCGTCCGTGACGACAGCCACGGTGACGGCTCGACCATCCGGCGTCCAGGCCGGGGCGCCTTGCAGCTCGAGCGACGTCCCCACCGTGCGAGCGTCCGTGCCGTCGGCGTTCGCGACCCAGAGCGACGTCTGTCCGTTCCGCCTGATCGAGAAGGCAATGCGGCTTCCGTCGCGCGCGACCGCGGGCGCTCCGACGATCCGTGCGTCGGGCGCGCTCCAGACCTCGGAGGCGGTCTCGCCTTGCAGCTTCCAGATGCTGTCGCCCGTGGACTTGGAAGAGACGTACAGCAGCTGGCCGGCGCCGAACCGTGGCGAGGAGCCGCTGCCGGTGTTGAGCGGAATGCGGCGGGCGGCGGACATGAGGTGCGCGCGCGCCAGAGACGGGCACGCGCCACAGCGCGCCCTTCGGACTGGCGAGCGTCGCCACGACGCGCCGGCCGTCGGCGCTCGCCGCGAGCGAGGTGTACCTGTCGATGCCGAAGCTGACGCGGCGAGACACGCGCCGTTCGACGTCGAGGCTCGCGATCCAGGGACCGGATCCGTCCGCGTCGCTGGCGAGGTACAGCAGCGTTCGCGAGTCCAGGAAGACCGGATGGCTCACGAGCGAGTCGTGGTTCGTGATCCGTTCGGGCTTCCCCCCGGTCGGCCTGATCCGCCAGACGTCCATCCGGTCGGGCACCGAGCCCTGGACGAAGTAGACGAAGGCCTGGTCCGGGGACCAGGTGAGGAAGTGGCTGTGCTGTCCCGCGGGGGCCGAGAAGATCTGGCGCGCCTCGGCGGGCTGGGCGGAGTCGCGCACGTACAGGGGATCGCCCGCCCCGGCCGTGTGATAGGCCAGGCGAGCGCCGTCGGCGGACCAGTCGAGCTCGACCCCAGCCTCGAGGTAGGGCCGCGGCGGCCCGCCGAGAACGGGTACCGCCCACACGCCGACGGCTGATCCACCGGAGGCGTCGGACTTGCGCGTCCAGAATGTCACGAGCGTCCCGTCGGGTGAGAAGCCCAGCGTGCGGGCCCACGGATTGACGAGCTCTCGCACGCTGCCGTGAGTCAGGTTGTAGAACTGACCCACGCCGACCTGGGTGACCCACACGTCCATCGGCCCGTCGCGATCGGACAGGAAGGCCACGAACCTTCCGTCTCGCGAGATCGTGGCGGACTGCTCGATTCCGTCGAAGTCGGTGAGCGGCAGAAACCGCGCGTTCGCAAGCGGGTTCTCCGGCGCGGTTCGGGCTTTCTGGAGCTGCCATCCCAAGAAGGCGATGAGGGCCGCGCCGGCCGCGGCAACGAGCCAGAGGCCCCAGCGCCGACGGTGCTCTGCGGGGGCTGGAGGCGGCTCCGTCGAGCCGACGGCCACCGCCTCGTCGGTCTCGGCGACGAGAGCGGAACCGCGACTCCGCGCCCACGCGTCGAGATCGGCCTTGAACGCGTACACCGATCCCATCTTCTGGTGGACGTGTCGGTGGACGGGCATGCCTTCCCGCTTCTCCCAGCGCTGCACCGTCGTCACGTCCCGCCTCAAGTACGCGGCGATCTCCTTCCACGAATCGAGGCGATCGTCCGAGCCGGAGGCCGTCATGGTTCAAGTCCCGGTTTCAGACTGTAGCGTCCGGCCCCGTGGCACGGCAAACGACGGCAATCGACGGCATCCCCCGCAGCCGGCGCTGTCGCCGCGACTTGCGGCTTGGCCCGCGTGCGGCGGGCTCCTTATCGTCCAACAGCGGCTCCAAAGCGCGAGCCACTTTCAGCGGGAGGGATGAGATGCGGCCAAGGCTTTTGTCGGGCGTGGCGCTGGGCGCCATGGTCGTGGGGGCGATCGCATGCGCAGGGAAGGTCCAGGCGGCGCCGGCTCACAACGCGGTGACGCTGTGGCACGAACGGACACAGCCGGTGCTCGCGACGTGGACCGGTCGTGGCAACGTCGCTCAGGCCTACACGGCCTCGCTCGTGCAGATCGCCGTCTACGACGCGGTCGTGGCGATCCGCGGCGGCTATCGCCCGTTCTACGCGGCCGTGGACGCGCCCGACGGGGCGAACCTGGACGCCGCGATCGCGACGGCGGCCTATCGCGTCGCGCGCACTCGCGTGGACGTCGCCACGCCGGCTCGCGCCACGCTCGACAGCCAGTACGCCGCCTACATCGCGGCCATTCCCGACGGCCAGGAGAAGGCTGACGGCATAGCCGTCGGCGAGGCGGCTGCCGCGG
The DNA here is from genome assembly GCA_963724555.1 of uncultured Acidobacteriota bacterium. Classification (GTDB taxonomy): domain Bacteria; phylum Acidobacteriota; class Vicinamibacteria; order Fen-336; family Fen-336; genus DATBSL01. The sequence continues at coordinate 212,751 of CAVRVE010000001.1, forward strand.
CCACGCTCGCGGCCCGCGCCGGCGACAACTTCTACAACACGGCGGCCTACACGAACCCGCCGCCGGACCCCGGCGTCTGGCAGGCCACGCCGGTCGCGAACGACTTCGCGACCGCGGGCGCGAACGACTACGCGATGGCGTTCACGATCCCGATCACCGCCCCCTCGCCCGGCGCTCGTCGCCCCCCCGCGCCGATCGCGATGGACAAGAAGAAGTACGCGCGGAACCTGCACGAGGTGCAGGAGACCGGCGGCAAGACGAGTGCCATGCGCACCGCGGAGATGACCGACGCCGTCCAGTTCTGGACGGAGGGCGGCTTCACGCTGTGGGGGCGCAACACGCGCGACATCGTCATCTCGCGGGGCCTCGACGAGCTGGAGTCCGCGCGGGTGCTCGCCGTGCTCGGGCTCGCCGGCGGCGAAGCCATGCTCGCCTGCTGGGAGGCAAAATATCACTACATGAACTGGCGCCCGTTCCAGGCGATCCAACGCGCCGACGAGGACGGGAACGACGACACGGTTCCCGAAGCCGGCTGGGCGCCGCTCGTCCGTGCGAACCACCCCGAGTACCCCTCGGGCCACGCCTGCTACGGTACCGCGATCGTCACAGGCCTGAAGAAGGCCTTCGGCGAAGACTTCGCAGTCACGCTCACGAGCACCGGGAACCTGGTCCCGGGAGTTCCCGTGGTGCCGACGCGAAGCTACGCCTCGCTCGACGAGATCGTCGACGACACGGCGAACGCCCGCGTCTGGGGCGGCCTCCACTTCCGCACGACGATGGACGCCTCGGCCCGCTGGATCCGGCAGCTCGTCCGCGACGCTCTCGAGGGCCGCTTCAAGCGTACCCGCGGCCACGACCCCCGCGACTGCAGGTAACACCGCGGGGGAGCCCGCCGCACGCGCCAGCCGTCGTCGCGAATCGTCACGAAGGGAGCGGGACTAGAATCCCAGCATGGACGGCCTGCTGCGGGACGTTCGGCTGGCGCTCCTGGCGTTCGCGGCGACGGCGTTCATCGCGTGCGGCGGTTCCGACGGGGCCAGCGGGACGTCGCCCGATCGAGCCCCGGATGCGACCGCCCTCCCGCCCGATCGCATCGACGTACTTCCCGGGTGCGACGTGGCGAACCGCCACTCCCGAGCAGGTCGGCGTTCCCGGGAGCGTGCTCGCGCGCGTCGATCAACGCATCGCGTCGCGCACGTGGCGCGGGCTCGATTCGTTCATCGTGATCCGGCACGGCTACCTCGTCCACGAGACCTACTACGGCGCGTCGTCTCGCGACGACGTCCACACCATGCAGTCGGTGAGCAAGAGCGTCACCTCTCTCGTCACCGGCATTGCGTCGGACATGGGCTCGGTCGACCTCGACGCGACGGTGCTGTCGATCCTGGCTCGGTACGCGGACGCCTCCCCGGATCCGCGCCTGCCGCGAGTCACCCTGCGACACCTGCTCGAGATGCGCTCGGGCATCAACTTCTACGAGTACCCGTATCCGGGCTCTCCCCTCGAGACCCTCAACACCTCGCGCGGCGACTGGGTGCGGATCGCTCTCGAACAGCCCTTCAACGCCGAGCCCGGCGCCCTCTGGCAGTACAACAGCGGAGGCGTCATCGCTCTCGGCGCGGCCGTCGCGCAAGCCACGCGCACTCCGTTCAACGTCCTTGCGCGGGAACGTCTCTTCACGCCGCTCGGAATCAGCGGCCAGTACTGGTTCGTCTCCGGCTACGACGCCACCGTTCACACGGGCGGCGGGCTCAACATGCGCGCGATCGATCTCGCGCGAGTCGGATACCTCGTCTTGAAGCAGGGCCAGTGGAACGGCCGGCAGATCGTTTCGAGCGACTGGCTTTCGCGTTCCACCGCACCCGTCACGTCAGCGGCGTCGCAGTTCGGCGGGGTCTCGGTGGACTACGGTCATCTCTGGTGGATGGCTCCGATCGATCCGACACGATCCACGGCCGATGCCAGCAACCGGGTCATCATCGCGGCGGGCAACCTGAATCAGTTCCTCTTCGTGGTTCCCTCGCGCGACCTCGTGGTGGTCAACACGGGCTCGAGCAACGACTCGTTCGGTGTCGACGGTCGACTTCGTCGTGCACGAGCTGATTCCCG
>CAVRVE010000002.1:0-154119 GCA_963724555.1 uncultured Acidobacteriota bacterium
GGTCGGGAACCCCCGCTCGAAGCTCAGCGGGCCGATGCGCGTCGTCACGCTGTCGGGCGTCGTCTGGGCGTGAGCGCTCGGGACGGCCAGCGCGCTGGCGATCGCGGCCGAGATGAGGCTTTGTCTGATTTTCATGTCTGCTCTCCCTTGCGTGTCGGTCAGTTCACCAGCTCGAGATCGCCTGGCCTCCAGCTCTTGTCGAACCAGCCCTTCCAGCGGTCCGTAGAGCCGGAAGATCACGTTGTAGCCTTTTCCCGGCCACGTCTGGACCCAGTTGCCTTCCTGGCCGGCGGGCGCCTTCGGGCCGAACCACACCGTCGCCGAGCCGTCGGCGTTTTTCTTCACGCCGGGAAGCGTGCTGTCGAGGCCGGCGATCTTCTGGTCGGTCTCGAGGAATGAACGGTGCTGGTTGTCATAGACGTTGAACGACCAGAACCGCTTGGCCGGAATGTTGGGTGGCAGCGTGACCTTGTAGTTCTTGCTGCCGTCGAGGTACACGCCCTTGCCATCGCGGACGGTGTACACATAGGCCGCACCCCTGCCCAGCTGCGGGCTGGCCATCGCCGGCGTCAAACCGGTGAAGTAGTAGAAGGACATGGTGCGCGCATCCAGCGTCCGTTCGCCGCCATCGGCGAACTCGTGGTTCAAGTGCGTGAAGGAGGTGGTCCACTGCCGGTCGGGGTAGACCTTGGTCAGCGGGTCGCGCGAGGCGAATGTCATCGCGCGCGACGTGGCGTTGGCAACCGCCGCCGCATCGGTGAGGATCGCCTTCATGCGCGCGTCGGGCGCGAACGGCTTGCCCTTCTTGATGCCGATCGAGGCGAGGATCCCCACCACGTCCGGATCGAGGAAGTCGTCCGGCTCATGTTGCACGACCTCGTTCAGTTCGTCGAAGAAGGTGACATCGTTGGAATGCACCGTGTTCATCTGCTTCCCCGAGATGTTCACGAACTTCGGTTTTGGCGGATTGGCCGCGGCGGAGAGCGGATACATCGCGGCGTTCGCCTTCACGTTCTTCACGATGGTGGCAATGTCGCTACCCTGGATGAAGGCACGCATGATCACGACGTTGCTGTAGGTGCGGGTTTTCGCAATGAAGTAGCCTTCCTTGGGCAGCTCGCCCTTGTAGTCCGGCGGCACCACCAGGTATTTGCCGCCTTTACCCTGGTCGGGGCCGGTCAATCCGAGGTCGTTGACCCAGCGCCAGTAGGCGTCGTCGAGGATGCCCAGCACGCCGGGCGGCACCTGCAGCACCATCGGCCCATTCTTGACGTCGATGATCGCCCAGGTATAGACCACGACCGTGTTCGGGGTCAGGAAGAGCGCGCCGGCGTCCGCCAGGGTTTCGGAGATGCCAAAGCCCTGGTTGGGCGGGAAGCCGGCTTCGATAAAGCCCCGTCGCAGGCCCTGGGTATTGGCCGCCGGCATTCCGAGCAGGAAGGCTTCCACGCCGCGAACGAAGTCGAGGTTGTCGTAGACCTTCTTCACGGTCTCCGCGTCGGGCAGGCCGTCGCTGAACTTCAGCGTGCCGATGCGCGTCTGCACCGTGTCGGGCGTGGTGACCGACGGTGGAACGTTGGCTTTGTATTTCGGATCGGGTTGCTGCGCGAGAGGCCGACACGCCGACGAGCGCAACCAATGCCACGAGCAGGACTCTCTTCATCATGACCTCTCCATTACACGACCAACTCGCGATCCACTCACTTCAGCTTCACGCTGGGGATCGGGAAGGTCGCCGTGACGACCAGGGTGTCTCCCTGCGTCTTCACGCGTGCGCCCGTCTCCCAGAAGTAGCGGAAGTTGACCAGGGCGTAGAGCTTCGACTTGGTCGCGATCGGCAGCGTCACGTCCGGACCGAAGCCGAACACCTTGTGCTTGTTCGGGAAGTCCAGCCCGATCTCGTCTCCGCCCGGCAGTACGAACTCTCGGAGCTGGTCCTTGGTGATCTTCCACTGCGCGTAGTACGCCGCGCCGATGATCACGCCGCCTCCGAGGAACGACTTGCCCAGGCCGCCTTCGAGCGAAAGGATCTGGCCGACCTTGACGTTGCTGTCTTCTTTCTTGCCGTGGAACTCCCAGTAGGCGGTGGTGGCGAGGCTCAGGGTCTTCTTCTCGTCGAAGAACACGGTCGCCCCGACGAACGGCTCGTACGTCCACATGCCCTTGCCGAGGTTGTCGTCGGCGCCCGGGGTGTACCGGCCTGTGGGAATGTAGAGCTGAAGCCCGGCGGCGACGTCCGCATGCGGGGTGTGCCAGCCCAGGTCGAGCGGGCGGAACAGCAGGTCGGAGACGCCGGTGTCGCCCGGCCGGCTGAGCTGGAAGGCCGGCGCTTCGAGCGACGCGTTCGCAAAGGGGAGCGTCACGAACGCGCCGTAGTTCGCGCCCAGGATCTTGGTCTTGCTGACATACCAGAGCAGCGGAGCGACGGCTCCGACACCGAGGCTGCTCGGGGAATCCTGAGCGAGACGGATCGTGTCTCCGTCGGCATTCTTGATGGTGTCCGTGCCGTAGTGGAGATAGAAGGCCGCGGCATAGAAGCCCGGCGCGGGCTGGGATCCGGACTGCACGCCGAAGTCGCCCATGGTGTGGCTCCCGTTGAGCTGGGCCTGGGCCGGTCCGACCGAAAGCAGCGTCAGCCCGCACGCCGCGCCGAGCAACAGCAGTCGTCTCATTGCAACTCTCCTCACTAGAAGGCTTCCTGGACGCCGAAGTACACGCCCTTCGAGTCCTTGCCGAAGCCGATGTCGAAGCAGAGGTTGGTCTTGGAGCGCTTGTTGAGCGAGAAGCGGAAGCCGAAGCCGGCCGCATTCGCGAACGAGTCGAAGAGCTTCTCCTCCGCCTGCTCGTTGCTCAGCGTCTCCGTGTTGACGAAGGCGACCATGCCGAACAGGCCGTTGCTTCGTCATGGTCCAGCGGTACTCCGCTTCGGCGTACAGCATCCTCTCGCCGCGGAACCGTCCCTGCGGGTAGCCGCGTCCGGAGCGCGCGTAGAGGTCGCCTCCCGTGGAGGGAAGGTCGAGGTACGGCGCCTCGCCGCCGGTCACGAGATCGCCGAAGGTCCAGAGCGCGAGCTTGTGCCGCGCGTCCTTCGACAGCCGAAAGTAGGTCCGGACGTCGTAGCTGAACTGCTGCCAGCTCGACGTCCCGCCCAGGAAGCCCTTGAAGAGCATCGCGTACGTCGCGTTCGCGTACCAGCCACCGCTCGGGTTGATGGCGCCGTCACGGCTGTCGAGAAGGGTGTGCAGGCTGAAGCCGGCCGAGGTCTGGGAGTCGGCGTCGAAGCCGTGGTCCAGCGAGTAGTCGAGGTAGGGCGAGTTGAGCCAATCCAGGGGATCGACGTCTTCGTCGGGGCGGACGTTGTTGTGGATGTTGTAGATGTAGCCGGCGCCCAGGAAGACGTTGTGGCGCACCTGCTTGTAGTACTTGTCGTAGATCCGGAAGTGGTTGAACTTCATGTCGAGCGAGGCGTCGTCCGGCGTGCTCGTCCCGAGCCCGTAGGTCGGCTGCGACGTCCAGTAGAAGCGGTTGTCGGCCTCGAGCCGCCAGCGGTTCTCGAACGAGGACACGTTGAACTTGGCGCTCACGAGGATCTGGCCCTTGCTCGTGCCGGTCGCGCTCGCGACGATCGAGGAGATGCGCGTCGTCTGCGGGAACCCGCGGTAGAAGGCCACGTTTCCCGCGACGCCCACGCTCACGCCGCTCGTCGGGCTGTACCCGATGACCGGCGCTCCTGCGACCATGCGCTTCGTGTAGTCCGGCGGCGGCGGCTCCGGCTTGTGGCGCCACCCGCGGATGACGTCGATCAGGTCCTTGGACTCGGCCTCACCGGGCGCCGGAGTCGGAGCCGGATTCGACGGCGATGGCATCGGGGCCGGCTGCGGGAGCGGCGAGACCGGCTCCTGGGCGCTGATCGGCTTCACGACACCGAGCACGATGAGTGCGAGCCACGCGGCTCGCATCACGCTCGAGACTCTCGAGCTCGTCATTTTCCACCTCGATTCGCGCGGCCACCGAGAGCGCCGCTGACGAAGCGATGGCCGTCGAGCGCCGCTCGGACGGCCAGCACCAGCTCGTCGCCCGCCGCATCCTTGAGCACGTATCCGAGCGCACCGGCCGCCAGGCCGCGAGCCACCAGGACCGACTCGGAGTGCACGGTCACGAGGACGATCCGAGCGTCCGGGTCGCGGCGTCGGATCAGCACGGAGGCCTCGATCCCGTCGAAGCCCGGCATGGAGATGTCGGCGACGATCGCATCGGGCGAGAGCCGGGCTGCGGAGCTCACGAGCGCGCGGCCATCCTCGACGAGCGCGACCACGTCGAAGCTGGGGCTCCAGCAGCTCGCGCAGCTGCCGCGCCGTCTCCTGATGGTCGTCGGCCAGGAGCACCTTGGGGCGGGGCATGATGCATTTGGTGCTTGACACGGCGCGATCTTGCCGGGGCTCGGCCGTGCGCCAAAGAGGAGAACTACAGTCTGCGGCGTCCGAAAAATCCTCAGGCCTGGGTCCGTAAAACTACTGAGCAGTAGGAGTTGCTGAGAGGAACGGGCTCGCTAGGGACACGTCGGAGCGACGTCGCACTCCAGCCGGCCCTTGAGCACTTGCTGCATCGCGCAGTAGTACTTGTGATCCATGGCCTGGCAGTGCCATCCCTTGACCGAGAGCAATGCAGACTCGTTGTCCTTGATCATGCCCATGACGGTTTCTTGCCAGCCAGGGTTCCCAGTCCTGAACCGATAGATGGTCTCCGCCGCGTATTGCGTGGCCACCGCGAAAGCCCTGATATCCACGTCACTGGGTGCCTCGTTGCTGACGAACTCCCGCTTGTCCTTCGTGTAGTCCCGGAACATCTCGAGCGCCAGCTTTTCCTTCTCGAAGTCCTGGCCCCGGTTGAACTGGATGAGGGTGACGATCCCGGTAATCGAAGCCAGGAGAGCTGCGCTGCTTCTCAGGTTTTCCAGGACTCGCTTCATCGGGCACTCCCTCCTTGACGGCTGGGCAACGATAACCGAGGACGCAGATCCGCGCGAGAATGCGACGTTCGTACCCCAGATGGAGAAACGCCATGGCTGCAGCTCTCAAGCTCTTCCGCTACCCGACAACGGTCCTGGCGCTGGGCGCGTGTCTCGGCTTCGGGCCGACGACCGCGTTCGGCGAGCAGGACGCACAGGCAGCGCCGTCGCTCGAAGAGCTGCGACAGCTCTTCGCCGAGCAGAAGCGGCTCGTCGAAGAGCAGGGCCGCGAGATCGCGGATCTGCGTCGAAAGCTCGACGAGACGAGCAGCCTGGCGCTCGCGTCACGCAACGAGCTGGCGGAGATGCGCGAGAAGCCGCCCGCGGCGTCGGTGCCGACGGCGGTCGAGGAGCGCCTCGAGCGGATGGAGCAGGACGTCCACCGGTTCCCCGAGCTCGCGGAGCAGGCGGTGACCGCGGGCGAGTTCCCGGGATCGATGCGCATCCCGGGCAGCGACGCGGCGCTGCGGATCGGCGGACTCGTCCGCATGCTGTCGGTCAACAGCTTCGACCCGATCGGCACGGAAGACCGGTTCGTCACGTCCTCGATCCCGGTCGAGGGAAGCGAGGCCGCAAGCAAAGGCGACCGCACGACCTACACGGCCGCGCCCAGCCGCTTCAACCTCGACCTGCGCACGCCGACGGGCGTCGGCGCCATGCGCGCGTTCATCGAGGGCGACTTCGCCTCGTCGGGCAGCGGCAACCTGTTCCGGCTCCGCCACGCCTACGGCCAGTGGCGCAAGCTCACGGTCGGGCAGACCTGGTCGACCTTCTCCGACCCCGAAGCCGAGCCGAGCGGGATCGACCGCGAGGGCCTGAATGCGATCTCGCTCTTCCGGCAGGCGCAGTTTCGCTGGACGACGCCGTTCGGGGAGCGGCTGGCCCTCGCTCTCTCCGCCGAGAACCCGGACCCCAACATCAGTGCGCCGGACGGCAGCGCGGTGCAGGCCGTCAACCAGGTGCCCGACCTGGTCACCCGGCTGCGCTGGTCGCCGGGCGAGAACACCCTCGTGGGCGGAGGGCTTGGCAACTGGCGTCAAGACCGCCTGAGCGGAGGCGGCCACGTCCAGCTGGCATTCGTCCTGCGCCAGATCCGTGGCGAGTACGTTCCCAACGCGACGCTTTCGACCCTCGGAGCCGGCGTCCATTACAGCGGCCGCATCACGTCGCCGCTGAACGCGGACCGGGACCGCATCCTCTTCGCACTCTCCGGCGGCTGGGGCATCGGCCGCTACATCACCGACCTCGGCGCCGTGGGCGGCCAGGACGCCGTGTACGATCCCGTGACGAACACGCTCGAGGCGCTTCCCGTCCTGTCCGGATACGTGGGCTACGAGCACTGGTGGATCCCGACGCTGCGCTCGACGGCCACCTGGGGGACGGTCTACGTCGACAACCTCGACGTGCAGACGGGCAACGCCTTTCATCAAACCGACCGCGCCACGCTCAACCTGATGTGGTCGCCGATCCCGCGCATCGACATCGTGGGCGAGTTCCTCTGGGGCCGGCGGCTCAACAAGGACGGCCAGCGCGGCGAGGCGCGCCAGCTCCAGATCGGCACCAGCTTCCGGTTCTGAAGGCGCAACAGCGCGACCATGCGACACCTGTTCATCGGCACGCTGCTCTGCATTCTGCCGATACCGGTACTCGCTCAAACCAAGGGTTCGGATGCTTCCAGGAACTCCGCCCTCGAGCTCGACTGGGCCAATCGAGTGATGGCGAAGGACCCGAAGGTCCGGGCCACCGCCGAGGCCGAGCTGGTCCAGGGGGCGGGGCGTTCGCTGCCTTTGCTCAGACGATTCCTCAACCGTGGCGATGAAGGCCTGGAGCGGGAGACTTTCGAAATCATCAGGCGGATCGGTCCGCCGGCCATTCCGCTGCTGGTGGACCTGCTTCGTCATGAGCAGGTCTCGATCCGGCGCAGCGCCGTCGATTGCTTGATCGACCTGGCGCCCGATACGGAATGCGATTCAACCGGCGCTCCGACGGGCACTGAGAGACGAGGATTCGGAGGTCGCGGGCGATGCCGCGCGTGCCCTGGGCGCTTTGGGCAAGAGGGCCGGTCCTTCGGTGCCCGCTCTCGTCAAGACTCTCTCGCACGAGGATCCTTACACCCGCATCTACGCGGCGGAGGCCTTGGCGTCCATCGGTCCGAAGGCAGGCGCGGCGACCAGGGATCTCGCCAGAGCCCTGGGCGATCCGATTCCCGGGGTCCGATGGGCGGCGGGTGAAGCCCTCGCAAGCATCGGCCCGGCCGCGCAGTCCGCGGTGCCGCAGCTGATCGAAGCCCTGAAGGATGAGTTCCTCTACGTGCGCATCTGCGCGGCCGGTGCGCTGGGAAGCCTCGGGCCGAAGGCACAGGCGGCCCGCGAGGCGCTCCGAGCGGCCGCAAACGATCCCACGATGCGTTACGACGCCGAGTGGGCGCTCAATCGAATCGCTGGCGTCGAGCCTGGAGAGCCTGTCCTCTCACCCGTCGTGCCCGCGCCTTCCGTCGCGCCACAACCCCAGACGACAGTGGCGGAGACGGGCAATCCTCCGGTCGACTGGGATCCGACGACCGGGCGGAACATCGTCTGGAGCGTCGAGCTGGGAAGCGAGACGTTCGGCCGTCCCGTGGTTGCGGGCGATGCGGTCTACGTGGGTACCGACAACGCCAGGCAGCTGAACCCCGCCTTTCAGGAAGAGGCCGGCGTGCTCATGGCCTTTCGGGTGACGGATGGCCGATTCCTCTGGCAGGACCTGGCCCCGCGAGTGGAGCGCGGCCTGCGGGAGTTCCTGCTGCCTTCGACGACGAGTGCGCCGTATGTGGAAGGGAACCGCTTGTACTACGTCACCGCCGAGTGCCAGCTCCGTAGCCTCGACACGCAGGGCTTCCGCGATGGCGAGAAGAGCGGTCCCGACATCGCCTGGGAGCTGGACATGTGCGGCCGCCTGGGTGTCTTTCCGCACGAAGCCACCAACAGCGAAGTGCTTGCCCGTGGGTGATCTGCTGATGGTTTCGACCTCCAACGGCCAGAACGAAGGCCATACGCGCGTCCCATCGCCGCGCGCCCCGAGCCTGATCGCGGTGAACAAGCACTCGGGCGAAGTCGTCTGGCGCGCGATCGGCGCGGGCGAGCAGGTGCTGCACGGCCAGTGGTCGAGCCCGGTGGCGGCCGACGTCAACGGGCGCATCCTGGTGCTCTTCGGCGGAGGAGATGGCTGGCTGCGCGCCTACGACGCAGCGTCGGGTCGCGAAGTCTGGCGATTCGACGGCAACCCGAAGGATGCCCGCTTCCTTCCGCGCCCCGGCGTCCTTTCGCGCGGCTCCATCATTGCGTCACCGGTCTTCGCCGACGGCCGCGTCTTCATCGCCATGGGGCAGAGCCCAGGGCACGGCAACGCACCTTCGTTCATTCATGCGATCAGCCCCAACGGCCAGGGAGACGTCACCGGGAGCAGGCTCCTCTGGACGTCTCGCGAGGTCGGCCGCGTGGTGGGAACGCCCATCGCGAAGGACGGTCTGCTGTACGTCGGGGACCTGGGCGGAACGGTTCACTGTCTGGACGCGGCAACCGGCGCCCTCGTCTGGAAGCACGAGACGAACGAGGCCATCTGGGGATGCCTCCTGCTGGCCGGCGACCGCCTCTACGTCGGGAACGTCGGAGGCCGCATGACCGTTCTGCGTGCCGGACGGCGACAAGGAAGTGCTGGCGCAGATCGAGATGGATGCGCCGCTCTATTCGCGTCCGGCGCTCGTCGGCGATGCGCTCTATCTGGCCACCGCGCGCCGGTTGTACCTCATCGCGGCGAAGCCTTGATCCGAAAGAAGTCGTCGAGCGCGCGCCGCACGTCCCCAGGGGATTCCATGAACGCGAAATGCCCGCAGTCCCGGAGCATGACGTGCCGGCCACCGGGAATGGCCCGTGAGATGTGCTCGCCGATCTCCACTGGGATGAAGTCGTGGTCCCCGGCAATGACAAGAGTCGGAATGCGCAGACTGCGAAGCCTGGGCAGCAGGTCGTAGCCGGCCGCTTGCCAGGTGTCGCGGTAGAGCTGGTCTTCGACCGCTCGCGCCTTCAGGATGCCTTCCTTGCCCTGCCTGATGAACTCCGCGCTCATCCTCGCCATCAGGCGCTCGTAGTCCTCGGCCCGCATGAGCGCCGGCTTGAAGTGGATTCGATAGCGCGCGGCGACCGCCTCCGGATCGCCCGCCCGGTACGCGTCGCTGGCAAGCACGACCCGCTGCCGATCCATGTCGGCGCCAAGCTTGGCCAGATACGCCTTCCGCAGCACCGCGACGTCGCTTGCCGAGGCCGGGGCAGGGTTCATCAGGATCAGGTGCGACACGTGCGTGGGATGGCGAAGGGCGTATTCCAGGGCGAGGACCGCGCCCCAGGAATGGCCGAGCAACGCTGGCGCCTCGAGCGAATAGTGCTGCCTCACCTTGTCGAGGTCATCGACGTCGGACGCGATCGTCACGTCCTCCGGCCGAACGCCTTCCGCGGATCTCCCGCGCCCCCGCTGATCGTAGTAGATGAGTTGGAACCCGTCCTTCAGTTGATCCAGGTCGGGCAGGAAGTAGCTGTGGTCGAAATCGGGCCCGCCGTGGAGGACGATGACGGGTTGCCCACGCCCGATTGCTCGGCTGTAGAGCGAGGCGCTTCCGACCGGGATGCGAGTCTCGAGCGCGCTTGCGCCCTGGCCCGCCTGCTGCGCTCTCGCCGATTGTGAAGGCCACGCGGTCACGAGCGCTGCGGCAACGACCGCCCCTGTCGAGAGGCGTTTCATGTTCCGTTCAATCGAGATGGAGCCGGCGGTCGATCGCGTACCGCACGAGCTCGGCCGTGGAGTGCAGGCCGAGCGTCTCCATCATCTCGTACTTGTGGGTCTCGACCGTGCGCGTCGAGAGGCCCAGGTTCGCCGCGATCTCTTTCATGCGCTGGCCCTTCACGATCAGTCGCAGCACGTCGCGCTGGCGCGGCGTGAGCTGCGGCTCCGAAGGCCGCTCGGAGCCCGCCATGCGCTCCATGACCTCTTTCGTGAGCGCGGGCGTCAGGTAGACGCGGCCCTGCAGGGCCTGGCGAATCGCGGTCAGCAGCTCTTCGCCGGCCGACTCCTTGAGCAGGTAGCCGGCGGCGCCTCCGCGCATGGCGATGGTCGCCAGGTTCGCGTCGTTGTGCATCGTCAGCACGATCACCTTGCTGTCGACGCCTTCGGCCTTGAGACGGGCGAGCACGTCGAGGCCGCTCAGCCCCGGCATGGAGAGGTCGGTGACGATCACGTCGGGGCGAAGCCGCATGGCGGCGTCGATCAGCAGCCCGCCGTCGCTCACCGCGCCGACGACGTCGAAGTCGTTGTCCTTGAGGAGTCGCGCCAGGCCTTCCTGGACGATCGCGTGGTCGTCGGCGAGCAGGACGGTGTTTCGCCGCATCGGCCTAGGAGAGACTGACCTCGCGCTGCTGGCCTTCGGCGTCGGAGCCGGCCGCGGCCTTCGGGAGCGCGCCGACCGGGATCCGGACCCGCACACGCGTTCCCTGCTTCTCGTACGCCTCGAAGGTGACGGTGCCTCCGGCAAGCCTGACCCGCTCCCGGATGCTGACCAGCCCCAGCCCCTTGCCGCGCTCGAGCGAGCGCGCGACGTCGAACCCCTTGCCGTCGTCGACGATCGTCATCTCCGCGTAGTCGCCGGAACGGAGCAGCCGGACGTCCGCCCGGCTGGCGTCGGCGTGCGCGACGACGTTGCGCAGCGCCTCCTGCGCGGTCCGGTAGAGGCAAAGCGCCACCTCCGGGGCGACCTCTGCGAAGTCCCCCTCTGCGCTGCACGTCAGGACGGGCCCGTGCAAGCGCACGAGCTCGGCGCAGTACGAGGTCAGGGCGGCCACGAGCCCGGCGTGCCGCAGCACCGTGGGATGCAGGTCGTGGGAGAGGTGACGGACGTTCTGCGCCAGCGTGGCGGTGCGCTGGTGAAGCGCCCGAAGATCCGCCTTCAGCTCCTCGCCGACCTGCGACTCTTCCATTCGATGCTTGAGGCTGCTGAGGGCGATCGACAGGCCGGCCAGCTGCTGGCTGACGTCGTCGTGCAGGTCGCGCGCGATTCGTGCCCGCTCGGCATCCTGGGCCTCGATCAGCCGGCCGGCCAGGTGCTGGATCTCTCGATTGCTGAGCTCGAGGGCGGCCCGACTCTCGCGGATCCGCTCCTCCGCGTTCTTGCGCTCGGTGATGTCGATGTCGATGCCGACGTAACCCGAAAAACCGCCTCCCGGCCCATACATCGGGACTCCCGTGGCCAGGATCCATCGGTAAGCGCCGTCGGCACGGCGCATCCGGTATTCCACGAGGAAGGGCCGGCGCGCCTCGACCGCCGGAACGTAGATGCCGGCGGCGGGGTCCCGGTCATCCGGATGCACGGCCTCCAGCCAGCCCTCGTCCAGCAGCTTCTCGATCGGCAGCCCGGTGAACTCTGCGCAGAAGCGGTTGACGTAGTCGAGGGTGGTGTCCGGCCGGGCCGTCCAGACCATGCCGGGCGCGCGATCCAACATGAGCTGAAGCCGCCCCTCGCTCTCGCGCAGGGCCCGCGCGGCGCGGGCGCGTCGCGACTTTTGGACCAGCAGCGCCACGATGGCCGCGGCCTGAAGTCCGATGACGATCAGAAGAACGCCGGTGACGAAGCTCATGAAGCGGTTTCGCCCGATTGGGCAGGTTTGGCCGATTCTACCGCCGGCCGGGTCGGGCTCGCCTCGCGCCGATGCGGCGTGTCGTTGGACTTCCCTTGCGATAGTTGGAACACAAACCATAATAAGCGAAGGGCGCAGCTGCCCTCGACGCGCCGACGCGGCGGCTGCAGGCTCCGGGAGGCCTCGCATGAGGATCGCCATCAACGGCGCGGGTATCGCCGGGCCGACGCTCGCGTACTGGCTGCGCAGAGCGGGGCACGAGGTGCTGCTCGATCGAAGAGGCGCCGGCGCTTCGTACCGGCGGCTACGTCATTGATTTCTGGGGCCTCGGCTACGACATCGCCGAGCAGATGGGTCTGCTCCCCGCGAATCAGGGACTGGGCTACCAGGTGCGTGAAGTGCGCTTCGTCGACAAGCGATGGACACAGGGTCGGCGGGTTCTCGGCCGATGTCTTCGGCCGCCTGACAGACGGACGATTCACGAGCCTGCGGCGCTCTGACCTGTCGGCGACGATCTTCAGCGCGCTCGACGGAACGGTCGAGACGATATTCGGCGACTCGATTGCGGGTATCGAGGAGCAGCCTGATGCCGCACACGTTCGATTCCATCAGGCGCCGTCCACGCGACGTCGACCTGGTCGTCGGCGCCGACGGCCTGCACTCCCGGGTCCGCCAGATTGCCTTTGGACCACAGACACAGTTCGAAGTCCCGCTCGGTTATCACGTGGCAGCATTCGAGCTCGATGGCTACACGACCCCGGGATGAACTCGTCTACGTCAGTTATACGGTTCCGGGTCGGCAGGTGTCACGTTTTGCCATGCGCGATGACAAGACGCTCTTTCTCTTCGTGTTTCGCGACGAGTACCTGTCCGCGAACGTCTGTCGACCGAGGGCGAGCGGAAGTCGGCGCTGACTGACGTCTTTGCGGATGTCGGCTGGGAATGTCCGCGGATACTCGACGCGATGACGAGCTGTTCGCGATATCTACTTCGATCGTGTCAGTCAGATTCGAATGGACGAGTGGGCACGCGGCCGCACGGTGCTGGTCGGCGACGCGGCAGCCGGCGTCTCCCTGCTTGCTGGCGAAGGGACGGGCCTGGCGATGGCGGAGGCGTACGTGCTCGCGGCAGCGCTCCGCGACTGCGGAGGCGACCTCACGGCGGCGTTCGCCCGCTATCAGGCGAGCCTGAGGCCGTTTCTCAGACGCAAGCAGGAATCAGCAGCACGATTCGCATCTTCATTCGTGCCGAAGACTGCCGTCGGCATCGACATTCCGTAACGTCGTCACCCGGCTGCTGCGGATTCCTTCGGTTGCCGACATGTTCATCGGGCGTGACCTGCGCGATGACTAATTCGCGCTGCTCGAGCCGGTGCAGTTCTACTACGGCCGGGCTCCCGCGGCGTGACCGAGCTGGTCGCGCAGGAGATCCAGACGGGCGCATCGGGCTTGCGGGAGGCCGGTCGCGAAGAACGCTCGCGACTCAGGCTGACGTTCGCGCGCAGGCTCGCGACGAGAAATCGCGGACCTTCTTCAGCATTCGCCGGCTCCTGCGCAATCGCCGTGCCGCTTCGCCGCGGCTTCGAGGCGGCGCCGGACCCGGTCCAGGTTGGCTTCCAGCGCGTTCCTCGTGGCTCTCTTGACCTTGCCCATTACCAGGCTCTTGAGCCACCCAGGCGGATCGACCCGCGCCAGGCTCAGGCGGACGCAGTAGAAGTCCCCCGGCGAAGCGCCCTCCAGCAGCCACGAAGAGCTCGAGCCGGGAGCGAAAGTAGTGAGTGTCGCTGAGGTGCTTGTCGGCGATCGCGTAGCGCACGAGGCTCGCATCGGCTCCTCGGTGCAGGACGAGATGGTGCAGGCTCGTGACGGGCTTGCTCAGCTTCTCCGTCGACCAGTAGAAGCTGTCGTGCGTGTCGGGAAGAGCCGCCTTCGGGTAACCCAGCACGTACTCCAGGAACGGCGAGCGCGCGTCGACGTAGGCCGACTCCCCGACGCTGCGAGCGATTTCCTCGGCGACGCTCACCGGGCGCTTCTTGTCGAGGTAGATCGGCAGGGTGCCGTCGCGCCGGTAGGCCACCACGATTCCCAGCATCCATTCCCTGAGCAGATCGGAGAAGCGCGCACGAGCGCCAGGCGAACGCCACTCCACCTGCCTGACGCGGCGCAGCCCGGCTTCGTCGAGCTTGAGACCGCAGTCCTGCGCCTCGCAGTCGCGGACGCCCTCGAGGTCGCGAGGGTCGAAGGCGAGGGCCGCGAGGTCTTCGAGCCGCGGCGGCTCGGAGAAGGCGCCTGACTGCAGCTGGGCCTCCACCCCCATCAAGGCCCACAGCGCGGCCGCGTCGTCCAGCAGGCGCTGCATGGGCGCGCGGACGTGAACGGCAGCGGCCAGCGTGAGCTGGGAAGCCTCCGCGCCGTCGAGGATGCGGGCCGCCACGCGGCCGCTTTCCACGCTTGCGATCTGGCGTTCATCGAGGCCGAGAGTTCTCACGAACGCGCGCACCCCGGGGCTGTCAGGGGCGGCGAGGGCGACAGGAGGGAGGCTCGCCACCAGAACAAGGACTGCAGGGAGCCTGCTCCGATGCGTCGCCGTCGGAATCATGGCGTCCGAGTTATGGCACATTCTGAGGCCGAACGAACGGACTCAGGGGGCGGCTTTCTTGCGGGCGACCAGCCCTGCACTACGGAGACGCCGGCCGGTCGGAAGAGCTTTCCCCGGCGCGACCGTGCAAGCGAGACGAGGCGACGGGCTCCGCGCACAAGGCCGTGACGGGGAGGCTCCAGAGGCTCATGCGCTCCACGCTCGTCGGCCGGAAGCCATTCCGCTCGAGGTGGCCCAGGACGTCGATCGGCCGGCAGTCGATCAAGGTGCGGGAACTGCCGGTGCAGCCACGCGTACGCCTGGGTCGCGAAGCCCGGTTCGGGCTCGACGCTGAGGCAGACGATGGCGAGCCGGCCGCGCGGGCGCAAGACACGCTTGAGCTCCGACAGCACCCGCGCGATGTCCGGTGGTTCGAAGAGCTCGAGCGTGAAGCTCATGAACGCCGCGTCGAAGCTGGCCGCGCGATACGGGAGGCGCGTGCGTCGCCACGCTGCAGATGGACACGCACCGGCAGGATTCCAGCCGCTGGCGAGCCAGGCGGAGCATCCCCGACGACGTGTCGAGCCCGCACGCAGGCCGGAACGACCCACTGCCTAGGCCAGCTCAGGAGGGCGCGGCCGGTCCCGGCGCCGATCTCGAGCACGCGCTCGCCCGGCGCGGCATCCAGCAGGGCGAGGCCACGCTCCCGCGCATCGTGCTCCGCCGGGTCCGCGACCAGATCGTAGGCGCTGCTGATGCGGTCGTAGCGCGCGGTTGCAGGGCCGCCTGAGGGCTCGCTCAAGGGAGTCCCCTCGCGCAAGCAGAATACCATCCGAGCGCGATAGTTGGAGGTCAAATCAAAGTTATGCTCTCGTGACCGGAGAGCGGCGTGGAGAGCCGGGGCGGGCGAGCAACGGAGGAGGGCGGACGTGAGGTGGCGGCGGCTCCAGATCAGGGCGCGCCGCCTCCTGGACCGGGTGCCGCTCCGCGAGAGCCAGAAGCTCCATCTCCTGACGTTCCTGATCGGCGGGCTCTGCGGTCTGGCCGCGGTGGCGTTCCACTGGCTCCTCGAGGCCCTCCAGAACGGGATCATCTATCGGGTGGCGGCAGATGCCGGGGCCCTGGCGGGCGCCACTGCTCTGCTCCTGATTCCGGCGCTCGGGCGGGCTGGTCGGCGGGTGCCGGTCTTTACTTCTACGCTCCCGAGGCGCGGGGCAGCGGAATACCCCAGGTCAAGGCGGCCTTCCTGCTCGAGGGTGGACGGATCCCGGCCCGAGTGATCCCGGCCAAGATGCTGCTGCCGGCCCTCAACATCGGCACCGGCGCCAGCCTCGGCCGCGAGGGACCGACGGTCCAGATCTGCGCCGCCATCGCGTCGTTCCTGGGGCGGGTCTTCGACCTGTCGCGGGAGCGACTGCGCAGCCTGGTCCCCGTGGGCGCGGCCGCGGGCCTGGCCGCGGCGTTCAACACCCCGATCGCGGCGGTCACGTTCACCCTCGAGGAGATCCTCGGCGACACGGCGGCCAAGCCGTTGGGCTCGATCGTGATCGCGGCGGTCATCGCCTCGGTGGTCGAGCGGTCGATCCTCGGCGAGCACGCGCTCTTCAGCGTTCCGCCTACAGGCTGAACGGCGATCGGCGAGCTGCCGTTCTACATCCTGCTCGGCCTCGTCGCCGGCGTCGCCGCCGTGGCCTTCAACGTTTCGCTGCTGCGGCTCCGGGCCTGGTTCCGCGGCAGCGACGGGTGCCCGCGTGGGCGACGCCGGGCGTGGGAGGGCTCGTCCTTGGGCGTCCTGGGCCTGTCCGCCCTCTGCTCACCGGGTCCGCCAGCATCTTCGGCGTGGGCTACCAGCAGCTGGCCGTCGGGCTGCAGGGCGGGATGCCCCTGAAGCTGATGCTGATCCTGGGCCTGTTCAAGCTCGCGGCCACGGTTGTCTCCTATTCTTCGGGGTCCTCGGGTGGGATCTTCGGTCCCTCCCTCTACATCGGGGGAATGCTGGGAGGAGTCGTCGGCATCCTGGCCAGCGTCGCGCTCGGCAGGCCCGGGCACGCAGCCGGGCGCCTTCGTGCTCGTGGGCATGGGAGCGATGTTCGCCGGAATCGTGCGCGCGCCCATCACCTCGATCGTGATCATCTTCGAGATGACGAACAACTACTCCGTGATCCTTCCGCTGATGGCCGCCAACATCACGAGCTACGCGCTCGCCCGCCGGCTCTCGCCGGCGCCGATCTACGACGCGCTGTTGAAGCAGGACGGGATCCACCTCCCGGGTCCCAGCCGCCATCCCTTCCGGCACGTGCGGACCGCTTCGGCGATGACCCGGGAGCGCGTGACCCTGATGCGGAGGCTCGACGGTCGCTGAGGCGTGGCGCCTGCTCGGGGCAGGCCGAGGCGCCACCACGCCTATCCGATCCTCGACGGGGCCGGCCGGTTCGTCGGCATGCTGGACGTCGCGGACATCGAGGAGCGCGCGAGGCCGGCGAGGCGGCAGGACGCTCATGGAGCTGGCACGGCGGCGTATCGGTGCATGCTCACCCGGACCACGCCCTCGACACCGTCCTCGCCAAGCTCGGACAGCTCGGCGTGTCCGGAGCTGCCGGTGGTCAGCCGCAAGGATCCCGACGAGGCTGCTGGGAATGATCAGCATGCGCGACGTCGCGAGGGCTCTGGCGCGGGCGGCCGCGAGGCAGTGACCTCGGACCGCGGTATCAGCGGAGCACGGCACGCGCTCGATGCGCGCCGGACCTCGGCTGCGGCCGCTCGGCTCGTGCTGCGTGGTCGCGGACCCGGACAACCCAGCGCAGGCCGCTCGCGCTCAGCGCCACGTCAGCGATCTCAGCGCGCGCGAGGTCCGTCAGACTCCCTCGCGCCGTCGGGCGTCGCGCGAGAGCTCGGACTCGCGCTCGACGGCCGCTTCCACGGTCCCGGCCGCGGCGGCGTCGACCCGCCGGCCCTTCTCGGTGATTCCCAGGAAGGCCCGCCGGCGGTCCCGCGGGTCGGGGCGCCGCCGGACGAGCCCCTGGCGCTCGAGGCGCTTCAGGATGCCGGTCAGCGTGCTCGGATGGACGTGGAGGAGCTGGGCGAGCTGGCCGGCGGGGATGCCGGGGAAGCGCGCCACGATCCGGATGACGAGCCGCTGCGGCCCCGTGACCCCGATCGCCGACTTCATGCGCTTGGAGGTCCTCTGCAGCGCGTGGTCGACGGCCCAGATGAGGCGCATGAAGTCGAGCACCTCGCCCAGGCGGGGAGCGGGCGCGGCCAGGCGCAGCGCCGGCCGCGCGCGTCATCGAGTGCGCCGCCAGCGGCCAGCGCCGGCTCCGCGCGCAGGCTCGACGAGCGCCGCCAGCAGCTCGTCGACCGCCGCCTGGCTCCGCAGGCAGTAGGCCGCCTGCGACGTCGCGCTTCGGGCCCACGCGGATGGTCAGGAGCCGGCCCGGCTGGTCGAGGGCGAAGACGTCCTCGTCGGTCTCGTCGTCGCCCACGTAGATCGCGGTGTCGCAGCCGAGGCGGTCGCGCTCGCGCTCGCAGGGCGATGCCCTTGTGCGGCGCTCCCTCGGGCAGGATGTTGACGACCTGCTTGCCGCCGATGACGCGCACCGGCGCCGAGCGCCGCCGCGGCCTCGCAGGATCGCCGCGCGCGCCTTCTTCTTCTCGCGCGAGCGGCGGTAGTGGATGGCGAGCGAGAAGGTCTTGTCCTCGATCGCAGACGCCCGTGAAGCGCGGCGAGGCGCTCGCGTCGAGGAGCGGCGCCCAGCGCTTGACCTCCTCGCGTCAGCGGGACGCGTCGCCTGCCAGGGCTCGATGCCGTGGTTGCCGACGACCTCGCGCAGCCGGATGCCCCGCAGCCAGCGCTCGCGCGTCCGGCTGCGCGCGGCCGGAGATGACGATGCAGGGATAGCGGCCGCGCGACCTCGGCGAGCAGCCGCCGCGTGGTCGCGCGCATCGGCGGCCTTGTCGGGATCGCGGACGATCGGCGCCAGCGTGCCGTCGTAGTCGAAGGCCAGCAGCACGTTCGACCAGGCGAACTGCTCGGAGCAGCTCGCGGCCGGCCCGCGACAGGATGTCCCTCATCGCGACCCCGGCCGGCGGCGAGGTGATCGGTGAGGCGGCCGGTCAGGCGGTCGCGGCTGCGCAGGCGCGCGGCATCCACGAGCATCCGCCCGGCCCAGCGGTAGACGTTGAACTCGGCGAGGAACGCGCGCATCGAGCGCATCCGGTCGCGCTGCTCGTCGGCGGACATGCTGAGCGCCGCCGCCAGCGCGGCGCTCGCCTCGTCGAGGTCGTAGGGGTTGACGATCAGCGCCTCGGTGAGCTCGCGCGCCGCGCCGGTGAACTGGCTGAGCACGAGCACGCCGCGCTCGTCGTCGCGCGCGGCGACGAACTCCTTGGCGACCAGGTTCATGCCGTCGTGGAGGCTGCTGACGTAGCAGAGGTCGGCGGCGCGGTAGTAGCGGAACACCGTCGGCGGCTCGTGGTGCGCGCCGCAGCAGGACGATCGGCCGGTAGCTCGCCGTCGCCGAAGCGCTCGTTGATCCGCGCCGCCAGCTGCTCGACGCTCTCGTTGAGCTGCCGGTAGCGCTCGATCACGGTCCGGCTCGGCGCCGCGAGCTGGACGAAGGTGAAGCGGCCGCGGAACTCGGGGAAGCGCTCGAGCAGCCGCTCGACCGCCAGCAGCCGCTCCTCGACGCCCTTCGTGTAGTCGAGGCGATCGACGCCGACGCCGAGCAGCGCGTCCGGGCGCGAGCCCCAGCTCCTCGCAGACGCGCGCGCCGGCACTCGGCGACCGGCGGCGCGCGTCTCGAGCCAGCGGACCGGCCACTCGAGCGAGATCGGATAGGGCCGCACGAGCGTGCTGCGCCCGTGCTGCACGACCGCGTTCTGCTCGCGGTCGATGCGCGCCTCGAGGAAGCGGTCGACCGAGTCGACGAAGTTGTTGCAGTGGAACTGCGTGTGGAAGCCGAGGATGCTGGCGCCGAGCATCCCCTCGAGCAGCTCGTTGCGCCACGGACAGATGCCGAAGCGCTCCGAGTTGGGCCAGGGGATGTGCCAGAACATGATGACCGTGGCGCGCGGCAGGCGCTCGCGGATCAGCCGCGGCGCGAGCGCGAAGTGGTAGTCCTGCACCAGGACGATCGGGTCCTCGGAGTCGACCTCCGCGCAGACGGCGTCGGCGAACCGCTGTTGCGAGTTGGGCCAGGGAATGTGCCAGAACATGATGACGGTAGCCGGGCAGCCGCTCGCGGATGAGGCGCGGAGCCAGCGCGAAGTGGTAGTCCTGCACGAGCACGATCGGATCGTCGGAGTCGACCTCCTCGCAGCAGCGGCGTCCGCGAACTTCTGGTTGACCGCCTGGTAGTGCTCCCAGTCCTCGCTGCGGAAGATCGGACGCGCGTGCGCGATGTGGCACAGCGGCCAGAGGCCCTCGTTGGCGAAGCCGTAGTAGTAGCCCTTCTCCTCCTCGGGCGAGAGCCAGACGCGCCGGAGCAGGTAGGACTCCTCGCCCGGCGGCACGCGCACGCGGCCGTGGCGGTCGACCGTCTCGCGGTCGGCCGATCCGCTGCCGTGGGCGATCCAGACGCCCGGAGCAGGCGCGCATGACCGGCTCGAGCGCGGTGACCAGGCCGCTCGCCGGGTGCAGGACCGCGATGCTGCCGTCCTTCGCCCGCTCGTGGATGTACGGCTCGCGGTTGGCGAGGATCACCACCTTCTCGCCGTGCAGGTAGCGGTTCAGCGTGTGCTTCAGGCGCTGCGGCGTCCACGCGCCTCCCTCGCGGTCGGCCTCCTTCTCCGCGACGATGCGCTCCACCAGCTCGCGCACGTCCCGCAGGATCGGCTGGAACTCGGGGCGCTGCGTGCCGCCGCGCAGGAAGCCCCGCAGCTCGTCGCTCCAGCCCCGCCAGGAGAGCCGCGCCGCGACGATCGTGACGACGGGCCGCGCTGAGCGCGAGAACGCCGAAGGCGAGCAGCAGGAACCGCTGCGTCGTGGCTTCGCGCCGCTCCACGAAGCTCAGGTCGTGGACCAGGACCACGAAGCCGAGGGCCCGCTCGCCGTCGAGCACGGGGATCGCGCTGACGTGGACGCCGCCGCCCGGCAGCGTCGCCACCTCGCTCCACGACGCTCCAGTCCGGAGCCGGCGCGTCGCTGCTGGCGCGCACGTGCGTCGCCGAAGTCGGCGCAGCCGAACTGGCTCGGGAAGTCCTTGGTCGCGGCGAGCGGCGTCAGGTCGGCGGCGCACGCCGCGGCCGCCATGATGCGCTCGTCGTGGGCGATCTCCGCGAGCAGGCCCTTGAGCTCCGCGCGCTGCTCCTTCTGCCAGTGGGCGATCAGCGCCTGGCGCGCCCCGCTCACCGCGAGCTGCGCGCGCAGGTTGACGTCCTTCTCGAACCAGGCGCGCGTGGTCTGGTGCACGATGGCCGACGCCACCCAGGCGACGAGGCCGAGCCCGAGGACGAGCGCGATCACGAAACGCCCGGCGCCGCGCATGACCCGATTCAAGCACAAACTAGTTTGAGGCACAACTAATATCGGCTATAGTGCCGACGGTGCGCCTCGAGGATCTCGGCCTGATCGGCAACTGCCAGTTCTCCGCGCTGGTCGGACGCAGCGGCGCGGTCGTCTGGTGCTGCCTGCCGCGCTTCGACTCGGAGCCCGTCTTCTCGACGCCTGCTCGACGACGAGCGACGGCGGCCGCTTCGTCGTCGGGCCCGGCCGACGGCGCGCCGGGCACGCAGCGCTACCTCGAGAACACCAACGTCCTCGAGACGACGTTCCGAGACGGCGAGCGGCGCGTTCCGCGTGCTCGACTTCGCTCCGCGCTTCGTCCAGCACGACCGCATCTTCCGGCCGACCCAGCTCTTCCGCATCGTCGAGCCGCTCGCCGGAACGCCGCGCGTCCGCGTGCGCTGCGAGCCCGCGCCTCGGCTGGTCGAAGGCGGCGCCGCCGCGTGCTCCAGGGCTCGAACCACCTTCGCTTCGAGGGCTTCGCGAGCCCGCTGCGGCTCACGACCGACATCCCGCTCTCGTACCTCGGCGGCCAGCCCTTCGCGCTGACCGAGCGCCGGCACCTCGCGCTCACCTGGGGCGCCCCGATCGAGGAGCCGCTGCGCGCCGCTGTGCGACCGCTTTCTGCGGCGAGACGGTGCGCTACTGGCAGCGCTGGGTGAAGCACTGCAACATCCCGCCGCTCTACCAGCGGGAGGTGATCCGCTCGGCGCTCGCGCTCAAGCTGCACTGCTTCGAGGACACCGGCGCGATCGTCGCGGCGATGACGACGTCGATCCCCGAGGCGCCGGGCAGCGGCCGCACCTGGGACTACCGCTACTGCTGGCTGCGCGACGCCTACTACGCGCTCGGCGCGTTCCGCCTGCTCGGCCACTTCGAGGAGCGCGAGCAGTTCGTCCAGTACCTGCTGAACGTCGCCGCCGCCGCCCCGGACCTGGAGCTGCGCCGCTGTACCGCGTCGACGGCAGCTCGGACCTCGAGGAGCAGGTCCTCGACGGACTGGCCCGGCTTCGGCGGCGACGGCCCGGTGCGCGTCGGCAACGGCGCGGCCAGCCACACCCAGCACGACATCTTCGGCGAGATGGTGCTGGCGCTGACGCCGATCTTCCTCGACGAGCGCTTCAGCGCCGAGCGCTCCCCGGCGACGCTCGAGCTGCTCGAGCGGCTGGCGCGCAAGGCGATCGCCGTCGCCGGGCACGCCCGACGCCGGCATCTGGGAGTACCGCACCGAGTGGAAGCCGCAGACCTTCTCGAGCCTGATGTGCTGGGCCGCGGCCGACCGGATGGCGCTGCGTCGCCGCGCAGCACGCGCCCGGCGTCGGCGCGCGAGTTCCGAGCGCCGCGGCCGCGCATCCGCGACGAGATCGTCGCCCAGGCCTGGAACGCCGAGCTCGGAGCCTTCGCGGGCACCTACGGCGGGACGGACCTCGACGCGTCGCTGCTCCAGATGGCCAGCCTGCGGCTGCTTGCCGGCCGACGACCGCCGCCTGACGGGCACGATCGACGCGATCCGCACGGCGCTCTCGCAGGGACGGCTGGCTCTTCCGCTACCGGCTCGACGACGGCTTCGGGCAGCCCACGGTCGCCTTCATCATCTGCACGTTCTGGCTGGTCGGAGGCGCTCGCCGTCGTCGGGCGGAACGCCGAGGCCAAGGCCGTGATGGAGCACGTCCACGCGGCGCTGTCGCCGCTCGGGCTGCTCTCCGAGGACTACGAGGCCGTCGAGCCTGCGCATGTGGGGCAACTTCCCGCAGGCGTACTCGCACGTCGGCCTGATCCACGCGGCCTTCGCGGCCTCTCCGGGATGGGCGGACGTGCTGTGACGTCTCGGGCTCACCTCCGCTGGAGCGACCAGAGGAGCAGCGGCGGGGTCAGCATGGTGGTGGCCACCACCATGAAGACCGCTGCCGCGTAGGTCCCGGCGTCGATCACCGGGCGGTCGGCCAGGACCAGGCGTGCGCCGATGCCGGCGAAGATCAAGCCCACCTCTCCACGCGGCATCATGCCGAGGCCCAGCGTCAGTCCTGAGACTCCCTTCGGCGCCACGAGGCCGCAGGCGAGCTTCCCGACGATCGCGGCCGCCGTGAGCAGAAGCGCGAAGCCGAGGACCGACGCCGAGGCGAAGGACCGCAAGTCGACCAGCATTCCCATCCTGATGAAGAACACGGGGACGAGCAGCGCCGTGAGCGGCTCCAGGCTCTCGTGGAGTGGCGGCTCGCCTCGCTGCACGTGATCTTTGAAATGCACTTCTTCCAGGACCAGGCCTGCCGCGAAAGCGCCGACGATCGGTGCCAGGCCCGCCTTCAGGGCCACGAAGGACAAGAAGAAGCAGAGCCCCAGGGACAGCGCGAGGACCACGCCGCGGCTCCGCAGCGCGAGCGCGCCGCGGAAGAGCCTCGGCGAGATCAGCGAGCCGATCAGGAGCGCTCCGATCAGGAACAGGACCGCCTTGGCCACGATCGAGACGACGGAACCGGCGGACAGCGCAGCCCCGCTGGCGGCAGCCGTGATGATGCCCGAGACCACCGCCAGGACCACGAGCCCGAGAACGTCGTCGATGACTGCGGCCCCCAGGATGATCCGGGCGAAGGGCGCCCGCAGCGCGCCTGCATCCTTCAGCACCCGCGCGGTGATCCCGACGCTGGTCGCGGCGAGCATGGCCCCCAGGAACGCGTGGAGCATCCACGGCTCCTGAGGCCGCATCAGCTCGCCGACTCCAAACCCGAGCAGCATGGGCGTCACGACGCCGACCACCGCGACCAGGGCGGCTCGGCCACCGACGGCCATCATCTCCTTTGGTGTCGACTCGAGGCCTACGTGAAAGAGCAGGAGCACGGCGCCGAGCTCCGCCATGGCGGTCAGCGTCTCGCTCGAAGCCAGCGCCGAGACGTCGGGGCCACCGAAGAGTGCGGCGTTGCCGGCCAGGATCCCGACGATCAGTTCGCCCAGCACTGCAGGCTGGCCCAGGCGCTCGACCAGCTCTCCGGCGAGCTTCGCGCAGACGATGGCGAACGCCAGGGCCAGCAGGACCGTCGGGACGGCATCGGAGTCGTGGCCGCCAGCGGTAGCCGCCAAGAGAGACGGCACGTTCACGTGGTCCTCCTCGAGTCAGTCAGTTTGACGGCGGGCGGAACGTCACCACATCGTACCGTTCGCATGGGCCTGCCCCCGATCGAGCTCCGCGCCGAGCATTGCGGGCCCCGAGACGCCCTCTAGCGGAGGATCTTGAGCGACAGCATGCCTTCGTGGCGGGTGGGCTGGCCGCTCTCGAAGGCCGCCGCGTAGCCGGCCGAGAGCGTGAGCTCGAGGCGTGACAGCAGCCCGAGCCGCAGGTCGATCTGGGCGCCGGCGTTGCCGATCGTGCGCCGGAGCGCGCCGTCGTCGGCGTTCGTGACGAGCACGCTCGTGAAGACCGCGGGCCGGAGCCACGTGAGGTAGAAGCTCGGCGTGCCGGCGCCGCGGAAGCGCAGCGGCGGCAGGTTCCACTCGGCCATCGCGCGCGCGTAGTTGGTGCCGCCGACCTCGTTGATCTCGAGGCCGGGGAAGGCGTCGGGCTCGCGGTAGCGCTTCTCCTCGCGGTGGTCGACCCAGTTGTTGCGGAAGCCGCCGAAGTAGAAGTTGGCGAAGGGCTCGTCGCGGTTGTCGCCCGGTCCCCAGCCGGCCGAGCCCCGGAGCCACACCGACGAGTGCGGGATCGGCAGCGCCAGGCCGAGGTCGAGGTCGCCGTAGAGCTTGGGGAACACGTCGCCCTTCACGCGGTCGCCCAGGAAGCCGAGCTCCCAGCCGAGCCCCTTCTCCTCGTCCACGTAGCCGAGCGAGTGGCGGTAGTCCTCGTAGCGGAGGCGCACGCGCGTCGCGAGCTCGTCGGTGAAGTTCGTGGGGATGTCCTGGTAGTCGGGCACGCGGTCGAGGTCGCCGTAGTAGGTGGCGCTCGCCTTGAGGTCGAGCCGGCGCGGCAGGTCGTAGACGAGGCTCCGGTTGTAGCCGAGGCCCACGGCCCAGCCCTTGAGGCTCGTCTTCGTCGGCCCGACGAGGTCGTAGAAGTCGGCGCCGTTCACCTGGAAGCCGAGCGTCCAGTCGTAGCGCTGGAGCTCGCCCTGCACGTGGTAGCGCTCGTTCTCGGGCAGGTCGCTGTCGGGGGTGTACGAAGCGGTGAGGCTCGCGCGGTTCAGGAACAGCGGGTCCGAGAAGTTCGCGCGCAGGCCGACCGCCGCGAACTCCTTGTAGCCCTGGACGACGGGATAGATCGACTCGAGGCGGATGCTCGGGACCGAGCTGTAGCGGCCCTGGCCCGTGGTGAGCGACTCGAGCGGCACGGCGCTGGGCGAGCCGAGCTTCCACTGCCGCACGATCTCGTGCTTCTCGGCGATCTGGGCGCCGAGGAACGTGATCTCCTTGACGTCCTCGAGCGGCGCCGCGTGGATGCGCGTCGGCACGAAGCCCTTGCCGGTGTAGCGGAAGACGACGAGCTCGTCCTCGCCGAGCGGGATCGGGCGGAAGAAGCCGGTCTCGGTGTTGCTGACGGCGTCGAGCTTTCCGCTCGCGAGGTCGTAGCGGAAGATGTTCGAGACGCCCGTGTAGTACGAGCTGCCGTACAGGTACTTGCCGTCGGGCGTGAAGACGAAGTTCGACGGGATCGCGGCGCCGAAGTCGAACTGCGCGACGGCGGTCGCGTCTCCCTTGCGAAGCGTCTCGAGCTTCGCGATCCGCAGCGACTGGCGCCCGCTCGCGTCGCCGTGCGAGAAGGACACGAGGCTCGCGTCGGCCGACAGGTCGAGATCGTAGGCGACCTCGCCGTAGGGCCAGGTGTAGAGGCTCTGCCATTCCTTGTAGGGCGGAGCCACGCGGACGAGCGTCGCCAGGCCGTTCAAGGTGCGGATCCCGAAGAGCGCCTTCTCGGCGGGGGAGTAGACGAGCTCGCCGATGCGCGCGTCCTTCAAGAGCATCCGCGTCTCGCCGGTGTCGGGCGAGACGCTCAGCAGGTCGCGGAGCGCGTTGTTGTCGGAGGTGTAGAAGAGCGTGCGCGTGCCGGGATCCCAGGCGAGCGAGGTGACGGTGTAGATGCGCGGGCCCTTGATGTCCTGGATCTTGCGGACCCGGCCGTCCTCGGTCGAGATCGCGCCGATGTGCGAGACGATGCCCGGATAGTTGAGGCCGGCGTAGAGCGCCTTCTTGTCCGCGTCGTAGTAGGCCCGCGAGACCGAGCCGAGCCCCTGCGTCGAGATGTCGGTGTGCGGCGTGAGCGGGTAGCGTGCGGACGGCGTCGAGGTTCTTCTGCTGGAAGTCGTGCTCCCACGCGGTCCAGTCGCGCCAGGCGTCGCCGAGCGAGCGGCCGAACACGTGCTTGAACTGCGACGCGTAGTAGGCCTTCGTGCCCTTGCCGCGCCGGGCCCACTCGATCACCTGCTCGGGCGAGCGCTCGTAGGCGAGGTAGCTCAGGAAGCGCGTGCCGTAGAGGTACGAGTTCACCTCGGTCTGGAAGTCGACCTTCACGCCCTCGGAGACGAGCCCGAGCGGGTCGTAGAAACGCTGGTCGTCCTTCACCATCGCGCGGAACACCATCTCGTCGTAGGCGCCCTGGGCGCGGCCCTGGCCGCCCGCCATCCAGGTCTCGACGAAGACGGCGAGCCCCTCCTGGTACCAGCGCGGCGCCGCGGCCCGCGGCGCGGTCAGGTAGAAGTAGAGGATGCTCTCGGGCTGCTCCGGCACGGCCGAGACCTTGCCGCGGAAGAGGCCACGGAAGAAGCGCTCGCTGCCCGCCGCCTGGTCCACGGCCGTCACGTGGACGAGCTCGTGGTTCATCAGCCAGTTGATGCGCTCGTTCGCCACCACCGTCTCGAAGGCGAAGCTGAGCGGCGCCATGTCGACCTTGACGAAGTTGCGCGGCACCGCCGTCGCCGCGGCGTTGCCGCTGTCGGCGAAGTCGTCGAGCAGCACGGTGACCGGCCCGCTCGGCGTGTAGGAGAAGAGCTTGCGGTGGAAGCCGAGCGCGTTCTCGAAGCAGCGCCCGGCGTGCGGCGTCACGTAGGTCAGCGCGGGGTCGAAGTAGATGAGGCGCAGGTCCTTGGTCTCGAGCTCCTTGAGCTGTGCGCGAGCGGGAGACACGAGGCCAGGGAGAAGGGCGAGCGTGAGACCGGCAGCGGTGGCGCCTCGCACGGTGTGGCCTCCGGGGAGAAAAGACGAGAGGAGCGCCCCTTCCGGAACGCTCCTCTCGCGATCGCGGCCGGGCGCGGCGCCCGGTCCGGTGCAGCGGCTCTACTTCTTGTGCGCTTCGTCCTGCGCCTTGCCCTGCGCGGCGTCCGTCGCCTTCTCGAGCGCCGCTCCGGCCGCCGCCGCGGAGGCGGCATCGACCGCCGCGCCGAGGGCACCGCTCGTCGCCGCGTCGCGGAAGGCCGAGTCCGAGATCGCCTGCAGGAAGGCGGGGTCGCTGACGGCCTTCGCGAAGCTCGCGTCGGTCAGGAGGCTCATGAAGGCCTGGTCCTTCATCGCCTGCTGGAACGCGCTGTTGCTGAGCAGCTGTGCGAACGACGCGTCGTGAGCCGCGTCCTGGACCAGCCTCTCGAGCCCCGCGTCCTGGATCGCCTTGCCGAGGGCGCTGTCGAGCGCCTTGGCCGACGCGCCGTCGAGCGCCTTCGCGGACGCGTTCTCGGCCGCCTTGGCGGCGGCCTGGTCGAACGCCTTCTCGACGGCGGCGTCCTGGAGCGCGGCGTCCACCGCGGCCGCGGCCGCGCTGTCGCTCGCGAGCCGGCCCATCAGCCCCGAGACCGCCTGCGCGTCGACCGCGCCGTCGAGCGCCCTGCCGAGCGCCGCGTCGCGCGACGCCAATGCCAGGAATGCCTGCACCTCGGCCGCCGCCATCGCCTTCTGGAAGTCCTTGCTCGTCAGGATGGCGCGCGTCTCGGGGTTCGTGACCAGCTTGCGGAAGCTGTCGCTCTGCAGCACCCGCTGGACCTCGGGGTTCTGGAGCAGGACGTCCTTGGCCGCGATCTGCTCGGACTGGTACTTCTTGGCCGCCCCCACGGTGGCGTCGGATCCGGGGCCGACGGGTGGGAAGCCCTTCGCAACCCAGTAGCCGATCGCGACCATCGCCGCGGCCGCAATTCCCAGCAACAGCTTTCGGCTCGACATGCTCCCACCTCCACTCGGCTCGCGTCGCCTGTCCGGCGACCAGAATTCGGGGTTCTTGTCTCCCAGTACACGGGCGGGTCCAGAAAGTTGGGACGCCACCCGCGGCGCGCTCCCGCACGGAGCGCATCACGTTCTCGGCGAAGCCGATCGGCACGTCCAATCGCTCCGCCCCGTCGAGCGCCCGCAGCGCCCGCTCCTCGTCGGCGTCTTGCGCCACGTCGTCTCGCTCGTGGATCACCTTGGACTCTCCGGCCCCAACATCCGCCCCAGCCGCTGGCGCGCCTCGTGCAGCCGCGACTTGACGGTCTTTTCGGCGAGACCCAGCGTCTCGCCGATCTCGGCATAGCTCAGCTCCGCGAAGTGGCGCAGCACGATCACCTCGCGGTCCTCGGCGCTCAGGCGCAGGAGCGCCGCCTGCACGCTGTCGCTGCGCTCGCGGGCGGCGAGCGCCTCCTCGATGCGGGCGACGTCGGGCAGGTCGCCCAGCAGCGGCGCGCTCGGGCGCCGGCGCTCGCGCGTGTTGAGGGCCTCGTTCACCACGATCCGGTAGATCCAGCTGAAGAAGCGGTAACGCGGATCGAAGGTCCCGAGCTTCTCGTAGGCCTTGACCAGGGCTCCCTGCGCGACGTCCCGGGCGTCTTCGCGGTCCCCCAGCAGCCGGTAGGCCGCGTTGAAGAGCACGCGCTGGTAGCGGGAGACGATCGACTCGAACGCGTCGGGCTCTCCCCCGAGGCAGCGCGCGACCAGAGCTTCGTCGGGATCCCCATCGACCATAAATACAGCCGCGCTAGTGGGAAGTTGGAAGTCCGGCGGGACACTAGCACGAATCCTGCCACCGGGGGGGTATCATGCGCCCCGTCTTCGTCCTCGAACTGCCGAAGGAGGGCCGGTGAGCGCGGGGCAGACCCGTCGGCTGAGCGTCCCGGCGACGGACGAGGGCATCAAGGCCGCCCTCGACGCGCTCGAGCGCCTCTGGGCCGAGCAGGGAGTGTCGCGGGCGGTCACCTGGCCGGTCGAGGTGTCGCTCGACGAGGTGCTCGCGAACGTGGTCCATCACGGCCTCGAGGGACGCGGTGAGGCGGCGCAGGTCGAGCTCGAGCTTTCGTTCGAGCCGGGCGATCCGCCGCGCTGCGAGGTGCGGGTCGCGGACGACGGGCCCGCGTTCGATCCGCTCGCGGCCGCGGCACCCGACACGTCGCTCGGCGTCGACGAGCGGCCGATCGGAGGCCTCGGGATCGAGCTCGTGAAGCGGCTGATGGACGAGGTCCAGTACGAGCGGCGCGACGGGCGCAACCACCTGCGCCTCGTCCGGCGCCTGCTACCGATGGAGCACTGAGGTCAGGACAGCATGGAGATCGGCGACGAGCAGGTCGGCGAGACGCGGGTGATCGCACCTCGGGGGCGTGTCGACTCGGTGAGCTCGGGCGAGCTCGAGCGGCACCTGATGGCGAGGCTCGACGGCGGAGCCCGGCGCGTGGTGATCGACCTCGCCGGCGTCGACTACATCAGCAGCGCCGGCCTGCGCGTGCTGCTGGTGGCCGCCAAGCGGCTCAAGCCGCCGCAGGGAGCGCTCGTGTTGTGCGGGCTCGGGCCGAGCGTCCGCACCGTGCTGGAGCTCGCCGGCTTCATGAGCCTCTTCGCGGTCGAGCCGGGCCGCGAGCAGGCGCTCGCGCGAGCGTCGGGCAGCGGAGCACCGTGAGCGCGCTCGTCCTCCACGTCCGCCCGCGCGACGGCGAGCCGTTCCGTCAGGAGCTCCAGGGCGATGCCGTGGTGCTTGGACGCTCCTCGAAGGCCGACGTGGTGCTGGCCGACCGCTTTCTTTCGCGTCAGCACGCGCGGCTCTTCCTGCGCGATGGCAGCTGGTTCCTCGAGGACCTCGGCTCGCGCAACACGACGTTCCTGAACGACCGGCCGGTCGCGCAGGCGACGCCGGTCCGCGTCGGCGACGTGATCCGGCTCGCCGAGAGCCGGGTCGTCCTGGAGGGGCCGGGGGGCGCGCCCGCTTCGCCTTCGGCGGGAGACGGGCTCGTGGGCCGCGCCGACGAGCGGCTTCCCGACGGCACGCTCTTCCGCTCGGCGACCATGCTGTTCGCGGCTCCGGCCGTTCCCGGGGAGGATCCGGGCGGGCTCGCGGGGCGGCTGCGGTTCCTGAACGAGGTCCACCGCGCGCTCGCCGCGCCGATCACGCTCGAGCCGCTGCTCGAGCTGATCCTGGAGCGCGCCTTCGGCCAGCTGAAGCCGGAGGAGGGAGCCATCTTCCTGCGCGACGGCTCGGGTGCGCTCGCACGCGTCGCGATGCGGCGGGCGGCGGGCGTGACGGGCGAGCCGCTCTACTCGCGGGCACTCGCGCGCGAGGTGACCGAGAAGGGCGTCGCGGCGCTCGTGACCGACGCGAGCGAGGACGCCCGCTTCGCGAAGGCCGAGAGCATCGTGTCCTCGGGCGTCCGCAGCCTGGTGGCGGCGCCGCTGCTCGACAGCGAGGGCTGCCTCGGCATGATCGTGCTGAGCGCGAAAGGCCGCGTCCACATCTTCGACGAGAACGACATGGAGCTGCTCGCCGCGATCGCCTCGGCCGCCGCGATGCGCATCCGCAGCCTCCGCTTCGCGGAGGACGCCGCCGAGCGCCGGCTGCTCGACCGCGAGCTCGACCTCGCGCACGACATCCAGATGGCGATGCTGCCGCGCTCGTTCCCCGAGGCGCCCGGCCTGGACGTGAGCGCCGTGCTGCGGCCGGCGCGCTCGGTGGGGGGCGATCTCTACGACGTGATGGCCGTCGGCGGAGGGATCTGGCTGCTGGTGGGCGACGTGTCGGGCAAGGGCGTCGGCGCCGCGCTCTTCATGGCCGTGACGAAGACGCTCTTCCGCGCGATCGCGCCGGCGTCGGCCTCCGTCGCCGAGGCGGTCGCGCGCGTGAACCAGGAGCTCGTGCGCGACAACGAGCGCGCCATGTTCGTGACCGCGTTCGCCGCACGCCTGGACCTCGCCACCGGCGAGCTCGAGTACGTGAACGCCGGCCACAACCCGACCTACCGGGTGGCGGCGCGCGGCGGCGTCGCGCCGCTGCCGGGGCTGATCGACCCGGCGCTCGGCGCGGTGGAGGGCCACGAGTACCGCGCGCACCGGCTGCGGCTCGAGCCGCGGGACGCGCTCGTGCTCTACACCGACGGTGTCGTGGAGGCGAGGAGCGGCGCGGACGAGGAGTTCCACACGCTGCGGCTCGAGGGCTATCTCGCGAGCTGCCGCGACGTCCCCGCGGAGCGGATCGTCCAGGGGCTGCTCGATCGCGTCGAGGAGTTCGCGGGCGACGCACCGCAGTACGACGACATCACCATCCTGGCGCTGCGCTGGCTGGGCGCCGGGAGCCAGGAGGAAGCATGAGCGACACGATCGGCGGACAGGCGCGACTTTCGCCCTGGTGGCGGCACGCGACGATCCTCGTGATGATCGCGGGGTTCTCGCTGCTGTCGCTCGTGACGGTGCTGACCTACACCAACGCGCCCCCGATCCCCGGACGCGTGACGGATGCCTCTGGCGCGACGCTCGTCGACCGGCAGGCGATCCTCCGCGGCCAGGAGGTCTTCCTCAAGTACGGCCTCATGGAGCACGGGACGCTCTGGGGACACGGCGCCTACCTCGGGCCCGACTACACCGCCGAGTACCTGCACCGCCTGGCCGAGATCTGCGGCGACGGCGAGGCCGCGAGCTCGCGCTCAAGCAGAACCGCTACGACGCGGCGAGCGACACGCTCGCCTTCACGGCGTGCGAGGCGGCGTCGCTGCGGGCACAGCAGGGCGAGTGGGGAGAGTACTTCCGCGGGAAAACGCCGGCGCCGGGACTGCCGGCCGGGTACATCAGGGACTCGGCCGAGCTCGAGGACCTCGTCGCCTACTTCGCCTGGGCGACCTGGGCGACGGTCGCCAACCGCCCCGGCAAGGACTACTCGTACACGAACAACTGGCCCTACGAGCCGCTGGTCGGCAACCGGCCCACGCAGCTCGACGTACCTCTGGAGCGCGCTGAGCCTGATCACGCTGCTCGGCGGCATCGGCACGATCCTCTTCTGCTTCGGCAAGTTCGACTACCTCGGCTGGGGCGGCGACGGGACGCCCGCGCACTACCACGACGCCGCGATCAGCGGCTGGAAGCTGACCCCGAGCCAGTGGGGCGACGGGGAAGTACTTCGTCGTCGTGGCGGCGCTCTTCCTGCTGCAGGCGCTGGCCGGCGGCGCGCTCGCGCACTATCGCGTCGAGCCCGGGTCCTTCTACGGGATCGACATCGCGTCGTTACTGCCCTACAACCTGCTCCGCACCTGGCACCTCCAGCTCGCGATCTTCTGGATCGCCACCGCCTGGGTGGCGGGCGGGCTGTTCCTGGCCCCGCTCGTGGGACGTCACGAGCCGAAGGGGCAGCGCCTGGGCGCGAACGTCCTGTTCGTCGCGCTGGTCGTGGTCGTGCTCGGAAGCCTGCTCGGCGAAGCGCTCGGGATCAACGACCGGCTCGGCGAGCTGTGGTTCTGGCTCGGCCACCAGGGCTCGGAGTACCTGGACCTCGGGCGGCTCTGGCAGCTGCTGCTCGCGGCGGGGCTCGTGCTCTGGCTCGTGCTCATGTTCCGGGCGCTGCGGCCGGCGATGAGGGCGGCCGGGCGCTCCGAGCTCGCGTCGCTCTTCCTCTACTCCGCCGTGGCGATCCCGATCTTCTACCTGCCGGCGCTCTTCTACGGCCCCCACACCAACTTCGCCGTGATCGACAACTGGCGCTTCTGGATCATCCACCTCTGGGTCGAAGGCTTCTTCGAGCTGTTCGCGACGGTGCTGGTGGCGCACGATGTTCCACCAGATGGGGCTCGTCAGCGTGACGACGGCGACGCGCGTCGTCTACCTCGACGCCATCCTGTACCTCGGCGCCGGCATCGTCGGCACCGGGCACCACTGGTACTTCACCGGCCAGGGGACGCTCAACATGGGGCTGGCTTCGGCCTTCTCGGCGATGGAGGTGGTGCCGCTGACGCTCTTGACCCTCGACGCCTGGGACTTCGTGAAGATCAAGGACCGTCCGTGCGCCGATTGCGGCTCGCAGTTCGCGGGCGGGCAGATGTGGGCGATCTACTTCCTGATGGCGGTGGGCTTCTGGAACTTCGTCGGGGCCGGCGTCTTCGGGTTCCTGATCAACCTGCCGATCGTGTCGTACTTCGAGGTCGGCACGCTGCTCACCAGCAACCACGGCCACGCCGCGATGTTCGGCGTCTTCGGCATGCTGGCGCTCGCCGTGCTCGTGTTCTGCCTGCGCGCGATGCAGACGGACGCGGTGTGGCTGCGCACCGTCAAGCTGGTGCGCTTCGGGTTCTGGGGCCTGAACGCGGGCTCGCGCTCATGGTCGTGAGCGACCTCTTCCCGGGCGGAGTGCTGCAGCTCTGGGACTCGCTGAGCCACGGCTATTGGCACGCTCGCCGTCTGAGCTATCTGATGGGCGGGACCTTCCACCTGCTCGAGTGGGTGCGGATCTTCGCCGACTCGGTCTTCCTGCTGTTCGGAGTCGTCCCGATCCTGATGGCGGCGCTCTTCTCCTTCACCAGGCGGGACGCGCCGCACGCCGAGCCCGGCGTGTAGGCGATCGCCCTCGCGCCGCGCGGTGCCGAAGTCGAGGAGCGCGCCCGTCAAGCGCTAGCGGTCGTTCATCCCGAGCGCGGCGAACAGGAACGCGAGCGTGTCCGCCTCGAGTGCGATCCGCTCGTCGAGCCCGGTGCCGATGCCGTGGCCGGAGCCGGCGCTCGCGCGCAGCAGCACGAGGCTCCTGCCCCCGGTCGCCGCCTGCAGCCGCGCCGCCATCTTGCGCGAGTGCATCGGGTCGACGCGCGGGTCGTTGGCGCCCGTGGGCAGCAGCACCGGGGGATAGGCGGCGCCGTCCTTCACGTGGTGGTAGGGCGAGTAGGCGTAGAGCGCGCGGAACTGCGCCGTCGTCCTTCACGGTGCCGAACTCGGGGACGTTGAAGGCTCCGTTCGGCGACAGCTCGACGCGCAGCATGTCGTAGATCCCGACGTGCGAGACGACCGCCGCGAAGAGCTCGGGCCGCTGCGTGAGCACGGCTCCCATCAGCAGGCCGCCGTTGCTGCCGCCCTCGATCGCGAGCCGCTTCGGGCTCGTGTAGCCGGACTTCACGAGCTGCTCGGCGCACGCGATGAAGTCGTCGAACACGTTCTGCTTCAGCAGCAGCCGCCCCGCGTCGTGCCAGGCCTCGCCGAACTCGCCGCCGCCGCGCAGGTTCGCGAGCGCGAGGACGCCGCCGCGGTCGAGCCAGAGGCGCAAGCCCGGATCGAAGAAGGGGACCTGGCTGATGCCGTAGCCGCCGTAGCCGCCGAGCAGCGTGGGGTTCGATCCGTCCCGTTTCGCGCCCCTGGGTGCGATCACCGTGAGAGGCACGCGCGTGCCGTCCTTCGACGTCGCCCACTCGCGCGAGACGGCGGCGTCGCGCAGGCTGATCGGGAACTCGACCGCGAGGGCCGTCTTCGTGAGGCGGCCGGCGGCGCCCGCGGCCCCCGGCTCGAAGCGGTACCACGCGCTCGGCTCGACGTAGGACGCGCTCTGCACCAGCAGCGCGTCGCGCCCGGGCTCGGGGACGATCTGGTAGACGGCGCTCGCCTCGGGCAGCGGCACGACGCTCGGCTCGAGGTCCGCGCGGTCGAGCACGCGCACCCGCTGCGGCCCGCCCACCTGCTCGACGAGGTAGAGGTGCTTGCCGGTCGCCACGATCTTCGACGAGGGGTCGAACGAGAACGAAGGCTCGATCACCGCCTCGCCCTCGGCGAGGAACGGGCGCGCGGCCTCGAGCGGCCCGCTCGCCCGCAGCGGCAGCTTCATCAGCCTGCCGCGCGGCGCGCCCTGCCGCGAGAGCAGCAGCAGGCTGTCGTCCGCGGGGTCGAAGACCGCCTCGAGCACCCGGTCCTCGAATCGCGACAGCCGCGTCCACGAGCCGTCCGGCCGCCGCAGGTGCTGCTCGAACTCGCCGCCGTCGCCGTTCTGCACGTTCGCGAGCAGGTAGCGGCCGTCGGCGCGCGCGCGCAGATCGATCTCCGCGATGCGCGGGAAGTCCTTCCCGATCTCGTAGCGGTCCTGGGCCTCGGGCGTGCCGAGCCGGTGGTAGTAGACCTGCGTGTAGAAGTCGAGGTCGGCCTCCGGCCGCTCGCCCGGGCGCGGGTAGCGCGTGTAGAAGAAGCCCTCGCCCTGGGCGTCCCAGGCGAGGCTTCCGCCCGCGGTGCCGTAGTTGACGCGCGTGACGACGTCCGGGAGCGCGCGGCCGGTGTCCACCTCGTAGACGTGGGCGTCGCCGCGCTCCGAGCCGCCCTTCGCGAGCGAGACCGCCAGCTTGCGCCCGTCGAAGGACGGCACGTACCAGTCGATCGACGTGCCGCCCGTCGCGTCGAGCGCGTTCGGATCGACGACGACTTTCGCCTCGTCCGGCCGGTCGACCGACGCCATGCACCACCACCACCGGCTGCTGCTGCGGCGGGCGGAAGCGTAGCGCGAAGACGCGGCCGCCTGCGGTCTTGAGCCCGCCGAAGCGTGGGACCTCGATCGTGCGGATCTCGCGGACGCGGCGGCGGAGCGCCTCCTGGCCGGGGAGCGCGTCGAGGAACGAACGCGTGCTCTTGTTCTGCGCCGCGACCCAGGCCTGGACTTCGGGGCTCGCGGCGTCCTCGAGCCAGCGGTAGTCGTCTGTGACCGGGACGCCGTGGTAGCGGTCCACGACCGGCGTTCGACGCGTGGCCGGCGGCGCGTCGCCCGCCGCCGCCAGGAGCACCGGCAGGCCGAGCAGTGCGACGGCGCCGAGCGGTAGGCGCTCCGCGCTCATCGTCGCCTCGCTCCGCCCGCCGCTCGACGGGCCTTCGCCTTCTTCTTCCTTGCGGGAGCGCGACGCGCCGGCTTCTTTCGCGAAGCAGAAGCGGACTTCGGGCGCGCGTGGCGCGGCTCGTAGACGCCGAGCTTGCCGCCCCCCGGCAGGCTCACCTGCGTGAGCCGCCCCCAGCCCAGGTCGCGGACGGGCGAGCACGAGAGGCCGCGCGCGGTCACGCGCGCCACGAACGCGTCGACGTCGGCGCAGATCAGGTAGAACTCGTGGACGTCGTTCTTCTCGGAGGGATGCACGGCGACCTCGGCGGGCGGTAGCCCGAAGATCAGCCAGCCGTGGCCGACGTCGACGTGGGGCAGCCCCAGCACGTCCTTCAAGAAGGCGCGGTCCGCCTCCGGGTTCTTGCTGTAGATGATGGAGTGAGCGCCCGTGATCATCTGCATCCTCCTTTTGCGCGCAGCGTCTCGCCTCGGCAGGCCGTAGTGTAGCGGGTCGGGCCTGGCGAAGAGCCGAAGCAATTCCAGGGGTTCTCAGGACCGCCCGGGTGCGGTAGGCTGGCGTGGGAAGGGGCCGGGAGGTGAACCCGGACTCCGGAGGAGCTTCGTGAAAGTCCTGCTCTTCTCGATGCCGGACTCGTTCGAGCACACCGCTCCGGTGGCGATCTGCATGCCGAACGCCGCGCTCACGTCGCTCGCCGGCAACGTGGACGCGCACCACGACGTCGCCGTCGCCGACCTCGTGCTGGCTCAGGGCCGCGTGGGCGAGACCGTGGATCGCCTGGTCCGCGAGCATCAGCCCGACGTGATCGGGCTCTCGGTGATGACGTTCCAGCGCCGCTCGGCCTTCCGGCTGGTCGAGCGCCTGCGGGCGCTTCGTCCCGAGGCGCAGATCGTCGCGGGCGGCTACGACCCGAGCCTCGCGACCGCCGCCTGGACGGGGGAGAAGCCCGGCATCGACTTCGTGGTGTCGGGCGAGGGCGAGGAGACCTTCTCGGAGCTGCTGCGCGCGCTCGAGAGCGGCGGGCCGCTCGACGGCATCGCCGGGCTTTCGTACCGCACCGCGAGCGGCTTCCGCCACAACCCGCCGCGGCCGATCCGGCCGCTCGAGGACGACTCGCTGCGGCTGCCGAAGCGCAAGGCGCGCGTGCTCACCGGCTACACGCTGCTCGGCAAGCCGATCGACGTCGTCGAGACCTCGCGCGGCTGCACCTTCGACTGCAGCTTCTGCTCGATCATCG
This sequence comes from uncultured Acidobacteriota bacterium, assembly GCA_963724555.1. Taxonomy (GTDB): domain Bacteria; phylum Acidobacteriota; class Vicinamibacteria; order Fen-336; family Fen-336; genus DATBSL01. The sequence goes on from CAVRVE010000002.1 coordinate 36,956, forward strand.
CGATGCGCGGGCGCAACTTCCACCGCCGCGGCTTCGAGCGCGTGCTCGCGGACATCAAGGACGCGCGCGACCACGGCGCGCGCGCGATCTTCATCGTCGACGACAACATCACGCTCGACGTCAAGCGCTTCGGGGCGCTCTGCGACGCGATCGTCGAAGCCGGCCTCGACGACATCGAGTACGTGGTGCAGGCGATGACCTCGGCGATCGCCGACCACGGCGACGAGCTCGCGCCCAAGATGCGCCGCGCGGGCTTCCGCTACGTGTTCCTCGGGATCGAGAACATCCTGGCCGAGGACCTCGGCTTCCTGAAGGCGGACGCGAAGAACCGGCGCCACGAGAACGGGCGCACGGTCGGCAACGCGACGCTCGAGGCGGTCGAGCACATCCACAGGAACGACATGCTGGTGGTGGGCGGGCTCATCGTCGGCAACCCCGGCGACACGCAAGGAATCGATCGAGGCGAACCTCGAGTTCGCGCGGCGCTACGTCGACTGGCCCTACATCCAGCACCCGACGCCCTACCCGGGGACGCCGATGACGAAGGAGCTGCTCGAGCGCGGCCTGATCCTGCACGAGCGGCTCGAGGAGTACGACGGCACGACCGCGGTCGTGCGCAGCGAGGCGCTGTCGGCCGAGGAGATCGAGTTCCTGCGCTGGCGCGCCGAGCGCTGGATGAAGCTGAAGCTGTTTCCGCGGGCGATCCGCGAGAACACGCTCTTCTGCCTGAAGCACGGCAAGGACATGATCAGCCACACCTTCCGCGGCAGCTGGCGCTCGCTCGTCGGCCTCGAGAGCGAGCGGCGGGCGTTCGAGCGCTACCGCTCGCTGCGTGCGGCCGAGCGCGAGCACCTCTAGCCCGCGGCGCCGGCGTCAGCGAGAGGTCAGTGGAACGGGCACCACTCGACCGTGACCTGCTTCGCGAGCGAGAGCCGCCGGCCGGGCTCGAGCCGCATCCGGCGGATCGCTTCGTGCCCGTGCCACGAGCCGTTCTTGCTCGCGGTGTCGATGGCCCAGAGGCCCGACTGGCTCTCGACCACGAGCAGGTGCACGCGCGACAGCACGTGCGATCCCATGCAGGGAAGGCCGAAGCCGTCGCAGCGGTCGTAGCGGCCGATGAGAGCGCCCCTGCGCGCGGCCTCGGCGTCGAGCAGCAGCGAGCCGCCGCCCGAAGACGAGCGGATCCGGATCTCGCCGCGCGCCGGCCTCGCGTCGGAAGCGCTCGCGTCGGCCTCGGCGGGAGTCGGCGAGAGGAACATCGGCCCCGGGAAGGTCACGACGCTGGTGTCGTCCGGGCTGCCGAGTCTCCGTGGCGCGGCGAGGCCCGGACCACGACACCGCCCGGGCGGCTCCACGAGCCGGGATCGGCGCTCACGCTGTCGAGATAGACGCGTTCGGGGACGAGCCTCCACGCGGCGTCGGTATCGTCGGGCCACGGCTCGCCGCGGTCGCTCGTCGGGACGAGCAGGAGCGCGTACGACGCGCAGCGGACCATGGTGGGCCCCGCCGACTCGAGAGCCCGCAGGCTCTGGCCCTGCTCGTCCTCGAAGGCGGTCGGGGTGCGCAGGTCCAGCACCCGAAAGCAGGCGCCGCCGTCGGCCGCGCGCCGCACGATCACGGCGAGGTGGCGGAGCGACAGGGCGGGATCGGAGGGCAGGAAGATCTCGGCGGTGCTGTGGCGGCCGACGATGACCGGGTTGATCCCGTCCTCTTCGGCCGGAATCCAGGCGGTGGCCTCGAGCCCGTCCGCGCCCTCGACCAGGAGCGCGACGCCGGGCGAGCGATGGGAGTTCAGCAGCTCGCGGATGTCCGGGTAGAAGCGGCGGAAGCCGTCCTCGAAGGAGCGGGTTGCGTCCGTCGGGAGTCGCATGGGGAAGCGGCCCAGCGCGAAGCAGATGGTTTGCGCGTTGTCGAATCCGTCGCGCGCGGCTTCGTTCCGGAGCCAGACGGACCGGGACATCGACCTCACCTTCCCTTCCCTTGCGGGACGAAGCTCTACGACTAGAAATTAGGCACCCGACATCGCACCCGCAATGACGGCGGTCACAAAAGCCCCGGGCTTTGTGCTGAACTAGCGCCGTGCCCCCGCTCTTCCGCAAGCTCCTGGTCGCGAACCGCGGCGAGATCGCGGTGCGCGTGATGCGGACCTGCCGCGAGCTGGGCATCGCGACCGTCGCCGTCTACTCCGAGGCCGACCGCGGCGCGCGCCACGTGCGCGAGGCGGACGAGGCGGTCGCGATCGGGCCGGCGGAGGCGCTGCGCTCCTACCTGTCGATCGACGCTCTGCTGAAGGCCGCGCGCGAGACGGGAGCCGAGGCCATCCATCCGGGCTACGGCTTCCTGAGCCAGAACGGCGACTTCGCCGACGCGGTCGAAGCGGCCGGCCTCGTCTTCGTGGGCCCGCCGGGTGCCGTCCACCGGCTGATGGGCGACAAGCAGGCGGCGCGTCGGCGGATGGCGGCGGCCGGCGTGCCGGTGCTGCCCGGCTTCGACGAGGACGACCAGCGCGACGCACGGCTCGTGTCCGAGGCCGAGCGGATCGGCTGGCCGGTGCTGCTCAAGCCCGCGCGCGGCGGCGGCGGCAAGGGCATGCGCGTGGTGCGGTCCGCGTCCGAGATCGAGGCGGCGCTCGCTGCCTCGCGGCGCGAGGCGAGGGCCGCGTTCGGGAGCGACACGCTGCTCGTGGAGCGCTTCGTCGAGCGCTCGCGCCACGTGGAGGTCCAGGTGGTGGCCGACGCGCACGGGGCGGTCGTCCACCTCGGCGAGCGCGAGTGCTCGATCCAGCGCCGCCATCAGAAGGTGGTCGAGGAGACGCCGAGCCCGGCGCTCGACGCGCCCCTGCGCCGCGAGCTGTGCGACGCGGGGGTCGCGGCGGCGCGCGCGGCGGGCTACCGCAGCGCGGGGACCGTCGAGTTCCTGATGGCGCCCGACGGCCGCTTCTACTTCCTGGAGATGAACACGCGCCTGCAGGTCGAGCACCCGGTGACCGAGGCGGTGACCGGGCTCGACATCGTGCGCCTGCAGCTCGAGGTGGCGGCCGGGCGGCCGCTGGCGCTCCGCCAGGACGAGGTCGTCGCGACGGGCCACGCGATCGAGTGCCGCCTCTACGCGGAGGACCCGAGCCGCGACGACCTGCCGTCGCCCGGCCGCGTGCTCGCGCTCGTCGAGCCGAGCGGGCCCGGCATTCGCGTCGACTCCGGCCTCGAGAAGGGCAGCGAGGTGACCGTGCACTACGACCCGCTGCTGTCGAAGATCGTGGCCTGGGGCAGCGACCGCCGCGAGGCCATCGCGCGCATGCGCGACGCGCTCGGCCAGGCGGTCGTGCTGGGCGTCGTGACGAACCTCGCGCGGCTGCGGGAGATCGTGGCGCACCCGGCTTTCGAGGCGGGCGAGCTCCACACGGGCTTCATCGAAGAGCACCTGGCCGCGCACCGCACGGCGGCGTCGCCGCCGCCGCTCGCGATCGCCGCGCTCGCGCTCGCGCTTCGCGCCACGGGCAAGCGGGGCCGTCGCGTCCTTCCCGACCCCTGGACGAGGCTCGGCCACTGGCGGATCGGCGAGGGGGCGTGATGCGGCTGCGCTGCGCCGACGCGGTGTACGAGGTCGAGCTGCACCCGGCCAACCGCGAGTGGGACGTGCGCGTCAACGGCGAGACCATCCGCCTCTCGCTCGCCGAGGCGGCCGAGGGCCGCGCGGCCGTGCGTCACGCCGGCGAAGTGCTCACGCTCCACTACGCGCGGGACGGCGGCGCCATCCACTTGTTCTGGGAGGGGGTTTCCTACAAGCTCCTCGAAGAGCGCGAGGGCGTTCGCCGCGCCGCGCGCCACGACGCGGGGGCGCTCGAAGCTCCGATGCCCGGCCGCGTGAGCGCGGTCAAGGTCGCGGTCGGGGCGCACGTGCGCAAGGGCGAGGAGCTGCTGGTCGTCGAGGCCATGAAGATGGAGAACGCGCTGCGCGCGCCCCGGGACGGCGTCGTGCGGGCGGTGCACGTGGGCGTGGGCGAGATGGTGGCTCCCGGCCGTGCGCTCGTCGAGCTCGAGGACGAAGGAGAGCGGACGTGAGCGCGCGCCGAGGCGGGGTCGGGCGGCGCCAGTTCCTCGGACGGCTGGGGGCGCTCGCCGGCGCCGCCGCAGCGCCGCGGCTGGCGGAAGCCGCTTCGTCCACGCCGGCCGCCCCTGGCGCGGCCGGCCTCGCCCTGATCGTCGATCCCGGCGATCGCGTGGCGACGTCGTCGCCGGCGCAGGAGGCGCGTGCGACGACTGCGCGAGGCCTGCGCCGCGCGCGGCCTGGCCGTGCGGCCGTGTCGGACGCTCGCGGAGGCGCGTGGAGCGGAGCTGGCCGTGCTCGTCGCCGGAAGCGCCACGAAGGCCGCGCGGCCGATCCTCGACACGCTGGGCGTCGGTCGCCTCGACGATCCGGAATCCCTGGTGCTCGCGCTCTCGCGCCGGAGCGGCCGCGACGTGCTGCTGGCCGCCGCTCCCGACGGTCTCGGCCTGGCGTACGCGCTCGCCGAGCTCGCCGATCGCATCGAGTGCGCGGCCGAGCCCGGGCGGGAGCTGCTCTCCGTCGGCAAGCTCGTCGAGCGGCCGACCTGCCGGATCCGCAGCGCGATGCGGCTGTTCGTGAGCGACGTCGAGGACGCGGGCTGGTACCACGACCGGTCGTTCTGGCCCGCCTACCTCGACATGCTCGTCGGCCACCGCTTCAACCGCGTGAACCTCGCGTTCGGCATCGGCTACGACTTCGCGCGCCGCCTGCGCGACACCTACTTCTACTTCGCCTACCCCTTCCTGCTCCGCGTGCCCGGCTACGACGTGCGGGCGGTGGGGCTCGACGACGCCGAGCGCGACCGGAACCTCGAGACGCTGCGCTACGTCGGCGAGCAGGCGACCCGGCGCGGCCTGCATTTCCAGCTCGGCCTCTGGACCCACGCCTACCAGTGGACGGACAGCCCGGACGTCAACTACACGATCTCCGGCCTGACGGGCGCGACGCACGCGGCCTACTGCCGCGACGCGCTCACGAGCCTGCTCGAGGCGTGTCCGGCGATCTCCGGTCTCACGCTCCGCACGCACGGCGAGAGCGGCGTGCCGGAGGGCGACGCCGAGCGCTACGGCTTCTGGCAGACGCTCATGAGCGGCATCGCGCGTGCCGGCCGGCCGATCGAGATCGACCTGCACGCCAAGGGCGTCGACCAGCGGATCATCGACATCGCGCTCGCGACGGGCCTCCCCGTGCGCGTCTCGCCGAAGTTCTGGGCCGAGCACATGGGGCTGCCGTACCTGCAGTCCTCGATCCGCGCGCTCGAGCTGCCGCGCGAGGACCGCGCGGACCCGCTGATGTCGCTCAGCACCGGCAGCCGCAACCACATGCGCTACAGCTACGGCGACGTGCTCAGGGAAGACCGCCGCTACGGAGTGCTGCACCGCGTCTGGCCCGGGACGCAGCGCCTGCTGCTCTGGGGCGATCCCGTGTACGCGGCGCAGATGGGCCGCGCCTTCAGCGCCTGCGGCGCCGACGGCGTCGAGTTCATGGAGCCGCTCTCCTTCAAGGGGCGAAAAGGCTCGGGCCTCCCGGGCGGACGCGACGCCTATCGCGACGCGACGCTTCGGGCCGCGGGCGGGGACTGGCGCAAGTACGAGTACACCTACCGCCTCTGGGGCCGGCTCGCGTATCGTCCCGACGCCGATCCCGGGAGCTGGCGCCGCAAGCTGAAGAGCGACCACGGCGACGCCGCCGAGGCGATCGAGTCGGGCCTGGCGCGCGCGAGCCGCATCCTGCCGCTCGTCAGCAGCGTCCACTGCCCGTCGGCCGCGAACAACAACTACTGGCCCGAGATGTACAGCGACATGTCGCTCGTCGACGCGGCGCATCCCGGCTCCTACTCCGACACGCCGGCGCCGAAGGTCTTCGGCGCCGTCAGCAGCCTCGACCCGCAGATGTTCGCCACGGTCGACGAGTGCGCGGACGCGCTCCTGCGAGGCGAGCCGCTCGCGCGCGTCACGCCGGTCGAGGTGGCCCACCAGCTCGGCGAGTGGGCGGAGTCGGCGACGTCGGCGCTCGCGCGCGCGGACGCCCTCGCACGGGACAAGACCGATCCGCGCCACCGCCGCGTCGCGGTCGACGGCGCGATCGCCGCCGGGGTCGGCCGCTTCTTCGCGCGCAAGCTGCGCGCCTCCGTGCTCCACGGGATCTTCGACCGCAGCGGCGACGCGCGCGCCCGCGAGGCCGCGCTCGCGCAGTACCGCTCGGCGCGCGCCGCCTGGGCCGAGCTCGCGCTCGGGCCGGCGCAGGCCTACGCCGCCGACGTCACGTTCGGCTTCGACTCGCACCTGCGCGGCCACTGGCAGGACCGGCTGGCCGCGATCGACCGCGACATCGCCGAGATCGAGACGCGGCCCGCGGCGCAGGCCGCCGCCCCTGCGGCGGACTCCGCGAGTGTCGAGCGCGCGCTCGCAGGCCGTGCTGTCGTGGGCCCCGGCTCCAACCGCGGCCGTCGAGCACGAGGCGCCCGGCGACTTCCTGCCGGGCGAGGCGATCCCGCTCGCGGTCCGCGTCGCCCCGGCGGCCGAGTCCGTGCGCCTCTTCTACCGGCGGCTCAACCAGGCCGAGGCGTGGATCGAGCTCGAGACGAAGCGTGACGGCGACGCGTGGCGCGCGGCGGTGCCTGCGGACTACACGCGCTCGCCGTATCCGATCCAGTACTACTTCGCGGCGCGAGTGGGGAAGCACACGACGCTCTGGCCCGGCTTCGGCGCGGACTTCTCGGGACAACCCTACGTCATCGTGCGGAGACGGGCGTGAGCGCGAGCCGCCTGCCCGCCTCCGTCACGGTCGTCGAGGTCGGGCCGCGCGACGGCCTGCAGAACGAGAGTGCGGAGCTCCCGGTCGACGACAAGGTCGCCTTCTGCGACGCGCTCGTCGACGCCGGCCTGCGCGTGGTCGAGGTCGGGGCCTTCGTCTCGCCGAAGTGGGTGCCGCAGATGGCGGGCTCCGACGAGGTGCTGCGGCGCGTCCGCAAGCCGCCGGGCGTGCGCCTGCCGGTGCTGGTTCCCAACCGCCAGGGCTACGAGCGCGCGCTCGCGGCCGGCGCTCGCGAGATCGCCGTCTTCACCGCGGCCAGCGAGAGCTTCAGCCGCAAGAACACGAACGCCTCGATCGACGAGACCTTCGAGCGCTTCGCGGCCTTCGTGCCCGAGGCGCGCCGCGAGGGGCTGCGCGTGCGCGGCTACGTCTCGACCGCGTTCGGCTGCCCCTACGAGGGGCCGGTCGATCCGGCGCGCGCGATCGAGGTCGTGGTGCGGCTGGCCGAGGCCGGCTGCCACGAGGTGTCGATCGGAGATACGATCGGGGTCGCCGTGCCCACGCAGGTGAGCGAACTCCTGGGACGACTGACCGAAAGCCTGCCGATCGACCGGGTGGCCGTGCACTTCCACGACACCCGCGGGACGGCGCTCGCGAACGTGCTGGCCGCGCTCGAGCAGGGAGTCGCGATCGTGGACAGCGCCGCGGGCGGCACCGGCGGCTGTCCCTATGCGCCGGGCGCGTCCGGCAACCTGGCGACCGAAGACCTGCTCTACATGCTGCAGGGGATGGGGATCGAGACCGGCGTCGACCTCGACCGCGTCGCGGCCGCCTCGCGCGCGCTCGCCGCCAGGCTCGGCCGCGCGCTGCCGTCTCGCTACCTGCAGGCCGGGCCGCCCGCCCGACGGAGCGCCTCGTGAGCGACACGACCGCGACCATCCTGGTGGTCGACGACCTGCCGGCGAACCGCGACCTGATGGTGCGGCGCCTGGAGCGCTCGGGCTTCAACGTGATCGCCGCTGCGAGCGGGCCCGAGGCGCTCGAGGTCGTCGGTCGCGGCAACATCGACCTCGTGCTGCTCGACATCATGATGCCGGGCATGACCGGGATCGACGTGCTGCGCACGATCCGGATGTCGCGCTCGTCGGCGGCGCTGCCGGTCGTGATGGTCACCGCCAAGACCGACAGCGAGGACGTGGTCGAGGCGCTCTCGCTCGGCGCCAACGACTACGTCACCAAGCCGGTCGACTACCCGGTGGCGCTCGCGCGCATCCAGGGCCATCTGCGCACCACGAAGGCGCTGCGCGTCGAGGCGGCCCCGGCGGCGATCGAGCCGCGCAGCCCCGCACAGGCGGTGCCGGGGACCGTGCTGGGGGGCCGCTACCGGCTCGACCAGCCGATCGGCGGCGGCAGCTTCGGGACCGTTTTCCGCGCGCGCCATCTCGAGCTCAACCGCGACGTGGCCGTGAAGATCCTGGCGACGAGCGCGGGCACGGACCCCGAGGCGCTCAAGCGCTTCAGGCGCGAGGGCGACTCGGCGTGCCGGGTGCAGCACCCGAACGCGGTCGCGGTCTTCGACTTCGCCGTCAACGCCGGGGGCGTCGCGTACCTGGTCATGGAGCTGCTCGAGGGCCATTCGCTCGAGAAGGAGCTCGAGGAGCGCGGCCCGCTCCCCGCGCGCCGCTCGGCCCTGATCGTGATCCCCGTCTGCTCGGCGCTCGCGGCCGCGCACGCCGCCGGTGTCGTGCACCGCGACATCAAGCCCTCGAACGTGTTCCTGCACCGCTCCGGGCAGCGCGAGATCGCCAAGATCCTGGACTTCGGCATCGCGAAGCTGGCGGCCGACTCCGCGCTCGGGCAGAGCCTGACGGTCGACGGCTCGCTGCTCGGGACGCCCGGCCTACATGGCGCCGGAGCGCTTCCGCCGCGGCACCTACGGCCCGAGCTCCGACATCTACAGCGTCGGCGCGATGCTCTACGAGATGCTCTCGGGCCGGCTGCCGTTCATTCCGAGCACCGCCGACCCGCTCGCGCTCGTGGCGATGCAGGCCGAGGAGGACCCGCCGCCGATCCGCGCCCGCCGCCCCGAGGTTCCGGAGGCGCTCGAGCGGGTCGTGCTCCAGGCCCTGTCGCGCCAGCCCGACGCCCGCCCGACGGCCGAGCAGCTCGCGCACCGGCTGGCGCAGGTCACGGCGGATCCGCTCAGGCCGCTCGACGATTCTCGCTAGCAGCCGAGCCTCATCGAACCCCATCACGAGGCTCCACTCGACGGCCCTGGGGAGCGGCAGCTAGAATGTTTCCTTCATGGCCCCTATTCACGTTACGGGGGATCACGCCGGCCTTGGGATAATGACTGCATGAAGCCTGTCGAGCGCTGGGTCGGAGAGATGGAGAGGACGCTGCGCCCGGACCGGGTGGTCTGGTGCGACGGCTCGGAGGCGGAGAACGCCCGCCTCGTCGAGGCCATGCTCGCGGACGGCACGCTGCAGCGCCTCCACCCGCAGCACGCCCCGGGGTCCTACCTGCACCGCAGCCACCCCTCGGACGTCGCACGCACCGAGCACCTCACGTTCATCGCCAGCCGCACCCGCGCCGGCGCGGGCCCCACCAACAACTGGATGTCGCCCCAGGACGCGCGCGAGCGCGTGTTCCCGCTGTTCGACGGGGCGATGAAGGGCCGGACGCTCTACGTGGTCCCTTACGTGATGGGCCCGCTCGGATCGCCCTTCAGCAAGGTGGGCGTCGAGATCACCGACAGCGCGTACGTGGTCGCGAACATGCGCCTGATGACGCGCATGGGCCAGGCCGCGCTCGACCAGCTCGGCGGCTCGGACGACTTCGTGCCCGGGCTCCACTCGCTCGGCGACCTCTCGCCCGACCGCCGCTTCATCGTGCACTTCCCGGAGGAGCGCACGATCTGGAGCGTCGGCTCCGGCTACGGCGGCAACGCCCTCCTCGGCAAGAAGTGCTTCGCGCTGCGGATCGCGTCGACGCTCGCGCGCGACCAGGGCTGGATGGCCGAGCACATGCTGATCCTGGAGCTCGAGCTGCCGGGCGGCGAGATCCACTACGTCGCCGCGGCCTTCCCCTCGGCCTGCGGCAAGACCAACCTCGCGATGCTGGTGTCCCCGCTCGAGGCGCAGGGCTACAAGGTGCGCACGGTGGGCGACGACATCGCGTGGCTGCGCCCCGGTCCCGACGGCCGGCTGTGGGCCGTCAATCCGGAGGCCGGCTTCTTCGGCGTCGTGCCCGGCACCGGGCCCGAGACGAATCCGAACGCGCTCGCCACGATCGCCCGCGACACCATCTTCACGAACGTCGCGGTCACGCGCGACGGCGTGCCGTGGTGGGAGGGCAAGGAGAAGCAGGCGCCCGCCGACCTCCTGGACTGGCAGGGCAAGCCCTGGGACGGCGCCTCGAAGGCGGCGCACCCCAACTCGCGCTTCACCGTGGCCGCGCGCCAGTGCCCGTCGATGTCCAGGCGCTGGGAGGACCCGCAGGGGGTCCCGCTCTCGGCGATCATCTTCGGCGGCCGCCGCGCGCGTCTCGCGCCGCTGGTGTTCGAGAGCCGGGACTGGGCGCACGGCGTCTTCGTGGGCGCGACGATGGGCTCGGAGACGACCGCCGCCGCCACCGGCCAGGTGGGCGTCGTGCGCCGGGACCCGATGGCGATGCTGCCGTTCTGCGGCTACAACATGGGCGACTACTTCGGCCACTGGCTGCGCATGGGCCAGCTGCTCGAGCGCCCGCCCGCCGTCTTCCACGTGAACTGGTTCCGCACCGACGAGCGCGGGCGCTTCATCTGGCCGGGCTTCGGCGAGAACCTGCGCGTGCTGCTGTGGATGATCGGGCGCGTGCAGGGCCGCGCGGCCGCCGAGGAGACGCCGATCGGCCTGGTGCCGACCGAGGGCGCCCTCGACTGGGACGGCCTCGGGCTCGGGCCGGCCGAGCGGCAGCAGCTGCTGCGCGTCGACCGCGGCGAGTGGGCCGCCGAGGTGCCGGAGATCCGCGCGTTCTTCCACCGCTTCGGCGATCAGCTGCCCGCCGAGCTCGCCGAGCGCCTCGCCACGCTGGAGCAGGATCTCGCGAGGGTCGCCGTCTAGAGGCAAGCAGCGTCACGAGGGCGGCATGGCCTACAGGATCCGCCGCGTCGAGTATTTCAACGCAACCGTCGTGGACCAGCCGGGAGAGGCCTACAAGGTCCTGTCGGCGCTCGCGGGCCTGGGCGTGAACCTGCTGGGCTTCACCGCCGTGCCGGTCGGGCCCGACCGGACGCAGATCACGCTCTTCCCCGAGGACCCGGGCAAGATGAGGAGCGAGGCCCAGAAGGCGGGGATGACGCTCGACGGCCCGCACCGCGCCCTGCTGGTGCACGGCGACGACGAGCTCGGTGCCCTCGCCGGCGTGCACGAGAAGCTCTACCGTGCCAACGTCAACGTCTTCGCATCGAGCGCGATCGCCGCCGGCGCCGGGAGCTTCGGCCACATCATCTACGTGCGGCCCGAGGACTACGGCGCGGCGGCGAAGGCGCTGGACGTCTAGCGCCCGCCGCGGATCGCGCTGAGCTACGCCGCGGCTTCGGCCTTCGTCGAGATCGCGGAGAGCGCTTCGAGCAGCTCGTCGGTCGTCTGCCAGCGCTTGGCGGGGTCCTTGGCGAGGCCCTTCAGGATCAGGGCCTCGAGCTCGGGCGACAGCTTCGGGTTGACGCTGCGCGGCTTGGGCGGCAGCTGCTGGATGTGGGCCACCACCACCGCCATCGGGTTGTCGCCCCGGAACGGCAGCTTGCCGGTGAAGGTCTCGAAGAACACGACGGCGAGCGAGTAGATGTCCGCGCGGAAGTCGGCGGGCTTGCCCTGCGCCTGCTCGGGCGGCATGTAGTCGGGCGTGCCCATCACGGTCCCGGCGGTCGTCAGGCCCGAGGTGCCCGGCTCGACCTCGGTGCGCGCGCGAGATGCCGAAGTCCATGATCTTGAGCTCGCCGCTCTCGGGCAGGATCAGCATGTTCTGCGGCTTGATGTCGCGGTGCACGACACCCGTGTCGTGCGCCGCGCCGAGCCCGTGGCACATCTGCTTCGCGATCGAGAGCCCGACGCCGAGCGGCAGCGCGCCGCGGTTGCGGATCAGGTCCTTGAGCGTGACCCCCTCCAGGAACTCCATCGAGATGTAGGGGACGCTCCCCGCCTCGCCGAAGTCGTGGGTACGCAGCACGTTCCTGTGCGTGATCTTTCGCGCGAGCTTGATCTCCTGCTTGAAGCGGTCGATGAGCGTCGGGTCGGCCGCGAGCGCCTCCGGCCGCAGCAGCTTGAGCGCCACCACCTCGTCGAGCTGGCGGTCGCGCGCGCGGTAGACGACGCCCATGCCGCCCTTGCCGAGCGTTCCCAGGATCTCGTAGCGGTCGCCGAAGACCTCGCCGCGCTGGAGTGCCGCCCCTTTCGTCTGCTGCGACGGGATCCTCACGGTCGGGGTGTCCTGCGCCGCGCCGGCCGCGGCGGCGCCGCCGCTACCCGGGCTGGTGCCGCTGCCGAGTGTCGTCGCGGCGGCGATCTTGCGCATCTCCGTCATGCCTTCGCGGAGGAAGCTGATCATCTGGTCCTTCTCGCGCAGGTCCGCCACGAGCGCGTTGAAGGCGCGCGCCAGCACGCCGATCTCGTCGCGGCCCTGGACCGCGACCGCTCCCGAGTAGGAGCCGTCGCGGATCCGCTCGACGAGCCCGACCAGCTTGCGCACCGGCTCCGTGATCCGCGACGCCGCGCCCCACGCGGCCAGCAGCCCGAGCACCATCACGCCGAGCGAGACGGCGACCAGGACGTTGCGGAAGCGGCGGAAGGGGACCGTCTCCGCCGAGAGGCTCCGCAGCGCGAGCGCCGCGCCGATCGTCTCGCCGGTCGCGCTCGTCAGCGGCGTGCGCACGCCGATGTAGCGCTCGCCCGCGAGGTCGAGCTCGAAGGGGACGTCCGCCTGGGCCATCTGCGGCATCGCGAGCGACGCGGCGAGCGCCGGCTCGAGCGGGCCGAGCGACGAGACCGCGACCTTCTCGGGCTGTCCGGCCGGCCGCACCAGGAACGCCATGTCGCTGTGGGTGATCTTGTGCATCTGCGCCGCGACCGCTTCGCTCAGCCGGTAGCCGGCCACCATCACGCCGACGAGCTCGGGACCCGTCTGCATCGGCACCGCGACCGCGGTGAAGAGCTGGTCGCCTTGAAGCCAGAGGGCGGCCGCGTCGTCGCCCTTCGAGCGCCTTCTTGACGATCGGGTCCTTCGAGAGGTCGTCCCCGGTGTCCGAGGGACGATCGGTGCGCGCGATCAGCTTGCCCGCGGGGTCGGTCGCCATCATGAAGTCGGCGGCGAGGTCCTGGCCGCGCTCGCCGAGCGAGTCGAGCGCCGTGTTCTGGTCGCGCTCGGCGATCGCCGCCTTGAAGTAGGGATCGTTCGCCAGCACGCGCACGCCGAGCCGCAGCTTCTTGAAGCGGTCGTCCTGGATCGTGTGCCAGACGTCGCGGGTTTCCTGGAGGCCCGAGTCGATCGTGCTGCGCGCCAGCTGGTTGGCCTGGATGGTGGTGAAGACCAGCGTGCCGCCGACGAGCAGCACCACCAGCGTGGCGATGAACAGCAGGATCTTGCCGGTGAGTCCCATCGGATGCCGCGCTCCTTCAGTACTTCTCGCCGACTTCGTAGTCCTTGCCGAACTTGTTCTTGTGCGGCGCGCGCTTGTACTTGGAGGCGTCGAGCGTGAACGAGGTCTCGAGCGTGCCCGCGTCCTTCACCTGCACGGTCTGGGGGGCGGACTCGCCCGCGCGCTCGTGCCAGGCCTTGAGCACCCAGCGTGCCGGCGGGAACGTCGGGGATCGTGTAGCTGCCGTCGGCCGCCACCTTCGCCCAGAACGGGTTGTCGCGCACCAGCACGAAGCCGCTCATCTGCGGGTGGATGTTGCAGTAGATGCGGACGACGCCGGGATGCTCGAAGACCTTGGACGCGGTCTTCGGCTTCTTGTAGAGCTGCAGGTCGAAGCGGTTCTCGCCCGAGACCGAGAACACGTTGTGGAAGATCGCGTCCTGGTTCGGGAACTCGACGCTCGCGCCGACGGCGACCACCGTGACGCGCGGCAGGAAGGCCTTGCTCTTCATCGTGACCGTCGACAGCGGCGGGCCGCGCGCGCGCGGGCGGCGGTCCCTCGACCCAGACCACGGCGTCGGCCGTGTCCTGCGCGCGCTGGCCGTCCTTCTCCAGCACCTCGACCTTGCCGCGCAGCGTGCTCGCGCCCAGAGCACCCGCCGGAACCGCCAGCACGAGCGCCATGGAAAAGGCCCAGCTTCCCCGCTTGCTCAGAGCCTGCCTCCGGCGAATCCCGGCGAGTCTAGCATCCCCCGAACGCTATAATCGCGCCCCCGCATGAGCCCGCTCCTCGCCGTGCTGCTCGCCGCGTCGTTCGACGGCCAGGCGGCGCTCGGCCACGCCTCGGCGCTCGCCGCGCTCGGCCCGCATCCGCTCGGATCGCCCCGCAACCAGGCGGCCGCCGCCTACGTGGCGGCGCAGCTGCGCGAGGCCGGGCTCGAGGCGGTGGAGCTCGCGCCGTTCGAGAGCCACGGCGTCCAGGGCGCGAACGTGATCGGCACGCTGCGCGCGCCCGGCGAGGAGTTCGTGGTGATCGGCGCCCACCACGACACGGTGCCCGAAGCGCCCGGGGCGTACGACGACGGCGGCGGCGTGGGCGTCCTGATCGAGCTCGCGCGCGTGCTCGCGGCCGACAAGCAGCGGCCGCGCACGCTCGTGTTCGTCTCCTTCGACGGCGAGGAGTCCGAGTCGACGGGCAAGGGCTCGGCCGTCGGCTCGCGGGCGTTCATCGAGCGGCTCGGCGCGCGCGCGCGCTCGCTGGTCGCGGCGTTCGCGGTCGACATGTCGGGCTGGCGCGGCGGCACGCCGTCGCTGCACCCGATCGCGTACGCGGACCCGAGCCGCAGCGGCGGCACGGTGATCGCGCCCGCCTGGCTCGTGCGCGCGGCGCTCACGGGAGCCCGGGACGCGGGTGCGTCCTTCGTCGTCGGCGATCCGTGGCTGTCCTGGCTCTACCAGCCGGGCGTGCGCACGTTCCGCGTGCGGCTCTACGCCGACGACCTGTCCTTCCTGCAGGCCGGGCATCCGGCGCTCTTCACGTCGGACTCGTCGTTCTCCGCGTTCTATCCCGACTACCACAAGCCCTCGGACACCGCCGACAAGCTCGACGCCGCGGCGCTCGAGCGGGTCGGGCAGGCCGTGCTCGGCACCGTGCGCGCGCTCGAGCGGACGCCGCGCGGCGCAGCCAGCGAGCCGCACTGGTTCGCGGCCTTCGGCCGTGTCTTCTCGTGGTCCTCGCTCGTGGCGCTCGGCGCGCTCGGCCTGCTGCCGGGCTTCGCGCGAGCGCTGTGGGCCGGCGGCCCGGCGCTCGGGGTCAGGGCCGTGCAGGCGCTGCTCGTGGCCGTGCTCTTGTGGCGCGAGCCGGTGCCGGCGCTCTTCGTCCTGCTGGTTCCGCTGCTGCTGCTGCCGTTCGTACGCAGCCGGTGGACGGCGCTCGTGTCGCTCGCGCCCACGATCGCCCTTCTCGCGCTGGGCGCCTCGGCGTGGTGGCGCGGGGCCGCGAACGGCGTCTGGCTCGCGCCCTGGGAGATCGTCGTGCTGTTCCTCGCGCTCGCGCTCGCGTTTCTCGGGCTCGGAGGCCGTGCGGGCGCGCGCGTCTCGCGAAAGGCGAAGGCTCCAGCGGCGCTAGCGACGGGCCGTCGCTAGGCGGGCTTCGCGCCCGCTTCGGTCAGGTACTCGCGCATCGTCCTGGCGTAGTGGGGGAACGCGATCTCGGGCTCCTCGATCTCGGGGTGCCACTTCTTCTCCCACTCGTAGCAGTAGTAGCCCTTGTAGCCGCCCTTGACCAGCACGCGAACCTGCTCCTTCACGGGCACCTGGCCGTTCCCGGTGAGCACGTACTTGCGATCGTCGCCGTCGGGCACGGAGTCCTTGAGGTGGGTGTGGCGCACGTAGCGGCCGAGGCTCTTCCAGGTGTCGGCGGGGGACTCCTTCCCGACGACGAACGTGTGGTGGGCGTCCCAGAGCAGCGCGAAAGCGTCCGAGCCCACGCGCGTCACCACGGTCTGCAGGTCGGCCGAGTGGATGAAGTCGCCGTGGGACTCCTGCAGCACGGTGACGCCCGCCGCCTTCGCGTGGCTCGCCATCTGCTGGAAGCCGTCCACCACGCGCTTCAGCACCTCTTCCCTGGGCTCCTCGGGCGGCAGCTTGTCGCCGAACATGCGGACGTACGGCACGCCCATCGCGTGGGCGAGGTCGATGAAGCGCCGGCCCTCGTCGAGCTGCTTGTCGCGCGTCGCCTGGTCCTTCTCGTGCATCCGCGACGACGCGCCGAGGTCGGTCACCACGATGCCGAGCGCCGCGAGGTCCTTCTTGCTCTCGGCGAGCCTCGAGCCCGAAAGCTCGGGGACCTTGGTGAGGTCCATCTCGCCCGCGATGCCGCGCAGCTCGAGGCCCGTGTAGCCGTTCGCCGACGCGCTTTCCAGCACCGCCTTCCAGCTCCACTGCGGGCAGCCGAGCGTCGAGAACGCGATCGGGAAGCGCTCCTTGCGCTTGTCGGCGGCGCGCAGGACCCTTGGCGCCGCAACCGCGGCGGCGAGGCTCGAGAGGAACGTGCGGCGTGCGAAGCGGGGCATGGGACCTCCTGGGTGAACGAACGGATTATAGGTAGGATCGGGTTTTCGGGAGGAGCAAGAGTTTGGCCGAGATCCGTCCCTTCAAGGGCATTCACTACGGGGCCGCGGACCTGGGGCGCGTGCTCGCGCCGCCCTACGACGTCATTCCGCCGGCCTACCAGGACGAGCTCTACGCGCGCGATCCCCACAACATCGTGCGCGTGGTCCTGAACCGCACGCCGGGCGACGCGGGCTACGAGGAGGCCGGGCAGTGCTACGCGCGCTGGCTCTCCGAAGGGGTCCTGCAGCAGGACGACGAGCCCGCCCTCTACGTGCTCGAGCAGACGTTCGCGAACGGCGACGGGAAGCTCCGGCGCTTCGGCCTGCTGGCGCGGTTCCGGGCGGAGGACGCCGAGCGCAGGATCATCCTGCCGCACGAGCACACCCGCGCCGCGGCCAAGGAAGACCGCTGGAAGGTGCTGAACGCCACGCGGGCGAACTTCAGCCCGATCTTCCTCATGTTCCCCGACCCCGAGCGCCGCTTCGGCACGCTGGCGCAGGAGGCGATGGCGCCGGCGCCGGTCGCGGTCTACACCGACGACGGCGGCGTCTCGCACCGGCTCTGGCGCGTGAGCGCCGAGGGCGCGATCTCCGGCTTCCAGGAGCTGCTCGGAAGCGCCAAGGCCTACATCGCCGACGGGCACCACCGCCACGCGACGGCGCTCCGCTACCGCGATGCCAAGGGCGCGGACGGCGCCTGGACGCTCGGGTACTTCACGCCGATGGGCGTGCCGGGCCTGCTGGTGCAGCCGTATCACCGGATCCTGGCCGAGGGCCCGTCGCTCGATGCGGCCGAGCCGAAGCTCGCCTCGCGTTTCCGCACCGCGCGCGTGGCGGGCCCGCTCGAGGCCGCCGCCGCCGTCGCCGCCTCGAAGGCGCCCTACGCGTTCGCGCTCGCCGAGCCGGGCCGGGGGGCGCTCGTCGCCGAGGCGCTTCCCGGCAGCGAAGCGCTGCTCGACGCCGCGGCGCCACCGAGCCTGCGCGCGCTCGACACGTACTTCCTGCACCACGCCGTGCTCGGGCCGCTGCTCGCGGTGCCCGACGCGGCCGTGAGCTACGTGCACTCGCTGAAGGAGGCCGAGGACACGCTCGCGAGCCGCGCGTGCCGGCTCGCCGTCCTGATGCGGGCGACGCCGGTCCAGCAGATCGTGGACGTCGCGGAGGCTTCGGAGTCGATGCCGGCGAAGAGCACGTTCTTCCATCCCAAGCTGCCGTCGGGCCTCGTGATCCACCCGCTCGTGGTCTGATCCCGCCCATGGCCCTTCCGCTGCCGTCGTTCTTCGACGCCCAGCGGTCGGCGAGCGTCTACCGCGTGCCGTACCAGCAGCGCGCCGACGAGGCGCGCGCGTGGGCGCGAAACGCAGCGGCTGCGGCCGGCGGCGCAGGACGAGAGGCGCGTCGCGCTCTTGCTGATCGACGTGCAGAACACCTTCTGCCTGCCGGAGTTCGAGCTGTTCGTCGGCGGTCGCTCGGGACGAGGAGCCGTCGAGGACACGGCGCGGATCGCGAGCCTCCTCTATCGGCGTCTCGATCGCGTCACGCAGGTGATCGCGACGCTCGACACCCACTCGGCCGCCCAGATCTTCCACCCGGTCTTCTGGCTCGACGCCGACGGCCGCCATCCGGCGCCGCACACGGTGATCCGGGTCGACGACGTCGAGAGCGGCCGCTACCGCGTCAACCCGGCGCTCGCGCCGCTCGTCTCGCCACGCAGGGACTTCGACCTCGCCCTGTGGGGCCGCCGCTACGCGCGGCAGCTCGCCGAGGGCGGCAAGTACCCGCTCCTGATCTGGCCGTACCACTCGATGCTCGGCGGGATCGGGCACGCGATGGTCTCGCTCGTCGAGGAGGCGGTGTTCTTCCACTCCATCGCGCGCCAGTCGCCGACGCGGCTGGAGATCAAGGGCCGCCACCCGCTGACCGAGAACTACTCGGCGCTGCGGCCCGAGGTCGGGCGGGACGACCTCGGCCAGCCGCTCGTGCCGGAGAGCCGCGAGCTCGTCGAGCACCTGCTGGGCTTCGACGAGATCCTCGTCGCCGGCGAGGCCAGGAGCCACTGCGTCGCCTGGACGGTCGCGGACCTGCTCGCGGAGATCCGCGCCCGGGACGCGGCGCTCGCGCGCAAGGTGGTCCTGCTCGACGACTGCGCGTCGCCCGTCGTGGTGCCGGGCGTCGTCGACTTCACGGACGACGCGGAAGCGGCCTACGCGCGCTTCGCGGCCGCCGGCATGCGGCGCGTGAAGTCGACCGACGTGTTCTGAGGCGCAGCGTCCCCCCTAAGAGGAAGAGGACAGAATCCCGTCGGCGATCGCGTCGAGCAGCACGCCCGGGCGGTTCGAGCCGACGCCGTAGAGGCCGAAGCGGGCGAGCGGCTTCAGCTCCTCGGGATCGTCCACGACCCAGGTCGCCACCTTGAGCCCCGCCTCGCGCGCACGCGCGGCGAGGTCGTCGCTCAGCAGGCTCTTGTGCGGCAGCACGACCTCGGAGCCCGTGGCGCGGGCGTCGGCGAGGAGCTCCTCGGTGCTGGTGCGGCCGAAGATGCGGCCGCGGCTGATCTCGGGCGCGAGCTCGCGCGCGCGCAGGATCGCGCGCTGGTCGAAGGAGATGAGCGCCACCTTGTCGGCCACGTCCAGGCGGCGGATCTCGGCGATCGTCAGCGCCTCGACGCCGCCGGTGGCGTCGTCGGTCACGGACTCCTTCTTGATCTCGATCAGCGTTCGCGCACGGTCGCGCACGAGCGTCAGCACCTCCGCGAGCGTCGGGACGTGCTCGCCCTGGTAGGCGGTGCCGAAGCGGCTCGGGTAGCCCGCCGAGAGCGCGCGGATCTCGGCGAGCGAGAGCTGGCGCACGTCGCCGCGGCCGCTCGTGGTGCGGTCGAGCGTCGGGTCGTGCATCACGACCACGCGCCCGTCGCGGGTGAGCTGCACGTCGATCTCGACGGCGCTCACCCCGAGCTCGAGCGCGCCCGCGATCGCCGCGAGGGTGTTCTCGGGACGGTGGGCCGAGTCGCCGCGATGGGCGATCACGAGCAGCGGGGCAGGCAACGCTGCTCAGGACCTCTTCTTCAGCAGCTTGAGGAACTCCTCCGTTCTGTAGGTCTCGGTTTCGAGGAAGACCTGCAGCAGCGTCTGGTCCACCTTGCCGTGGTGGGCCTCGTCCCAGAGGATGTCCTTCGCCTCGTCCACGGAGACAGCCTTCTTGTAGGGGCGGTCGGTGGCGACGAGGGCGTCGAAGATGTCGGAGATCGTCATCATCTGCGACTGGCGCGGGATCTCGGCGCCCTTGAGCTTGCGCGGGTAGCCCGTCCCGTTGAGCTTCTCGTGATGGGCATAGGCGATCTCGGGCACACAGCGTAGATCGCCGGTCCACGGCAACGTCTTCAGGAACTCGTAGGTCTGGCTGACGTGGTTCTCGATCTTCTTGCGCTCGCCGGCCGACAGGCTGCCCTTGCGGATCGACAGCAGCTCGACTTCCTTGGCGCTCAGCCAGGGCTCGCTGGCCCAGTCTTCGACCGGAAACTTGTCCTGGTCTTCGACCTCGGGATCTCGCTCCAGCATGGGGAAGAGACGCGTCGGAAGACCGGCGAGCGCGGGCCCGCTCCTCCTCCACCACGGTCGGCTCGTTCGCCTTCGCGACCAATGCGCGGACACGCTGCGCCTCGCCCATTCGAACCGTGTAACGCGCTTCGATCGCCGCGAGCGCGTCGGGCGAGGCGTTGCCGGACTCGAACGCGGCGAGCCGCTCACGCAGGTAGTCGGCCTCGATCGACTTCAGGATGTACGCGAAACGCTGCCGGAGCGCGATCAGCTGCCCTGCGTAGAGCTTGCGCTCCTTGCGCAGGTAGCGCTCCTGCACGGCTACCTTGCCGAAGTCGTGCAGCAGCGAGGCGTAGCGCACCTCGTCGACCTGTTGCTTCGTGTAGTGCTCGCCAGCGAGCGGGCCAACCTGGATCTGGTCGACTTTCTCCATCAGGCCGACGGTCAAGAGCGCAACCCGCTTGGAGTGGCCGGACGTGGTCGGGTCGCGCTGCTCGACAGCGACCACCGCCGCCTCGACAAAATTGTCGAACAGCTCGCGGATCTGCTTCAGCAGGGAGGTGTTCTCGAAGGCGACCGCCGCCTGGCTGGTGAGCGACTCGACGAGGTCCTCGTCTACCGACGTGAACGGAATCACCTGCTCTTCGACCAGCGCCGTCGGCCAGAGCACCGCGTCGCGGTCGCGCTTCTTGTTGATCAGCTGGACGACGCCGATCACAGTGTCGTGGTGGTCGCGCATCGGGATCACCAGCATCGACTTCGTGCGGTATCCCGACACCTCG
The DNA here is from genome assembly GCA_963724555.1 of uncultured Acidobacteriota bacterium. Classification (GTDB taxonomy): domain Bacteria; phylum Acidobacteriota; class Vicinamibacteria; order Fen-336; family Fen-336; genus DATBSL01. The sequence continues at coordinate 57,804 of CAVRVE010000002.1, forward strand.
TCGAAGGAGCGGCTGATGGTGAAGGACGTCCCCGCGGGCGGATGATAGGCGTCCGCGAGGTTCTGCTTCTGTCCGGTCACCGCCACGTAGCCGGCGATCGAGCTCTTGTCGAGCGGCATCGGCTTCTCTTCGAACGGCAGCGGCATGGTGTCGTTCTGCGCGAGCTTGAAGCGCAGTGGTCGACGCCGTCCGTCGCCGTTGCCGGTGGCGCGCTCGACCAGGTACAGGCTGCCGGCGTCGGCGCCCGTGATCTCGCGGCTCTTCTGCAGGATCAGGCCGAGCAGCGTGTCGATGTCGCGCTCGGCCGAGAGCTGCATGCCGATCTTGTTGAGGACGCTGAGCTCGGAGCCCCTGCGCTCGTAGGCTTCGCCGGAGCTGGTGCACCGCGCTGCGCGCGTTCATCGGTCGAAGGCGCGCTCGAGCGTCAGCCGCAGGCGCGCCGGCGACACCGGCCGCGCGATCACGTCGTGCAGGAACGGGAAGCGCTGCAACAGCTGCGTCGCTCGTCCCCGGTCTCGGCCACCCCGATCAGCAGGACGCGCTTCGAGGCCGTTGCGCAGCCACGGTTCGACTGCCGCGCATTCGGCCGCGAGCTGCTCGCGGGCCCGCGAGCACGAGCGCCGTGCCGCGGCCGTCGACCGCCTTCTCCAGGCCCGCGAAGGAGCGCACTTCCTCGGCGCCTGCGTGCGCCGTTCCCGCCAGCAACGATCTCGGATCGCCCCAAATGATGAGATGCGCCATGGGCCTGTTGGAGGGAGCGTAAGCGTAGCACAACCGTCTCGGCGGGGAACTCCCTCGTCAGGCCAGCAGCACGAGCTCTCGAGGGCTATCCAGGAAACGGTCCGGTGCGGCCGCCCGTAATCCCTTCACGTCGAAGCCCCAGGCGACGCCCGCGGCGCGCACGCCCGCGGCGCGGGCCGTCTCCACGTCGGTCGGCGAGTCGCCGACGAGCCAGACCTCCTCGGTCGCGGCACCGAGCTCGGCCGAGGAGCGCGCGGAGGCCCGCCGGGTCGGGCTTGCGCGCGGGCACGTCGCCCGCGCCCCAGATGCGCGCGAAGCGGGAGCCGACCCCGAGGCCGTTCAGGATCGTGCGGCTCAGGTCGCCCGGCTTGTTGGTGAGCACGGCGAGCGGACGGCCACTCGCCGCCAGCTCGGCGAGCGCCTCGGAGACGCCGGGGTAGAGCCGCGTGGTGTCGAGCAGCCGCTCGCGATAGGCCTCGAGATAGAGCGGCAGCACCCTGTCGGGGCGCAGCGACGAGCCCCGGTGCTGCAGCACGCGCTCGATCAGGAGGCGCGCGCCGTCGCCCACGAACCCGACCACGCGCTCGAGCGGCAACGGCGCCGTTCCCGGCTCGAGCGCCGCGAGCGCGGCGTTCACGGCCGCGGCGATGTCGCGGGCGGAGTCGACGAGCGTGCCGTCGAGGTCGAAGACGACGAGCCGCGCCACGCTAGCCGGGCCCCACGTAGCCGAGCGCGCGCAGCCGCTCGCGCGTCGCCGCGTCGAGCTCGCCGATCGAGCGGCCCGGCGGCAGCGCCAGCCACAGCCGCAGCGGCGCCGTGCCCTTCGCGGGTGCGCCGAAGAGGCGCAGGCCGCGGTCGTGGTCGGTCTCGGACTCGACGTCCGGCAGCCGGTAGGGCAGCTCCTCCGGGTGCTGGCCGCCCTCGCCGATCCCCACGTCCGCGGGCCGCAGCGGCCTGCCGTCGCGCAGGCCCGACAGCGTCACCGGCGCCCCGATCGGCCGCACCGTGAAGCTGATCTCGCGCGGCGCTCCCTCGCGCGGCTGCAGCACCAGGTCGATCGAGCGCCCGTTGCCGCCCACCACGGAGCGCTCCTGCGGCCCGAGGCCGGAGGTCTCGACGGCCTCGAGCCAGCCGTGGGTCTCGAGCCGGAGCGCGAGCCTGCCGCCGCCGCGCGCCTGCAGCACGTAGCGGAACGGGTTCTGCGCCATGCCCGCCTCGACCTGCGCCTTGCGCAGCCGCACCCGCTCGGGGTTCGCCTCGGCGATGCTGGTCTTCTCGCCGGGGTCCTTGCGCAGGTCGAAGAGCAGCTCGTCGTCGTCGGGGCTGAAGCGCCTGACGAACTTCTCCTCCTCGGTGCGCACGCCGTGGGCCACGAAGCCGCGGTGGCTGATCTCCGCGAGCGCCGGCCGCGCCGGCTCGCCGTTCTCGAGCGCGCGCTGCAGCGGGCGGCCGACGAGGTCGGGAGGCAGCGGAGCGCCCATCGCCTCGAGCAGCGTGGGCATCACGTCGACGCCCTGCACCTGGCGCTCGATGCGCGCGCCGCGGCCGCGGCCGCCCGGCAGCTTCAGCACCAGCGGGATGCGGATCAGCTCGTCGAACAGGCTGCGGCCGTGGAGCCAGCGCCCGTGGTCGAGGAACTCCTCGCCGTGGTCGGCCATGAACAGCACGAGCGCGTCGTCGTAGAGGCCGAGCGCCTTCAGCTCGCGCACGAAGCGGCCGAACTCGCGATCGCCGAAGGCGACGTCGCCGTCGTACTGCGCCACCATCCGCTCGAGGTCGAGCGGCTCCTTGTAGTCGCTGCGCGGATCGCGCGCCGGATGCGTCCGCGCTCGCGTGCGGCTCGAACATGCGGTCGAAGGGCGCGGGCGGCGCGTAGGGGACGTGCGGGTCCATCGTGTGCACGTAGAGAAAGGTCGGCAGCCCGCGCCGCGAGCGCAGGAACGCGAGCGCCGTGTCCACCACCACGTCGGCGCCCACCAGCTTGCTGCGCGTGTCGTCGTCGCCGTGCAGGCCGGCGAAGAAGTCGAAGCCGCGGTCGAAGGCCGACTCCTCGCCGTAGATCACCGAGTTGGCGATCGCCGCGCCGGTCGCGAAGCCGCGCGCGTCGAGGCGGCCGGCGATCGTCACCTGCGAGGGATCGAGCGGGTCGCGCAGCTGCACCGCGCGGTGCTGGCCGGGCAGGTGCGAGGTGAGGATCGACGCGACCGACGGCTTGGTCCACGACGCGTGCGCGACCGCCGCCTCGAACACGATCGCGTCCTTCGCGAAAGCGTCGAGCTCCGGCGTGGTGTTGCGCTTGTAGCCGTACACGCCGGTGTGGTCGGCGCGCAGCGTGTCCACCAGGTACAGGATCGCGAGCGGCGCCCGCTGCGCCGCCGTGATGGCCGGCGTGCCCCAGAAGGCCTGGCCGGGCTCGCCGGTCTCCTCGTACCCGCGCGTCTCGAGCACGAGCTCGCGCCCCTTGCCGGCGTAGCGGCCGAGGTCGACGTCGACGGGCACGAAGCCGCGGTGCTCGTCGTGCGCGATCGGGTCGACGAGCAGCGAGAAGGCGACCTCCTCGCGCTTGTCCCGGCGCACCTTCACCACGAACTCGACGCCGGGACGCTGGTGGTAGCGCGGGTCGATCGCCACGAGCGCCTGGAAGCGGCCGTCCTTGGGGACGTCGACCTTGAAGCGCAGCCGGCCGGGCGGTCCCGCGGGGAAGCCGCGCACGAGGACGTCGTTGAGGCGCAGGCCCGCAGCACCCCTCTCGAGCACGGCCTCGCGCTCGAGAGAGGCGGCCCGCGCCTCGACGAGCGCGGCCCTGGCCTCGAGCAGGTCGGTGGGCGGCGCGGTGCCGCAGCCGCCGAGCACGAGCGTGGCCGCCGCGGCCAAGAGAAGCGTCTTGCGCATCACGGTGAAGAGGGCACGCTAGCATGCCGCCCGCGACGCGGCAAAACGCGCGAGGGCCGCAACGAGCGCTCGTGCTATGGTCGCCGCGATGCTCGAATCGTGGAGAGCGCGGCTCGTCTCGCTGACGCTGCTCGCGCTCGCGCTTCGCGCGCTGTGGGTGGCGTTCGAGCCCGCGACCTCGCCCCAGGCCGACGAGACGATGTGGCTCACCTGGGGCACCGAGGTGCTGCCGTCGCCCGAGGTGGCCTTCTCGCCGCGGCAGCTGCGCTTCGTCTTCCACCCGCCGGCCTACCTCTATTTCCTCGGCGTGCCGTTCGCGCTCACGGGCAGCCTCACGGCCCTGAAGTACCTGCAGTGCCTGGTCGGTGCGCTGCTCACGCCGGCGCTCGGGCTCATCGGCCGAAGCACCTTCGGTGAGCGCGCGGGGCTTCTGGCCGCGTTCCTCGCGGCGGTCTACCCCGAGCTCGTCTGGTTCGCCGCGCACTTCTGGGCCGAGACGCTCTTCACGGTGCTGCTGTGGTGGGGGATCGAGCGCCTCGTCGCGAGCGACGACCCGGGCTCGCCGCGAGCCGCGCTCGCCGCGGGTCTCCTGTGGGGCGCCGCCATCCTGACGCGCGAGACCGTCCTCTACTTCGTCCCGCTCGGCGCGCTGTGGCTCGCGTGGCGGCGTCCCGGCGGCGCTGCGGCGCGCGGGGCTTTTCGTCTGCGCCTCGCTGATCGTGGTCGTGCCGTGGACCGTGCGGAACTACCTGGTGTTCGACGCGTTCGTGCCGGTCTCGACCGCGGGCGCGCTCAACCTCTGGCAGGGGAACACGCGGCTGTCGCGCGAGCAGGTGTACGAGGAGTACTGGGCCGTTCACGGGCGGATCCCCAAGTACGAGCACGCGCGCCGCCGCGCCGTCGAAGCGATCCTCGAGCGCCAGCCGCTCTGGATCTTCGAGAAGCTGCGCTCGGAGCTGCCGGAGTTCTGGGCGGCGCACGCCCAGCCGATCGTGCACATCGAGCGCGGGGCCTACGGGCCGCTCAAGCGGCCGCTGGCACTCGCGGCCGTGGCGCGTGGTGCTCGTGCCCTACCTCGCCGTGCTCGCGCTGTTCGTGCTCGGCCTCGCGTGGCTGCCGCGGTCTCGCGGGGCGCTCCTCGTGCTGTCGTTCCTCGCGTTCTACGTGCTGATCCACGTCGCTGCCCATGCCTACCCGCGCTACCGGCTGCCGGCGATGCCCGCGGTCTTCCTGGTCGCGGCCCACGGTCTCGCCTGCTGGTCGACGCGGCCGCGGCCGGCGACGCACCGCGCGCACGCGCTCGCCGCCGCGGCGGCTGGCCTCGTGCTCGCGCTCTCGGTGGCACCGAGCCTCGTCGGCTGGTTCGCCAAGCCCTGGCCGCCGCCCTGGTTCGAAGGCATGGGAGTCGAGACGGGCGCTCCCACGAACGACGAGAGGCCCGAGGGACGATGAGCCCCTGGCGTGCGATCCCGCTCGCGCTCCTGCTCGCCGTGGTCGTGCGCGTGCCGTTCTGGATCGAGGCGCTCCATACGCCCGTCGACGGCGACACCGCGATCGTCGGCCTGATGGCGCGCCACCCGGGCGAGGGCACGACGCTCTGGGGCCAGCCGTACGGCTCGCCGCTCGACGCGTGGGTCGCGATGCCCTTCGTCGCGATCTGGGGCACGAGCGTGGAGGCGCTCCGGCTGCCCTCGTTCCTGCTGTCGCTCGGCTTCGTGGTGGTCGCCTTCGCGCTCGCGCGCGAGCTGCATCCCGCGGCCGCTCTGCCCGCCGCGGTGCTGGCCGGCGTGCCCGCCGCCCTACTTCCTGCTGCTCTCCGCGCTGCCGCCGCCCTTCTACGCGACGACGCTGCTGCTCTGCGGCCTGATCCTCTTGTGCGCCGCGCGCGCCGGGCGGCGCCTCGCGGATCCGGACGCTTCCGCCCCGCGCGGCACGCTCTTCCTGCTCGGCCTCTTCTCGGGGCTCGCGCTCTGGACGCACCTCATGTCCGCGAGTGCCGTGGCGGCGTCGGGCCTCTGGCTCGCGCTCCGCGCGCGCGGAAGGCGGCGGCTGCTGGCCTGGGCGCTCGTGCCGCTCGCGGCTGCGAGCGCGCCCCTGTGGACGCGGGCGCTCCGCGACCCCGAGGCGATGCGGATCGTGCAGGTCGAGAGCCGGAGCGAGACGACGCTGTCGCACCTGCAGGCGACGCTGCCGCGGCTGCACGAGCCGCTCGGCGGCGTCCTCGGCACGCACGTGCCGGTCGTGGCGGATGCGGAGGACTTCGTGCTCTACCACCCGGGCTGGGCGGCGGCGCTCACGGTTCTCCTCTATGGAACGCTGCTCGTCCTGGCCGGGCGCGCGGTGCGCGGCGGCCATCCGTCGGCCCTGCTCTTCCTGGCGGCCGGCCTTGCGCTCGCCGCCTTCCCGTTCCCGGTGCGCTCCGCGCCCCACACCATCCGGCTGCTGACGCCGCTCTTCCTGCCGGTGGCGGCGCTCGTTGCCTGGGCGGCGTCTGCGGGCGGCACCACGCCGCGCCGCGCGTGGGTGCTGGTGCTCGGCCTGGCGACGCTGCACCTCGCGCTCGGCACGCGACTGCTCGAGAGCTGGCGGCGCACCGACCGCGCCGATCCGCCGTTCGTGCTCGTCGACCTCGCGCCGGTGCGGCAGCTGCTCGAAGGCAGCGGCGTGCGCCACGCGTACGCGTCGTACGGGCCGGCGTTCCGCCTGACGTGGGAGAGCGGCGAGCGGATCGTGGCGTCGCCGCCCTGGAACGACCGCTTCCGCCACTGGCCGCTGCCGCTGCTCGACGAGGTGCGCTTCGCGAAGAACGTGGCGTGGGTGCTGACGCCGTCGGTGCCGTCGGGGCTGCCGCCGCCTTCCGAGTTCGAGCAGGCGCTCGAGCGGATCGGCGGGCGCTGGCGGCGCGACGAGGCCGGCGCGGCCGTGGTGTTCCACGCGTTCGTGCCGCCCTACGCGCCTGCCGTCGAGCCGTGGCCCGGCGCCGGCGCGGCGGGCGACTCCGACCTGCGCACGTTCGTCGCCCCGGCCGTGGGCACGCCGCTCGAGCTGCGGCTCGACGACGCCGCGCGCGCTCGCGGCGATCACGCTCGCGGCGGCGCTCGACGGGCCGCGGCTTCCGCGCAGCGCCGACGTGCAGGTGAGCGCCGACGGTCGGACGCTTCGAGACGGTCGCGACGCGGCGAAGGCGCGAGGAGCGCCAGGACCTGCGCTGGCTGAACGGACACCCGCAGGCGGTGATCGACCACGACGTGATCGCGGTCCCGCTGGGCGGCCGCGAGGTCGTCGCGCTGCGGGTCATCGCACTCGAGCCCGAGCCCTGGCGCGTCGGCGAGGTGCTGCTGCACGCCGAGCCCGGCCGCCAGGCCTGGGACGAGTGGCTGCCGCCCGGCGCGGGCTGGGAAGCGCGCCGGCGCGCGCTCGTCGAGCGGCCGCTCACGGACCGCGAGGACTGGTACTCGCGCGTGCTGCTCGCCGCGCGGCACCGCCCGCCGCCGTAGCGCCGTCGGCTGAGCGCCGCGCGAGCCTGCGTCGCAGGCGGCTGGTGTCGCTCCAGAGCTCGAGGAGGCTCGCGTCGTCGATAGGCTGGCCGGCCGCCGAGCGCGCGCGCAGCGCCGCCATCGGCTCGCCGAACAGGAGCCGTCCGAGCGGGCTCTCGAGCGGCGGCGCCGCGACCCGCTTCTCGTCCCGCCGGTCGCCCTCGCTCAGCACGCCCTTGACGGGAGCCTCGACCTTCGCCGCACGAACGACGCGCCGCACGAAGCCTGGAACGTCGGGGCTGCCGCCGTCCCACGCCACGTAGCCGGCGAGGAACGCGGCCTCGACGCTCTTCGGGTTCGTGCGCAGCGCCGCCTCGAACGACTCGCCTGCCTCGCGCTCCCGGCCCGAGACGAGCAACACCTCGCCGAGGCGCACCACGGGGCCCGTCTCCTCGCCGTTGATCGCGTGGGCGACGCCGGAGGTGCGACCTCGGCGGCGGCGAGGTCCATCGGCTCGGCGGGATCGGGCGAGGCGAGCAGCGCGCCGAGCGCGAGGTGGCGCGCGCGCGCTCTGCGGGTTGACGATCGATGAGCCGCTCGAAGCGCGGCCGCGCCGCGGCAGGATCGGCGAGCTCGCGCCGGCACTGGCCGAGGTAGTAGAGCGCGTCCTCGTGCCGCGGGTCGAGGGCGAGCGCCTGCTCGTAGAGCGCGGCGGCGGCGGCGCAGTCCTGGCGCATCCGCGCGGCGGTCGCCGCGTGCTGCTTCTCCCAGAAGGCGCGCAGGGCCTCGCGTCGAGGCTCCTCCGCCGCGGCCGCCGCACGCGCGGGCTCCTGGCGGCAGCTCAGGACCCGCGACCGCACACGTCGCCGCAAGGGCGAGCGCGGCGCGCCGCCGGTGGCCTCACCGCCGCGCCGCGCGTCAGCATCGGCTGGCCGGCCTCGCGGATTCGGACCGTCGCGCGCACCGGCAGGTCTTCGAACGCCTGGGTCCGGCCGCTCGGCCAGCGCACCTCGAGCCGGTCGACGCGCGCGGCGTCGCCCAGTGCCGAAGAAGACCTCGCCCGGCGGCTCCTGGCTCAGGTACGAGGACTGCCCGCCGACCTCGCGCAGCTGACGAGCCTGCCGCCGTCTTCAGCACCGACCCGCGCGCCGGTCGCGAAGCGTGGTGGAGCGCAGCGCGACCGCTGCCTGCCGTGCCGGCGCGCGCAGCACGACGCGCAGCCAGCCCCGCGCGTTGCCGCCGTCGTTGCGCGCCAGGCGCAGCGGGCCGCCGTGGACCACGACCGCGATGTCGAGGTCGCCGTCGCCGTCGTAGTCGGCGAAGCTCGCGCCGCGCCCGACCATCGGTGTCGACGAACGGCGCGCCCGTCTTCTGCCCCGACCTCGAAGAAGCCCTTGCTCGCCGGCGTTCCAGAACAGGAAGCTGCGCATCGGGACCAGGCGCGTCGGGTCCGCCTCCTCCTGGAAGGTGCTGCCGTTGATCGCGAAGAGGTCGAGCCGGCCGTCGTTGTCGTAGTCGAGGAAGCCCGTGCCCCAGCCGATCGACGTCGAGCGCGATCTGGCCGAGGCCGACGAGGTCGGCCTGGTCGACGAAGCGCAGCGGCGCCTCGGGCGTCGACCTTCATCGAGCGCGGTCTCGTCGACGTAGAGCGCGTTCTCCTGGGCGAGCCAGTGGGTGATGAAGATGTCGAGGTCGCCGTCGTTGTCCCAGTCGCCGACGCCGAGCCCCATCGCGCCGCGGTAGTCGGCCACCCAGGCCGAGTGGCTGACGTCCGCGGAAGCGGCCGTCGCCGAGGTTGCGGAACATCGCGTTGTCGGAGACGTCGTTCGCCACGTAGAGGTCGGGCCAGCCGTCGCCGTCGAAGTCGGCCCAGGAGGCGGAGAGCGAGCGCCCGGTGGGGTTGTCGACGCCGGCCTCGCGCGCCACCTCGTGGAAGACGGCCGCCGTCGTTGCGGAGCAGCAGGTTGCGCTCCGGCGGGTAGCTCGAGGGGTTGAGCGTGAACGGGCACGACCGACTTGAACTGCAGGCTCGTCTGGCTCGCCGTCTCCGGGTCGTAGCTGTACCGCACGTAGCCGCAGACGTAGAGGTCGAGGTCGCCGTCGCGGTCGTAGTCGGCCCACGCGGCGCCGGTCCAGAAGCCCTCGTAGGCGCCCGACGCCCGTCTGCGGCCGAGACGTCGCGTGAAGCGGCCGTCGCCCTCGTTGCGGAACAGCAGGTTCGTGCCGTAGCGCGTGACGAACGAGGTCGAGGCCGCCGTCGCCGTCGTAGTCGCCCCAGGCCGCGCCCATGCCGCGTGCCGCGCACGGCCAGGCCGGCCGCGTCGGTGACGTCGCGCGAAGCGCCGCCGCCGTCGTTGCGGAAGAGCGCCGCGCGTGCGCGGGCGAGCGCCGCGACCTCGGCCGGCGCTCAGCGTCAGCGGGCCCGGACTCGTTGACGACGAAGAGGTCGGGGTCGCCGTCGCCGTCGTAGTCGCCCCAGGCGAGGCCCGGAGCCCATGTCCTCCGGGAGCTGCGTCGAGCGCCGGCCGTGGAAGTGCGCGAAGCGCGAGGCCCGCGCTCTGCGGCCACGTCGGTGAAGCTGACGGGGCCGGGCGGCGCTCTGACGGCGAGCCCGTCGCGCGGTCGCGCCGCCGCGGCCGCGACGGCTCCGGCGTGGCGACCTGGCCGAGGCCTCGCCGAGGGCAGCTCGCGGTCGAGCGGCGCGTGATCTCTCGCGGTCTGCGCCGCGCCCGGGCACGTAGGCCTCGGGCGCGCCGCCGAGCCAGGAAGAGCGAGCCGTCAGCGCGACGAACGCGACGGCCCCTGCCAGCAGCCAGCGCCGCGCGCGGCGGCGGTGGCCGCCGGGGTCCGGCGCCGCGGGCCAGCTCGCCGCAGCGGCGCCTCGCGCACGTCGGAGCCGCGACCGCGGCGTCGGCGCGCGGCCGGGCGCACGACGGATCCGCGCCTCGGCCCGGGCCATCTCCGTGACCGGCGTGGTGAGGCCCGCGGCTTCTCCGAACATGAAGTTCAGCAGGTACTGGTCGACCTTGCGGTAGAGCAGGCGCGCGGTGACCGTCAGACTCACCGCCCGCGGCCGGGCGCCGTGAACCGCGAAGCCTTGCTCGCGCCGGTCCGGGGCGCGCCGCGCTCGCGTTGCCCGGGCAGCGGAACGCGTACTCCGCGGTGTCCGAGAAGCCCGGGAAGAGCGAGCGGCGGTAGCGCACGCCCACCATCTCCCAGAGGTTGTGCCGGTCGATCAGGTTGCCGTACTGGTCGACCGGCTCGGCCTTGAACATGAAGGTCCCCGGCTCGATGAAGTGCCGCTCGTCGCGACGCCCCGACGCGAAGACCACGCTGCCCGTCGGCGTCGGTCACCGTCAGCTCGACCCACGCCTGGATGATGTCGAGCGGGCCGGTCGGGAAGTCGTGGCCGACCTTGTTCGACGTGACGACGGCCCGGACGCTGATCGGGCTCGCCCGGCAGCTGCGCTCTTCGGGCACGTCCAGCTCGAGCGACGACCGCCGGGCCCTTCGCCCACTTGTCGGCGATCTCGGGGATCTCGTAGTCGTCCCCGCAGCCACTCTCCGACCAGCGCGACCTGCTCCTCGCCCCCCGGCAGCTTGAGCAGCGCCGGCATCACCTGGTTCGCGCCGAGGAAGCGATGGCTGCGGTGCGTGCCGTCGGTCGGCGGAGCGGTTGTAGTCGAGCGCGTCGCCCGCCGCCGGATCGTGCGAGGCCGCGAGCGGCATGTGGCACTCGCGGCACTCGATCGTCTTGCGCGGCGTCGCCCGGGTGGTTCCAGCGGCTCTTGCGCCAGTTGTCGTACTGGTTCTGGAGCTGCACCCAGCCGACGTTGTTGACCTCCTGGTCGATGAACTGCTTGTGGCAGGCGGCGCAGTACTCGGGCGTCTTGAACAGGCGCTTCGAGAGCTCGGCGACGTGCTGCCGCGGGTAGGCGCGGATCAGGAAGTCGCGCGGCGACGCGCGCGGCGCGGCCCGTCCGCTCAGCTCGAACAGGTAGCGCGACGGCTGCGCCATCGACGAAGTTCGCGTTGCCCTTGACGTCGGTCTGGCGGATCGAGTGGCAGACGAGGCAGGAGACGCCTTCCTGGTAGCCGGCGAGGCCCGTGAGCTTCTCGGTGAAGATGTTCTTGGTCCCCGAGAAGAGCGAGATCGGGTCGTGGCAGCCGCCGCAGTAGCGCGTCGACTCGGCGCCGTTCTGCTTCGCCATCTCCTCCTGGATGCGCTGGAAGGCCGGGTCCATCGCCGCCCAGCGGTGGGCGCTCACGCGCCACTCGGCGGCGATCTGCTCGTGGCAGCCGCTCGTGCCGCACGACTCGGAGCCCGAGAGCCGCCGCGCGTCGTAGGCGCCGCCGGTCACGGTCGTGGCGAGGCTCGGCGCGAACGGGCGCTCGGGCCGAGCACGAACGAGTAGTCGGCCGGGAACACGTCGTGCATCCGCTCGCCGGGGTAGACGGCCCACAGCACGCCGACCGGCGCGAGCATCAGCAGGCAGCCCGCGGCGGCGCGCGCGAGCGTGCGCGCCTCGGCCGCGCGCAGCGGCTCGAGCGCCAGCTTGAGTGCGGCGGCGCGGTCGCGCACGGCGACGACGAGGACGTGCGGAGCGGCGAACGCGACGAGCGCGAAGGTCGCGACGAGGTGGACGCGGTCCCAGGCGTACGAGATCCGAGCGCCCCAGAGCGCCTGCACGCCGAGCCAGAGCCCGGAGACGATCGCGGCCAACGTCGCGGCGGTCGCGAGGTAGCCCATCCAGACCACGGCGCCCTGCGGCCTCCTCCAGTAGGCGAGGAGGTGCTGCCACTGGTAGACGAGGACCGGTGTGAGGAACAGGACGCCGACTGCGGTGTGGACGACGACCATCCACTGCGCGGGCACGGAGAACGGAAGCAGCCACAGGCCCAGCCCCGTGAGCGTCTCGGCGGCGAGCCAGGCGAGCGTCAGGGCGGCGAAGCGCCGCCCCCACTCGAGCTCGCGGCCGCGGGTCGTCTGCGGCGTCGCGTCTGCGTCGCCTCCCGCGACAACTGTCCGCGGCTCCGACACGGTGCTCCTCCTCGGTCAAAGCGGACGGGACGACTGCGTGCAATCGGTGTACCGAGAGACCGAGGCTAGAGAAGGGCCGCGAGCGTGCGTATGACGCCCGTCATATGGCACGCAAGCCATGCGAGATCCGGTGGCCGCGTATGAATTGCTATGAGGCGGCGGGGCGGAGCCGAGCCTGAGGCCGCCATCGGCGGTCGGCCAGCGGGCGGTCGGTAGCTCGGCATCAGGAGACCTTCCTGGCGGCGCGGCCGCGAGGATACTAGCCCACTCCGCAGGCGTCGTCTTGAACGCAGGGCAGGCGCCCGGCTACCGTAGCCCGCCATGCTCGTCCTGCCGATCGCCCTCGAGAAGAACGAGGTCCGGCGGATGCCGTGGGTGAGCTTCGTCCTGATCGGGCTGTGCTTTCTCGTCCACATCGCGATCTCGCCGGCGGAAAGCAGCGCGGACCGCGCGGCCTCCGAGCGCGTCGACGAGACGCTGCACTTCCTGGGCGAGCACCCGTACCTGTCGCCCTCGCCGGCGCTCGTCGAGCTCCTGGGGAAGGACGGCCAGAAGGCGCTCGACCAGATCGCGGCGCAGTTCCAGGCGAGCGGCATCGAGGTGCCCCCCTCGCGTCGTGGAGCTCGAGCAGCAGCGGCTCAACCAGCTCACCGACGAGGCCTTCCAGGCCTTGCGCCGCATGCCGTCGAGCCGGCTGGGTTTCGTGCCCGCGCATCCGAACCCGTTCTCGCTCGTGACCTACACGTTCGTCCACGGGGGATGGCTGCACCTGCTCGGCAACATGCTGTTCCTGTTCCTGACGGCGCCTTTCATCGAGGACCTCTACGGCCGCCCGCTCTTCGCGGTGCTCTACTTCGTCTCCGGCGTGGCCGGCGCCGGCGCGTTCGCGGCCGGAGCGCCGCACTCCGAGAGCGCGCTCGTCGGCGCGTCGGGCGCGATCGCCGGCGTGATGGCGGCGTTCCTGGTCCGGCTCGCGGCGCGGCGGATCGAGTTCCTGGTGCTGCCGGTCCCGATCATTCCGACCTTCCGCTTCCACCTGAAGCTGCCGGCCTTCGTCGTGATCCCGCTCTGGGCGGCGGAGCAGCTCTACTACGCCTCCTCGGTCGCGGCAACGGACTCGTCCGTGGCCTTCTCGGCGCACGTGGGCGGCTTCGCGGCCGGCCTCGTGTTCGCCCTGGCGCCGTCAAGCTGCTCGGGATCGAGGAGCGCTTCATCAACCCCGCGATCGAGCGCGAGATCGGCGTCGAGCAGAACCCCGACGATCACGCGCGCCGCAGACGCCCGCGTCGCGGGCGACTTCGCGACCGCGCGGCGGCTGATCGACGCGGTGCTGCGTGCCGGAGCCCGACCAACGTCGACGCCTGGACGCAGAGCTTCGAGGTCGCGCTCGACGCGGCGGACGCCGAGCGCGCGGGCCAGGCGGGCATGCAAGCTGCTCGAGCTCCACGGCCGCGGCGGCGACCAGGACATGGTCTGGAGCGTCGTGAACGACCCGCGCTGGCGGGAGCTCCGGATGCCCAGCCGCTTCCTGTCGACGGTCGCCGAACGGCTCGCGCGGGCCGGCGACGCGCGCGAGGCGATCGCAGATCTACAGGCGCCAGAGCGGGCGAGGCGGCGCCGGGCGACGTCGCGGGGCTGCGGGCGCTCGTGAGCGAGGGGGAGCTGCTGGCGCGCGCCGGCGACGCGCGAGCGGCGCGACAGGTGCTTCGAGCGCGCCCGCGCTCACCCGGCCTGCACGCAGCCGTGGCAGGAGCGGATCGAGCGGGCGCTGCGCGCGAGCCCACCCGCTCGCACGGCGCGCTCTTGAGTCGCGGGGGGCGTGGCAGAATGGTTCGATGCCCGAGCTCGAATCCATGTTCGTGGGCCGGACCTTCGACGACTTCCTGTTCCGGCCGCAGCACAGCCCGGTCGCCTCGCGGCGCGGGGTGGACCTCGCCATGCCGCTCACGGGCGGGACGAAGCTCGCGCTGCCGATCCTCGGCGCCAACATGGACACCGTCGTCGGCGAGGAGATGGCCAAGACGCTCGCGCTCGAGGGCGGGCTCGGCTTCCTGCACCGCAATGCCTCGGTCGCCGACCAGGCCTCGCGTGTCCGCTACGTCAAGACGCGCCACTCGTACGTGATCGAGCACCCGCTCTGGCTCGGGCGCACGGCCACGATCGCGGAGGCGCGGCTCGAGATCCGGCGCCACAACGCGAGCAGCTTCCTGATCGAGGAGACGAAGGGCAGCCACGCGCTCGCCGGCCTGCTCTCGCACCGCGACATGCCGCTCGACACGGGCTCCGACACGCGGCCCGGTCGCCGAGTTCATGACGCCGCGCGCGCGGCTGGTGACGCGGCCGCCCTCGGTCTCGCTCGAGGAGGCCGAGCGCGCGATGTTCGAGCACCGCGTCGAGAAGCTGCCGCTGGTGGACGAGAGCGGCCGGCTGCACGGGCTCATCACGATGCGCGACCTGAAGCTCTACAAGCAGAAGCCGCACTCGACCAAGGACGCGCGCGGCCGCCTGCGCGTGGGCGCGGCGGTCGGCGCGACCGGCGACTACCTCGAGCGCGCCGAAGCGCTCGTGGCGCAGGAGGTCGACGTGCTGCTGCTCGACGTCGCGCACGCCGACGCCGAGGTGGTCGAGCACGCCGATCAAGCGGCTGCGCGAGCGCTTCGCGCGCGTGCCGCTCGTGGTCGGCAACGTCGCGACCGCCGCGGCCGCATGCTGGCTCGCCGGCCTCGGCGTCGACGCGATCAAGGTGGGCGTCGGGCCGGGCCGCGGCTGCCGCACGCGGCTGGAGACCGGCGCGGGCGTGCCGCAGCTGCAGGCGGTGCGCGAGTGCTACCTCGCGACCGAGGGCCGCGTGCCCGTGATCGCGGACGGCGGTGTGCGCGACGACAAGGACCTGTTCCTGGCGATCGCGTGCGGAGCCTCGACCGTCATGCTCGGCAGCCTGCTCTCGGGCACCGACGAGGCGCCCGGAATGATCGTCGAGGACCCGGCGACGCGCCAGAAGATGAAGCTCTACCGCGGCATGACCTCGCCCGAGGCCGTCGTCGACGGCAGCGAGGACGACGAGCTGGCCGAGGCGCTGCGCACTCCCGCGGAGGGCCAGTCCGTCCGCGTGCCCTACGTCGGCAGCGTCGTCGGGATCCTGCAGCGCATGCGCGGCCACCTGCAGTCGGCGGTCAGCTACGCGGGCGAGACGACGCTCGCGGCCGCCCACGCCAAGATCGCCCGCGAGCCCGGGCGCTTCCTGATCCCGCTGTCGGAAGCGTCGCGGCGGGAGTCTTTCGTGCGATAGACAGATGGGGTCAGGTCTTGAATCGTGCCCGGCTGGCACAAGCACGATTCAAGACCTGACCCCTTCCGTTTAGAAAACCATCCGCAGCGTCGCGAGCGCCTCGTCGTGCTTGATCTCCCGCGAGGCCGTGATGTCGTGGAACGCGTACTCGAGCGTCAGGTCGAGCCTGCGGATGATCGTGAGACGGAGCCCGAGGTCGAGCTTGCTCCAGTCCCAGGCGAAGCTCGGCGCCACGAAGCCGCGCGGCGCCCTGAAGTCGTCGTCGATCTGGCTCCAGCGGATCGCCGGCTGGATCGCGGGGAAGAGGTCGCCCGGGTCGGCGAGATCCCCGAGCTGGAACCGATAGCCCGCCTCCACCTCGATGCCGAGCCGCGGCAGCCCGGCCGCCTTCTGCTTCACGACCTGGCCGAAGAGCGAGAAGCCGCCGAAGCGCGCGTCGAGGTTGGCGCCGTACTCCTCGCGCTCGTCGCCGCTGATCGGGAGCGACAGCCCGCCGGTGCCGTCCAGGATGTCGAGGTCGCCCTCGTAGAAGGTGCCGCGCAGCTTCGCGGCCTCGGACAGCCGCGTGTGGTAGTAGAAGCCCATCGCGTCGATTCCGCGCGATCCCTCCGTGTTCAGGAAGCGCAGCCCGAGGGCGCCGCCGTACTCGAAGCGGTCGTCGCCGGCGAGCTCCTCGACCTCCGCGTCGTAGAGGATCGGGAAGCCGGAGTTGAGCGTCGGGTCGGGGTTGGGCGGCATGTCGGTGCCGTTGTCGCCCGCGAGCGCGTTCGGGTCGCGCATGAACATCGGGTTGCCGTTCGACAGCTGGGCCGCGAAGTAGACGCGCGTCCCGAGCGAGCCGCCGACCTGCAGCTGCAGGTCGTTGAAGCGGTTGAAGGCGGTCGAGACGATGCCGTAGCTCTCGAGCCGCCGGAACGGCTGGCGTTCGAGCTTCGGCGCCTTGCCGACGAGCAGGTAGAGCGAGCTGCCGGGCAGCGGCTCGAGCGAGCCGCGCTTCTTCCCGAACAGCGACCCAGGCCTCACGCACGTCCACCGTCTGGTCCTTGCTGGTGGGGTTGCGGTCGTAGAGGTTGATGAAGCCGACCTGCACGTGCCCGGAGATCGAGTGCGGCAGCTGGACGTCGAGGTTCACGAGCGCGCGGCTGACCTCGAGCGAGCTGCCGGGCGAGACCGTCCGCAGCGCCACGTTCGGCTTGTCCCACGGGGACGAAGTCGGGCGGGAACGGGAACGAGAGCGGCGAAGCGGTCGTCCTCGGACCAGCGGCCGTTGGCCTTGAGCTCGGCGGAGACGTGGATCTTGAACTCGTCGTCGTCCGGCGTCGAAGCCGCCGGCGCCGCGGCCTGCGCGCTCAGCAGAGCCGGTGCGAGCAGCACAACGCCGAGCAGGGTTCCCGCGACGCGCCGCATGCCCCCCTCCCCAGGATGGTCCGAGGGGATCCTACCGCTCCGAGGGGCTAACGTCGCGGCGGGGGGCGCTCTACCGCCGCGCCCCCCGAACCCCCCGGGCGGGGGCGTGCCGCCCGCGATCGCGGGCACGATCGTGAGCTCGTCGCCGTCGGCGAGCGTCGTGTCGAGGCCCGAGCGCGAGCGCACGTCCTCGCCGTTCAGGTAGAGGTTGACGAAGGAGCGGAGCTTGCCGTCCTCGGACAGCAGCTGCGCGCGCAGCGCCGGCGCGTCGCTGGCGAGGGCACCGATCACCTCGGCGACGTTCGCGCCGCTCGCTTCGACCAGTGCGCGTCCGCCCGTGAGGGGGCGAAGCGGCGTCGGAATCCGGACTCGGACAGACATGGAGACTCCTCTCTCAATCAGGGTCGACCCGCAGCTCGAGCTGGCGGAAGGGCGCCTCGGGACCGGGCACGTCCCAGGCGGTGAGCTCGCCCGGCGAGCCCTGCTCGACCGCGATCACGAGCGTGAGCAGCCCCGGCCAGGCGTAGGCGCGGTCGGTGGGCGACGGCCGCGCCGGGTGATCGGGGTGGCTGTGCCAGAAGCCGAGCAGCGACAGGCCGCGCGAGTCGGCGGAGGCTTCGGTCGCCAGGTAGTCCTGCGGCGAGACCGTGAAGCGCACGCGCGGGTTTCCCTGCTCCTGGTTCGGCAGCGGGAGCGTCTCGCTCACGTCGCCCGGTGCCGGCCCGAGCAGCGCCCCGCAGCCCTCGTGCGGGTAGGCGCGCGTCGCCTCCTGGCGGATCGCCGACAAGACACCCTGAGCCATGCGGACCGTGGGCGACGCGGCGTCGTTCATTCGCCGCTCCAGAAACGCTCGGACAGGTAGCGCTCGCCGCCGTCGGGAAGGATGACCACGGCGGTCCGTGCGTCCGCGGCGCGGCCGGCCTCGAGCGCGGCCACGACGGCGGCCCCGCTCGACGGGCCGACGAAGAGGCCCTCCTCGCGCGCGAGGCGCCGCGCCATCTCCTGGGCCGCCTCGGTGCGCGACCGCGTGGCGGACGTGGGCGAGGCCCGGATCGTAGATCGCCGGCACCAGCGCGCTCGCCATGTGCTTCATGCCCTCGAGGCCGTGGAAGGCCGAGTCGGGCTCGACGGAGACGAGGCGCGTCTTCGGGCTCGCGCGCCGCAGGAAGCGCGCCGTGCCCACGAAGGTCCCGCTCGTCCCGAGGCTCGAGACGAACAGGTCGAGCGGAACGCCCGCGAGGGCTTCGAGGATCTCGGGGCCGGTGGTGCGCTCGTGGGCGCGCGGGTTCGCCGGGTTCGAGTACTGGTCGGCGTAGAAGTAGTCGTCGGGCCGCTCGGCGACCAGCTCGCGCGCCCGCCGGATCGCGCCGTCCGTGCCCTCGAGCGGGTCGGTCTCGAGGAGCTCGGCGCCGTAGGCCAGCAGGATCCGCCGGCGCTCGGGGCTCGCCGATCCCGGCACGCACAGCGTCACGCCGAATCCCAGCGCCGCGCCGAGCATCGCGTAGGCGATCCCGGTGTTCCCGCTCGTCGCGTCGAGCAGCCGCCGGTGGGGAAGCGCGCCCGCCGTGATCGCGTCCCGCACGATGGCGCCCGCCGCCCGGTCCTTGACGCTGCCGCCGGGGTTCGCGGACTCGAGCTTGGCGAGCACGCGCAGGCCCGAGTCGGCGCCGACCCGCTGCAGCGCGACGAGCGGCGTGCGGCCGATCCGCCCGAAGATCGGGTGCGCGAGCAGCGCGGCGGTGGCCGCGGACGGCGACGAGCGTGCAGCGAGCGGTGCGCTCAACCTCTTCTCCATGCCCCCCAAAAGAAAAAGGCCCATCACTGGCGTGATGGGCCTTCGCGAGCGGTGGTCCGGACTAGCCGGCGCCGGCGCGGACGAGGCCCCGTCTTCGACAACAGAGCCCGCGGGTGCCGCGCGACGTCATGAGAACAAGCTAGCGACCTCGCCCGCCCGCTGTCAAGCCGGGCCCCCCGTCCCGCCCAGGGCGCGGCGCTCCACTTCCTTGTACGCGCGGGCGATCTTCTCCCGGTAGCGCTCGACGCTGTACTCGCGCTCGACGAGCGCCAGGCCCCGCTCGGCCCGCGCGCGGGCGTCGTCCTTCTGCTCGAGCGCCTGGCGCAGGCCGGCCGCGAGCGCCTCGCTCGTCGGATCGACCAGGAACGCGAGCGAGTCGTCGAGCAGCTGCGTGTGGGTCGGGATGCGCGTCGCCACGATCGGCCGGCCCGAGGCGAGGTAGCTGTAGATCTTGAAGGGCGTGTTCTCGCCCTTGACGCGCGGCGACACGAGCACGTCGGCGAGCGCCAGGAAGGCCGCGAGCTCGGCGGGCGGACGCGTTCCCGAGAAGAAGACGCGCGTGGCGGTGCCGAGCTGCTGCGAGCGCGTGCGAAGGCGCTCGATCTCCGCGGGCCTTCCGCCCATGAAGAGGAACTGCGCGCCCGGCACGCCGGGCGTCGCCTCGATCAGCAGCTCCACGCCCTGGTAGGGCTCGAAGTTGCCCGAGTACAGGATCACCGGAGCCTCGCCGAGCCCGAGCTCGCGGCGCAGCGCGGCGACCGCCTCGGGTGCGGGCGGCTCGCGGCGATCGACGAGCGGCGGGTCCTCGACCTGGAACACCGGCAGGCCCGGCGCTCGCCGCTTCACGCCCTCGGTGAGGCTCGTGCACACGGTCACCGCCGCCGCCGCGTGGCGCAGCGCGTGCGCCTCGAGGGTGTCGGCGAGCCAGACGAGCGGCCCGCGCGTCGCGAAGCCGGAGTAGCGGAGCTGGTCCGGGATCGACGAGTCGACGTCCACGACCAGCGGGATGCCGAAGAGGCGGGCGAAGGGCGCGACGAGATGCGCCGACTCCTCGACGGCGTGGACGACGTCGTAGCGGCCGAAGGCCATCCGGGCGACGGCCTCGGCCACGAACGGCCCGTCGAGCAGCATCTTCGCGACGGACGGGCCGGCCTTCACGCGTCCGACCGGCAGCCGCAGGCTCCGCAGGTGTCGCACGCCCGGGCTCGCGACGGCCTCGCCCTGCGGGAAGGTCAGCAGGTCGACGGCGTGCCCGAGCCCCGCGAGCGCGCGGGTGAGGTGGAGCACCGCGAGCGGCGTGCCCCGCACCTCGAAGAACGGCTGCGGCGCGAGGAAGAGGATGCGGAGCCGCCTGTCGCCCATGGTCGTGAGGCAAGGATACGGCACCGAGCGCGATGGACATCGCTCGAGCAGCCGGTGAGAATCCCGCCATGCCTGATCTCAAGATGCGCGGGGCGGGCCACCACCACTCTCACCACGATCACCCTCACCCCAAGGGGCCGCTCCCGACGCGGCGCGGTTTCCTGAGGCTCCTGATCCCGGGATCGCTCTTCGCCACGCGCGCGCTCGCGCAGCAGCCGTCGGACCAGGCCGAGGCCTTCCGCCGCAGGTCCGAGGACTTCGAGGCCAAGGGCCTCGCCGAGCCCTTCAAGGGCCTCACCGCGAACGGCGAGGTGGCTCCGGGACTCTTCCCGATCCGCTCGACGGGCGTCAGCACCGAGCCGGTGCGGCAGGCGGCCGAGCGGTTCCTCTCCTCGCTCACGGCCGAGCAGCGCGCGCGCACGCTCTTCGCGATCGACGCTCCCGAGTGGCGCAAGTGGATGAACCAGCACTTCTACGTGCGCCAGGGCGTGAGCCTCAAGGAGATGACGGGCGCCCAGCGCGACGCGGCTTTCGGGCTGCTGCAGGCCGCGATGAGCGCCCGCGGCTTCGAGCTCACGCGCGACATCATGCGCCTCAACGAGACGCTCGCCGAGCTGACGGGCGACCGCGAGTTCCTGGGCGAGTGGCTCTACTACTTCACGGTCATGGGCACGCCCTCGGCGAGCGAGCCCTGGGGCTTCCAGCTCGACGGCCACCACGCGATCGTCAACTACTTCGTGCTCGGCGACCAGGTGGTGATGACGCCGCATTTCGCGGGCTCCGAGCCCGTCGCGGCGACGTCAGGGAAGTACGCGGGCACGATCGTGCTGCAGGAGGAGCAGAACCGCGGGCTCGCGATGATGCAGGGGCTCACCGCCGCTCAGCGGAAACAGGCCGTGCTCGAGTTCTCCAAGACGGGCAACAACAACCTGACCGAGGCCTTCAAGGACAACGTCGTCCTCGACTACGCCGGCGTCCCGGTCCGCCAGCTCGCCGGGGGACAGAAGAAGCAGCTCCTCGACCTCACGGCACTCTTCGTCGGCAACATGGACGACGGGCACGCGCGCGTGAAGATGCAGGAGGTCGAGCGCCACCTCGACGCGGCACGCTTCGCCTGGATCGGCGGGACCGAGGCCGAGAGCGTCTTCTACTACCGCATCCACAGCCCGGTGGTGCTGATCGAGTTCGACCACCAGCGGCCGGCGAACCTGCGCGACCAGGCGGCCGCCGCCCGCGACAAGCCCACCCGCCAGCACATCCACGTCGTGGTCCGCACGCCGAACGGCAACGACTACGGCAAGGACCTGCTGCGGCAGCACTACCTGTCGCACACGCACGCGGGCTGACGCGGCCCGGCTACGTCGCGCGCGGCTCGCGGTGCCGGTCGACCCAGGCGCCGACGCCCAGGAACAGCGGCACGAGCAGCAACCCGGCCCAGGCGACGGCGGCCATGCTCGGCGGCGGCGGGGCCGTGATGTTGGCCGCGTAGAGGAGCAGCAGGGCGCCCGCCAGGGCCGTGAAGCCCCAGCGGCCGATGCGGTCCCTCGGGCGCGTGGCTTCGCGTGCCAGCCAGAGGCCGGTGCCGAACATCAGGACCTCGACGCCGACCGTCGCGCCCACGTCGTTCCAGAGCCCGAGGCCGAGCTTCGGGCCGCCGCCCGGCCAGAGCGGCATGTCGGGCCGGTGGCTCACGAAGTCGAGCAGCCAGTGGCTCACGACGAGCGCGGCGAGCACGACGGCGTCGAGCGTCCGGCGCTTGCGCCAGAAGTGGAGCGCGCCGAAGAGCGCCCCCCAGAGCGCGACGGTCAGGAGGCTGTGCGAGATCGGGTAGCTGTCGAAGCGGAGCGGCGTGAAGGCCGTGTCGCCGGGAGCGATCGTCGCGTGCTCGGCACCCGCCAGCAGCAGCGGCGGCCACAGCACGTCCGGCAGCTGCGCGGCGGTGAAGAGCGTGCCGAGCGACGTGCGCGGCACGAGCCGCTTCGCCGCGTACGCCGCCGCGAAGTGGCCGATGAACACGCGAAGCGTTCCTAGGAGTGGCTCAGGAAGCGCTCGGCGTCGATCGCGGCCATGCAGCCGGTGCCCGCGGCGGTGATCGCCTGGCG
This sequence comes from uncultured Acidobacteriota bacterium, assembly GCA_963724555.1. GTDB lineage: Bacteria > Acidobacteriota > Vicinamibacteria > Fen-336 > Fen-336 > DATBSL01. The sequence goes on from CAVRVE010000002.1 coordinate 79,909, forward strand.
GTAGCGGTGGTCGGTGACGTCGCCCGCGGCGAAGACACCGGGGACGCTCGTGGCGGAGGTGCCGTCGTGCACGAGCAGGTAGCCCTGGTCGTCGCGCTTGAGCTGGCCTTCGAAGACGCCCGTGTTCGGGATGTGGCCGATCGCCATGAAGATCCCGCCGCAGGCGACCTCGCTCGTCGCGCCGGTCTTCAGGTTCTTGATCGTGGCGCCGGTGACGCCCTGGCCGGGGCCGCCGTGGATCTTCTCGACCGCGCTGTCGAGCAGCCAGGCGATCTTCGGGTTCCCGTGCGCGCGGGTCTGCATCGCCTTGCTCGCGCGCAGCTCCTGGCGGCGGTGGACGACCGTGACCTTGTCCGCGAACTTGGTCAGGAAGGTCGCTTCCTCCATCGCCGTATCGCCACCGCCGACCACCAGCACGTGCTTGCCCTTGTAGAAGAAGCCGTCGCAGGTGGCGCAGGCCGAGACTCCGCCGATCTTGGTGCGGAACTCGAGCTCCTCGGGCAGGTTCAGCCACTTGGCGCGCGCGCCGGTCGCGACGATCACCGTGTCGGCCGTGACGCTCGAGCCGTCGAGCGTGAGCTGGAACGGCCGCTCGCCCAGGGCCACGTTCCTGAGCTCGCCGCTCGTGAACTCGGTGCCGAAGCGCGCGGCCTGCTTGCGCATGCGCTCCATCAGCTCCGGGCCCAGGATTCCCTCGGGGAAGCCGGGATAGTTGTCGACGTCCGTCGTGAGCATCAGCTGGCCGCCGGGCACGTCGGTCGCGTCCTCGCCGCCGCCGCCCTCGACGACCAGCGGCTGTAGCTCGGCGCGCGACGCGTACACCGCGGCCGTGAGGCCGGCGGGCCCGGATCCAAGGATGACGACGCGGTAATGGCTCTTGCTGGGCAAGTGGGGTCTCCGATGGGTGTGAGCCCAGTCAGTATAATCGGGGGATGTCCGAAGCGTCCTCCATCGACGTGTTGCTCGCCACGCTCAACGCGACCGAGCTCGGCAGCCTCGACGCGATCGCGGAGAAGATGCAGCAGGTCCAGTCGCAGCTCGAGTCGCTCGGCGAGGCCGAGCTGGCGACGGCGGCGCTCTCGGCAGTCGCGGCGCTTCGCCGGGGGGACGTGACGGAGTGGAAGCGCGGACGCGCCTTCCTGCAGAGCAAGATCGGCCACCTGCGCTAGGCTTTGAACGACGGGTGAGTCCTTGAAGCGGGCCCGTGCGTCCGAAGCTGTGGCAGCCGTGTGCTTGGAACGAGAGGGAGCATGTCGCCAGTCGAGATCGACGTCGCGAAGCTGAACGAGGCGGTCCGCGAGGAGGCGCTCGCGGTGCAGGCCGCCGTCGACGAGGTGCGCAAGGTGATCGTGGGCCAGCGCACGCTCGTCGACCGCATGATGGTGGCGCTGCTGTGCCGCGGGCACCTGCTGGTCGAGGGCGTGCCGGGCCTCGCCAAGACGCTCGCGGTGAAGACGCTCGGGCAGGTGCTCGATCTCGCCTTCGCTCGGATCCAGTTCACCCCCGACCTGCTGCCCGCCGACCTCGTCGGCACGCTCGTCTACCAGCAGAAGAGCGGCGAGTTCGTGGCGCGCAAGGGGCCGGTCTTCACCAACCTGCTGCTGGCGGACGAGATCAACCGCGCTCCCGCGAAGGTGCAGTCGGCGCTCTTGGAGTCGATGCAGGAGCGGCAGGTGACGCTCGGCGACGCGACGCACCCGCTGCCCGATCCGTTCCTGGTCTTCGCGACGCAGAACCCGATCGAGCAGGAGGGCACCTACCCGCTGCCCGAGGCGCAGGTCGACCGCTTCCTGCTGAAGACGCGCGTCGACTATCCGACCCAGGCCGAGGAGCGCCAGGTGCTCGACCGCATGATCTCGGGCGAGGCGCCGGCCGTCGCCAAGGTCCTCTCCGGCGACAAGGTGCGCAGCCTCGCGGCGCGCGTGCGCGAGGTCTACATGGACGAGCGGCTGCGCGACTACATGGTGGCGCTCGTCGCCGCGACGCGTAACCCGCGCAGCGTCGGGCTCAGCGACCTCGGTCCGCTGATCGCGTACGGCGCCTCGCCGCGCGCGACGCTCGCCTTCTCGGAGGCCTCGCGCGCCGTCGCGTTCCTCCGCGGCCGCGGCTACGTGGTGCCGGAGGACGTGAAGGAGATCGCCCGCGACGTCCTCCGCCACCGCGTGCTCCTGACCTACGAAGCCGAAGCCGAGAACGTGACCTCCGATACCGTGGTCGAGCGGATCCTCGAACGAGTGGAGGTCCCGTAGTCGACGGTCCCGTGACCAGAGCACCAAGGACACAGTGAGCAACGAAGCAACAAGGGGGGCCTGGGGGGCGAAGCCCCCCAGTTCAAGGAAGGAAGCAGCCAGCCTGGCCGTTCTCTCCCTCTATCCAAGGCTGTTGAAGAGCCACGAGCCGGTGGCTTTGCCCTCCTATCCAAGGCTCTTGAAGAGCCAGCGAGTCCGCGATGGCTCACTTGAAGGAACTCGCCCCGGGGCGAGTTGAGATTCGGCCGTGCTAGACCGCGAGACCCTCCGCAAGATCCGGCGCATCCAGATCCGCACCCGGGTGATCCTCGAGTCCGGGATCGGCGGCGCCTATCACGCCGTCTTCAAGGGGCGCGGGATGGAGTTCGCGGAGGTGCGCGAGTACGCCCCCGGCGACGAGGTGCGCACGATCGACTGGAACGTGACGGCGCGCATGGGCACGCCCTACGTGAAGAAGTTCGTCGAGGAGCGCGACCTCACGCTGCTGCTGGTGGTGGACGTGTCCGGCTCGCAGCAGTTCGGCTCGCAGTACCTGCTGAAGCGCGACTACGCGGCGGAGCTGGCGGCGGTGCTCGCGTTCTCGGCGGTCGCCAATCACGACCGCGTCGGCGCGGTGCTCTTCTCCGACCGCATCGAAGGCTACGTGCCGCCGGGGCGCGGCCGCGACCACGCGCTGCGCATCGTCCGCGACCTGCTGGCGCGCGAGCCGCTGGGCCGCGGCACCGACCTCGCGGGCGCCTTGCGCTTCGCCCAGCGCGTGCTGCGCCGGCGCGGGATCGTCGCGGTGCTGTCGGACTTCCAGGCCGAGGGCTGGGAGCGCGCGATCGGCGTGCTGCGGCGCCGCCACGACGTCGTGGCGCTCCACCTCGCCGACCCGCGCGAAGGCGAGGTGCCGGACGCCGGGCTCGTGGCCTTCAGCGATCCCGAGACCGGCGCCCGTATCGTCGCGGACACCTCGCGCCCCGAGGTGCGGCGCGCGCTCAGGGCGGCGGGCTTTGCGGCGGCGCAGGCCGTCTTCAAGAAGACGCGCGTCGACGCGCTCGCGCTCTCGACCGGCGAGTCGTACGACCGGCCGCTCTCGGGCTTCTTCAAGGCGAGGGAGCGCCGACGATGACGCACGCCCTGGCACTCGTGCTCGCGCTGGTTTCGACGCAGGCGCGGCGCCGCCCGGCGTCGCGTCTCCCGCGCCGGAGTCGACGCCCGCGTCCCCCGTCAGCGTGACGGCGACCGCGAGCAAGAGCGAGGTCACGCTCGGCGAGGCGTTCACCCTCGAGCTCAAGGCCACGGGCCCCGCCGGAGCCACCTACACCTTCGCGGGCGAGGCTTCCGCCGACACGCTCGAGCTCCGGACGCCGACAGCGCCGGCAGGCGCCGCGGCTGCGCCCGCGGCCGAGCCCGGCACGCACCGGTACGAGGCGACCGTCTTCGCGCTCGGCGAGCTCCAGGTGCCGCCGATCCCGGTGCGCTACCGGCTCGCCGACGGGACGACCGGCGAAGCGGCCTCCGCGCCGCTTGCCCTCAAGGTGGTTTCGCTGCTGCCGAAGGACGCGGCGGAGCAGAAGCTCGCCGACATCCGCAGCCCGGCGGCGGTGGGGGTCGGGGCGCCGTTCTGGATCGCCCTCGGCATCGCCGTCCTGCTCCTCGGCGCGCTCGCGTTCTGGCTGATCCGCAGGCGCAGGCGCCGCGCGGAGCCGTCCGCTGCGAGCGTGCCGGCCGAGCCGCCGGACGTGGAAGCGCTCCGCGCGCTCGACACGCTGGCGGCCGAGGGTCTGCCGGGCCGCGGCGAGCTGCGGCCGTTCTACATCCGCCTGACCGCGATCGCGAAGCGCTACCTCGAGCGACGGCTCGGCGCGCCCGTTCTCGAGATGACGTCGGCCGAGACGCTCGCGTTCCTGCGCGCGCATCCGCACGCCGGCGAGCTGCTGTCCGTCGTGCGCGACCTGGCCGAGGCGGCCGACCGCATCAAGTTCGCCAAGGGACAGGGCCTCGGGCCCGAGGCCGAGCGGCACCTCGTCTCGGTCCGCGCGCTCGTGCCCGCACTCGAAGCGAAGCTGAAGCCGCCCGCTGCCGTCGAAGAGGACGGCAAGGCCGCGTGATGGACTGGGGCAGCCTCCGCTTCCAGGACCCGGCGTGGCTCTGGGGTGCCGTCATAGCACCGCTCGTGCTGGTCGCGGCCTGGCTGCGCGAGCGGGACCTCGCGGCCCGCGCCGTCTCGTTCCCGGGTGCGGCGCGCCTGGAGCGCGTGCGCCCCGGCCTGCGCGTGAGGCTGCGCCACGCGCCGCTCGTGCTCGGAGCCCTGGCGCTCGCCGCCTCGGCCGTGGCGCTCGCGCGGCCCCAGCACGGGTCGCTCCGCGAGGACGTCACGACGCAGGGCGTCGACATCGTCGTGGCGCTCGACGTGTCGGGCTCGATGGCCGCCGAGGACTTCCAGCCGAAGAACCGGCTGGAGGTGGCGAAAGAGGTGGTCGCCGAGTTCGTCGGCCGCCGCAAGAGCGACCGGCTCGGCCTCGTCGTGTTCGCGGGCCGCAGCCTGACCAAGTCGCCGCCGACGACCGACACGGCGGTGCTGCTGCGGCAGCTCGAAGACGTGAAGCTCGAGATGCTGCCGGACGGCACCGCGATCGGCTCGGGCCTCGCGACCTCGCTCACGCGCCTGCGCCGCTCGCAAGCCAAGAGCCGCGTGGTGGTGCTGGTGACGGACGGCGCCAACAACGCGGGCGAGATCGACCCGGCCACCGCGGCCGACATGGCGAAGGCGATGGAGGTGCGCGTCTACACGATCCTGGTCGGCCGCGGCGGCCGCGTCCCGATGCCGGTGCCGGTCCAGGACCCGTTCACGGGCTCCGTGCGCAAGCAGACCGTGATGACCGAGGTGCAGATCGACGAGGGCCTGCTGAAGCGGATCGCCGACCGCACCGGCGCCGAGTTCTTCCGCGCCACCGACCCCGAGTCGCTGCGCCACATCTTCGAGCGCATCGACACGCTCGAGAAGTCCGAGATCAAGCTCGCGGCCTACCGGCGCTACCGCGAGCTCTACCCCGGCGTGCTGCAGGCGGCCGTGGCGCTGCTCGCCGCCGGCGGGCTGCTGTGGGCGTCGGGCCTGCGCGTGGTGCCCGCGTGATCTTCGAAGCGCCGGCGTGGCTCTTCGGTCTCGCGCTGCTGCCGCTCGCGGGCATCGCGGCGGCGTGGCTCGGCCGCCGCGACCAGCAGCGGCTCGCGTCCTTCGTCGCGCGCCCGCTCTGGGGCAGGGTGGTGAGGCGGCCCGACGCGCGGCTCGGCGCGCTGCGCGTGGCGCTGCTGCTGCTGGGCGCGGGCTTCGCGATCGTCGCGCTGGCGCGACCGCAGTGGGGAATCGTGCGCGAGAAGGTCGAGCGCGAGGGCAAGGACGTGGTGCTGGTGCTCGACACCTCCGGCTCGATGGCCACGGCGGACGTGGCGCCGAGCCGCTTCTTCCTCGCGCGCCAGGCGCTGCTCGCGCTGATCGCGCGGCTGTCGGGCGACCGTCTCGCGCTCGTGGCGTTCGAGGGCGAAGCCTACCCGCTCGTCCCGCTGACGCTCGACGCCGACGCGCTCGGCCTCTTCCTCGAGACGGTCGAGCCCGGGATCGTGCCGGCTCCCGGCTCCTCGCTCGGCACCGGCCTCGCCAAGGGGCTCGACAGCTTCGTCGACAAGGACCGGCGCAACAAGGCGCTGGTGCTGGTGTCCGACGGCGAGGACCTCGCCGGCGACGTGCAGGAGGCGGTGGCGCGCGCGAAGGAAGCGGGCGTCGTGGTGTTCACGGTCGGCGTCGGCACCGAGGCCGGCCAGCCGGTGCCCGACGTGAACGCCGACGGCAAGGTGACCGGCTACAAGCGCGACGAGTCCGGCAACCCGGTCGTCTCGCGCCTCGACATGACGACGCTCGACGCCATCGCGCGCGGGACCGGCGGGCAGTCCTTCCGGATCACGCCGGCCGACACCAGCCTCGCGGCGCTCGCGGCGGCGCTCGAGGGCATGGAGCAGAAGGCGCTCGCGCGCGAGTTCTCGTACCGCCGCAAGGAGCGCTTCCAGATCCCGCTCGCGATCGGCGCCGGCCTGCTCGCGCTCGGGCTGCTGCTGCCGCTGCCGGCGCTGCGTCGCCGCGTCGACGGCTCCCGTCGCCGCGCGCGCCGCGGCCGCCCTGCTGGCGCTCGCTGCTCGGTGCTGCGCCCGCGCGCGCCCAGTCGCCCGCTCCGGCGGCGCCTTTGCCTCCCGCGAAAGCACCCGCATCGCCTGCTGCCGAGGCCCAGAGGCGCGGGACGCTCGCCGACGAGCTGCTGCTCCGCCCGCGCCGCGCGACCGAAGCGGGCCGCGCCGACTACGCGAAGGGCAGCCATCCGCAGGCGCTCCAGGCCTTCGAGCGCGCGGCGGCCGCGCGCCCGCAGGATCCGGCGGTGCGCTTCAACGTCGCGGACGGCCTCTACAAGAACGGCCGCTACGACGAGGCGGCGACGCTCTTCAAGTCCCTGGGCGACGACGCCCAGTCGGGCCTCGCCGGCGCCTCGCGCTACAACCTCGGCAACAGCCTGTTCCAGAAGCAGGACTACAAGGGCGCGGTGCAGGCCTACCGCGACGCGCTCCGCGCGATGCCCGGCGACGCCGACACGCGCCGCAACCTGGAGCTGTCGCTGCGCAAGCTCAAGGAGCAGGAAGAGCAGAAGAAGCGCGACGAGGAGCGCCAGAAGAACGACAAGGACCGCAAGCAGGACGAGAAGCAGGACCAGAAGCAGCAGCAGGACCAGGACAAGAAGGACCAGAAGGGCCAGCAGGGGCAGCAGAAGCCGAGCCCGAACCCGCAGCAGGGGCAGAATCCCAAGCCGCAGACGCCCGAGGAGAAGGCCGACCAGCGCTTCCGCGAGGAGGCGGGGATGCCCAAGGAGCGGGCGATGCAGCTGCTCGACGCGCTGCAGCAGAACGAGAAGGCGGAGCAGCAGAAGGCGCTCGCCTTGAAGCGCGCGCAGCGCAAGAAGGGGAAGGACTGGTGAGGCGGCTTCGCGGCCTGATCGCCGGGGCGCTGCTGCTCGCGGCGAGCCCCGGGGAAACTGGTGGGACGCAGTCCCCCCAGGACAGGAACGCTCCGTTCACCCTGCGCTCGGAGGTCGACGCGCACAAGATCGGCGTGCAGGACCCGCTCCAGCTCACGATCACGGTCGAGGGCAGCAACGCGCCCGACGAGATCCCGCTGCCGCCGCTCGTCAACCTGGAGGTGACGGCCGGGCCGTTCCAGTCGAGCCAGATCTCGATCGTGAACGGGCGCATGTCGCAGTCGCGGACGCTCAGCTACGTGCTGCAGCCGCGCGCCGTCGGCAAGGCGGAGATCGGCGCCGTCCAGGCGGGCGGGCAGTCGACGGCACCGATCGCGGTCGACGTGGTGGCGGGGGCGATCCGCACGAAGGAGCCGCAGCGCCAGGACCCGTTCGGCCGCGATCCGCTCGGCGACCCCTTCGAGGACATGTTCGGAGCGCGCCGGCGCGGCCGCAGCGAGACGCTGCGCGTGCAGATGGAGGCGCAGCCGTCGCGCAGCCGCCTGCACGTCGGCGAGCCGCTCGTGCTCACGTACTGGCTCTACACGCAGGCTTCGGTGGCGGACCTCCAGTTCAAGGAGGCGCCGCAGTACGCCGGCTTCTGGGCGGAGGACCTCGAGCGCGAGAAGGTGTCGCCGTCCGGCGAGGCCGCGAGCCTCGAGGGGCAGAGCTACCGGCGCTTCCCGATCCTGCGCAAGCTGCTGTTCCCGACGAAGGCCGGCACGCTCACGATCCCGGCGAGCGTCTTCCGGGTCGGCATCGCGCGCACCAGCTTCTTCGACGCGGGCGGCACGATCGAGCGGCCGACGAAGCCGGTCACGATCACCGTTGATCCGCTGCCGGACGCGCCGGGCTTCAGCGGTGCGGTCGGCCACTTCAAGGCGACGGCGAGCCTCGACCGCGACACGGTTCCGCTGGGCGAGGCGGCGACGCTGCGCTTCCGCGTCGAGGGCACGGGCAACCTCAAGTGGGTGGACCGCGCGCCGGAGCTCCTGGTCAGCGGGGCCAAGGTGTTCCCGCCCCAGTCGAAGAGCGACCTGCGCACGACGGAGAGCGGCGTGAGCGGCTCGCGCAGCTGGGAGTTCGTGGTCGTGCCCGAGACGAGCGGCGCGATCGAGATCAAGCCGATGGCCTTCTCGTACTTCGACGCCGGAGCCGGCAAGATCGTGAGCTCCGAGACGGCACCGCTCACGCTCAGGGTCGCGGGCGGGACCGCCGCCGCGGGACTGCCACAGGCGCCGGGCCTCTCGGCCGCCGCGCGCGCGACGGGGGCGCTGCCGCTGCGCTCCGAGCTCGATCGGCACGCCGGTTGGGCGCCCGGGCCGGGGCTGCTGGCGAGCCTCGTGGGGCTCGCGCTCGTCGTGCACGCCGGGCTCTTTGGCCTCGGGATGCGGGGCGGCGGCTCGTACGGCAGCGCGCACGCGGCGTCGTCGCGCTCGGTGCGCGCGGCGCTGCGCGAGCTGGAGCGCGTCTCGCGCGAGCCGATGACCAAGGAAAAGGCCGCGGCGCTCGTCGAGAAGGCGCTCGACGAGGCCGTGGGCGGGATCGCCGACGCCGACGACAGCGAGCGCGCGCGCGCGATACGGGCGCTGCTCGACGACGTGCGCTTCGTGCGCTACGCGCCCCAGCTCGGCGACTACTCGGAGAAGGTGAAGGACCTCGCGGCGCGCGCGGCCGAGGCGGTGCGCCGGTGGGCGTGAGCGCCCGCGGCCCGCTCCTCGCCGGCCTGCTGCTCGCCGCGGCGAGCGCCGCGGCCGGCCCCAGCGAGGACCGCTTCCGCGAGGCGAACGACCTCGTGCGCTCCGGCGACTACCCGCGAGCGATCGCGATCTACGGCGAGCTCGCGCGCGCGGACGCCGAGAGCGCGACGCTCTACTGGAACTGGGCCCAGGCCGCCACGGCGCGCGGGGCGCACGGCGAGTCGCTCTGGGCGCTTCTGCGCGCGCGCGAGCTCGACCCGGCCGACCGCGCCGTGGCGCGCGACGTGGAACGCCTGCGCGAGGCCCTGAACCTGGACAGGGCCGAGATCGCCCCCGAGCCGCTGGCCGTCGCCGGCCGGTTCGCGCGGCGCTACCGCCTCGACCTCGTGGCGCTCGGCCTGCTGGCGTTGTCCGTCGCCGCTCACGGCGCCGCCCGGCTTCGGATGCGCACCTCGCGCGGGCCTCCGGGTCGCTGGGGCGACGCTGGTGCTGGCCGTCGCCGCCGCCGCCGTACCGCTCGCGGCCTCCTTCGCCCGGCCGACGGCCGCCGTCGTCCGCCGGGGGGCCCCGCTCGTCGACGCCGCCTCCCCCTCGGCCGACGCCACCGGTACGCTCCGGGAAGGCGAAGTCGTCCCCGTTCTCGAGACGAGCGGCGACTGGCTCCGCGTCGAGGACAACGCCGGAGCCCGCGGCTGGGTGCATCAGGCGGACGTGAGGCGGCTCGACACGGCTCCGGCAGCCCCGCCAAGAGACTGACTCGCCGAGACTCACGGTCGCTTCCATCCCATTGGATGTGCGCGGCTTGTGCGCTCATGCCCCCCTCACCGCAAGCTCCGGGATTGCCCGTGGAACGGGGCGCGGAACCGACCGTAACCTGCTCGCAAGAGACGGTTCGGGGCGAGGAGGGGGAGGAGATGGCGCAGACGCTCATGACCCACGGCCACGGGGCGCGAACCCCGCAGGCCAACCTGAGGCAGCTCGTGGAGGACTACGAGCGGCGGCTGATCATCGAGGCATTGGTCCGGGCGCACGGGAACCAACGCCGGGCGGCCGCCGAGCTCGGCTGTCTTCCGACGACCCTCAACGAGAAGATGCGGCGGCTCGGGCTGCGGGCGTGCGACCGGCAGCTCGACGAGAGCCAGCTCGGCGACATGGAGATGATGGGCCACGCTTGACGGCGCGCGGCGGCGCGGGCACCCTCCTCCGTCCGGTCCCACAACTGGAGGAAGAGGATGCCCCGTCCGCTCGCCGCGCTTCTGGCTCTCACGCTCGCCGGCCCCGCCTGGACGAGCGCGATCGATCTCGCCGACACCCGGCTCGTCGCTGATCCCGCCACGAGCGGCTCGCTCGTGGCGTTCGCCTACGCGAACGACGTCTGGGTGGCCGCGAGCGACGGCAGCGGCGTCCGGCGGCTGACCTCGCATCCCGGCGCCGAGTCGGGCCCGCGCTTCTCGCCCGACGGCCGGCTCGTCGCGTTCACCGGCCGCTACGAGGGCAACACCGACGTCTACGTGGTCGCCGCGGCGGGCGGCGTGCCGCGCCGGCTCACCTACCACCCCGGCAACGACACGGCGCTCGGCTTCACGCCGGACGGCAAGTCGGTGCTGTTCTCGTCCCCGCGCGAGGTCTACACCGGGCGCTACACCCAGCTCTTCACGGTGCCGGTCGAGGGCGGCTTCCCGACCAAGCTCAAGATCCCGAACGCGAGCAAGGCGGCGATCTCGCCCGACGGACGCACGATCGCGTACGTGCCGCTCGGCGAGCCGTTCGCGCAGTGGAAGCACTACCGCGGCGGCCAGGTCTCGCGCATCCTGCTGTTCGACAACGCGAGCTACTCCGTCGAGCAGGTCCCGCAGCCGAGCGGCCGCTGCAACGACACCGACCCGATGTGGATCGGCGACCGGCTCTACTTCCGCTCCGACCGCGACGGCGAGTTCAACCTCTACGCCTTCGACCGCGCCACGAAGGCGGTGACGCGCCTGACCTCGTCGACCGGGTTCCCGGTGCTGTACGCCACGGCCGGCGGCGGGCGCATCGTCTACGAGCAGGCGGGCTACCTGCACCTGCTCGACCCGGCCACGGGCGCCTCGCAGCGGCTCAAGCTCGGCGTCGCCGCCGACCTCGTCGAGCTGCGGCCGCGCTGGGCCAAGGGCGCGAAGTGGATCCGCTCGGCGAGCCTCTCGCCCTCGGGCGCGCGCGTGGCGTTCGAGTTCCGCGGCGAGATCGTGACGCGTGCCGCGCGAGAAGGGCGACGACCGCAACCTCACGCAGACGCCCGGCGTCCACGAGCGCTCGCCGGCCTGGTCGCCCGACGGCAAGTCGATCGCGTACTTCTCGGACGCGGGCGGCGAGTACGGCCTCGTGCTCGAGGCGCAGGACGGCAAGGGCGCGCCGCGGCGGATCGCGCTCAAGGGCGCCGGCTTCTACGCGCGGCCCAAGTGGTCGCCCGACTCGAAGAAGCTGAGCTTCGCCGACAACTCGCTCGCGCTCTACGTGGTCGACGTCGCGAGCGGCAAGCAGACGCGCGTCTCGAGCGAGCCGCTCTACGGCCCGGCCGTCGTGCTGCACCACTCCTGGTCGCCCGACTCGCGCTGGCTCGCCTACACCCGCAACACGGCGACCTACTTCAACCGGCTCTTCCTCTACTCGCTCGCCGAGGACCGCTCGTACCCGGTGAGCGACGGGCTCGCCGACGCCACGAGCCCGGTGTTCGACGCCTCCGGCAAGTACCTCTACTTCCTGGTGTCGACCGACGCCGGGCCGGTGCAACGACTGGTTCTCGCAGGCGAGCGCCGACATGCGCGAGGCGCAGCGCGTCTACCTGGCCGTGCTCGCGAAGGGCGTGCCCTCGCCGCTCGTGAAGGAGAGCGACGAGGAGAAGGGGAAGGAAGACAAGCCCGAGCCGCTCGCGAAGCCCGACGCGAAGTCCGGTGGCGAGAAGCCGGACGAGACGAAGGGCGACGCGAAGAAGGACGCCAAGAAGGACGAGAAGAAGCCGGAGAAGCCGGTCGAGGTGAAGTTCGATCCCGAGGGGCTCTCGCAGCGGATCCTGGCGCTGCCGATGAAGGCGGGGCCCTACGCCGACCTCGCGGCGGGCGCCGCGAACCAGCTCTTCTACCGGCGCGCGCAGCTCGACCGATCCCGAGGTCGACGCCGCGCTCTACCGCTACGACCTCGAGAAGCGCAAGGAGGAGACACTCTCCGAGAAGGCCGACGGCTTCGCGCTGAGCGGCGACGGCAAGCGCGCGCTGCTGCGCATGAAGGACGACTGGTACATCGTCGACGTCGCCGACAAGGTCGACCTCGCGAAGTTCAAGCTCGACGTCGGGCGGATCCAGGTGAAGATCGACCCGCCCGCCGAGTGGGCGCAGATGCTTCGACGAGGCCTGGCGCATCAACCGCGACTACTTCTACGACCCGGCCTACCACGGCGCCGACTGGCCGGCGATGCGCACGAAGTACGCAGGCGTTCCTGCCGGACCTCGCGACGCGCAACGACCTCATCCGCGTGATCCGCTGGATGCTGAGCGAGCTCGCCGTCGGCCACTCCTACCAGTCGCCCGGCGACAGTGCCTTCGAGGCGGAGACGATCCCGGGCGGCCTGCTCGGCGCCGACTACGAGGTCGCGAGCGGGCGCTACCGCTTCAAGAAGGTCTTCGGCGGCCTCAACTGGACGCCCGACCTGCGCGCGCCGCTCACCGAGCCCGGGGTGGACGTGACGGCCGGCGAGTACCTGCTCGCGGTGGATGGCCGCGAGCTGCGCTACCCGGACAACCTCTACGCGCGCTTCGAGCGCACCGCCGGCCGCTTCGTCGAGCTCACGGTCGGGCCGAACCCCGACGGCACGGGCTCGCGCACGCGTCAAGGTGGTGCCGATCGAGAACGAGGGGGCGCTCCGCAACCGCGACTGGGTCGAGGGCAACCTGCGGCACGTCACGGAGGCGACGCAGGGCAAGGTCGCCTACGTCTACGTCCCCAACACCGCCGGCCAGGGCCACAGCTACTTCAAGCGCTACTTCTTCCCGCAGGCCGACCGCCAGGCGATCATCGTCGACGAGCGCCACAACGGCGGCGGGCAGGTGGCCGACTACTACATCGACATCCTGCGCCGGCCGGTCGTGAGCTACTGGGCGATGCGCTACGGCGCCGACCTCAAGACGCCGATCGCGGGCGATCCACGGGCCCAAGGTGATGCTGATCGACGAGACCGCGGGCTCGGGCGGCGACCTCCTGCCCTGGATGTTCCGCAAGTTCGAGCTCGGGCCGCTCGTCGGCAAGCGCACCTGGGGCGGGCTCGTCGGGATCCTCGGCTTCCCGGTGCTGATGGACGGCGGCTCGGTCACGGCGCCCAACCTCGCCTTCTGGACCGAGGACGGGCTTCGTCGTCGAGAACGAGGGCGTGGCGCCCGACGTGGAGGTGGAGCAGACGCCCGCGGACGTGATCGCGGGCAAGCGACCCGCAGCTCGAGAAGGCGATCGCGCTCGTGATGGCGGAGCTCGCGAAGAGCCCGCCGGCCGCGCCGAAGCGGCCGCCCATCCCGGCGCGGGCGCGGACCGGAAGCTAGGGCGCCTCATCCCGCGGACGTAGAATCGGGCCATGACGACCGAGACGGCGGTCGGCAGCGGCCTCGCGACGCTGCACTCCTGGGTCGGCGGCCGGCCGGTCGAAGGCCGCGGGGGGCTGCGCACCGCGACGAACCCGGCGACCGGCGAGGCGATCGGGCAGGCGAGCCTGCTGGACGCGGCGCAGGCGGCCGAGGCGATCGCCGCGGCACGCGCCGCGTTCCCGGCGTGGAGCCGCACGAGCTTCGCCGAGCGCGCCGCGGCTGCTCGACCGCTGGCGCGAGGCGATCGTCGACGAGGCGGACGACATCGCGCGGCTCATCGAGCGCGAGCAGGGCAAGCCGGCGGCCGAGGCGCTCGTCGCCGAGGTGCTGCCGTCGCTCGAGGCGCTCAAGCACCTCTCCGAGCACGGCGAGGACCTGCTGCGCGACGAGCCGCTCGAGCCGGGACAGCTGCTGCTCGCGCACAAGCGCGCGCGGCTCGTCTACGCGCCCTACGGCGTCGTCCTCGCGATCAAGCCGTGGAACTACCCCTGGGGCCAGTCGCTGCCGGTGCTCGCCGCGGCGCTCTTCGCCGGGAACACGGTGGTGCTCAAGCCGGCGCCCGCCACGACGCTCGTCGGCCTGCGGATGGGAGCGCTCGCCCGCAAGGCGGGCCTGCCGGACGGCGTCGTCAGCGTCCTGGCCGTGGACGACGGCGTCGCCGCCTCGCTCGTCGAGGACCCGCGGGTCGGCAAGATCGTCTTCACCGGCAGCGTCGCGACGGGCAGGAAGGTGATGGCGGCGGCCGCGAAGAACCTCACGCCGGTCGTGCTCGAGCTCGGCGGCAAGGACGCCGCGATCGTGTGCCGCGATGCGGACCTCGACTTCGCGGCGCGCGGAATCGTCTGGAACGCCTTCATGAACGCGGGGCAGACCTGCTCGTCGGTGGAGCGCGTCTACGTCGAGCGGCCGGTGCTCGAGCCGTTCCTCGCGAAGGTGCTCGAGGAGGCGCGCCGCGTGCGCCTCAAGGACGACGCGGGCGCGGGCGAGGTCGGCCCGCTGACGCTCGAGCGCCAGCGCCGCGTGGTCGAGGCCCATCTCGCCGACGCGGTGGCGAAGGGCGCGCGCGTGCTGCTCGGCGGCGAGCGCCCGGGCGGCCCGGGTCTCTTCTACAAGCCCACGGTCGTGGTGGACGTCGACCACGGCATGACGCTGATGAAGGAGGAGACGTTCGGCCCGGTGCTGCCGGTGATGGCGGTCGACTCGCTCGACGAGGCGATCCGGCTGGCGAACGACAGCGATTACGGCCTCACGGCGAGCGGCTGGACCCGGAGCGCGCAGACGGCGGAGCGCCTGCAGCGCGAGCTGGTGGCCGGAGTGGTGTCGATCAACGACCACTCCTCGAGCTTCGCCGAGCCGCAGGCGCCCTGGGGCGGCATGAAGGCGAGCGGGATCGGCCGCATCCACGGGCGCGCCGGGCTGCGCGAGATGGTCCAGCCGAAGTACGTGAGCTTCGACCGCGGCGGGAAGTCCGCGCTCTGGTGGTATCCCTACGACGCGGAGTACCGGGCGCTGATATCCGGCGTGGCGCCGGCGCTCTACGCGAAGTCCTTCGCGCGCCGGCTCGCGGGCCAGCTCGGGCTCATGCGCTTCTCTCGGCTGTGGCGCCGCTTCGGCATCGGGCGCCTCGCCATGGGCCTCGACAAGCTCTTCTGAGCGGGCCCCCCTTGTCCCAGGTACCCCAGCTCTCCCGCTCGCGGCGGCCCAAGTGGCACTACCTGCTGGTGGGCGTCGGCCTGATCGTCGTCGCCATCTCGCTCACGGTCGCGTGGGGGATCCTGGCCGCGCCCGAGGTCGCGGGCACGCGCGCCGTCGCGCCGGCCCGCGTGGTCGCGTACTTCTTCGGCAGCGTGATGTTCCTGCTGCTGATCGCGGGCCTGGTGCTGATCGTGCTGCTGCTGCTGCGCGAGGTGCGGCTCAACGAGCGGCAGTCGAACTTCGTGAGCGCCGTGACGCACGAGCTCAAGACGCCGGTCGCCTCGCTCAAGCTCTACCTGGAGACGCTCGAGTACCGCGAGGTGCCGGAGGAGCGCCGCAGCGAGTTCTACCGCACGATGCGCCAGGACATCGAGCGGCTGAACACGACCATCAACAACGTGCTGAACGCGGCGATGTACACCGACCGGCCCGTCGCCCCGCCGCGCCCGCTCGACCTCGCGCGGCTCGCGCGCCGCGCCGCCGAGCTGACGCTCACGCGGCATCAGCTCGCGAAGGGCGCGATCCGCTACGACGGGCCGGAGAGCCTGCGCGTCGCGGGCGACGCCCAGGCGCTCGAGACGGCGCTGCTCAACCTGCTCGACAACGCCGTCAAGTACTCGAAGGAGAAGGTGCAGGTCGAGCTCGACGTCTGGGGCGACGCGGACGGCCAGGCGCACCTGCGCGTGCGCGACCACGGCATCGGCATGAGCCGCACCCACCTGCCGTTCATCTTCACGCGCTTCTACCGGATCGGCGCCGAGGTGCGGCGCAGCCGCACGGGAACCGGCCTCGGGCTCTTCATCGTCCGCGCGATCGTCAAGGGCCACAAGGGCTCGATCACGGTCGACAGCCCGGGGCCCGACCGCGGCTCCACCTTCACCATCACGCTGCCGGGCCTGCTCGAGGCGGAGCCCGAGTCGGACGGCGCACCGGAGGCCGCGCGTGCCTAGGATCCTGCTGGTCGAGGACGAGGAGCACCTCGCCGAGGGCATCCGCTTCAACCTCGAGCTCGACGGCTACGAGGTGGAGACGATCGCGGACGGCCTGCGCGCGCTCGAGCGGCTGGTGCCGCCCGCCGACGGCGGTCCCGGCGGGCCGTCCATCGACCTGGTGGTGCTGGACGTGATGCTGCCGGGGCTCGACGGCTTCGAGGTCGTCGAGCGCATGCGGCTGGCCGCCAACTACACGCCGGTGATGATGCTGACGGCGAAGGGCCTGCCCGAGGACGTGGCCTTCGGGCTCGAGGCCGGGGCCGACGACTACCTGCCGAAGCCCTTCGACCTGCCGGTGCTGCTCGCGCGCGTCAAGGGCCTGATCCGCCGCCGCGACTGGGCGCGCGGCTCGACCGCCGACGCCGTGCGCGTCGGCCCCGCGCTCGTCGACTTCGCCAACTTCGAGCTGCGCAAGGGGGACGCGCTCGTGCGGCTGACGCTGCTCGAGGCGATGCTGCTGAAGCTGCTGGTCGAGAAGCGGGGACAGGTGGTGACGAAGGCCGAGATCCTCGAGAAGGTCTGGAACCTCAACCCCGACACCGAGACGCGCGCGGTCGACAACTTCGTGATGCGCCTGCGGCGACATCTCGAAGAGGACGCGCGCGAGCCGCGCCTGCTGCAGACCGTGCGCGGGGTCGGCTACCGGCTGAGCGACGAGGTCAGCCCCCGCTCACGGGCGGAATGAAGGCGACCTCGTCGGCATCCTGAAGCACCGTTTCGAAGCTCGCGTAGACCCGGTTCACGGACACCGCGAGGCTCGCGCGCCTGGCGGCGAGCGCGGGATGGTCCACGACGAGCGCCTGCCAGGCCGCCTCGGCGGTCGCTCCCCCGGGCAGCTCCAGCTGCGCCTCCGGTCCCCCGGCGGCCTCCCGAAGCGACGCGAACAGCCGCACTCGCACGTGCACGAACGAGGTTTCGCACGGCCGAGCGCCCGGGTCAACCCGGTGCGCTATAGACTCGCAGCGTGATCGGGGAGACGGTCTCGCACTACCGGATCCTGTCCAGGCTGGGTGGCGGTGGGATGGGAGTGGTGTACGAGGCGGAAGACCTGAACCTCGGCCGCAAGGTGGCTCTCAAGTTCCTGCCCGAGCCGCTCGCGAGCGGGGATGCCCTGGAGCGATTCCGTCGCGAGGCGCGCGCGGCCTCGGCGCTCAATCATCCCCACATCTGCGTGGTGTACGACCTCGGCGAGCACGAGGGGAAGCCGTTCATCGCGATGGAGCGGATGCAGGGCCAGACGCTCAAGCATTTGATGTCGGGCCGGGCGTTGCCCGTCGAGCGGGTGCTGGAGCTGGGCTCGCAGCTGGCGGACGCGCTGGAGGCGGCCCACGCGGCGGGGATCCTGCACCGGGACTTGAAGCCCGCGAACGTGTTCGTGACGGAGCGCGGGGAGGCGAAGCTCCTCGACTTCGGCCTGGCGAAGGTGCTGGGGGGGGTGGCGGAGGGCTCGGAGGTCGAGACGGCGGCGCACCTGACGCAAGCGGGGTCGACGCTGGGGACGGTGGCGTACATGTCGCCGGAGCAGGCGCGGGGAGAGGCGCTCGACGCGCGGACCGATCTCTTCTCGCTGGGCGTCGTGCTCTACGAGATGGCCACGGGCCGACTCCCGTTCGAAGGGAAATCGTCGGCGGAGATCTTCAAGGGTGTGCTGGCCGACACCCCGCCTTCTCCGACGAGCCTCAACCCGGAGGTCCCGACGAGGCTCGAGGAGGTGATCCGCAAGGCGCTCGAGAAGGACCGCGGCCTGCGCTATCAGCATGCGTCGGAGCTGCGGGCGGACCTGAGGCGGCTGCTTCGGGACACGGCCTCGGGTGACACGCCTCTCGCCAGGAGCGGGCCGGCGCCCAGAGCCTTGCCGGCGCGACTTGGGCTCGTTGCTGGCGTCGCCGTGGCGGCGCTGGCTCTCGTTCTGGGCGGAGTGTGGCTCGCACGGCGGGGAAGGGACGCGGCGCCCACGCGCCCTACGGACCCCAAGCGGATGGCCGTGCTTCCCTTCGAGAACCTGGGCGCGGCAGAGGATGGGTACTTCGCGGACGGGATGACCGACGAGGTGCGGAGCAAGCTCGCGGGGCTGCCCGGCCTCGCGGTCATCGCGAGCGGCAGCGCGAGCCAGTACAAGGCCACGACCAAGCCGCCCGAGCAGATCGCCCGGGAGCTGGGGGTCGGCTATCTGCTGCTCGCCAAGGTGCGCTGGCAGAAGTCCGGAACGGCGAGCCGGATCCGCCTGACGTCCGAGCTGGTGGAGGTTGCAGGCGGAGGCGCGCCGACGACGCGGTGGCAGGAGGCGTTCGAAGCCGACCTCTCGGACGTGTTCCGGGTGCAAGGCGAGATCGCCACCAGAGTCGCTCAGTCGCTGCAAGTGGCGCTGTCCGGGAAGGAGCGCGAGCTGCTCACGGCTCGTCCCACGGAGAACCTCGCGGCGTACGATGCCTACCTCAAGGGAATGGAGATCGAGAAGGGGAGCCTGCGCGCGCCAGGTGCGGTGGCGCCCTACGAGCAGGCGGTGGCGCTCGATCCCGGGTTTGCCCTGGCCTGGGCCAAGCTCTCCATCAGGCGTTCCTGGAACTATTCGTCGCCGGCGGAGGCGGAGGCAGCGCGGATGGCGGCGGAGCGGGCCTTGGAGCTGGCCCCGAGCCTGCCCGAGGCGCACCGTGCCCTCGGGGCCTACTACAACCACGTCAGGAAGGACCCCGAAAGGGCCATCGAGGCGCTCGCGCGCGGGCTGCGTCTCGCCCCCG
This sequence comes from uncultured Acidobacteriota bacterium, assembly GCA_963724555.1. Lineage (GTDB taxonomy): Bacteria > Acidobacteriota > Vicinamibacteria > Fen-336 > Fen-336 > DATBSL01. The sequence continues at coordinate 98,932 of CAVRVE010000002.1, forward strand.
ACGACGCGAACCTTCTCCTGTCTCTGGCTGCCAACGAACGACCGCTTGGCCGGTGGGACGACGCGCTCGCGCACCTGCGTCGGGCGCGGGAGCAGGACCCTCGCTCGTGGGCGGTCGCGAATGTGCTCGGAGCCACTCTGCTCCGGCTGCGACGCACGGGCGAGGCGCGCGAGGCGATCGACCGCGGCCTGACTCTCGCCCCGGCACACCTCAACCTGATTCATCTGAAGGCGATGAGCTTTCTCCAGGAGGGGGATCTCGCGGGGGCACGGGCGGTGTTGGCCGCGGTACCGAAAGAGGTGGAGCCGACGGCCCTCGTGGTCGATCTCGCCACTGGCAACGTGGTCGATCTCGCCAGTGGCAACGGCCTCTACTGGGTGCTCGACGACGCGCAGCGCGAGATGTTGCTGCGCCTGACGCCGGGGGCGTTTGGCGGCGACCGCGGGACCTGGGGGCTCACCCTCGCACAGGCGTGGACGCTGCGTGGGGACCGGGCAAAGGCCCGCGAGTACGCCGAGGAGGCGAGGAAGGCGTTCACGGCGCCGGTGCGGGAGCCCCGGGGCGGGGAGCCCAATGTCTACCTGGGCCTGGCGCTCGCCCACCTGGGCCGCAAGGCCGAGGCGACCCACGAGGCCGAGGGGATCATGGCGCTCGGACCGATCGAGAGGAATCGTTTCCAGGGCCCGGACAACCAGCACGACGTGGTGCGGATCCACATCCTGCTCGGGAACCACGAGCGAGCGCTGGACCTGCTGGAGCCGTTGCTGAAGGTTCCCTACTACCTCACGCCCGCGTGGCTTCGCATCGACCCCAACTTCGACGCGCTGCGCGGCAATCCCCGCTTCGAGACGCTCGCGCACGGGACGTAGTCGCCTCGAGCCCGGTCGGCAGTAGACTGGATCTCGGAGGCTCTCCCTTGCCGCGCGACCGCTTCGGACGGCAGATCAACTACCTGCGGTTGTCGCTGATCGACCACTGCAACCTGCGGTGCGTCTACTGCATGCCGCTGCGCGGGCTGAGCTTCGTCCCGCAGCCCGAGCTCTTGACCGCCGGGGAGATCGAGACGGTCGTGCGGGCCGCGGTCGCGGTCGGGTTTCACAAGTTCCGGCTCACCGGGGGAGAGCCGACGCTGCGGCCGGAGATCGTCGAGATCACCGAGCGGATCGCCGCGGTCCCCGGCGTCGAGGACCTGGCGATGACCACCAACGGGATCCTGCTGCCGCGGCTCGCGAAGCCGCTGCAAGGACGCGGGCCTGCGCCGGCTCAACATCCACGTGGACACGCTCCACCCCGAGCGGCTCAAGAAGCTGATGCGCTTCGCCACGCTCGAGGAGATGGAGGCCGGCATCGCGGCGGCGGAGGAGGCCGGGCTCGTCCCGATCAAGCTCAACTGCACCGTGACGCGCGACTACAACGACATGGACGTCGCGGAGCTGGCGCGGCGCGCGAAGGACCGGGACTGGCACGTGCGCTTCATCGAGCTGATGCCGCTCGGGGGCGGCGAGACCGCGCACGTGGCGCTGTCGCAGTTCGTGCCCACGGCCGAGACCCGGCGGCGGATCGAGGCCGAGCTCGGGCCGCTCGAGGAGCTGCCGCCCGCGAGCGCCGCCGACGAGTCGCGCAACTTCCGCTTCGCCGGCGCCAGGGGCGTCGTGGGCTTCATCTCGCCCGTGAGCGAGCCGTACTGCGGCTCGTGCAACCGGATGCGGCTGACCGCGGACGGGAAGTTCCACCTGTGCCTGCTGAACGACGACGAGCTCGACGTCAAGCAGGCGCTGCGCACGGGAGGCGGGCAGGCCGCCGTCCAGGAGATCCTGCTCAAGGCCGTCGGCCTGAAGCCGACCGGCCACCGCCTCGACGAGGGCGTCTCGCCGCGGGCGCGCTCGATGTTCCAGATCGGCGGCTGAGCGACCCGCGATGAGCGGCCACGACAGGACGCTCGCGGCCGGGCTGGCGCTGCCCCAGGCGCTGCGCTTGCTGCAGAGCGTGCCGCACGGGCTCGTCGTGCTGGACCAGGCCGGCCTCGTCGCGTTCGTGAACGAAGCCGGCGCGCGGCTCCTGGCGTGGCCGGCCGACGTCGATCTCGTCGGGCGCTCGTGGCGCGAGAGCTTCGACTCCGCCGAGGCCGAGCGGCTCGGGCGCGACGCCGTCGCGCGGGCTCGCGCCGGGGAGACCTGGACGGGCGACGTGACCGTGCTCCGCCACGACGGCGTCCACGTGCTGCTCGAGGCGCGCATGGCACCGCTCGGCGACGGCCACCTGGCGCTGGCGCTGCGCGACGTGTCCGAGACGCGCGCGCTCCAGGAGCGCCTCGACGCCCTCGCCCACCGGGACCCGCTCACCGGGCTGCCGAACCGACGGCTCTTCGAGGACCGCCTCGAGATCGCGCTCGCGCAGGCCCATCGCTACCGCCAGCGCGTGGGGCTCATCTTCATCGACCTCGATCGCTTCAAGCAGGTCAACGACGGCTTCGGCCACGCCGCGGGCGACGAGCTGCTGCGCGGCGTCGCGGAGAGGCTCGGCCAGTGCGTGCGCGAAGGGGACACCGTCGCGCGGCTGGGCGGCGACGAGTTCACGCTGCTGCTGCCGGGCATCCACTACGCCGAGGACCTCGCGGCCATCTCGCGCAAGCTGGTCGAGGCGCTGCGCGAGCCCTACCGGATCGGCGGCCGCGACGTGCGCGTCACCGCGAGCGGCGGGATCAGCCTCTACCCCGAGGACGGCGAGGAGAGCGAGGCGCTGCTGCGGTGCGCCGACACCGCGATGTACCGCGCCAAGGAGCGCGGCCGCGACAACTTCCAGCTGTTCTCGCCGTCGATGGCGGAGAGAGCGCTCGAGCGGCGCTCGCTCGAGGAGGAGCTGCGGGCGGCGCTCGCCAGGCAGGAGATGACGCTCGACTACCAGCCGTGCCTCGAGCTCGCGACCGGGCGCGTGGTGGGGGTCGAGGCGCTCCTGCGCTGGCAGCGGCCGAGCCTCGGCGTGATGCCGCCGCGGGACTTCATGGCGCTCGCCGACTTCACCGGCGTGATGCTCTCGCTCGGGCCCTGGGTGCTGGAGACCGCGTGCCGGCAGGCGCGCGAGTGGCAGCGGCGCGGCTCGCGCGACCTGCGGCTCATGGTCAATCTCTCCGCGCACGAGCTGCAGCAGGACGGCTTCGTGGTGCACGTCGAGAAGGCGCTCGCCGCGAGCGGGCTTCCCCCCGACTCGCTGCACCTCGAGATCCCCGAGGGCTACGCGATGCAGGACCTCGCGCGCACGATCGAGACGCTGCGCGAGCTGCGCTCGCTGGGCGTGCACCTCGCGATCGACGGCTTCGGCGCCGGCTTCACGTCGCTCGCGCACCTGCGGCAGCTCCCGGTCGACGCGCTCAAGATCGACCTCTCGTTCGTGCGCGGAGCCACCACCGACGCCGACGACGCCTCGGTGGTGACGGCCGTGATCGCGGTGGCGCACAGCCTGGGGCTGCGCGTGATCGCGCAGGGCGTCGAGAGCGAGGCGCAGGTGGTGCTGCTGCGCTCGCTCGGCTGCGACGAGGTACAGGGCTTCCTGTGGAGCCCGCCGGTGCCGCCCGCGCAGTGCGAGCGGCTGCTGGTTCAGGGCGTGCTTCCCGCCGCCGTACCGTCGCGCCGCGCCGCGCCGGCGCGCCGCGGCCGCGGGGGGAAGAGCCGCGCCAGGCGCTGATCGGCCCGCTCAGGGCTGCGCGGGCGCCCCCTCGTCGAGCCAGGCCGAGCCGTCGGCGTAGAGCTCCTTCTTCCAGATCGGCACCTGGGCCTTGAGGGTGTCGATCGCGAAGCGGCACGCGCCGAACGCCTCGTCCCGGTGCGGGGAGGCGACCGCCACGGCCACGCTCGGCTCGCCGATCTCGAGCCGGCCGAGCCGGTGCACGAGCCGCACCAGCGTGACCGGGAAGCGCCGCTTCGTCTCGGCGGCGATCTGCTGCATCAGCGGGAGCGCCATCTCCTCGTAGGCCTCGTACTCGAGGCGCACGACGGCCCGTCCGCGGTTCTCGTTGCGCACGACGCCCACGAACAGGCAGAGCGCGCCGTCCGAAGGCGTCGTCGCCTGCAGCGAGACGAGGTCGATCGGCTCGCGGACCAGACGCACGAGGTCGGCCATATGCGGCACGCTAGCATCCGCGTGCGCGCTGCATCAAGCTGTGATACCAGAGGTGCCGGAATGCCGAGCCAACAGGGAGCCATCCGCCTCTTCCGCCTCGCCGGGATCGACGTCTTCCTGCACTGGTCCTGGTTCGTGGTCGCGCTCTTCGAGCTGCAGATGCGGAGAAGCGAGTACGCCTCGCCGCTCTTCAACGTGCTCGAGTACCTGGCGCTCTTCGGGATCGTGACGCTGCACGAGTTCGGCCACTCGCTCGCGTGCCGCCAGGTGGGCGGCACCGCCGAGCGCATCGTGCTCTGGCCGCTCGGGGGAGTCGCGTACGTCGTCCCTCCGCAGCGGCCCGGCGCGACGCTCTGGAGCCTGGCGGCCGGCCCGCTCGTGAACGTCGTGCTCGTTCCCGTCCTGCTCGGAGTCGTCTGGTTCGGCAGGAGCCTGGGCTGGCCGGAGTCGCACCCCGACGTCTTCTCGCTCTTTCGCGCGCTCTTCTTCATGAACGCGGGGATCCTCGTCTTCAACCTGCTGCCCGTGTACCCGCTCGACGGCGGCCAGATCCTGCGCTCGCTGCTGTGGTTCGGTGTGGGCCGGGCGCGCAGCCTGATGGCCGCGACGCTCTTCGGCTTCGTGGGCGTCGCCGCCCTCGGAGCGCTCGCTCTCTGGGAGCAGTCCGTCTGGTTCGGCATCATGGCGGCCTTCGTGGCGCTCAACTGCTGGAGCGGCTTTCAGCAGGCTCGGCTGCTGTCGAAGCTCGCGAAGGTCGAGCGGCGCCACGGGTTCGCCTGCCCCTCGTGCGGCTCCGAGCCGCCGCTCGGCGACGTGTGGGGCTGCGGGCAGTGCGGGCAGGGCTTCGACGTCTTCGAGTTCGACGCGCGCTGTCCCGCCTGCGGCGCGTCGTTCGGCGGCGCCCGCTGCATCGACTGCAACCGGCTGTACCCGCTCGCCGAGTGGGCGAGGCCGCCGGGCCGCTGAGCCGCCGCTCAGCGGCTCGCGCGCTGCGGTGCTCGGCTCGTCGCCCAGGACGCTTCGAGACGCACGATCGCTTCCTGCACCGCGTCGAACTCCTCGAAGGGCCCGTCCATCTCGAGCTGCGGATCGCGCTCGCGCGCGTGGTGGCTCGCGAGCGCGAGAGCCGCAGCGGCCTGGCCATCGGAGGCCGCGCCCTGTGCCTTGAAGTGCGGCGAGCAGGCGTGCGCGGCGCAGGTGGCACTCCGCGAGGAAGCCGTGGCTGACGCGGCCCGAGGCGACGAGGCGCGCGACGAGCCGCTGCCAGGTCTGAAGCGCCTCCTCGCGCCGCTCGAGGCCCTCGAGGATCCGGGCGCGGTGGTAGAGGCAGACGGGGTTCTCGGGGAACCGCTCGTAGAGCCAGTCGTTCACCGCGAGCGCCCGCTCGAGCTGGCCCTCGCCCTGAAGCACGGCCGACAGGCTGTAGGCCGCCTCGACTGTCAGGTAGCGGCCCTCGCGCCACACGAGCTTCCATCCGTGCGATCGCTCCGGCGCGCCGTCCGCCGAAGAAGAACCCGAGCGTGCGGCTCTTCCAATAGTCGTGGAGCGCTGCCGGCAGCTGCGGATCGACGAAGCTCGCGTCGAGCCGAGACGCGCGCTCCATGTCTCCCAGGCAGCGCAGGCCGTGCTTGAGCGCGGCGAGCCAGCGCCCGCAGCGCGAGTCGTGGATGGCGACGTAGCCCTGCGCCGTGCCTCTCGCGAAGAACGCCTCGGCGCTCGGACGCGACCGCACCTCGACGTCGGCGAGCCGGCGCGACTCCTGAAGCGCCGCCTGGAACTCGGCCTCGTGGTCTCGAACCCGGTAGTCGCGCATCATCGTCTGGTACACGTTCGCCTCGGCGAGCCGGCCGGCCGCGTCGGCGGGGAAGCGCTCGCGCAGCTCGGCCGCCGCGCGGAGAGCGGCATCGAAGCGCTCGTGGTGCAGCTCGTCGAGCGAGCGCCGGACGAGGGCTGTGCGCGACGCTTCCTCGCCGTCGGCCGCGACGGCGGGCGGCGCCCCGAGCACGGCGAGCAGAGCGACGAGCGCGAGGCTCATGGCTCCTCCGGCGCCCGCGCGCCGAGGCTCGCGAGCAGGGCCAGCCCGGCGAGCCGCGCTTCCAGGCCGCGCGCGTCGCGCGCCTGCGGCGCGCGCGGCCAGGGCCTGGAGCACGCGAGGTCGGGCTCCACGACGCGTCTCTCGAACTCCGCCACGATCCCCGGCTCGCGGACGACGGCCAGGTACTCCTGCTGCGAGCGGTAGCTCCAGACGTCGAAGTTGGCCGAGCCGACGACGAGCGCCCGCCGGTCGACGAGCAGGGCCTTCATGTGGGTCATGCGTCCGGGATAGAGGCGCAGCTCGAGCGGCGAGCGCGCGGCCGCGTGAGCGAGCCCCTCGCGCAGCAGCGGGAAGTTGTGGCGCTCCGGCGTCAGCACGCGCACGCGCACGCCGCGGCGCGCCGCGCGCTCGAGCTCGCGCGAGAAGGGATCGGTGACGTACGGGCACTCGAGGAAGACCTCGTCGCGCGCGTGCGCCACGAGGTCCAGGATCTCGTCGAAGGCGGCTTCGTTGCTGCGCCCGTCGAGGGCACGGAGCGTGAGCCCGTCGAGCACGACACGGCCGGCGCGCGGGCGGCCCTCCCAGCTCGCGAGGAAGTCCTCCTCGAGGAACGCGGCGATCCGCGGCTCTTCGACCCGCAGCATCAGGTCGTGCCAGCCGAAGTTGTGGTCGCTGAAGTTGATCCCGCCGAAATAGGCGACGCGCCCGTCGATCGCGACCAGCTTCTTGTGGTTGCGGGCGGGGAAGCGGCGGAAGCAGAACCCCGCCGGGTTGTGGAAGCGGACGCGGGCGCCGCCCCGCTCGAGCCCGCCGACCATCCGTCGCGTGGCGGACCACTCGCGCCAGAGCGAAGGCGACACGAGGTTGTGCGGCCACCAGCGGAAGCGGTCGCTCAGCACGTGCTGCGTGAAGGCGTCCACCAGCACGCGGCGATCCGCGGCCGGACAGCCGCGGATCATCGCCGCGACGGCCTGGCCCGCGGCGTCGCCCTCGAACGTCATCGCCTGGACGAACGCCGTGCGTTTCGCCGCGGCGAGATCGCGGGCCACCGCCTCCATGAACTCCGGTGCGTCGATGAGGAGCCGCAGGCTCATCGTGCCGCTCCCAGGAGGCCCGGCAGGGCGACGATCGCCGCGAAGCGGAGCAGGCGCCCGCTCCCGCCGACGAGCAGGAAACGCGCGAGCGAGTAGCGCAGCGAGCCGGCCGCGATGCTGACGAGGTAGAAGGGCGGGATGCCGATCGAAGGCGCTCGAGAAGAGCACGGCCGAGGCCCCGGCCCGCATCGTCGCGAGCCGCCGCTCGAGCCCGGCGAGCCGCTCGCTGCGAGCGGAAACGAAGCGGCTGCCCAGGGCCCCTGTGCCCGCGAGGTAGAGCAGAGCCTTGGCGAGCATCTGGCCGAGCGTCACGAAGACGACCGCGGGCGCCGCGATCCCGTGCGGGGCGAGGGCAACGATCATCAGCAGGTAGGCCTCGGTGTTGACGACGGGGACGAGGCCGCTCACGAGACCGACGGCGAAGCTGCCGCCGCAGTAGCCGACCAGCCGTGTGGGCTCCATCACCCCCTCCACAGGTGAATGAAGCAACCGGCCCTCGGCGTTACAGGGGCCGGGACCTCTCGCGGGCGAGGCGGCTGAGGGTCAGGCCGGAGCGTCGTTACGGCCGCGCGGTCAGAAGGGCGATCAGGTCGGCCATCTGTCGGACGTCCACGGCCTGCTCGAGGTCGGCGGGCATCGCGGAGATCGGCGAGACCTGCATGGACTTGATCTCCTCGCGCTTGACCAGGCGCTCGGGCTCGTCGCCGCGCCGCAGCACGAGAGCCGCGGGGGTCTGGCGAACGACGACGCCCTCGATCGTCTCGCCGCTCGTGGTCTCGACGGCGTACGACTCGTAGCTCTGCGCGATGGCGCGGCTCGGCAGCAGGATGTCCGCGAGCAGCAGCGACGGCGCCCGGTTGCGCACCGAGCCGAGGTCCGGGCCGATCTCGCCGCCACGCCCGTCCAAGCGGTGGCAGCGCGCGCACACCGAGTCGAAGACGGCTCTCCCGCGCGCCGGATCGCCGGTGAGCCGGAGAGCCGCTTCGTACCGTTTCAGGATCTTCTCGCGCTCCGCGGGCGGCTCTTCGAGCAGCGGCCGTGCCAGGGCGCGGATCGCGGGGTCGCGGTGCATGATCAGGTCGCGCTTCTGCCAGAAGCTGAGCGCCCAGGCCGGCACGTCGCCGCTCTGGAGCGCGGCCACCAGCAGCCGCGTGCGGCCGGGATCGGCCAACAGCACCTCCGCGGCCTCGTTGCGCACGGGCGCCCTCAGGGTGCTCCAGCGTTGCAGCAGGAGCTTCCCGGCAGCGTCGCCGGGGATCCGGCCCAGGGCGCTCACGGCGGCGACCTGCACGTCGTCCGGCTGCCGCGGGTCGATCAGCCGCTCGAAGAGCGCGGCCCGCGGGCCGGGGTCGAGGATCGCGAGCAGCCGCAGCGCGTCGGCCCGCTCGTCGGGCGCTCGCCCGGCGCTCGCGGCGAGCGCCTCGGCGCGCGACAGCAGCGCCTTCGTCGCGGCGGGGGGCTCGCCCGAGCCCTTCGCCGACGACGAGGCCGAGAGCCACTGGAGCGCCGAGCGCCGCACGATCGGCGCGCGGTCGAATGCGAGCGTGAGCAGCGCGTCGCGCCCGCGCGCCGTGAGCGCGAGCCCTCCTCGATCCTGCGCCGCGCGCGCGAGGCCCTCGGCCAGGGCCGCTCGCCACCAGTCGGCGCTCGCGTCCGTGACCGATGCCAACCGGAGCAGCAGCGCCTCGCTCTGCGGACCAGCCCCCGCGGCGGCGGCGCGCCTCAGGAAGCCCGCCCGCCCCACGCTCTCTGCCGCGATGAGCGGCGAGCCGGGGGCGAGCGCGGCCTGGAGGTAGGCTTGCGCCCGCTCGGGCGAGGCGCTGAGGGCCGCAACCTGCACCCACTCGTCGTCGAGGTCGCGGAAGAGCAGCTTCTCCTGGGCGGCGCGCGAGGCCGCGGAGTCCACGCTGCCGAGCGCCGCGAGCAGCTGGAAGCGGACCTTCGGACTGTCGTCGTCGACGAGGGCGAGCGCCTTCGCCGCGAGCGGGGAGGCGGCTCCCGCCCGCGACAGGCGCGGCTCGCTCAGGATGATCGCGTTCTCCCGCACCCCCGGCTCGGGGTCGGCGAGCGCCTTCGCGAGCGTCGCCTCGTCGAGCGCGCCCAGCCCCTCGAGCGTCCAGAGCGCGTGGAGGCGGGCGAGCGGCTTCGAGCTCTCGGCGAAGAGCTGGAGCAGCAGCGGCACGACCTGGGTGCGGCGGCGCTCGACCAGCAGCCGCTGCGCCGTGCGCCGCCACCAGCCGTTGTCGTTGGCGAGCGCCGCGACGAGCTCCTCGTCATTCGCCGAGCCGAGCCGCAGCCGCACACGGCTGGCGGACGGCGTGTCCGTCGGCCAGATCCGCCAGATGCGCCCGCGATCCTGCCCGGCGTACATGTCCTCCTTGTGCTGATGGACGTGGCTCGCGGCCCACTCGGGGTGCTCGATCATCTGGCGGTAGTAGTCGACGAGGTAGAGCGACGCGTCGGGGCCGATCGTGAGGTAGACCGGGCGGAACCAGCTGTCGGTCGAAGCCAGGAACTCGCGTTCCTCCTGCGCGCGGCGCGCGACGAACGTCGAGCCTCGCTCCGACCAGAGGTCGCGGTGCACGAGGTTCTGCGCCGGCTCCGCCACGAAGCCCGAGCGCGCGCCGGGCCGCGAGAAGAGGCCCCCCGTGTCGAATGCCATCCCGCACGCGGACGTGAACTCGCCGGGCTCCGTGAGCAGCTCGAAGCGCGGGTTGCGGGTGATCGCGTACACCTTCGCGTTGCTGCCGTGGTCGGACACGTTCTGCATCGCGCCGCCTGCAGCGAGGGCGGGATTGCGCTTCAGGTAGCGCGCGGCGATCACCTCGTGGCGCGCGTGGTTCGAGTTGTCGAGGGTGAGGTAGTGGCCCCACTCGTCGAACGCGTGGCCGAACTGCGAGCGGCCGGAGCGGGCCTCGATCTCGAGCGTGTCGGGCCGGAAGCGCACGGCGTGTCGGCCCACGGCGAGCTCGGGCGACCCTGCCTTGTCGGGGAAGCGCAGCGGCCCACCGCGATCGCCGAAGAGCTCGGGGTAGATGACGGCACCCGCGGGCCCCTCGTGCGCGAGATGGATCCAGTTGTCGAGGCCGAAGACGGGAGAGTTGACCGTGTGCTGCGGGTTCGAGAACGCGAAGCCGGTCAGCACCTTCTCGCGCTTCTCCGCCTTGCCGTCGCCGTCCGCGTCCTCGAGGTACCAGACGTCGGGCGCCGCGGTGACGAGCACGCCCTGCCGGTAGCGCATGACCCCGGTGGGAAGCACCAGGCCGTCGGCGAACACGCTGCTGCGCTCGAAGCGGCCGTCGCCGTCGCGATCCTCGAGCAGCCGGATGCGGCCCGTGGGCCCGGTGTCGAGCGGGTAGCCCGGCATCTCGACGACGAACATGCGCCCGTCCTCGTCGAAGTCCAGCGCCACCGGCGAAGCCACGCGTGGCTCGGCGGCCACCAGCTCGATCGAGTAGCCCGCTTCGATCTGGAACGTCTTGCGGGCCTCCTCGGGGGAGTAGGGAGGGATCGCTCGATGGCAGGCCGTGGCGAGGGGCAGCACGACGAGCGAGGTGCGCAGCACCCTCCCGAGCCCGGCGCGCAGCTCCCGCGGCAGCTCCATGACGCGCTGAGCCTACAGGAGTCCGGCGAGACTCTGGAACATCCGGTAGGTGAGCCCCCAGATCACGAGCTCGTCGATCCGCAGGCAGGGCAGCTCGAGGGCGGACCCCTCGTGGGCGTAGGAGAACGTCGAGCGCGAGGCGGGATCGAGCAGGCGATCGAGCGGCAGCCAGTGCAGGCTCACCACCTCGAGGCTGGGCGCGCCTTCGAGCCGCTCGCGGAGGCGGAACACGCGCGGGGCGATCACGAGGTCGACCGGGCGTCCGCGCGCCATCGCCTGGACGTCGTCGAGCGCGCCGAGCCGCTCGCCGTCGCGCGCGAGGTCGAGCCCGGTCTCCTCGAGCGTCTCCCGCACGGCCGTCGCGTCGTGGGACGCGTCGCCGGGCTCCGCGCGTCCGCCCGGGAAGCCGATCTGGCCGGACCAGGGATCGCGCTCGTGCTCGGCGCGCCGGATGAAGAGCAGCTCGAGGCCTTCGTGCGCGGCATCGCGAAAGATGAGGGCGACGGCCGCCCGCATCCCGCCCGCGGCGACGGCCGCCGGCGAGTGCGTGCCGAGCCCCGCGCGCAGCTCGGGCCACCCGATCATGGACGGCGGCTCGCGAGCGCGAGCAGGGCACGCGCGTGGGTCAGCCAGAGGAAGGCCATGTTGGGCGCGAGGCCGCCCGCCAGCAGCAGCGCGTCCACCTCTGCCGGCGCGGCGTAGCGCAGTGCCGCGATCTCCGCCGCGGGCGGCCGGAAGTCCTCGAGCGGGACGTCCGTGCGCCCGAGATAGCTCGCCACGTGATAGACGACGTTGCGCACGCCGCCCCCGGGAACGAGCCGCACGTCGCGCAGGTTCAGCTGGAGCGCCTCGCGCCGGAACACGACTGAGCGCGCCGAGGTCGCCCGTCGCGAGCCGGCGCTCGAAGTCGGCCGCGTCGGCCGCCAGCTGGACGCGCGCCGAGCCGCCGTCCCCGAACAGCTCCTCGCCCGCCTCGCGCTGCGCGGCCGCGTCGAACCCTTCGCCCGCGTCGACGTGCCCGCCCACGGACTTGTCCCAGCGCCCGCCGTTCTCCTTGTCCGCCGGCCGCTGCTGCAGCAGCACCTCGCCGCGGGCGCTCACCAGCAGCAGGTTGATCGCGCCGACCGCCAGGCCCGAGCGCTTGGCCTCGTCGCGCGGCATCCCCCCGACGGCGCGCCCCGCCGCGTCGAAGACGGCGACGCGCTCGTCGTGCGGCTCCCCCATGCGGGCGGGCTCAGGGCTTGAGGATGCGCAGCTGGCGGTGGGCTCCGCCGGCGATCAGGGCGTAGGCGAGGATGAAGGTCGCGTGCACGAACGGATCGAGGTGCTCCTCGCCGAGCGACTGGAAGTACGCGAAGCAGATGTCGCCGGCGCACAGGAACACGAAGCCGCTCAGCAGCAGCAGCCACACCTCGCCCGCCTCGCTGCGCCCGAGCCGCAGCGCCACGCGCAGCAGCAGCACCAGCGGGACCAGCAGCACGAGATCGAGCGCCGGGTAGGCGATCGTCAGGATGCGGTCGAGCAGCGGGCCGGCCGTCGCGGCGACGGGCCGCAGGATCACGATCGCGATCACCCCCACGCCCGCCAGCAGCAGCGCCCGCTCGGCGGCCGAGCCCATCGGCAGGCCGGCCTCGCGGTACGCGTTCAGGAACACGAGCAGCGCCGCGATCAGGAACGGGTAGGCGAGCACGTAGAAGATGTCGCCCGGAGTCGGAAACGGCGTCTCGCCGAGAACGAGCTGGAACGGCGCGAGCGACGCCTGGCCGGCGAACGTCGACAAGAGCCCCAGCGAGAGCAGGAACCAGGCCGGCCGCGCGGGGTTGTCCGTCTCCAGGCGGTCGCGGCAGGCGAAGGCCCAGATCGACCCCAGGAGCAGCGCCGCGAGCTTGAAGGCGGCCGCGATCGCGAGCATCCGGTGCGCGCTCAGGACGTCGTTGTAGAGCGCGCTCGCGGGCCAGATCGCCCAGCCCACGTAGAGCAGGACCGCGAGCAGCACGGCCACCCAGGGGAGCTTCGGCGCGCCGCTCACCGGACGGCTCCCCGTGTGATCGCGTCGCGCACCTCGCCGATCGCGGTCTTCGACTTGTCGCGCCCGAGGAAGATGTTGAGCCCGCCGCCCAGCTTGCCGAGCAGGCTCTCGAGCTGCTCGGCGCTCACGCGTGCCGTCCGCGATCCCGAGCTTGTGGCAGTGCGCCTCGGTGGCGGAGCGGGCCATGGTCTCGCCGATGTAGGGCCCGAGCACCTTCACGACCGAGTCGATCGTCTCGCGCGTCGTCATGCCGTGCCGAAAGGTAAGGAGCCTCCGACGGCTTGTCAAACGGCGCGCCAGACCCGGCGCGTCGCCCTTGACGCCGGCGCTCCCGCGCACGTAGCGTACGGGTCGTCGGTTCGGGTTTTCCATATGGACGAACAGCGGTCGCTCGGGCTGCCCCCGATCGACGACGAGTACCAGGGGCCGTCCTGGTGGCACCTGTCACGGCTCGGCGACGTGCCGCGCAGCCGCGGGATGCGCCGCATCGCGCTGCTGATGCTCGGGGTGCTGGCCGTCGCGACGCTCACCGGCATCCTGAACGTGACCTGGGACTGGAACGCGCTGCCGCTGCGTCTCGGACCGTTCGAGGTGCCGGTCACGGTCTACCCCCCGTTCGTGCTGAGCCTGCTCGCCGCGATCTGGATCGGGCCGACCTGGGGGCTGGTGCCGGCCTACGCCGCCAACCTCGCGGGAGCCCTGGTGGGCGGGCTGCGTCCCGGGACCGCGGTGCTGTTCGCGCTCGCCGGCGCGCTCGAGGTGCTGATCTTCTGGGGCTCGATGGTCACGCTCAACATCAGCCCCGACCTGCGGCGCCGGCGCGACCTGCGCCGCTTCTTCCTGGTGTGCCTGATCGCCCCGATCACGGCGTCGCTCGCGATCCTGCTCTGGACCAACGCGCGCGGGCTCGACACCACGGAGGGGCTGCGCGTCTGGCGCGGCTGGGTGATCGGCGACTTCCTGCAGGCGCTGCTGATCGTGGCTCCGCTGCTGCACTTCGCGGGACCGCGCGTGCGCGGCTGGATCGACCGCCAGTTCGCGACGTCCCCGCGCTACGAGGTCACCTACACGCGAACGGCCGCGCTCGCCGCGCTGACTTTCGGGATGATCGCGGTGCTGGTGTTCGTCGGCATCGCGGAGCTGTCGAGCTCGCTCGAGCTCGACCCGAACGCGCGCACCCGCAGCGGCCAGCTGCTGGTCGAGCGCCTGGGCGAGATGCAGCTCTACCTCGGCGTGCTCGTCGGCTCGCTCAGCATCGCGGCGTTCGTGTTCTCGACGGTGCTCGCGCGGATGGGGGAGCGCCAGCGCAGCCTGTCGCGCCGCGAGAGCCTGACCGGCTGCTTCAACCGCCGGGCCTTCTACGAGCTCTTCCCGCGGGAGGTCGAGCGCGCGCGCCGGCTCGGGCAGGGGGTCGCGCTCGTGTTCCTCGACATCGACCACTTCAAGGCGATCAACGACCGCTACGGCCACGAGACCGGGGACCGCGTGCTGCAGCAGCTCTCCGCGCGCCTGCGCGGCCTGATCCGCGAGACCGACCTGGTGTTCCGCTGGGGCGGGGAGGAGTTCGTGGTGCTGATGCCGCACACGGGCCCGGGTGAGGCCCGCGTGCTCGGCGAGCGCATCCGGGCCGCGGTGGCCGAGCGGCCCTTCCCCGCGACCGAGGCGCGCCCGATGGTCGCCGTTACCGTCAGCGTCGGCGTGGCCGGCACGTCGGACTGGCCGATCGACCCGGACGCGCTGCTCGCGCGCGCCGACGCCGCCTGCTACAAGGCCAAGGCGCGCGGCCGCAACCAGGTGAGCACGGCGGCATGACAGCGGGGGGTTCGGGGGGTGCTCAAACCCCCCGAGAGCGAGTCCAGGCCGCCCTGCCTCGTTAGTTCGTCCGTCTCGTTCTTCCGGTTCGTGTCTCTACTGGCGACCGGCACCAGCCGCGCGATGCGGTCGGGCACGTTGAACGCCACGTAGACGAGGCCGTCCGGACCGACGACGACGTCGCGGATGCGCCCGACGCCCTTGAAGAGCACCTCCTGCTTCACGAGCTTGCCCCCGTCGATCCGCAGCCGCCGCAGCTCCTCGGCGGCGAGCGAGGACACGAGCAGGTCGTTCTTCCAGCGCGGGAAGCGGTCGCCGACGTAGAAGTCGATCGCGCACACCGCGATCGACGGCGTCCAGTAGGTGACCGGCTGCTCCATGCCCTCTTTGGCGGTCAGATTCGTGATCGGGGTGCCGTCGTAGTTCATGCCGTAGGTGATGACCGGCCAGCCGTAGTTCCTGCCGGGGAGCACCAGGTTGATCTCGTCGCCGCCCCGCGGGCCGTGCTCCGCGTCGTAGAGCTCGCCGGTCACGGGACTCCGCGCGAGGCCCTGTGGGTTGCGGTGCCCGTAGCTCCAGATCGTCGGGTAGGCACCCGGAGTCTTGACGAACGGGTTGTCGTCGGGCACGCGGCCGTCGTCGAAGATGCGGTGCACCTTGCCGTTCGGACGCGTGAGGTCCTGCGCGTCGTCCCGCCGGTCGCGCTCGCCGATCGTGAAGAACAGGTAGCCCTTGCCGTCGAAGACGAAGCGCGAGCCGAAGTGGTTGGGCCCGGTCCGATACAGCGCGGCGGGCGGGTCGTAGAGCGTCTGCTGGTCGACGAGGGCTCCGTCCTTGAGCCGACCCCGCATCACGCGCGTCATCGCCGAGCCGTCGGCGCCCGCGTTCGTGTACGAGAGGTAGATCCAGCCGTTCGTCGCGTAGTCGGGGTGCGGCGCCACGTCGAGCAGGCCGCCCTGGCCTTCCGACCAGACCTTCGGCACGCCCGCCACCGGCTCCGGCAGCAGCTTGCCCTTGTCGACGATCCGCAGCCGGCCGGCCTTTTCGGTGACCAGCATCCGCCCGTCGGGCAGGAACGCGATCGACCAGGGCGTCTCGAGCCCCTCCGTCACCAGCTCGAGCCGGAACTTGTGCTCCTCGCTCGTGACGACCGCGTCGCCGAGCGGCTTGGCGAACGTCGTCTTCGAGCGCCGCGCGCTGTCGGCCCTCTCGCGGATGAAGATGACCATGGCGCGCACCGCCTGGTCGTCGAGCATCGCGGCGAAAGGCGGCATGCCGTCCTTCGGGTGCCCGTCGCGGATCGAGGTTGCGAGGCTCGCGTCGTCGCCGCCGTACTTCCACTCGTCGTCGAGCAGGCTCTTCGCCTGCCCGCCCTGGAGCTCGGCGCCGTGGCAGGCCGCGCACTTCTGCGCGAACGACGTCGGCCACCTGGCCCTGCCGCTCCGTCTGGGCCGCGGCCAGCGTGGCGAGCGTCAGCAGGCCTGCCGTGAGTGCGAGCGTCTTCCTCTTCTCCAAGCGCGCCCCTCCTCTTCGGCCGCGCGGCGCGGCCCGTGGCTCGGACCGCCGTCGCGGACGAAACGCCAGAGCATACCCGCGTCGCGGCCCCGCGTGTCGAAGCGCTTATCATGACGGCGCGTGAAGCGGGCTTGCGTCGTCCTCGCCGTCGCTTGGAGTCTGGGCGCCGGGACGGCGTGCCGGCCCGCGCCGCCTCCGCCCGTGCGGGGAGTCGTGCTGGTGCTGGCGGCGGGCTTCGGGGCCGAGGGAGCCGGCTCGCACACGCCCGCCCTGGCTCGACTGCGCGCGAGCGGGCGCGCCTTCGCCTCGGCCTACGCTCCGGATCCCGACCCCCAGCGTGCACGGAGCGCGCTCGTCGGAACGGACCGTGGCGCGCTCGCGGCGCTCCTGCGCGCGAGGGGAGTCGATCTGCTCGACCTCTCGCTCGCCGCATCCCCGGCCGACCCCGCCGCCCTGGCGCGGCTCGAGACGTGGCTCCGTGAGCGTCGCGACCGCTTCGTCGTCGTCGCTGCGGTGGGTCGCGAGGCCGGCCGGGACGCAGCCGCCGCCGGCGACGCTCGCGGGAGCCAAGGCACCAGCGTTGCCTCGGATCGCCACGCGCGACCTCGGCTTCTCCGAGGCCCCGCTCGCGGTCGAGACGCCGCCGGCCTGGTCGGATCCCGCGCGGCAGCGCGCCCTTGCCGCGGAGCTCGAACGCTCGCTCGCGGCCGACCGCGAGCTGGCGCGGCTCGTCGAGGGCATCGAGCGCGCGGCACCCGGGACGGCGACGATCGTGGTCGGCGACCCGCCGCCCGACCGCGGCGCTCACGGCCTGCTCGAGCGCCCGGACGCGCTCTTCGACGACGCGCTCCGCGCGACGCTGGTCGTCGCCACGCCGGGCCTCGCGCGTCCCGGCCGCGCCACGCAGCGGCTCGTCTCGACGCTCGACGTCGTGCCGACCGTTCTCGACCTGCTCGCGCTGCCGGCCGAGCGCTCGCTCGAGGCGCAGAGCCTGCTGCCGCTCCTGGCGGATCCCGCAGCCGCGGGGCGGCGCGAGGTGCTGTCGTCGGTTCCGCGCAAGGCCGGGCGCGTGGCGCGCAGCGTGCGGACGCTCCGCTTCCGCTACACGGAGTGGCCCGACGGCAGCCGCGAGCTCTACGATCACGACGCCGACCCCGGCGAGATCACGAACCTGGCCGCGCGGCCCGAGCACGCGTCCACGATCGCCGAGCTGGCCGCGCTGATCGAGGCCCGCCGCACGCCCCAGCGGCCGGGGGCCCTCGCGACGCCGTCCGCGTCGCGGCCCGCGGGACGGCCGCGCAACGTGCTGCTGGTCGTGATGGACGACCTCAACACGCAGGTGGGCGCGTGGGGCGCGCCGGTGAAGACGCCGGCGATCGACCGGCTCGCCGCGCGCGGGGTGCGCTTCGACCACGCCTACGCGCAGGTGGCGATGTGCAGCCCGTCGCGCGTGTCGATGCTCACCGGCTGGCGGCCGGAGCGGACGGGCGTCTGGCAGAACGAGGATCCGCCGCGGCCGTCGCGGGCGCTGCCGCTGCAGGAGCTCTTCGCCGCGCACGGAGCGCGCACGCTCTCGCTCGGCAAGGTCTACCACTCGCCCGGGGACTTCCGCTGGGACGTGCGGGAGGAGCACCCGGAGGGGGTGGAGGAGCGCGACCCGAGCGCGGCCGGCGAGGGGCTGAGCGGCCTCTGGGTGAAGGCGCCCGGAGGAGACCTCGACCAGCCCGACGGCCGCCGCGCGCGCCGCGCGTCGCAGCTGATCGGGGAGCGCGGCTCGCGCCCCTTCTTCATGGCCCTCGGCTTCGTGCGCCCGCACGTGCGCTGGGTGGCGCCCGAGCGCTACTTCGGCCTCTATCCGCCGGAAAAGGTCGCGCCGCGCGCCTACCCGGTCGACGATCTCGCCGACGTGCCGGCGATCGCGATCAAGACGCAGCCGCAGCCGCTGCCCGGCCTCCCGCTGCTCGGGCGCGAGCCGCCGGGCCTCGTCGCCGACCCGGCTTTCCTGCGCGAGGCGACGGCCGCCTACCGGGCCTGCGTCTCGTTCGCCGACGCCCAGCTCGGCGTGGTGCTCGACGCGCTCGACCGCGCCGATCTCTGGAAGGACACCGTCGTCGTGCTGGTCGGCGACAACGGCTTCCACCTCGGCGAGCACGGCGGGCTCCTGCGCAAGGACACGCTCTTCGAGGAAGCCCTCCACGTTCCCCTGATCGTCGCCGCGCCGGGGCTCGAGCACCCCGGCGCCGTGGTGCGCGCGCCCGTCGAGCTGCTCGACGTCTACCCGACGATCGTCGAGCTCGCCGGCCTCGAGAAGCCCGCGGGCCTCGACGGCGAGAGCCTGCTGCCGCTGCTCCAGGATCCCGGGGGCAGCGGGCGCGGCGCGGCGGTCTCGTACCGCCGCGTGCCGCCGCCGCCGCTCGGATGGTCGCTGCGCACCGAGAGCGAGCGCTACACGCTCTGGCCCGACGGCAGCGAGGAGCTCTACGAGCGCTGCCCCTGCCCGCCCGAGTCGCAGAACCGCGCCGAGCGAGGCGGAGTGGTCTTCCCGCAAGCGCAGCCTGCGCACGCGGCTCGAGGAGCTGGTCGCGCGCGCCACGAAAGCGCCCTGAGACCGACGGACGCTCAGCGCGCCGGCTCGAGGACGAAGAAGTGCTGCACCGGAAGGAAGTCGTGCTGCTTCACGAGCCGGAAGCCGGCCGGCTGCCACTCCGCGAGCACCTGCTCGACCGACATGCGGTGCTCGGTCCGGATGTGGGAGGCCGTGGTGCCTTCGAGCCGGTACTCGATGAGCGCGACCTTGCCCGTGGGCTTGAGGCTGCGGCGGATCGCTTCGAGCATCGGCCCGGGCTTCTGGAACTCGTGGTAGACGTCGACCATCAGGATCCAGTCGAGGCCGGCCGCCGGCAGCTTCGGATCGGTCTCGGTCCCGAGCACCGCCACGACTCCCTTCACCCCCTCGGCCGCGACGTGCTGCTCGAGCAGCTCGAGCATCTCGGGCTGGATGTCCTCCGCGTAGACCGTGCCGCGCGGCGCCACCACCCGCGCCATGCGGCGGGCGAACCAGCCGGTGCCGCACCCGAGGTCGGCCACGACGTCGCCGTCCTTCAGGCCCATCGCGCGGAAGATCTCGGCGGGCCGCTGCTCCTCCTCGCGGCCCTCGCGCTCCAGCCACGAGGCGCCGCCGGCCGTGATGACGTTGGCGGGCTTGCGCGCGGGCGTGGGCGCGGCGGGAGCCGGTGCGGACGCGGCCTGCGTCACGAGCGCCCACGCGAGTCCGAGGAGCAGCAGCTTCATGGGCTAGAATCCTTCGTGGCCGCCGGCACCCTGGAGCCGGGGCAGCCCCCGCAAGCCTAACGCATTCGAATGCCCGCGCTCGTGAGGCTGGACCGCGTCACCAAGGACTACACCGAGGGGCGCGAGCTGCGCCACGTGCTGAAGGAGGCCTCGCTGGAGGTGGGCGAGGGCGAGTTCGTCGCGATCCGGGGCCGCAGCGGCAGCGGCAAGAGCACGGTGCTCAACCTGGTGGCGGGGATCGACCAGCCGAGCTCGGGCGAGATCTACCTCGCGGGAAAGGCGCTCTCCCGCCTCGGCGCGCACGAGCGCACGCTGCTGCGCCGCGACCACATCGGCTTCGTGTTCCAGTTCTTCAACCTGATCCCGACGCTCCGCGTGCTCGAGAACGTGCTGCTGCCGGCGGAGCTCTCCGGCCGGGACGAAGCGCGCCGCGCCGCGGAGCTGCTCGAGCGCGTCGGTCTCGCCGATCGCGCGTCGAGCTTCCCCGACCGCCTCTCGGGCGGCGAGCAGCAGCGCGTGGCCATCGCGCGCGCGCTCGTGTGCGACCCGCGGCTGGTGCTGGCCGACGAGCCCACCGGCAACCTCGACGACGCGACCGGCGCCACCGTGATGGGGCTGCTCGACGCGCTCACGCGGCGCGCCGGCAAGACGCTGCTGCTCGCGACCCACAGCCGCGAGGTCGCGGCGCTCGCCGACCGCGTGCTGACGATCGAGGGCGGGCGGCTCGTGTGATCCCGCGCGTTCTGCTGCGAACCGGGCTGCGCGGTCTCGTGCGGCGGCCGCTCCACACGGCGCTCATGGTCCTGGGCGTGGCGCTCGGCGTGGCGGTGGTCGTGGCGATCGACCTCGCGAACGCCGCCGCGCGGCGAGGCTTCGTGCGCAGCACCGAGGCGGTCGTCGGGCGCGCCACCCACCAGGTGCGCGGCGGTCCCTCGGGCCTGTCCGAAGACGTGTACCGGCAGCTGCGCGTCGAGCACGGCGTGCGGCCGAGCGCGCCCGTGGTGGAAGGCGTGGTGACGGCGATCGACCTCGATCGCCAGCCGCTGCGCGTGCTGGGGATCGACCCGCTCGCCGAGGCGCCGTTTCGCGGACACCTGGGCGGAGCGGCCGCGGCGGACGCCGCGTTCGCGCCATTCGTGACGGATCCCCGGGCCGTTCTGGTCGGCGCCGCCTTCGCCGAGCGTCACGGGCTCGCGCCCGGGTCGACGCTGCGCGTCCGCGCAGGCGACCGGCGGGTCGACCTGCGCGTGCTCGGCCTCGTGGACGCCGCACGGCCGGAGAGCCGCGACCTCCTCGACGGCCTGCTGCTGATGGACGTCGGAAACGCCCAGGGCCTGCTCGGCATGGAGGGCCGGCTGAGCTCCATCGACCTGATCCTCCAGGACCCGGCCCGCGAAACCGAAGCGCTGCAGCGCTGGCTGCCGCCGTCCGCGCACGTCGTGCGCGCCAACGAGCAGGCCGAGACCGTCGCCCAGCTGACCGCGGCCTTCGAGCTCAATCTCGAGGCCCTGAGCCTGCTCGCGCTCGTGGTCGGCACCTTTCTGGTCTACAACACCATGCTCTTCAGCGTCGTCCAGCGCCGTGCGGTCTTCGGCACGCTGCGCACGCTGGGGACGACGCCGGGGCAGCTCTTCCGCCTGATCCTCGCGGAGGCGCTCGCGACCGCCGCGCTCGGCTCGCTGCTCGGCCTCGGCCTCGGCTACCTGCTCGGGCAGTCGGCGGTGCGGCTCGTGACCCGCACGATCAACGACCTCTACTACGTGCTCGCCGTCAGCGGGGCGCCGCTCACGCTGTCGACGGCCGCGAAGGGCACGCTGATGGGCCTCGCGGCCGCCGCGCTCGCGGCCGCCTTTCCGGCGCTCGAGGCCGCGCGCGTCGAGCCGGTGATGGCCCTGCGACCGAGCACGTTCGAGGCCCGCGCGCGGCGCCTCGTGCCGGCGCTCGCGCTCGCGGGCGTCGCTCTCGTGCTCGTGGGGCTGGCCGTCCTCGGGCTCGCGACGCGCTCGCTGGTCGCGAGCTTCGCCGGGCTGTCGGGCGTCGTGCTGGGGATGGCGCTCGTCGCGCCCGCTTTCACGGTCGCGCTCATGGCCATCCTCCGGCCGCTCGTGTCGCGGCTGCTGGGACCGGTCGGCCGGCTGGCCACGGGCACCGTCGCGCGCGCCGTGAGCCGCACGGGCGTCGCGGCCGCGGCGCTCATGGTCGCCGTCTCCGTGACGATCGGCGTGAGCGTCATGATCGCGAGCTTCCGCGCGACGGTCGACAACTGGCTGGGGGTGACGCTCATGGCCGACGTCTACGTCTCCGCCCCTGCGCCGGGGGGCGCGCGCAACTCGGCGCCGCTCGCCGAGGACGTCCCGGCTCGGGTGGCCGCCGTGCCGGGAGTCGCGGCGATCGAGACCGTCCGGCTCGTCCACGTCGCGAGCCCGCTGGGCGACGTCCAGCTCGTCGTCACGGACGCGACGCGCGCGCGAAGCGCCGCGCTCTACCGCTTCAGCGAGGGCGACCCGCAGGCGACCTGGCAGCGCGTCCACGCGGGCGCCGTGCTCGTCAGCGAGCCCTTCGCCTTCCGCCACCGGCTGCCGGCGCGCGGCGGCTCGGTGACGCTCCAGACCGATCGGGGCCCGGCGAGCTTCCCGGTGGCGGGCGTCTACTACGACTACGCGACCGAGCAGGGAGTCGTGCTGATGGCGCGTGAGGTCTACGAGCGCCACTGGGACGACCGCGGCCGCACCTCGGTCGCGGCCTATGTCGAGCCGGGCCGCGATCCGGCGGCCGTCACCGACGCGGTGCGCCGGGCCCTCGGCGGCCACGCGCTGCGCATCGTCGAGAACCGCGCGCTGCGGCGCGAGGCGCTGCGCGTGTTCGACCGCACCTTCGCCGTGACCGAGGCGCTGCGGGTCCTGGCCGTCGTCGTCGCCTTCATCGGCGTCTGGAGCGCGCTCCTGTCGCTGCAGGTCGAGCGCACGCGCGAGCTCGGGACGCTCGTCGCGCTCGGCCTGCTGCCGCGGCAGCTCTGGGGGCTGACGCTGCTCGAGACCGGCCTCATCGGCCTCGCGGCGGGGCTGCTCTCGCTGCCGACCGGGCTCGCGCTCGCCGTCATCCTGATCCAGGTGATCAACGTGCGCTCCTTCGGCTGGACGATGACGCTCGAGCTGCCGCCCCTGGTGCTCGTGCAGGCGGTCGCGGTCAGCGTCCTGGCCGCGCTCCTGGCGGCGGTCTACCCGGTGCGGCGGCTGCAGCGGCTGAGCGTCGCCGCGGCTCTGCGGCAGGAGTAGATGCGACTGCGAAGCGTGCGGACGGCTGTCTCGGGCCTGCTGCTGGCGCCGGCCGCTGCTCTTCGCCCAGGCCGAGACGACGCTGAAGCTCGCCCCGGCCGAGCCGCCGGCGTTCACGCGGGCGACCGCGCCGCGCGAGTTCCGCCTGCCGCAGGACCACGGGCCGCACTTCGAGTTCCAGACCGAGTGGTGGTACTACACCGGCCAGCTCACGACGGCGGACCAGCGCCGGTTCGGCTTCCAGCTCACCTTCTTCCGCCGCGGCCTCTCGCCCGGCGCCAGGCCGGCCACTGGCCTGTCGACGAACCAGGTCTACTTCGCGCACTTCGCGATCACGGACGTCACGGGGCAACGGCACGCGTCGGCGGAGCGCGTGAGCCGTGGAGCCGCGGGACTCGCGGGCGCGGCGCGGCGAGCCTTTCCGCGTCGCGGTCGAGGACTGGAGCGTGGCGGCGACCGAGCACCGACGGCACGTCCGTGCGCCTTGCGCGCGCGGGACCAGGGCCTCGTGCTCGACCTCGAGCTCCACGCGACCAAACCCCTCGTGCTCCACGGCGAGCGGGGGCTGTCCGCCAAGAGCGCCGAGGCGGGCAACGCGTCGTACTACGTCGGCTACACGCGCATGACGGCGCGCGGCCGGATCGGCGCGGACGGCGAAGGCGCAGAGGCGGCCGGCGAAGCCTGGTTCGACCACGAGTGGAGCACGAGCGCGCTCGGGCCGAAGGCCGTGGGCTGGGACTGGTGGAGCCTGCAGCTCGACGACGGCCGCGAGCTGATGTTCTTCGAGATCCGCCAGGCAGACGGCGAGTCGCGACGCCGCGTCGAGCGGCACCCTCGTCGCCGCCGACGGTCGCACGCGCAGGCTCCAGGCCGCAGACGTGGAGACGACGGTGCTCGCGCGCTGGACGAGTCCGCGCTCGGGCGCCTCCTATCCCGCCCGCTGGAGCGTGCGCGTTCCATCGGAAGGACTGGAGCTCGCGGTCGAGCCGCTCGTCGCCGACCAGGAGATGCGGACGTCCTTCACGTACTGGGAAGGCGCCGTTCGCGTGTCGGGCGCCACGCGCGGCCGGCCGGTCAGCGGCCGGGGCTACGTCGAGCTCACCGGCTACGCGCGCTCGATGCAGGGCGTGTTTTGAGCGCGGATCAGGCGAGCGTGGCTTTCAGCCTGGCGCGAGCAACACCCGTGCGATGGCCGTTCGTGCCGTGGAGCGGGCCGAGCAGGAAGTAGATGAAGCCGGGCATCCAGAAGAGGCTCATCGGCACGACCAGCGCGAGCAGGATCGAGGCGACGCCGACCGCGACGCTCAGCAGGTGGCGGCGCAGCCCGGAGCGCGCGTCGAAGAGCTCGAGCGGCCCGAGCCCCAGCGCGTCGCGCTGCCGCAGCGCGTTCCAGTAGAAGAGCCCCAGCAGCCCGAA
Source organism: uncultured Acidobacteriota bacterium (assembly GCA_963724555.1). Classification (GTDB taxonomy): domain Bacteria; phylum Acidobacteriota; class Vicinamibacteria; order Fen-336; family Fen-336; genus DATBSL01. The sequence continues at coordinate 123,119 of CAVRVE010000002.1, forward strand.
GACGGCGACGAACCCGGCGCTGTAGGCGACCATCAGCAGCCGCGCGTCCGCCGGGGTGTAGTCGGAGTAGCCGGGATCGCCGTGCGGCAGGCCGAGCCCGGTCCAACCGCCCACGAGCCGCGTCAGCACGAACTTCAGCGGGTAGGCGAAGAACAGCACCACGAACAGCAGCATCAGGTTGAAGAGCACCGTCAGGTGGTCCTCGACCTTGAAATGCAGGAAGAACAGGTAGTGCTCGAACCAGATCCAGCTCACGACCGCGAACGTCGCGGCGAAGGGCAGGAATCCGCTGAGCGTCTGCTTCAGCGCCGGGAAGCTCTCGGGCACCTCGAGCGAGACCACGAGCAGCGTGAGCGCGAAGCCGAAGACGGCGTCGCTGAAGCCTTCGAGGCGGGTGACTTCCCGGCTGCGCATGCGGCGCTAGTCTACACACACGGCCCTCCGCCGCTGAGCGCTGGTGCGGAGCGGGCGGAGGGCCTGACGCAGGGGTGTCACGGAGCCGTGGCAGGATAGGCGGGATATGGAATCCCCGCTCCAGGTCGCGGCGACGAGCCCGCAGGCCAGCGTCCCCGCGCGTCCGCCCGATACCTGCCTGCTCGTGCTGTTCGGCGCCACCGGCGACCTCGCGCACCGGAAGATCGTGCCCGCGCTGTTCGCGCTGCACCGCAACGCCGAGCTGCCGTCGCCCTTCGGCGTGCTCGCGACCAGCACCTCGGTCAAGGACGCCCAGAGCTACCGCGCCGAGCTCCGGCAATCGCTCGAGCGCTTCGAAGGCCATGCGCCCGACGCGGCGGCCTGGGACGCGTTCGCGTCCTCGATCGACACCGTGGCGGGGGACTACACCAAGCCCGAGGCCTTCCGCTCGCTGCGCACGGCGATCGAGGCCGCCGAGGCGAAACGCGCGACCGCGAGGAGCCGGCTCTTCTACCTGGCGGTGCCGCCGGCGCAGTTCCCGCCGATCCTCAAGGGCCTGAGCGAGGCCGGGCTGCTCCACCCGCCGAACGGCGTGCCGTGGTCGCGCGTCGTGATCGAGAAGCCGTTCGGGCGCGATCTCGCCTCGGCCCGCGAGCTGAACCGTCTCGTCGCAGGCGTGCTCGACGAGCGCCAGACGTTCCGCATCGACCACTACCTGGGCAAGGAGACGGTCCAGAACATCCTGGTGTTCCGCTTCGGCAACTCGATCTTCGAGCCGCTCTGGAACCGCAAGTACGTCGACCAGGTGCAGATCACGATGTCCGAGGACATCGGCGTCGAGCGGCGCGGCAAGTTCTACGACGCGAACGGCGTCGTGCGCGACGTGGTGCAGAACCACCTGCTGCAGGTGCTGGCGCTCGTCGCGATGGAGCTGCCGGCGACCTTCGGCGCGGACGACGTGCGCGACGAGAAGCTGAAGCTGCTGCGCTCGGTGCGCCCGATCTCTCCGGAGGACGCCGTCCACGCGCAGTACGCGGGCTACCGCCAGGAGCAGGGCGTCGCCCCGAACTCGCGCACGCCGACCTTCGCCGCGCTGCGGCTGCACGTCGACAACTGGCGCTGGCAGGGGGTGCCCTTCTACATCCGCGCCGGCAAGCGGCTGGCGCGCCGCACCACGGAGGTCTCGGTCCACTTCCAGCAGATCCCGTTCTGCCTGTTCGGGCGCGAGGACGTGTGCCAGCTGATCGAGCCCAACGTGCTGGTGCTGCGGATCCAGCCGGACGAGGGCATCGCGCTCAAGATCGCGAGCAAGGTGCCCGGCGACGACCTGCGCGTCGGCAGCGTGACGATGGACTTCCCGTACGCGGGAGCCTTCGGCAGCGAGCCGGGCGAGGCCTACGAGAAGCTGCTGCTCGACGCGATGCGCGGCGACGCGACGCTCTTCGCGCGGCGCGACGGCGACGAGCAGGCGTGGTCGCTGCTCGCACCCGTGCTCGACGGCTGGGACGCGTCGACGGCAGCAGCCCTTCGAGTACGCGCCGGGCGGCAGCGGCCCGAGCGAGGCGGACGCGCTGCTGCGCCGCGACGGCCGGCGCTGGCGCTCGCTCGCCGGTAAGCGGTGATGGTGGAGCTCGTCGTCGTTCCCGACGCGCGGGCCCTGGCGCGCCGTGCGGCGGAGCGGATCGTCGAGCTGACGCGCGCCGCGGTCAAGGCGCGGGGAGCCTGCTCGGTCGCGCTCGCCGGAGGCTCGACGCCGCGCGCGACCTACGAGGTGCTCGCGACGTCGGCGCTCGCCGCCGCGCTGCCGTGGGGCGCCATCTCGTGGTACTTCGGCGACGAGCGCGCGGTCCCGCCCGACCACCCCGAGAGCAACTACCGCGCGGCGCGCGAGACGCTCTTTGCCGACCGGCCGGAGCTGCTCGCGCACGTGCACCGGATGCCGGCGGACGCGTCCGATCTGGAAGCGGCGGCGCGCGAGTACGGCGCGGCGCTGCCCGACCCGCTCGACCTGGTCCTGCTCGGCATCGGCGAAGACGGCCACACCGCCTCGCTCTTCCCGGGCCTGCCGGCGCTGTCCGAGCGCACCGCACGCGTCGTCGTGGTCACCGGCCCGAAGCCTCCGAACCCGCGGCTCAGCATCACCGCGCCGGTCATCCAGCAGGCGCGCGAGCTGCTGGTGCTCGCGAGCGGAGCGGGGAAGGCCGCTGCCGTCGCGAAGGCGCTCGAGGGGCCGCTCGACCCGACGGCCGTGCCCGCGCAGCTCGCGCGCGCCGGGCGCTGGATCGTCGACAGCGACGCCGCGCGCGGGCTCGCGTCTCAGGCTCCGTAGCCCGCCGGGTGCGCCTGCATCCAGTCCCAGGCCGAGCGCACGATCGTGTCGAGCGCGGGCTGCTTCGGCGACCAGCCCAGCACGCCGCGGGCGCGCGAGGCGTCCGCCACGAGCCGCGGCGGGTCGCCCGCGCGGCGCGGGCCGACCTGGTGCGGCACGTCGCGGCCGGTGATGCGGCGGGCCGTCTCGATCACCTCGAGCACGGAGAAGCCCGTGCCGGTGCCGAGGTTCAGGAATTGCGAGGCGCCCCCGCGCCGCAGGTGCTCGAGCGCCAGCAGGTGCGCGTCGGCGAGGTCGGCGACGTGGATGTAGTCGCGGACCGCCGTGCCGTCCGGCGTGTCGTAGTCGGAGCCGAAGACGGTGAGGGCCGTCCCGCGCCCCGCGGCCGCGCGCAGCGCGAGCGGGATCAGGTGGGTCTCGGGATCGTGGTGCTCGCCGGCGCGCGCGGTGGCGCCGGCGGCGTTGAAGTAGCGCAGCGCCACGAAGCGCAGCCCGTGGGCCTGGTCGTAGCTGTCGAGCAGCCGCTCGACGAACAGCTTCGACCAGCCGTAGGGGTTGATCGGCCACTGCGGATGGCTCTCCGCGATCGGCACCGCGGTCGGCACGCCGTAGGTCGCGCAGGTGGACGAGAACACCACGCGCTTGACGCCCGCCGCCAGCAGCGTGTCGAAGAGCGCCTGCGCCTGATTGAAGTTGTTGTCGAAGTAGCGCGCCGGGTCCTTGACCGACTCGCCGACGTAGGCGAAGGCGGCGAAATGGACGCAGGCCTCGATCTGCTGCTCGCTCACGATGCGGTCCACGAGCGCGCGGTCGCCGGTTCGGCCCTGGTGGAAGAGCGCGTCCGGATGGACGGCGGCGCGGTGCCCGCGCGACAGATCGTCGAGTACCACGACGCGCTGGCCGGCCGCGACCAGCGCCTCGACGAACGCGCTGCCGATGTAGCCGGCGCCGCCGGTGACGAGGACGGCCATCAGGCGGGCTGCCGCGTCGGGGCGCTCAGGCCGCCGCGCCCTTCTCGGCGCCGCGCGCCGTCGCGTGGTTCTCGAGGAACCAGCGGTAGGACGAGGCGATCCCGTCCCGCGAGCGCGATCTTGTGGCGCCAGCCGAGCGCGTGGAGCCGCGAGACGTCGAGCAGCTTGCGCGGCGAGCCGTCGGGCTTCGTGGCGTCGAAGACGAGCTGGGCCTGCGGGTGGACGATCTCGCGCACCAGCTCCGCGAGCTCGCGGATCGTCAGGTCCTCGCCGGTGCCGACGTTGACGTGCTCGGCCGCGTCGTAGCGCCGCATCAGGTAGACGCAGGCGTCGGCCAGGTCGTCGACGTGGAGGAACTCCCGGCGCGGCGAGCCGCTGCCCCAGATCGGCACCTCGCTGCGGCCCTCCACCTTCGCGTCGTGGAACTTGCGGACGAGCGCCGGCAGCACGTGCGAGCTCGCGAGGTCGAAGTTGTCGTTCGGCCCGTAGAGGTTGGTCGGCATCGCCGAGATGAAGTCGCAGCCGTACTGCTTGCGGTAGGCCTGGCACAGCTTGATCCCGGCGATCTTCGCGACCGCGTAGGGCTCGTTGGTCGGCTCGAGCAGGCCCGACAGCAGGTCCTCCTCCTTCATCGGCTGCCGCGCTTCGCGCGGGTAGATGCACGAGCTGCCCAGGTACAGCAGGCGCTTCACCGGGAAGAGGTGCGCGGCGTGCACCACGGTCGCGTGGATCATCATGTTGTCGTAGATGAACTCGGCAGGCCGCGTCGAGTTCGCGAGGATTCCGCCGACGGTGCCCGCGACCAGGAACACGTACTCGGGGCGGTTGGCGCGGAACCAGTAGTTGACCGCCGCCTGGTCCCTGAGGTCGAGCTGCTCGCGTGTGGCGGTGAGCACCCGGGTGAAGCGCTCCTGCTCGAGCCGCCGGACCACGGCCGAGCCGACGAGGCCGCCGTGCCCGGCCACGAACACCCGCGCTTCGGGCGGCATCTCGACATCGGGCGATCTTAGCGCAGCCGCCCGCCAAAAAAAGAAGGGCGCCGGCAACGCGGCGCCCTTCAGAGGTTTGCGCTCCTCGCGGAGCGCGCCCCGACGGCTCTACTTCATGTCCTTCGCGATCTTCGTGACCGCCTGGTGCTCGCCCTTGTCGTTGTCACGGCAGGTCAGCTTGACCTTGTCGCCAGCCTTCAGGTCCTTGAGGCTGCCGACGGCAGTGGCGTCGACCGCGACCGTCTTGTTCGGCTCGCCCTTGATCGTGAGCGTCTTCGCGACGGCGTCCGCCGAGACCACCTCGGCCTCGACCACGTGGGTCTTCTCGGCAGCGGCGGCCTGCTTGGCCGGCGCGGCGGCGGGCTTGGCCTCGTCCGCCTTGGCGGCCAGGTTGGCGACGGCAACCAGGGCAACGGCGCACAACAGCGTTGCAAGCTTCTTCATTGGACTTGCGACTCCTTGGCTTTTCGACTGAACCGCCGACACGGCGGCCGTCACTCTCCCGTACTGCAACGGGGATGCCATGCGGCGGGCACGTCGGCTGAAAGGGCGCAAGTCCACCTGGGCCAGTCCGGTTGTAGAAGCTGCCTTCGAGGGCGGAGGCTCAGTCCTGCCCCTCGGTTGCACCATCTGGGGCAGCGGCTGCACCATCTGGGGCAGTCTGCAGACGCTCCAGGCGGTACTGCAGCGTCCGGCGGCTGAGACCGAGCGAGCCGCGCGGCGCGCGTCACGTTGCCGCCGGCCTTGTCGAGGGCCTGGAGCAGCAGGCTGCGTTCGAGCGCCTCGAGGTCGAGGCCGTCGTCGGGGATCTCGACCGGCACCGTGCCGGATCCGGCGTGGCCGCCCCGCATGCGCACCTCGGCGGGCAGGTCCACGAGCCGGATCACGTCGTCGTCCGCGAGCAGCAGCGTGCGCTCGACCACCGATTCGAGCTCGCGCACGTTGCCGGGCCACGAGTAGTCGACGAGCGCCTCGAGCGCCTGCGGTGCGACGCGCCGCGTGCGCCCCGGCTCGCCGTGCTTCGCGAGGAAGTGCTCGACCAGCAGCGGCACGTCCGTGCGCCGATCCCGCAGCGGCGGCAGCTTGATCGGGATCACGTTGAGCCGGTAGAAGAGGTCCTCGCGGAAGCGGTCGTGGCGCACGTCGCGCTCGAGGTCGCGGTTGGTCGCCGCCACCACGCGAACGTCGACGGGCACCGCTTCCGTGCCGCCCACGCGCAGGATCTCCCGCTCCTGCAGCACCCGCAGCAGCTTGACCTGCAGCTCGCGCTTCAGCTCGCCGACCTCGTCGAGGAAGAGCGTCGAGCCCGAGGCCTGCTCGAAGAGCCCGATCTTGCGCGCGTCGGCGCCGGTGAAGGCACCCTTCTCGTAGCCGAAGAGCTCCGCCTCGAGGATGCTCTCCGGAAGCGCCCCCACGTTGACGGCGAGAAACGGTCGCTCGCGGCGGTCGCTCGCCACGTGGATCGCGCGCGCCACCAGCTCCTTGCCCGTGCCGCTCTCCCCGTAGATCAGCACCGTCGAGCTGGAGCGCGCCACCTTGTGCACGATCCGGAAGACCTCTTCCATGCTGCCGTGGGCGCCCACGACGTTCTCCAGCCGGAAGCGGTCCAGCAGCTCCTCGCGCAGCCTTCGGTTCTCGCTCACGAGCCGCGTGCGCTCGAGGGCGCGCGAGATCGCGAGCAGCAGCACCTCGCGATCGAGCGGCTTCGTCAGGTAGTCGAAGGCGCCCTTCTTCATCGCGTCGACGGCCGAGTCGATCGTGCCGTGCGCGGTCATCAGCACCACGCAGGCGCCCGGCTGCGCGCGCAGGATCTCCTCGAGCAGCGTGATGCCCGACAGGTCCGGCATCTTGAGGTCGGTCAGCACCACGTCGAACGCCTGGCGGCCGAGCGTCGCGAGGGCGCTGCGCCCGCTGGCCGCGGCCGCGACGTCGTAGCCCTCCGAGCCCAGGATCAGCCGCAGGATCTCGAGCTGGGGGGGCTCGTCGTCGACGACGAGGACGCGCGGCTTCACGCGCGGACCCCCTGCGCTTCGGGCTCGAGCGCTTCCGCGGGGGCGCGGATCGGGAGCCGCACGTGCACCGTCGTCCCGCGGCCGGGCGCCCCGTCGAGCGCGATCGTCCCGCCGTGGCCCTCGACGATGCGCCGTACGAGCGCGAGGCCGAGCCCGACGCCGGCCTCCTTCGTCGAGAAGTAGGGCTCGAGCGCGTGTGCCGCGGCGTCGGGCGTGAGCCCCACGCCGGTGTCCGCCACCAGCAGCAGCAGCTGGCCCGCGTCGAGCCGGGCCGAAAGCCGCAGCCGGCCGCCTTCGGGCATCGCCTCGAACGCGTTCAGCACCAGGTTGAGCACGCAGGTCTTGAGCAGCTCGGGATCGGCGAGCGTCGTGGGCAGCTCCTCCGCCACGTCGAGGTCGATCGTGATCGCCTGCTCGCGCGCCTTGTGCTCCACGAGCTTGGCGGTATCGCGCACCACGGCGCGCACGTCGCACGGGCGCGGGTCGAGCCGCGCCGGCTGGCCCGAGGACAGGAAGTCGCCGACCAGCCGGTTGAGCCGCGCCACCTCGGACTTGAGGCTGGCGACGAGCGCCTCGAACTCCGCCCGCCGCGCCTCGTCGGCGGGCGCCAGCCGCGTGCGCACGTAGTCGATCGTCAGGCTGATCGAGTTCAGCGGGTTGCGGATCTCGTGGGCGAGCGCCGCGGCGAAGCGGCCCATCGCCGTCGAGCGCTCGGCGACGCGCAGCCGCTCCTCGAGCGCACGGCTCTCGCTGAGGCGCTCCACCATCTGGTTGAAGGTGTGGGCGAGCGCGCCGACCTCGCCGGTCCCCGCCGCGGGCACGCGCGCGCTGAGGTCGCCCGCGGCCACGCGGCGGGCGGCGGCCGTCAGCGACTGCACCGGGCGCGAGACCGCGGAGGCGAGGTAGAGCGACAGCAGCATGCCGAGCGCGAAGACCGCCATCGTGGCGGCGACGCGGCTGGCGAAGGCGCTCTTCGAGAGCACCGAGAAGTCGTCGAGGATGCGGGTGATCACCACGTAGCCCACGCGGCGGTCGCCGACCACGATCGGGACCCGCAGGTTCGAGGCGGTCGGCCGGCCCTCGGGCGAGTCGTCGCCCAGCACGCCGCGGATCACGAACTCGGTGGGTCCGCGGCGGCGTGCCAGCTTCTTGCCGACGTTGCGCGGGTCGGTCGAAGCCTGCACCACCTCCTCCGAGGCGTCGGCGATCGAGACGTCGCGCACGCCCAGCAGCCGCAGCTTGTTCGCGTAGTCGCGCACGGCCTTCTGCAGGTCCGCGCCGCCGCCCGGCTGCTCCTGGGTGATCTCGATCGCGGTCGAGAGCTCTTCCGTGTAGTCGCGGATGCGGCCGAGCATCGCCTGCTCGCCGAACAGGTGCAGCACGAACAGGCTCCCGACGGAGAGCACCAGGAGCGCGAGCATCATCAGCTGCAGCTGCGCGCGCAGCGAGCGGCTGCGCAGTCCGCCCAGAAGGGACATGCCCACGCTTCGAGTCTAGACCCGGGGAAGGCCCCGGGTCCAAGCGGGGCAGCCTTCCGGATCAGCCGAGGGCGGGCCGCCGGGCGAGCGCGGCCCCGATGAGCTCGAGCGCCTGGTCCCGCTCGGCGCCCGCGAGCGGCAGCCGCGGCGGGCGGACCGCCTCCGAGCCGAGGCCGGTCTGGGCCTGGACCAGCTTGATCAGCTGGACGAACTTCGGCACGGTATCGAGCCGCAGCAGCGGCAGGAACCAGTTGTAGAGCGAGAACGCTTCCGCGAGCTTGCCCTCGCGGGCCAGGTCGAAGAGCCGGACCGACTCGGCGGGGAGCGCGTCGGCGAGGCCGGCGATCCAGCCCACGGCGCCCGCGCCGATGCCCTCGACGATCAGGTCGTCCACCCCGACCAGGATCTCGAGCCGAGAGGCGGCGAGCGCGCGGATCGCGGTCACGCGGCGCGCGTCGGCGCTCGACTCCTTCACGGCGACGAGGTTCGGCAGCGACTGCGCGAGCTCGACGAGCTGCTCGGGGAGGACGTCCGTGCCGTAGGCGATCGGGTTGTTGTAGAGCATGCACGGCAGCGGCGTCTCGGCGATCACCGCCTGGAAGTGCGCCTTCGTCTCGCGCCAGTCGCCCTTGTAGACGTACGGCGGCAGCACCATGAGGCCGTCGGCGCCCTGCTCGCGCCCGAGCTCGGCCAGCCGCTCCGCCTCGGCCGTGGTGAGGGCGGCGACTCCGGCGACGAGGCTCGCCCGGCCGGCGAGCGCTTCCTTGCAGAGGCGCAGCACGGCCTTCTTCTCGTCGAAGGAGAGCGAGCCGCCCTCGCCGAGCGACCCCAGCGCGACGATCCCGGTGCAGCCGGCGCGGACGAGCGCGTCCACCTGCTTGACCAGCAGGTCGGCGTCGACCGACAGGTCCGGCTTGAACGGAGTGGTGATCGCGGGAATCACGCCCTGCCACTTCATGCCTCGGCCTCCGGAAGGCAGGGTACTACGACTGCCGGCCGTCCCCGTTCCGCAAGCGGAAATGGATCGCCGGCGGACGCCATGAAGGTGTGAACCCCCTCGTCAGGGCGGGAGTCGGCCACGATGGAGGAGCTGGAGCAAACCGCGATCGAGCTGTCCGAGACGCGCACGCGCCGGCAGGCGACGGCGACGGTCGTCGAGGAGCCGAGCCACGAGGCCGCGCGGCAGAGGCGAGCCGCGGCCGCGGAGCTCGTCGACAGCGGGGGGCTCTACGAGGTGATCGAGCTCGTCGGCGCCGGCGGCATGGGGGAGGTCTACCGGGCCCGCGACCGCCGCCTCGGGCGCGAGGTGGCCGTCAAGGTCCTGCCCTGCGCGCGGGGCCTCGACGAGCGGGCGCTCCGGCGCCTGGAGCAAGAGGCCCGCACGGTAGCGTCGCTGTCGCACCCGAACATCGTCGCGGTCCACGACCTGCAGATCGAGGAGGGCACCGCCTACGCGGTGATGGAGCTGCTGCACGGACAGAACCTGCGCGCCCGGCTCAGGCGCGGACCGCTGCCGGCCGCCGAGTGTATCGACTACGCGCGCGGCATCGCCGCCGGCCTTCGCGCCGTACACGACCAGGGCATCATCCACCGCGACCTGAAGCCGGAGAACCTGTTCATCACGGCCTCGGGCCTGGTCAAGATCCTCGACTTCGGCATCGCCAAGCGCTCGCCCTGCGAGCTTTCGAGCGGCGACGCGGAGGCGATGCTCACGGTGCCGGGCGAGCTCATCGGGACGGTGTCCTACATGTCGCCGGAGCAGGTGCGAGCCGCTCCGCTCGACACGCGCTCGGACCTGTTCTCGTTCGGATCCGTGCTGGTCGAGATGCTGTCGGGTCAGCGGCCGTTCCACAAGGACAGCGGCGCCGAGACGATGGCCGCGATCCTGCGCGATCCGCCCGCGGGGCTGCACGCCGCGCGGCTGGCCTCGCCCGCGCTCGCCCGGATCGCGCGCCGCTGCCTGCAGAAGGAGCCCGGCGACCGCCATCGCGACACGGCCGAGCTCGTCGCCGATCTCAGCGCCATCCGCGCCCCGAAGCCGGCCGGGCGGCCCGAGCCGCGCCGTCCCCGCTAGCGGCCGGTCACCCGCGCCCGGCCGCCTCGCCCTCGAGCACGCCGAGCGGGACCGGCGAGAGGGGAGCGCGCACGCTGCCGTCCTCCCAGCCGTGCAGGAAGCCGAGCGCGGGACCGCAGACGCGGCCCTGGCAGGCGCCCATTCCGGCGCGCGTCGCGAGCTTGGCTTCGCGCGCGGAGGCGAAGCCTTCGAGCCGGCCGTAGCCGACGTCCTCGCAGCGGCAGACCAGCGTGTCGGAGCGCGGCAGACGACGCAGCTCCTCGCGCGGCTCGAACGCGCGCCCGAGCCGCGCGGCGAAGGCGAGCTGGCGGTCGCGCCGGACCATGAGCGCCGCGGGCACCTCGCGTCCCGCGGCGGCCGTGCCGGCCACCGCGCCGCTCCAGAGCGCGTGCTCGACGCCCGCGATGCCGGCGAGCTCGCCCGCGGCGAAGACGCGCGCGAGGCTCGTCTGCTGCGCCCGGTCGGTGACCACGCGCCCCTCGCGCACCTCGCAGCCGACGAGACGCGGCAGCTCCAGGTTCGGCACCAGGCCGTAGCCTGTCGCGAGCACGTCGCAGTCCCAGGTCCAGTCGCGGCGGCCGTCCGTGAGCGTCGCGCGGAGCGCGCCAGAGCGCTCCTCGGCCTCGCGCACCCAGGCTCCGGCACGATAGCGCGCGCCGGCGATCCGCGCGGCGTAGCCCAGGCCCTCGGCGATCCTCGACGGAGTGCGCCAGAGCGAGGCGCCGAACGCGAGCAGCCGTCCGAGAGGCGCCTGCTCGGCGACGCCCACGACGCGCGCTCCGGCTGCGGCGAGCGCGGCGGCCACGGCGAGCAGCAGCGGGCTCGAGCCGGCCACGACGACGCGCAGCCCTGCGACGCGCGCGCCGGCCTTGACGAGCGCCTGCGCGCCACCGACGCCGACGACGCCCGGCAGCGTCCAGCCCGGGAAGGGCAGGAAGAGCTCGCGAGCGCCGGTCGCCAGCACGAGGCGCTCGAAGCGCACGCGGCGAGCGCGTCCCGCGTCCTCGATCAGAAGCTCCCGCTCCGTCGCGTCGACGACCGTGGCGCCCGTGACCGCGCTCGCGCCGGAGCGCGCGAAACGCGCGAGCCAACGAAGCGCCGCGCGCGGCGGCTCGCCACGGTGGCGCCAGATCTGGCCGCCCGGCCTCGGGTTCGTGTCGACGAGCAGCGTGCGCGCGCCGGCTTCCGCGGCATGCACGGCCGCGGCGAGGCCGGCCGGGCCGCCGCCCACCACGACGACGGCCGCCTCGAGAGCGGGGGCGTGGCCCTGGGGCCGCGCGGCGCCGGACGACGCCCGTGCGTCGAGCGCGACCGTCATTCCCTCGCGCACCGGCGTGAGGCAGGCGCGGACGTGGGGCTCGTCGTCCACGGTGACGCGGCACTCGAAGCAGGTGCCCATGGCGCAGAGCGGGCCGCGCACGGAGCCGCCCACCGACGTGCGGACCGCCCGCGCGCCGTGGTTCCAGAGCGCGGCGAGCAGGCTCGCGTCCGCGTCGGCTTCGACGTGCCGGCCGCCGAGCGTCAGGCGGACGCGCTCAGTCATGCGCGGGAACCTCTCGCCGCGGATCGAAGGGCGCGGGGTCGATCGCCGGACGCGCGGCCGAGCACGAGGTCGGCGAGCAGCCGCGCGGTGCCCGGCGCGGTCGTGACGCCGAGACCCTCGTGGCCCGCGGCGATCCAGAGGCCCTTCTCCCACGGGCCGACGAGCGGCAGCTTGTCCGGCGTCGCCGGCCGGAAGCCGGTCCACGTGCGGAGCGCCCTGAGCCGCGGCAGGGCCGGCAGGTACTCCGCGGCGCGCCGCAGCATGCGGCCACAGAGCGCATGGTTGAGCGAGGCGTCCCAGCCCACGAGCTCGCGCGACGAGCCGACCAGCAGCTGGCCCGTTCGTCGCGGCTGGACGTTCATCGCCACCGACTCGCGCGTCAGCGTGTGCGCGCTCTTCAGGTAGCCGAGCTCGACGACCTGGTGGCGCAGGAAGCCGGGGTAGCGGTCGGTGATCACCAGGTGCCCCTTCCGCGGCACGATCGGCAGGCCCGGCGTGAGGTGCTTCGCATCGGCGCCGGCGGCATTCACGACGAGATCGGCTTCGTGCCAGCGGCCGCCCGAGCGCGCGCGTCCGGGCTCGAGCGCCTCCACGGGCTGGCCGGCCGCGACCGTCGCCCCGAGTGCCTGGGCCCTCTCGAGAAACCACCGCGCGGCCGCGGGAGGGTAGACGACGCGGTCCTGCGGCACGCGGAGCGCCCCGGCGAGCCCCGGCCGCAGCTGCGGCTCGGCCTCCCGCAGCCCCGCGGCGTCCAGCAGCTCGACGCGCTCGCCGCGCGCCTCGTAGTAGGCCGCCTTCTTGCGGCAGTGGGCGAGCTCCTCGTCGTCCGCGGCGACCCAGAGCGTCCCGCACGGGTCGTCCTCCACGTCCGCGGGCAGCGACGGCACGCGCTCGGTCCAGAGCCGCCGCGAGTACGCGGTGAGCGCGAACTGCGCCTCCGAGTCGTCCATCACCACCAGGTGGCCCATCGCCGCGCCCGTGGCGCCCGCTCCCGGGAAGGCCGCCTCGAGGACGCTCACGCGGCATCCCGCCTCCGCGAGCGCCTCGGCGCACGCGGCGCCCACGACGCCGGCGCCGACCACGATCACCGACGGGGAAGACGCGCTCATGAAGCGGCCGTGAATCCCTCCCGGAACGGGTCCTGGGCGTCGAAGTAGAGGGTGGCGCGGCCGGTGACGTAGGCGCGCCCGCGGATGCGAGGGACGAGGACGCCGTCGCGCTCCTCGAGCCAGCCTTCGAAGCGCGAGCCGGTGATGCTCTCCTGGCGCCAGCGCTCGCCGGGCCGCAGCGTGCCGCGGGCCGCGAGCACGGCGAGCTTGGCCGACGTGCCGGTGCCGCAGGGCGAGCGGTCGTAGGCGAGGCCGGGGCAGAGCACGAAGTTGCGCGAGTCCGCGTCCGGGCGCTGCGGCGGCCCGAACAGCTCGATGTGGTCGATCTCGGCCCCGTCGCGGCCCGTCACGCCGTGGGCGCGGAGCGCGCTCCTTGATCCGGGTGGTGACCTCGGTGAGCAGCGCCGCGTTCCCGAGCTCGAGCGCGGGCGCGCGCAGCTCGGTCAGGAAGAACCAGTTGCCGCCCCACGCCACGTCGCCCGTGACACGCCCGACGTCCGGCACGTCCAGCGCGACGTCCCGCGCGTGACAGAAGGCGGGAACGTTCTCGATCGTGACGGCGCCGTCCGCTTCGAGCTCGGCTCCCACGGTGCCCACGGGCGTGTCGACGCGGAGCGTGCCGGGGCCGAGCCGCCCGAGGTGCTCGAGCGTCCGCACGAGGCCGATCAGGCCGTGGCCGCACATGCCCAGGCCGCCGGCGTTGTTGAAGAAGACGACGCCCGCGGCGGAGCCGGGCGCGACGGGCGGCGTCAGCAGCGCGCCGACGATCGCGTCGTGGCCGCGCGGCTCGCAGACGACGGCCCGGCGCAGGCGATCCTGCCGCTCCAGCAGGAACGCGCGCCGCTCGGCCATCGTGCGGCCTTCCGGCTGCGGCCAGCCCGCGACGACGACGCGCGTCGGCTCGCCTTCGGTGTGGGAGTCGACGACCTCGACCCGCTCGGGCCAGGCGGGGACCGGCGCGGCGTGCGCCACGCGGGTTCCGGCCTCAGCCCCGGCTCGGCACCGGCTCGCGCGTGGGATGCCCGTCGAGCAGGCGCCAGATGCCGCGCGGGTTCGAGTCGCGCAGCTCCTCGGGCAGCGCGGAGTTCGGGACGTCCTGGAAGCAGACCGGCCGCGCGAAGCGCACGATCGCGGCGGTGCCGACCGACGTCGCGCGCGAGTCGCTCGTGGCCGGCCACGGCCCGCCGTGGTGCATGGCGTGGGTCACCTCGACGTCGGTGGGCACGCCGTTCATCACGATGCGGCCGGCCTTGCGCGCGAGCAGCGGCAGCAGTGCCGGGTTCGCCGCCAGGTCCTTCTCCGTGGCGTGGACGGTCGCGACCAGGTGGCCCTTGAGCTGCGCGGCGGCGTTCATCAGCTCGCCCTCGGAGCGGCAGCGCACCGCGACGCTCACCGGGCCGTAGATCTCCTCGCCCAGGCGCTCCTGCGTGGTGAAGCTCGGCACGTCGGTCACGATCAGCGCCGGCTGCGCTTCGGTGTCCGCGTGCGCCCCGTGGCTGCTCGCGCGCGCCGCCACGGCCACGCCCGCGAGGGCGCCCACGAGCGTGAGCGCCTCGTCGTAGGCGCGCTTGATGCCGGCGTGCGCCATGGTTCCGGCGGGGGACTCGCCGAGCAGCGTGCCGAGCTGCGCGACGAAGCCGTCGGTCGGATCGGCCACGAAGGTGAGGCCGGGGTTCGTGCAGAACTGGCCGGAGCCGAGGATGATCGACGAAGCGAGCGTCTTCGCGATCTCGTCGCCGCGCGTCGCGAGCGCGTCGGGCAGCACGAAGACGGGGTTCGCCGACCCCATCTCGGCGAAGACGGGGATCGGCTGCGGGCGCTTCGCCGCGGCGGCGACGAGCGCCTGGCCGCCGCGGAACGAGCCCGTGAAGCCGACGGCCTGGATCGCGGGGTGCGCGACCAGCGCCTGGCCGACGTCGGGCGAGGCCCCCTGGACCATCGAGAAGACGCCGTCGGGCATCCCCGTCGCGCGCGCGGCCGTCAGGATCGCGCGGGCGACGAGCTCCGAGGTGCCGGGATGCGCCGGGTGGGCCTTCACCACGACCGGGCAGCCGGCCGCGAGCGCCGAGACGGTGTCGCCGCCGGCGACGGAGAACGCCAGCGGGAAGTTCGACGCGCCGAACACGGCGACCGGTCCGAGCGGCACCAGCATGCGGCGCACGTCGGGCTTCGGCTGCGGCTTGCGCTCGGGCTGGGCGCGGTCGATCCGCGCCTCGACCCAGGAGCCGGCCTCGATGAGATCGGCGAAGAGCCGCGCCTGGTTCGCGGTGCGCGCCCGCTCGCCCTCGAGCCGCGGGCGGGGGAGCGCCGTCTCGGCCTGCGCCCGCTCGAGCAGCTCGTCGCCGACGGCGACGAGCTCGTCGGCGATCTGGCGCAGGAACGCGGCCCGCCGCGCCGGCGGCAGCGCCGAGTACGGCTCGAAGGCCGCCTCGGCCGCGCGTCCCGCGGCGTCGACCTCGGCGGCCGTTGCTTCGCTGAAGTCCGGCTCGAGCGCTTCGCCCTTCGCCGGGTCCTGCGCGCGGAAGGACGTGGCTCCCGCGCGCGATTCCCGGGCGCCGATGAAGCTCGAGCCGGAGATCGTGACCGGCAGGAGCTACACCTTTTCCGGGACGGCGAACGGCGCCCGGTACGTGCGGGTGAGCAGCTTGTCCGCCTCGGCGTCGCTCACGAACCTCTCCGTCTTGCCGTCGAACTTGAGCTTGCGGCCGACGCGGTACGAGATGTTCGCGAGGTGCGCGAGCGAGGACGAGTAGTGGCCCTCTTCGATGCCGCAGGTCAGGATCTTCGGATCGTTGGCCTTGATGGCGTCGACGAAGTTGCGGTAGTGCGGGCCCTCCTCGCTCGTCAGCACGTTCGGGTCGCTGCCGCCGGCGCGGCGGCGGGCGCCGCGTCGGAGCCCGGCCCCTTCTCTTCCTTGCGCCCCATGTAGCTCTGCCACTTGCGGCCGTCGCCGTCGATCCAGACCCAGCCCTTGCTGCCGTAGAAGAGGTTGCCGATGCGCTGCGTGCCTTCCTCGTTCGTGTACTGGCCGCGCGTCGCGAACTCGAACACCGTCCCGTCCGCGTACTCGAAGATCGAGCTGTGCGTGTCGGGCGTCTCCTGCGAGGCCGGCGCGCCGAAGTAGCCGCCCACCGCGGCGACCGTCACGGGGTGCTCGTTCTTGGCGATGCCCCAGCGCGCGATGTCGAACTGGTGCGGGCCCTGGTTGCCGGTGTCGCCGTTGCCGTAGGCCCAGTGCCAGTGCCAGTTGTAGTGGAAGTGGTTGCGGTTGAACTCCCGCTTCGGAGCGGGCCCGAGCCAGAGGTCGTAGTCCACCTTCGTCAGGTAGGCCGCGTCCCAGACGCCCTCGGGCACCGGCGGCGCCTCCACGTTCAGGCAGTGAGCCTTGCCGTCGGTGATCGGGCCGTCGGGGTACTTCGAGATGCAGGGGCGCGGCTTGAAGCACAGCCCGCGCGCCATGTAGACCTTGCCGATGCCGCCGTCGTGGATGAACTGGATCGCCTGGCGCACCGCCGGGCGGCTACGGTTCATCGTGCCGACCTGCACGATCTTGCCGTAGCGCTTCGTCGCCTCGACCATCTGGCGCCCTTCCCAGACCGTGTGCGACGCCGGCTTCTCCACGTAGACGTGCTTGCCGGCCTGGAGCGCCCAGATCGTGGCGAGCGCGTGCCAGTGGTTCGGCGTCGCGACGAGCACGCCGTCTATGTCCTTGTCGTCGAGCACGCGGCGCAGGTCCTTCGCGTACCCGGGCTTGAAGGTAGCGACGTTCTGGAGTGCCTTGTCGCCCGCGCGGCTCGCGAACAGGTTCTCGTCGATGTCGCAGAGCGTCTTGATCTCGACGTCCGGGAGCTTGGCGAAGCCCCGCTTGATCGCGTTGCCCTGGCCGCGGATGCCGATCGAGGCGAGCACCACGCGGTCGTTCGCCCCCAGCACGCGCCGGGCGTCGCCCGCTACCACCGCCGCTGTCGCGAGCGACGTGGCCGCCGTGAACCGGCGCCGGCTCATCTCGTTCCGATCGCTTGCCATGGAGTGCCTCCTTGGATACGACCAGGCATTCTATCCTTCCTGCATGCCCAGGAAACGGCCGAAGCACCAAGCACCCGCTCCGGAGCCGGAGCTGCGGCCGGAAGCCGTCGCGGCGCTCGAGACGGCGCTCCGCGCGAACGCGGCGCTCGAGGACGAGCTGCGCCGGTCGAAGCAGCAGCTTTCGCTGCGGGCCTACGAGCTCCACAACCTGGTGGACCTGACCCGCGACCTGACCGGCAGCTCCGCCGAGGAAGCGATCCGGGAGATCGTGCTCACGACGGTGATGGGGCACTTCGTCGTCTCGAGGAGCGCCCTCTACCTCGTCGGCCCGGACGGGCTCGCGCTCGCGAGCGCGCGCGGGCTGCGGCGTGACGCCAGGGGCGCGGCGATCCCGCCCCGGGCACTCGCGGGTCTCGCCGGTCCGCGGCCGGTGGCCGAGCTGCCGCCGGGCCCGCTGCGCGACCGGCTCGAGGCGGACCGGCTGGCGCTCGCCGTGCCGCTCGCCGCGGCGGACCGCATGCTCGGCGTGCTCGCGATCGGCGAGCGCGCCTCGGGACTGGCGTTCTCCGAGGAGGACAAGGACGTCGCGCAGACGCTGGCGCGCCAGGCGCTCGCCGCGATCGACAACGTGCGCCTGCAGCGCGTCAGGGACGAGAAGCAGCGCCAGGACCGCGAGCTTTCGGTCGCGCGCGAGATCCAGCAGAGCCTGCTCCCCGCGCGCCAGCCGCAGCTCGACGGCTTCGAGGTGGCGGGCGAGAGCCGCCCCTGCTTCGAGGTCGGCGGCGACTCCTACGACTGGATACCGCTCGCGAGCGGCCGCCTCGCGCTGGTGGTCGCCGACGTCGCCGGCAAGGGCACGCCGGCCAGCCTGCTGATGGCCTCGGCCCATGCGTTCGTTCACGCGCTCGCCGGGACGAGCGCACCGGCCGAGCTCGTCTCGCGCCTCAACGCCTTCCTCTTCGCGCGCACCCAGGCGAGCCGCTTCGTGACGCTCTTCTACGCGGAGCTCGACGCGCGCTCGCGGCGGCTCTTCTACGTCAACGCCGGCCACGTCCCGCCCTATCGGCTCGCCGCCGACTCGAGCGTGAGCCGGCTCACGGAGGGCGGGCCGGCGCTCGGGCTGCTGCCCGAGGCCGCCTACGCGGTGGGAGAGCTCGCGCTCGGGCGGGGCGATCTCGTCGCGATCGTCACGGACGGGGTGAGCGAGGCGATGTCTCCCGAGGACGTCGAGTTCGGGGACGATCGCGTGTGCGAGACGCTGCGTCGCTGCTCGGCCGCGGACGCTTCCGCCGTGCTCGCGAGCCTGATCGCCGCGGTGAACGAGTGGGCGGGGGCGCGAGGCGGCAGCGACGACCTGACCGCGGTGATCCTGAAGGACCGCTGACGACGGCGGCTACGCGGGCTCGACCTTGCGCACCAGCTCGCCCACGACCGCGAACCAGTCCTCGAGCTCCGTGGACGTCGGCGCGAGCTCGTAGGCGTGGTGGTGGCAGGCGCGGCTCAAGCCCGACCAGGTGTGGGAGGCGCGCGCCGCGAGAGGCGCGTCCTCCAGATAGCTCCGCAGGCAGATGAGCTGCGTGCGCATCGAGCAGCCGTGGAAGTCGAGCGCGTGGCGCTGCCAGAGCCGAGCCACGCTCGCTTCGAGAGCCTGGAGCGCCAGCAGCGCGGATACGCGCGGCCACAGGCCCGCGGTCGCCGGCTCCGCGCGACGCAGCAGGCCGTCCGCCATCTCCAGCAGCGGGCGGGGATCGGCGGCCGCCGTCACGCGAGCCCCCGCAGCCAGGCCGCGAGCTTGCTCGACTGCCGCACGAGCTCGAGCGCGGCCGCCGGCTTCACCTCGGGAGCCGCCTCCTCGCACTGCTTCAGGGCCTGGGCGAGCGGGGCGCCCGCCTCGCGCTCCACGCGGCCGGGCACGTCCTTCGTCCGCGCGGCGTCGTCGAAGAGCGCGAGCGCCGCGAGCGGCAGCAGGCGTCCCGCCGCCTCGCTCAGCACGCGCTCGACCTCGGCGTGCGGCTCGCCGCGGCCGAGCCGCCGCCGCCGGACGACCTCCATGCAGGTGGCCTCGAGGCCGAGGCGGCAGAGGCCGGGCACCACGCGCGCCGCCGCCGACGACGGCAGATCGGCCGTGCCGGCGACCGCGAGCGCATCCTCCAGGTAGCGGCCGACGGGATCGAGCGCGCGGCGCAGCTCCACCACCGAGGCGTCGCGCCGCGTGACCTCGACGATCTCGGCGGCGATGTCGAGGCGCCGCACCGCCTCCGGGAGGCGGTCGTCGTGCGTGAAGACCACGACCTGGCGGTCGGCGGACGCGCCCTCGAGCACGCGCGCCAGGCCCTCGACGCGCGCGGGATCCATCGACTGCACCGGATCGTCGATCACGATGAAGCGGAACGGGCTCTCGGCGAGCGTGGCACGCGGCACGAACAGGCTGAGCGCCAGCGAGTGCAGCTCGCCCTGGCTCATGACGCCGAGCGCCGCGCCCTCGACGCCGTCGACCGTGACGTCGAGCGAGACGCGCCGCCGCGTGCCCTCGCCCGTGAGCTGGATCCGCCCGAGCTCGACGTGGCTCTGCTGGCGCAGGCGCTCCCAGATGCCGGCCGCTTTCTCGGCGATCGGCGCGAAGCGGTCGTCGCGGATCCCGGCCGCGGCCTTCTTGAACCAGGCCTCCGCGGACTTGAGGCGCTTGAGCTCGGCCGCTCCGCGCACGGCGTCGCGCGCCGCCTTCAGCCAGGCGGCCACCTCGACCGCCAGCGGCCGCCAGGCGTCCTCCTTGCGACCGAGCTCGGCGCGCGCCGTGTCGCGGAGCGTCGCGATCGCGTCGCGCAGCGGCCCGCTCGCCGTCTCGAGATGGTCGGCGAGCTTTCCGAGGTCGGCGATGCCGCCCGCCTCGACCCAGGTCCCGAGCGCGGCCACCAGCGGGCCGAGGTCGAGGCCCACCTCGGCCGCGCGCGTGAGGGCCTCGGGCTTGAGCGGCGCCAGGGTCTCCCACGCGCGCCGCGCGGTCTCCGCCCGCTGGTGGACGGCCTCGGCCTCCTGCGCCGCCTCGTGCAGCCGGGCCACGATCTCGCGCTGCTTCTTGCTCCACGCGCCGTCGAGCGCTCCCTTCTTCCCGCAAACGGGGCAGTCGGAGTCGCCGTGGGCCGCGTGGTATTGGAGCGCGCCCTCGATGAGCGCCGCCGCGTCGCGCGAGCGTGCCGCGCTCGTCGCCCGCGCGGACTGCACGGCCGCCGCTGCCGCGCGCATCTCCGCGGCGGCCTCGAGGACGCGGGCCGCGTCGGGCGGCTCCAGGCTCGCGATCCCGCGCAGGACGTCGCCCTCGGCCGCTCCGGCCCCCGATCCCGTGAAGCCGGCGAGCGCCGCCTCGACGGCGTCCAGGTCCCACTCCTTGCCGGACGCGGCCGCTACCACGCGCCGCGCGCGCTCGTCGTCGACCTCGCGCAGCCGCGCCACCAGCCCTTCGCGCGCGTCGGTCGCCTCCTTGAGCGCCTTCTCCCGCAGGCGGCGGGCCTCCTGGAGCGCGGCGAGCGCCTCGACCAGGTCCTCGAGGCCGAGGATCGAGGAGAGCGCGTCGTAGAGCTTCGACGGCCCTTCGTCGAGCAGCGAGCCGAGCTCGTTGTAGGACAGGAACGGCCGGTGCGTGTGGAGCGCCGCCGTCCAGCCGAGCGCTCCCAGGTCGGAGGCCGGCTCGTCGTGGAGCTGCGCGGTCGCCGCCGCCGTCTCGAACTCCGCCTCGGCCTCCCAGCGCCGCGAGACGACACACGGCCCGCGCGCTCCCTCGACCAGGAACGTGGCGCGCAGCGATGCCGCCGGATGGTGGAGGTTGCGCCAGCCCTCGCGCCAGACGGCGGCGCGCTCCCTCCAGCGCAGGCTGTCGCCCGTCAGCAGCACCTCGAGGCCTTCGGCGAAGCTCGACTTGCCGGAGCCGTTGCGGCCGACGACGAGCGTCAGTCCGGGACCCGGGCGAAGCGAGAGCGTCTTGAGCGGTCCGATGCCGCGGAAGCCCTCGACCTCGACGTCCTTCAGGAACGCGCCCACGAGGGCAGGAGCCGAGCGCGCCGCGACCGCCTTCGGCGTGGCGGACCCGCCCGAGAGCTCCGCCTCCAGCACCTCGCGGCCACCGAGGGCCGCGAGGACGAGGCCGCTCCACGCGCTGTCGGCGGAGTCGTCGGCCTCGAGCCGGGACGACACCAGGCTCCGGATTCCGGGGTCCATGTTCGGGGGTTCCTGGTTCTGTAGACGCAAATGCTACGCCGGGGTTCGGCGAAATTCGCTCGCCGCCGGCGCCCCGCGACGTCAGGGCGCGAGCCGTCCCGGCATGTCCGCGAGCACGTAGCCCATCACGGCCAGCATGAAGGTCGCCCGCTGCAGGTCGACGGGCTCGACCTTGTCGAGCGTGTCGCCCTGGCTGTGGTGCCAGTCGAAGTAGTGCTCGCCCGTGGTGTTGAGATGCAGCCCGGGAACGCCCTCGGCCATGAGCGGCGAGATGTCGGCTCCGCCGCCGCCCCAGCGCGCCGCGGTCGCGTCGATCGGGGCGAAGAGCGACGCGATCTGGCGCACCGTCGCGAGTGCCGCCTCGCCGCGTGGGTCGGGCGGCGCGGTCGGCGCCGGCTCTCCGCGCGGCGGCCGCGGCTCGCCGGGTTTGCGTACCGTGATCCCGAACCCCGCCGGCCGTTCGCACCCGCCGTCCATCTCGATCGCCGCCGCGTGGCCCTTGAAGTCGCCGGCGAGCGCCGCGTGGTAGGCCTTGCCGCCCGCGATGCCGTTCTCCTCGTTGGTGAAGAGCACGACGCGCAGCGTGCGGCGCGGGCGCAGGCCCATGTCCTTCAGCAGCACGAGCGACTGCCACGCGGCCATGCACGAGCAGCCGTCGTCGTGGGCGCCCTGGCCGACGTCCCACGAGTCGAAGTGGCCGGAGACCACCACCACCTCGTCCGGCTTCTCGCTGCCGCGCAGCTCGGCGATCACGTTGGCCGAGTCGGCCTCGCCCTCGAGCCGCGCCTCCATCGCGAGCGTCGCGGTCAGCGTTTCGCCCGCCGACGCCATCCGCCGCAGCCACATCGCGTCCTCGACCGTGATCGCCGCGGCCGGAATCTTCGCGACACCCTCGGCGTAGCTCAGCGAGCCCGTGTGCGGCGAGGCGATCGAGCGCTCGGTCGCCGAGCGCACGAGCGCCGCGACCGCCCCGAGCTTCGCGGCCTCGGACGCCCCGTTGCTGCGGAAGCGCACGGTCTTGCTGTAGCCCTCCCAGTCGGCGGCGTAGACGACGATCTTGCCTTGCACTCTTCTCCCGGCCGAGCGCCTGGAGCTCCTTCTCGTCGCGAACGACCACGAGCGGAGCGGTGAGGCCTGCCGCGGGCGTGCCGACGCTCATCCCCAGGCCGAGCATCGGCAGCTCGCGCTCCACGGGTGCCACGAGCCGCAGCGATTCGCGCCCTCGCACCCAGCGTGGGACCTTCGCGGGCTGCAGCCGCACGCCCTCGAGGCCTTCCGCACGCATCTCGGCGCTGGCCCAGGCGATCGCCTGCTCGAGGCCGGGCGATCCGCTCAGCCGATGGCCGATGCGCGTCGTCAGGTGCTCGAGCTTGCGCCACGCACCGTCGTCGGCGAGCGCGCGCGCCATCACGCGCTGGCTGAGCTCGCGGTAGCGGGCCGCGAGGTCGTCCTCGGCCGTGAGGGGCTGCGCAGGGGCAGAGCGGGCGAGAGCGAGGACGAGCAGGAACCCGCTGGTGTATCGGGATTTTCCCGAAATGCGGACGTCTCTCATTTGGCCGCGGACAGTATCACGGCGGCCGCACTCCCCGGTTCGGCCCCGCCGGACCGGCCATGCTAGGATCGCGTGTTCGCGAGCACCCGTTTGCAGACGATGAGCCAGCCGCCGATCCGACTTCGCGTCACGCCGCCCATCGGGGAGCCATTCGAGCACCTGTGCGAGGCTGACACGCTCGTGGTCGGCCGCTCGTCGAAGGCGGACCTGGTGCTGTCGGACCGCTTCCTCTCGCGGCAGCACGCGCGCTTCTTTCGCGAAGGCGACGCCTGGGTCGTCGAGGACCTCGGCTCGCGCAACACGACGCTCCTGAACGGGCGGCCGCTCGCGACGCCGGCGCGGCTCAGCACGGGCGACCTCGTCAAGCTCTCCGAGACGGTGATCTCGGTCGAGGGCTTCGACGCCACCTCGTCGCGGCCCAAGAGCGACTCGTCCTCGAAGACGAGCTCGTCCGACACGATCGTGCTGCGCTCGGCCTCGGAGCTGCTCGCGACGGCGGAGCGCGAGTCGGCCGGCCGGCTGAAGATGCTGAACGAGGTCCATCGCGCGCTCGCGGCGTCGCTGTCGCTCGACGAGCTGCTCGAGGCGGTGCTCGACCGCACCTTCGTCCACCTCGGGCCCGAGGAAGCGGTGATCTTCCTGCGCAAGCCTCACGGCGGGCTCGAGCGCGCCGCGAGCCGCAGGCTGCCGAGCGCGCGCGGCGACTTCTTCTTCTCGCGCAGCCTCGAGCACGAGGTGTCCGAGAAGGGCCAGGTCGCGCTGGTGCTCGACGCGCAGACCGACGAGCGCTTCGCCGCGGCCGAGAGCATCCTGAGCTCGGGCGTCCGCAGCCTGATCGCCGCGCCGCTCATCGACTCGGCCGGCAGCCAGGGCATGATCGTGCTGAGCTCGCGCGTCCACGTGCGGCGCTTCTCGGAGCAGGACATGGAGCTGCTCGCCGCGCTCGGCTCGGTCGCGGCGCTGCGGCTTCGGAACCTGTCGCTCGCGGAGGAGGGCGCCCGCCGCCGCGAGCTCGAGAAGGAGATGGCGCTCGCGCGCCAGATCCAGCTCACGCTCCTGCCGGACCAGCTGCCCGAGATCCCGGGCTACTCGCTGTTCGCCGCCAACGACGCCTCGCGCGCGGTCTCGGGCGACTTCTACGAGTTCCAGGGCCGCGACGAGGGCGACGAGATGGTGATCGTGATCGCCGACGTCTCCGGCAAGGGGATGGCGGCGTCGCTCCTGGCGGCCTCGTTCGACGCGCTGCTGATGGGGCCGATCGAGGTCGGCAACCCGACCGACCACATCTGCTCGAAGGTCTCGCGCCGCCTGTTCAAGAAGTCCCCGCCGGAGCGCTACGTGACGGCCTTCATCGCCGCGCTCGACCCCGGCTCGGGCCGTCTGTCGTACACGAACGCCGGCCACAACCCGGGCCTGCTGTTCCGCGCCGACGGCACCGTGCAGCGGCTGGAGGCGAACGGCATGCCGCTCGGGCTCTTCCCGCTCGTCGAGTACGAGCGCGTCGAGACGACGCTCGCCCGCGGCGAGCTGTTGCTGCTCTACACCGACGGCATCACCGAGGCGGCGAACCCGCACGGCGAGGAGTTCGGGATCGACCGGCTGCAGAACGTCGTCGCGAGGTACACGCGCGAGCCGCTGGTCGCGGTCGCGGTGGCGATCGAGACGGCGGTCGAGGTCTTCGCCGACGGCACGCCCTTCGGCGACGACCGCACGATGGTGCTGCTCCGCCGAGAAGCCTGAGCCCGATGCTGCTGCCGTGCGGGCTGCTGGTCCTGCTGCAGGCCGCGCCCGCGCCGCCGCCGGCCCTGGCGAGCCGGCTCCACGAGCTCGTGGACGGCTTCAAAGGCCAGGTCTTCCTCTACGCGAAGAACCTCGACACCGGTGCTTCGATCGGGCTGCGCGAGGACGAGCGCGTGCGCACGGCCAGCACGATCAAGCTGGCGGTGATGGTCGAAGCCTTCGACCGCGTCGAGCGAGGCGAGCTGCGCTGGGACCATCCGCTCACGCTCACGGCAGCCTCGCAGGTGGGAGGCTCGGGCATCCTGGGCGAGTTCGCGCCGGGCCTGCGGCTCACGCTGCAGGACGCGATGCACCTGATGATCGTGATCTCGGACAACACGGCCACCAACCTCGTGATCGACCACCTCACGGCCGACGCGGTCAACGCGCGCATGGACGCGCTCGGCCTCACGCAGACGCGGCTCTTGCGCAAGGTGATGGGCGGCGGCGACAGCAGGGCCGGCTCGGACCCGGCCCTGAAGCGCTTCGGGCTCGGCGTCTCGACGCCGCGCGAGATGGCGACGCTGCGTCGAGAAGATCGAGCGCGGCCTTGTCGTCTCGAAGGAAGCCTCGGCCGAGATGATCAAGGTGCTGAAGCGCCAGCAGAGCCACCACGGCATCGGCCGCACGCTCACGGACGTCGAGATCGCCGACAAGACGGGCGCCCTCGACGCGCTCAGGAGCGACGTCGCGATCGTCTACTCGAAGCGCGGCCGCGTCGCGATGGCGATCACGGTCGACGACATGCCCGAGGTCGAGTGGACGGTCGACAACCCGGGCCTGCTGCTGGTCTCGAAGCTGTCGCTGCTGCTGCTCGACGGGCTCGGCCGCTAGAATGGGAGAGGCCCTGGCATGAGTCGAAGCCGGAGCACGCTGGCGCTCGCGGTGCTGTTGGCGGGAACGAGTCTGCGTGCCTCGGCCCAGACGCCAACCCCCACGCCCGCGCCCACACCATCGCCCGCGTCGGCTCCCGCGGAAGACACCGCACCGAAGCTGACGCCTTACGGAGCCGTCTACTTCAATGGCTTCCACAACAGCGGCGGCAGCAACAACCAGGACGTCCCGCTGTGGGGGGCCGCCGGAACGGGAGACACGGGCGCGACCGCCCGCCAGTCGCGCTTCGGCGTGCGGGCAAGCCTGCCCGCGGTATTCGGAGCGAAGACGGCGGCCACGATCGAAGTCGACTTCTTCGGGGGATTTCCCGCGATCGGTACCGGCGAGAACTTCGGCCAGGTCCGCCTGCGGCTCGCGAACATGCGGCTCGACTGGAAGAACACGGCGCTCGTGATCGGTCAGGACTGGATGGTGTTCGCGCCCGTGAATCCGTCGTCGCTCGCGTGCGCGGCCATTCCGCTCTTCGCGGCCGCAGGGAACCCGTGGGCGCGTCTGCCCCAGGTTCGCCTGGAGCGTCGATTCGGCGCGGGGCTGGTCCAGGCTGCGGTCCTCGCGCCGCAGAGCGGCGATTTCAACTCCGCCTTCCTGGCGCAGCCCAACTCGGGCTCGCTCTCCGAGGTGCCCTACGTGCAGGGCCGCCTCGCCTGGACCTCGACGAACGCTTTCGGCTCCGGCAAGGCCGGCGCTATCGGGGTTTCGGGCCACTACGGCCAGTCCCAGGTGACGACCACGGGCGGCACGGCCAAGGACCTCGACTCGACGGGCGGGGCCGTCGACTGGAGCTGGCCCCTCGGGAAGCACGTGCTCCTGTCGGGCGAAGCCTTCCTGGGAGAGAACCTCGCCGGCTTTCAGGCCGCGGTCTTCCAGGGCTACAACCCGGACCAGGTGACGGCTTCAGCCCCTGGCGGAACCCCCGAGTCGATCTCCGCCAAGGGCGGGTGGGCCCAGCTCGCCGTGACGCCGGGCGCGTCGAAGCTGACGCTGCTGGCCGCCTACGGCATCGACGATCCCGACGACGCGGACCTGGTGAGCGCCACCAGCCGCAACTGGCGCATGCGTAACGAAGTCCTCGCGCTCGCGCTGCAATACCGGGCCTCGGCCCAGCTCTCGTTCGGCATCGAGTACCGCTTTCTCGAGACGCGTTGGCTGCAGACGGGAACGCAGAAGGACCGCCACCTGAACCTGGCGGCCGTAATGTCCTTCTAGACGACCGCCGGATCCTCGGGCGAGCCGACCACGTGAGCGACACACCACGATCGCCCGCGACGCCGCGGTGCGTCAAGAACGAGCCGCGGTGCTGGTGAGCTCCAGCGAGGCTCCCTTGAGCTTCGCGTAGAGGCGGGGCAGTGCGTCCCGGTAGGCCTGGAGGATCTGCGGCTCGGCCTCGGCGAGAGGCTTGACCGGCACGAGGTCCAGCACCTGCGCGGCCCCGAGGCCGGAGTCGAAGAAGGTCCGGACCGATCCGTCGAGCATGGCGCGGAGCGCGCGGTCGGCGTCGCCGGTCGCAAGCCCGAGGCCTTCTGCGATCTCGCGCAGCTCCTGCCACTGGAACCAGAAGTAGGTCGGACCCATCGCGGCGACGATCGCGTAGGCCTCGAGCGTCTCCTCCGGCACCAGGGGGTGCTCCCCGAGCCCGTCGAGCAGGGTCTCGATCTCGGCGCGGGCGTCCACAGGGAGGCCGTCGGCGAAGGCCACCGGATTGAAGCCTGCGCGGACGACCGAAGGAGCATTCGGCAGGACCCGCGCGAGACGGGTGAAGCCTCCAAGCAGCTCCGATAGGCGGGTCAGGGTGAGGACGGGCGCGAGCGAGACGACGACTGCATCCTTTCGTACTCGAGCCGCGATCGCCGGTAGCACGGCCTTCAGGGCCGGCGGGTGGAGTGCGAGGAAGACGCGCTCACGGCTCGCAGCCTCGGCATTGTCGGCGGTCGTGGTGATCGCCGGGAAGCGCGCCTTCAGCCGGGCCAACACCTCGCCGCTCGTGTCGCTGACGGTGACCCGCTCGAGCGCTATGCCGCGCCCGCCCAGGGCCTCGAGGAAGATGGCGGTGATGCGACCGCCACCCACGAACCCGATGGTATGGGAATGCATGACGATTGTCTCCGTTTCTCGGCCGGCGTTCCGGTCAGCGCAGCGTCGCCAGTTCGGCCTGGCAGCGGTGCTGGCCGACGATCCGGGCCAGTTGAGTACGCGTCGGACGCACTGCGGACGACACGATGACGCCGTCGAGGAGGATCAGCGGCAGGCAGCGCTCACCTTGCCTGGCCAGGGCCTCCGTGACGGTGGGGAAGCGTGCGGCCTCGGCGGGTTCTCGATAGGGGTCGAAGCGCTCCACGAGGAACCCGCCCGCGTCGAGCCAGTCGAGCGTCTCCTCGAAGGCCTGGTACGCGCGATCGGGCACCACGCCGCACACGCCGATGAGCGGCGGCGGCACGCGTCGGAACACGGTGACGGTGGTCATGAGGCACCTTCCTGTGAGATGCGACCGGCTGCCACGGCCCGCCCTGCGCGGCTCATCCCGTTACCGCGCCGTAGAGCCATCCGCTCGCCGTGGCCATGAGCACCACGAGGCCGACGTAGGCCAAGGTCTTGCGGGAACCGAGGTACGAATGGATGACCAGCATGCTAGGCAGCGAGAGCGCGGGCCCCGCGAGCAGCAGGGCGAGCGCCGGTCCCTGCCCCATGCCCGAGCCGAGGAGCGCCTGCAGAATAGGCACCTCTGTGAGCGTGGCGAAGTACATGAGCGCCCCCACGAACGACGCGAGGAAGTTGGCTCCAAGCGAGTTGCCTCCGACGACGCCGGCCACCCACGACGAGGGCACGAGCCCGGCGTCGGTACCTGGGCGCCCCATCAGCCAGCCGGAGACGAGGATCCCGCCGAGCAGAAGAGGCGTGATCTGCTTGGCGAAGGCCCAGGTCGCCTGGACCCATTGCCCCAGCTCGTCCTTCGAGTACCAGCGACTCATCATCCAGAAGAGTGCTATGAGGAGCGCGGCGGTGAGGAACCAGTGCATGCGGTAGATCGCGGCGAAGAGGCCCACCGCCTGGTTCGGCGCGCCCCAGTTGGCGAAGACGAGGATCGCCACCATGGCCGCAAGGAACGTGGCGTCCTGCCACCCTTTCCTCGGCCCGTCGTCGTCGGCGACCGCCGCAGCGAAGGGGTTCACGCCGTTTCGCTGCCGCTCGTCCTCCTCGCGCCGGAAAAGGAGCGCCATCAGGACTCCCACGACCACCGAGAAGAGCACCGCTCCGACTGCCCGTGCCAGGCCGAGCTGCAGGCCGAGAACACGCGCGGTCAGGATCATCGCGAGGACGTTGATGGCCGGGCCCGAGTAGAGGAAGGCCGTAGCCGGGCCGAGCCCGGCTCCGCGCCGGTATATCGAGGCGAAGAGCGGCAGCACGGTGCAGGAGCAGACCGCGAGGACGCTGCCCGAGACGGACGCGACACCGTAGGCCAGAGGTCGCGGGGCCTTCGCACCGAGGTAGCGCAGGACGGCGCCCTGGCTCACGAACTGGCCGATCGCGCCCGCGATGAAGAACGCGGGGACGAGACACAGCAGCACATGCTGCCGGGCGTAATCCTTCAGGAGCCAGAAGCCTTCGAGCAGCGCGCCCTGCACGCGGGGGTTCTCGATCGGCAGGAAGAACGCGAGGACGAAGGCCCCCGCGATCACGACGAGCTTCCAGCGTTCGGACATCGAAACGGCTCAGGCGAGGCCGAGGAGCTGCTTGACCTCTTCCGACCTCGGGATGTGACCGGACAGGACCACCTTGCCGTCGAACACGACGGCCGGTGTCTTCAGAACACCCAGCTCGATCATCCGGTCGACCGACTCGCTCTTCTGAACGAGGCAGTCGAGCTTCGCTTCGTCGACGACGTGGCGGACGACGCGGTGGGTCTCGTAACACCTCGGGCAGCCCGGCCCGAGCACCTCGATGACTTGAACGGCCATGGAAGACTCCTATGCCTCGGGCGATGAAACGGGCCCGAGGACTCCCGCGGCGGCGGCCGGCTCGAACCAGCCGCGCGTCGCGACGCAGAAACGACAGACGGAGAGCATCACGGGCACCTCGACCAGCACGCCCACCACCGTGGCGAGCGCGGCTCCGGAGCCGGGGCCGTAGAGGGCGATGGCCGTGGCCACCGCCAGCTCGAAGAAGTTCGAGGCGCCGATGAGCGCGCCCGGGGCGGCCACGCCGTACGGGATGCGGAAGGCCTTCATCAGCCCGTAGGCGAGGCCGGAGTTGAAGTAGAC
This sequence comes from uncultured Acidobacteriota bacterium, assembly GCA_963724555.1. Taxonomy (GTDB): domain Bacteria; phylum Acidobacteriota; class Vicinamibacteria; order Fen-336; family Fen-336; genus DATBSL01. Next base: position 152,757 of record CAVRVE010000002.1, read on the forward strand.
CTGGATCAGGATCGGGATCGCGATCAGCACGACGTGGAAGGCGCGCGTCGTGATGTTCTCGGCCTGGAACGCGAAGATGGCGACGAGCGTCAGCAGGAGGGCGATCACGGTCACGGGCTGGAAGAACGGCAGGAAGCGCTCCGCGAACCACTCGCGCCCCTTCCTGCCGATGAGGACGCTGCGGCTGAGGGAGCCTGCCGCCAGCGGGATGACCACGAAGATGAAGACCGAATAGAGGAGAACGGCGAACGGCACGTGGAGGCCGGAGGCCCCCGACACCAGGAACTTCACCACCGGGGCGAAGGCGACCAGCATGATCAGGTCGTTCACCGCCACCTGCACGAGCGTGTAGGCGGGGTCGCCGTCGGAGAGGTACGACCAGACGAAGACCATCGCCGTGCAGGGCGCGGCCGCCAGGATGATGACGCCCGCGATGTACTCGCTCGCGAGCTCGGGCCCGATCCACGGCGTGAAGACGTGCCGGAAGAAGAGCCAGCCGAGGAAGGCCATCGAGAACGGCTTCACCAGCCAGTTCACGACGAGGGTGACAGCGAGCCCGCCCGGCCGCTTGCCGACGCCCTTGATCGACGCAAAGTCGATCTTGAGCATCATCGGGTAGATCATCAGCCAGATCAGGATCGCGATCGGGATGTTGATGTGGCTCCCGGTGCCGAACTCCATGTCGCGCATCGCGCCCACGAGGCCCGGCGCCAGCTTCCCGATCGCGACACCGAGGACCATGCACGCGGCCACCCAGAGGCTCAAGTAGCGCTCGAAGACGTTCATCGCGCCCTCGCCTCCACCGCGGCCGGCCGCTTGATCCCGAGGCGCTTCAGGTCCAGGTCCACCCGGCACAGCTCCTCGACGTCGACGCGCCGCAGCTCACGCAGCAGGCGCGTGTCGGCTTCGACCTGTGGGTCTCGGGCGATCGCCCTCCACACCGGCTCCAACAGCGCCTGCGCAGCCTCGCCATCCTCGAGCCGGTGGAACACCCAGCGGCCGTCCTTCCGCTCTCCGACGAGGCCGGCTCGCTTCAGGTCGGCGAGGTGGGCCGAGACGCTGGAGGCGGCCAGGTTCAGGACGGCAGTCATCTGGCAAACGCACAGCTCGCCCCCGCGCAGCATGGCCAGGATGCGCAGCCGGCCGGGGTGGGCGAGCGCCTTCAGGGCGTGAACGGTTGCGGTGAGTGGTTTCGTCATTTCGTTATCAAGCGAAATGTAGTACTCTTCTCACTGGCGGTCAACCGGATCGAATGATCCAGATCGCCCCTCGGGGAGCAACGGCCATGGCCAACGACCGCAAGCGCGTCCTCGTCCTCTGCACCGGCAACTCGTGCCGGTCCCAGATGGCCGAGGGCTGGATC
>CAVRVE010000003.1:0-153367 GCA_963724555.1 uncultured Acidobacteriota bacterium
GCCGCGGCCACGAGCGGGCGCGTGCGCGGCCACCGGGCGGCGTGCCAGGAGCCCGCGAGGACGAGTGCCGCGTAGAGCGGTGCGAGCGCGCGGTTGAGCGCGCTCCAGGGAACGGTCTCGACGTTGACCCAGCCGGGCGCGAGCACGCGCGTTCCGAGCGCGAACCGGAGGAAGTCGACGGGACTCCAAGGCACGTGGCCGCCCGCGACGCTGGTGGCGAAGCCGTGAAGCGGCGAAAGCGCGCTCAGCAGATCGCGCGCCGAGAAGAGGAGCGCGAAGGCCGCCACGGCCGCGACGAACACGAGGAGAGCGCGCAGCCGCCCTCGGGCGCGCTCGCGGAGCAGGAGCGGGACGAAGGCGCATGCGGCCGCAAAGCCGAGCAGGGGCAGGAGCGGCAGGTAGACCGAGGCGAGGAAGGCGAACGGCACCGCGACGAGCGCCGCATCGCCCGCGCTCCCTGCGACGGCGCGCGCCGACGCGGGCGAGAGCACGAGCCCGAAGACGACCAGCGGGAGCGCGTAGCCCTGCTGCAGGAAGCCGTTGTGATGCCCCCAGTAGAGCGCGTGGGGCACGAGCGCGAACACGAACGCGAGGCTTCCGGCCCAGGACCACGGAAGACGCAGGAGCTGGCGCGCCGCCAGCCAGAGCGCGGCGACGAGCAACGAGAGCCCGAAGGTCGAAACCGACGGATAGACGAGCAGCACACTCGCGGGCCGCACGGCCGCCTCGTACCAGCCCGAGCCAATGGGCGATCCCCAGGTCGTAGTGCTGGCTCTGCCAGAGCTGCGGGATTCCCGTGACCGGCGACTGCGCCTCCCAGCGCGCGGGCTCGGAGAAGGCGTGGCCCTGCAGCCACTCGCTGAACGCGCAGTAGGTGTAGGTGTCGTTGCCGAAGAGGAAGCCGCTCGGCGCTGAGGACGGGCAGCAGCCCGAGCACGCCCGTGGCGACCAGCGGAGCAACGAGCGAGGCCCACTCCGCCGGCCGTCCGCGCGGCCGCAGCACGTCGAGTCGGTGGCGTCGGATACAGAGCCACACCAGCGGAAGCAGCAGCGCCGCCACGAGCAGCGGCAGGTCGCGGGTCGGGAAACCGACCCCCGAGAGTCCCACGGAGACGAGCGTGAGGACGGCCGTGCCGGTCAAGAGGGACGCGGCGGCTCCGGCCGGGTCGAAGCGGCGGAACAGCGTCCCGCCGACGCGCACCCGTGAAGAGACGCCCGACGAGGAGCGTCGCGAAGCCGATCGCGGCGACGAGCAGCAGCGCGCCGGGACCGCTCACGGCGCCTGGCCCCCTGCCACGTCGCTGCTTCGGAATCACCTCGTCGGGCGGCGCCGGCTGCGCCGCCGGCTGAAGCCGGATCAGCAGGAAGTCGCGGTCGGGGCTCTCCCAGGCCTCCGAGCGGCCCTGGGCAGCGAGCGCGTCGCGCAGCTCCGCCGCGCCGTCCGCGATACGCCTTGCGGTTCACGAGCAGGCCCGCGAAGCCGATGCGCTCGAGAGCGCTCGCCATCGCCGCGGGCGGCAGCGCCTCGGCTCGCCGCTGCCACGCCTCGCGTGGCCGACCCTTGTCCGAGCCGTAGCTGAAGCGCAGCCGCGTCGAGTGCAGGTAGGGCCGCAGGTGCTCGTAGTCGGTCGCGCCGAGCACCTGCCGGCCCTCCGGAAAGTCCACGACCGGAAGCTGGAACAGCATCGAGCCCGCGGGAAGCCGGCGCCTCCAGCGACTGCGCGAAGGCGGCGTCCGAGGCGACGCGCGAGCCCGTCTCGCGGATCGCGCTCGCGCTCGTCCGCGGCGGGAGCTGGTCGGCGAGCGTCAGCGCCAGCGCGATCGCCGCCGCGATCACGCTCACGGCTCGCCGCCCGGCGAAGAGGCGCGAGACCGCGACCACGGCCCAGAGCAGGACGAGCGCCAGGATCCAGGCGCTGTTGCGCTCCGCGGCCCGCAGCCAGACGAAGCCGGTGAGGCCGACCAGGCCGTTCACGCCTCCGACCACGGAGTAGGCGAACGTCCACGCGAGCGCGAGGGCGGCTCCGGGCAGCGGCCGGCGCGGCCGAGCGAGCGCATGGCGGGCGCTCGTTCCCGCGAGCGCCAGCAGGGCGACGACTCCTCCGAGGCCCAGGTAGACGGACCCCAGCTCTCCCCGGACGAGCGCGGCGCGCGGGTACGTCCGGCCCGGCCGCGCGCCAGGGCACGAGGCCGCTGCCGCCGATCGGCAGCAGGAGCTCGAGCGGCTTGAGCGCGTAGCGCTCGAGGTTGCCGTAGGGCCGGCGCACGGTCGCGGCCGGCCCCTGACGCTCGTGCTGCAGCAGGAGGTTGGCGTTGTCGACGGCCACGGTCAGGGGCAGCAGCAGGGCGAGCGCGCAGAGCGCCGAGCGCCGGCCGTCCGCGCTCGCCGCACCAGCCACTGGGCGAGGCACGCGAGCCCCAGGAACTGCGCGAAGAGCGCGGCGAAGTAGACGTTGTGGAGGCCCGCCACGAGCACGATCAGGAGCGCCAGCCCGAAGCGGCGCGAGCCGGGCGGCAGCCCGCGCCGGCCGAAGGCCCAGCTCACGACCAGGATCGCGAGCGGGATCGGCCAGTCGAAGGCGAGCGTCAGGTGCGTGAGCGAGCGGTAGAAGAAGAAGGGCGAGAGCGCGAACGCGCAGGCGCCGGCGAAGGCCCACTCCGGTCGCGCCCGGAAGTAGCGGGCCACGGCGAAGAACGACAGCGCCGCGAGCACTGCGGCCAGCAGCACCAGCAGGTTGGCGGCGGGGAACAGGCCGATCGCCCGCACCAGCCGCCCGGCGAGCCAGTACTGCGGCTTGTGCTGGCGGAGGAAGTCGTTCCAGCTGGCGCCGAAGGGCGCGCCGAGCTCGGGCACCTCGATCGCGGCCGAACGGCGAGACGTGGCCGTCCCTGCGCGGCCCGCAGCAGCGAGAGCGTGAACCAGGCGTCGGCGTGAGTAGTCGACCGGCACGCGCCACGCCGCGAGGCTCGTGCGGCCGGTGACGACGCACCAGAGGCCGGCCACCACCGTGGCCAGCGCGAGGCGCTCGCAGCGCCTCAGCGCTCTGGACATTTCCCGCCCGCAGGCGCTCCAGCACGGCGGCGACGTTGCGGTCCCAGGTGAAGGACTCGAGCACCAGGCGCCGCGCCTCGCGCCCAGCGCCTCCGCGCTCGGCGCCGGGCAGCTCGACCGCCCGGCGGATCCCCGCGACCAGCGACGTCCACGCTGCCCGGCTCGACGAGGATCGCGGCGCGCGTGCGCCCGGCCGCGCCCGCGGGCGGCGGCGGCCTCTCCGGGCCGCCAGCCCTTCAGCACCCAGCCGATCTGGTCGAGGTCGGAGGCCACGATCGGCTTGGCCATCGCCATGTACTCGAAGAGCTTCGTCGGGCTTCCGAAGAACGGCGTGCCGTCCGGGTTCGGGACGTGCGGCGAGAGCAGGATGTCGGACGCCGCGAGCGTCCGCGGCGTCTCGGCCTGCGGCCGCGTGCCCGCGAGCGTCACGAACGGAGCGCCCGTGCCGTCGCCCAGGATCGCGCGCACCTTCGGGGCGAGCGCGCCGTCGCCGACGTAGAGGAAGTGGACGCGCTGTCGCTCGAGCCAGGCGCGCTCCGCGTCGATCAGCCGGCGGATCGCCGTCGCGAGCACGTCGGTGCCGTGCCAGGTGCCGAAGGTCCCGACGAAGGTGAGCAGCGCAGGCGTCGGCCGGGAACGCCGAGCTCCTCGCGCGCGCGCGCGTGCGTCCTGCGCCGTGAAGCGAGCCGGGTCGAAGACCTGCGGGTCGATCCCGTTCGGGTAGAAGAGCACGCGCTCGCGCGCGGCGCCGAGCGCGACGGCCTGCTCGACGAGCGGCTGCGAGACCATGACGACGAGGTCGGCGTGGCGCAGGCTGACGCGCTCGACCGCGTTGCCGAGCGCCTCGAGCTTGAGCGGCTCGCCCCAGTGGCGCTGCGCCCACACCTCGGAGCCGTTGAACTCGAGCACGAGCGGCACCTTCAGCTCGTCGCGCAGCAGCACGCCGGACATGTCGTTGAGCGCGTAGCGCTGGTAGATGAAGTCCGGGCGGCTGTCGCGGCGCCTCGGCCGCGTGCGGCGCGCACGAAGACGGCCTGGTAGCGGTGCGGGTTGACCTCGAACGGGAACGAGATCAGGAATCGCGGCGTCGACGACGCGCTGGCTGACGGCGGCCAGCAACGAGCGGCTGCTCGTGCGCGCTCAGCAGCCGGACCGAGACTCCCGCGCGCACCAGCGCGTTCGCGACGCCGGCCACGTGGGCGACCGAGCCGCCGACGCTCGCGCCGAAGCTGAGCCCCGGCTTGAGGTAGAGGCAGCGCGCGCTGCGCGGCGAGCGGGTAGGGAGCGTAGCTCGCGCCGGCCCCAGCGCCACGCTCGCGCCCAGTTGCCGAAGAGCGCCGCGACTGCCCGCCAGCGATGCCGGCCGCCACGCGCGCGGCCGAGCGCAGCAGGTGCGTGGAAGCCGAGCGGAACGGGCGCCTCGCCCGGGAACCTGTCGCTCGCGGCGCGCGCCCGGCACGAGGAAGGCGAGACAGACGAGGTAGTCCTCGAACAGCGCGAGCTCGCGGGCCGGCGCGGTCGCGACCACCGTCGCGGCGCGCCTCGGCGCAGCGTTCCGAGCCCGGCGCGGCGAAGACCGGCGAGGTCGGCGAACGCGACGCTCGGGCCCGAAGCGCGAGAGGAAGAACTGCCGCGCGTCCGGGGCGGTCGGGGTCGGAGAGACAACGAGGGCCGTCGCCGTTTCGGGGCTGGGACATGCGCGATCGAGACGAGCAGACTACCATGGGCCGCGCGCGCCGGACCGGATCGCCCTGATAAGCTGCGCGCGAGTGTCGTCCCCGGTGCAGCGCGAGGCGCCGCGAGAGCTCGACGCGAGGCTCGGCCGCTCGCTCGGGCTGCTGCTCGTGCTGCTCTTCCTGCTCGTCGAACCTCGCGGCCCGCGCCTGCGGCGCTGCGTTCGACGGGCGCGGCGCCGAGCTCTGGCGCTCGTCGTCGTGCTGGCCGGCGTCGCGCTGCCTGCTGCGGCCGGCCTGGCTGGGCCCGGCGCTCGCGGCTCTTCGGAGCGCTCGTTCTTTCTCTACGGCTTCCACTCCTACAGCACGAGGAGCCAGGCTCTTCGAGCTCGCGGTGACGGCGCTCGCCGTCGTGCTCGTGCTGCGCCTGCTGCGCGGGTCCAGCGACGCCGGCGCCGCCGGGCTGGAGCGCGGTCCTCGCCGTTCGCCGCGCTCTACGCGCTCGCGGCGACGTTCTCGCTGCTGCTGCTGCCTGCCGCGCGTGCTCGAGCACCGCGCCTTCCTCGAAGGCGCCGGACTCGGCGCGCGCCGTGCTCGGCGCGTTTCCGAAGGACCCGCTCTACCCGATCGCGTCGGTCAACCGCCTGTGGCTGTTCCTGGTCTTCGCGGCGTCGCTCTCGGCGCAGCCGGACGCGCGCGGCGCTCTACCGCCAGCTCTTCCGCGGCATCGCCTGGGCCGTCGATCGTGGCGGTCGTCGCTCGGCCTCCTCGACTTCGCCGGCGTGCTCTCGCTCGCGCGCTACAACCTGTCGCAGCTCTTCTTCGGCGCCGAGCTACCGGCGACTGCAGTCGACCTTCGGCAACCCCAGCTGGTTCGCCTGCTTCGTGGCCTGCGCCCTGCCCTTCGTGCTGCTCGAGTGGAGCGAGGCGCGCCGCCGTCGCTCGCGCTCGTGCTCGCGGTCGCTGTTCCCGCTCGTCGCCGCGAGCCTGTTCCTCTCGGGCGCGCGGGCCTCGTGGCTCGCCGGGCTCGTGCTGCTCGCGGCGCTCGGCGCGCCTGCGGCTCGCCGCCCGGCGCTGGGCCGGCCGCTCTCCGCTGCCCGAGCCCGCTCGGCGCAGGCCGTGCTCGCCGCCTCGCTCGCGGTCTTCGGGCTGCTGGCGGCCGCCGCCTACTGGCCGGCCGTGCCGGCTCCGGCGGGCGACGGCCGACGCACGCCCGAGCGGCTCGAGGGCCTCTCGCGCGAGATGCGGATCCGCGGCCTCGGGCTCTCGTCGCCGCGGCGCGTGGCGGCCGAGTACGCGCATCGAGCTCGCGCAAGCAGCGGCCGCTCCTCGGCCTCGGCTACGAGAGCTTCAACATGCACCTGCGCGCCCAGCTCGCGCGTGCCGGGCTCGCCGGTCGCGCGCGTCGTCAACACGGCGGTCGCGGCGGACCCGACCGAGACCGTCTTCGACGACAGCCACAACACCTACCTCCAGGTCCTCGCCGGAACGGGCGCGCTCGGGCTCGCGCTCTGGCTCGCGCTCGCGGCGTCGGGGCTCGCTGCGTGCGCTGCTCGCGTTCCTGCGCGCGCCGCGAGCCCGCGTGACTCGCCGCGGTCGCTGCTCGGGATGCTGGTCTTCCACTTCTACGGGCTGCTTCCAGGGGATGGCCTACGTCCCGGTGATCTTCTTCCTGTTCTTCGTCGAGCTCGGCTACGCGCTGACGCTCGACCCCGGGCCGCTGCCGCCTGGCTCGCGCGCGGCGAGCCGAGCGGCGCTCCTGCGTGCTCGGCGCGCTCGTGCTCGTCGCGCTGCCGCTCCAGCGCGCGGACCGCGGCTACGCGAGCCTCAAGCGCGCGCTCGCGGTCGAGGCCTACCTGCCCGACGAGGCGGCGGAGTTCGAGGGCTTCTACCGGCCCGAGACCGGACCCGCAGGGCGAGTTCCGCTGGACGGCGCGGCGCGGCATCGTCAACGTCGCGCGCGCCTCGCCGTTCCGCCTCGCCGTTCACCTGCGAGCACCCCGATCTCGAGCGCGAGCCGGTCGTGGTGTCGCTGCGCTTCGAGGGCGACGACGCGGGCAGATCGTCTGCCGCCGGCCGGGCACGCAGGAGAAGCGGTTCGATCCGGGCGCGCCCGGCGCGCTGCGGCTCAGCGTCTCGCGCACGTTCCGGCCGGGCGGGACCGACCGGCGCGAGCTCGGCGTGGCGGTCAGCGCGATCCGCTGGGAGTGAGCGCGGCGCGCGGCGGCAGCGGCCGCGGGCGTGTAGCCCGGCACCACGGCGCGCAGCGCCGCGAGCACCGCCTCGCGGTCGCCGCGCTGGCCACGGCGTGGAGCCGCTCGATCCGCTCCAGCAGGTCGGCCGGCGGCGGCGCGCTCTCGACCGCGCGCACCTTGGGGCGCACCTCGCGGCTCGCGCGCCGCCTCCTCGGCCGTCATCAGCTCCTCGTCGAGCTTCTCGCCGGGCCGCAGGCCGGTGATCACGATCGGGATGTCCTTGTCGGGCACGTGGCCCGACAGCGAGATCATCATGCGCGCGAGGTCGAGGATCCGGATCGGCTCGCCCATCTCGAGGATCAGCAGCTCGCCGTGGCCGCCGAGGCCGGCGAGCAGCACGAGCCCCACCGCCTCGGGGATCGTCATCAGGTAGCGGCGGCACTCGGCGTGGGTGACCGTGACGGGGCCGCCGCGCGCGATCTGCTCCTTGAAGAGCGGCACGACGCTGCCGGCGCTGCCCAGCACGTTGCCGAAGCGGACCGTGCTGAAGCGGGTCTTCGACGTGCCGCGCGCGCTGCTGCACCAGCAGCTCGGCCACGCGCTTGGTCGCGCCCATCACGCTCGCGGGGTTGACCGCCTTGTCGGTCGAGACGAGCACGAAGCGCTCGACGCCCAGGCGGTCGGCCGCCGCGATCACGTTCAGGCAGCCGATCACGTTGTTCTTGACCGCCTCCTCGGGCGCGTACTCCATGAGCGGCACGTGCTTGTGGGCGGCGGCGTGGATCACGTCCTGGGGGCGGTACTCGCGCGAGCAGCTGCTCGACGCGCGCCGCGTCGCGGATGTCGACCACCTGCGCCTCGACGCGCGAGCTCGGGGTAGAGGTGGCGCAGGTGCCGGTAGAGGAAGTAGAGGTTGTTCTCGTCGATGTCGGCGAGCACCAGCCGCGCCGGCGCGTGGGCGGCGATCTGGCGGCAGGCCTCGCTGCCGATCGAGCCCGCCGCGCCCGTCACCAGGATGCGCCGGCCGCGCACGAGGCCGTCGAGCTCCTCGTCGTCGAAGCGCACCTCGTGCCGCGGCAGCAGGTGGTCGGGCGAGAGGTCGGACAGCACCGAGACGTCGGCGCGGTCGTTCAGGTAGGCGAACGAGACCGGCAGGATCTTGTAGCTCAGCTTGAGGTCGGCGCAGGCGGCCAGGATCTCGCGCAGGCGCGCCGCCGGCATGCGCGGGATCGCGAACAGCAGCTGCTCGACGTCGCGGCTCCTCGCGATCTCCGGCAGCTTGTCGATCGGCCCGAGCACCGGCCGGCCGCCGATCCACTGGCCCCACTTGCGGCGGTCGTCGTCCACGAAGCCGACGACGTCGTACGCGTGCTCCTCGGAGCGCAGCAGGTCGCGCTGGAGCAGGTCGCCGGCGGAGCCCGCGCCGACGATCAGCGTGCGCCTGCGCGAGCCGGAGCGCGAGCGCGACTGGGCGAGCAGCCACGTCTGCGCGAAGCGCGGCGAGAAGCGGAACGCGCCCACCAGGCTCGCGGTCAGGAAGAACTCCATCACGAGCACCGAGCGCGGCGGCCCCGGCGTCTGCAGGAAGTAGAAGACGGCCACGAAGACCGCCGTGCCGAGCAGCGTCGCGCTCACGACGCGCAGCGCCTCGTGCAGCCCCGAGAGGCGGAACGACCAGCGGTGCAGGCCGAAGGCGAGGTGCAGCGACAGCCGGATCACCAGGAACAGCGGCAGGAAGCGCCACAGGATCTCCAGGTGCTCGGGGGCGGGATCGGGCCGTCGAAGCGCAGCAGGTAGGCGATGTAGAGCGACAGCAGGATCAGCACCGCGTCGAAGCCCAGGATCAGGACGAGGCGCCGCGCCCCGCCGAACCAGAGGGGAGCGCGCCAACGCCAGTCGGCGGTCATGCCGTGCTCCGGGACGTCGCGGTGGTCGTGGCGGCCGCCGCCTCTGCGGCGAAGAACGCGAGCGCGAGGCCGAGCGCGGCCCAGGCCCAGGCCGCGCTGCCGCTCGCGAGAGCCGCGAGCGCGACCGCGGTCAGCACGGCCGAGGCGACGCCGATCGACAGCGTCACGCGGGCGTGGCCGAAGCGCAGCGCCAGCCGCTGGTAGAGGTGCTCGCGGTGGGCCTCGTGCACCCGCTCGCCGCGCAGCCCGCGGCGGGCGAGCGTCCAGGTGGCGTCGGCCAGGAACAGCCACAGGCTGAGCGCGACGAAGAGCACGGCGCCCGAGCGCCACTCGGGAACCGCGCCGAGCGGCAGCGCCGCGAGCGTGAAGCCCAGGAAGTAGCTGCCGACGTCTCCCAGGAAGACGCTCGCGCGCGCCCAGTTGAACGGCAGGAAGCCGGCCGCGGCCCCGGCCAGCGCGCCCGCCAAGAGCGCAAGCGACGGGTCCCAGGCCGCGATCGCGATGCCCGATCCGGTGACGACCGCCTGCAGCGTCGCGAGGCCGTCGATGCCGTCGAGGAAGTTGAAGAAGTTCACGACCGCCACGATCCAGAGCGCGGCGAGCGGCGTGCCGAGCGCGCCGAGCGGCCAGTCGAGCGGCGGCGGCAGCGGCAGCCGCTCGAGGCCACCGAGCGCCAGCACGACGGCCAGGGCGACGACCAGCTGCGCCGCCATCCGCACGCCGGCCGACAGCGACAAGCGGTCGTCGAGGAGGCCCAGGACCGCGAGCGCCACGCGCTCCGAGCAGCACCGGCATCGCGCGGCTGCCGAGCCCGGCACCCGCGAGCGCCAGGGCCCCGAGCGCCGCGAGCGCGATCGCGACGCCGCCCCCGCGCGGGACAACCGTCTGGTGCGACGAGCGCGGGTTCGGCCGGTCCAGCAGGCCGAGGCGCCTCGCCGCCCAGCGCAGCGCCGGCGTGAAGGCGAGCGTCAGAACGCAGGCAATCGCCGCCACGACCAGCGGCGAGAGGGGGAGCGAGCTCATCCTCAGCGTAGATACCACTGGAACGGCGCCGGGTCCAGGAGAGGCGTCCAGTAGCGCCAGTGATCCGAGGCGAGCAAGGCATGATCGGCCCAGCGCATCAGGAACCATTGCGCCACGAGCACCGCCGCGACCCGAGCGCCCGACGGCGCCCCAGGGCGAGCGCCCGGTAGAATCCCGCCTCCACCAGAGGCGGGAGGGCGGTGACGAGCAGAGAGGCGGTCACGGGGGCGGCGTGCCGTAACCGTCCGAGGGAAAGTGCCCGCCGCCCTTCGTGGGGCAACAGCAGCAGGCAGAGCGTCACCACCCCCATCAGCGACCACGCGGCTGGTCCGCGTAGCCACCTGTAGTCGACACTACGAAAGTCTACGATCCGCCGCGCCGAGCGCCGACAGTCCGAGCACCACGAACGCCGCGCGCTCGACCGTGGTCACGCGCTGCTCGCGGGCGCGAGGCGCACGCTGAGGGACGGCTCAGCCGGGCCCTCGCGCGAGAAGAGCAGGCGGACGATCGGCAACACCACGCCGTAGCTCGGCGCAACCCGGCCGGCCCCGATCTCGAGCCGCCAGGCCTCGGCCGGCTCCCACTCGAGCTCGAAGCGGCGCCCGGCGGCGCGCAGCGTCCACGACGCCGGCGAGCCCGCTGGACGCTTCGACGCCGGGAGCGAGGTGGAGCGGCACCTCGAAGCGATGGCGGCCCGGGCCCTCGAAGGAGTCGTGGACGAGGAGCGCGTGCGCGCGTGATCGAGCTCGATCGTGCGGACCGGCGTCACCGGCGGGACCAGGCGCTGGTAGCCCGCGTGGGCGCCGATGAAGCGGTCGCGCTCGCGGCCGGTCTCGAACGCGCGCACCTCGGGCTGCGCGTCGTTCGCGAAGGTCCACAGCAGATCCGGCTCGATCCGGTTGATCTCCTGGCCGTCGACGCGCGGCGTGTTGTGGTAGGCGGTCGAGCGGAAGTGGTTGCGCTCGGCGAACGAAGCGGTGTAGACGAAAAGGCCGCAGTCGCTCACGAGCTGAACGCCGTCGAGAGTCGCCTCGAAGGACAGGCAGTCGTTGTGGCCGTGGCCGCCGCGGTCGGCGAGGCCCACGGGTCCGCAGTCGATGAAGACGTGGTCGACCGCGTTTCGCATCACGAAGAAGCCGCCGTCCGGAAACGCCGTCGAGCCCGGCGGCTGCGGCGGCGTCTCGGTGTCGGGCAGGGTGGCGGCGGCCGCCGGCCCGAGCAGCCAGAAAGCCTCGCCGCGCGGGCCGGCCGAGGCGTTGCGGAGCTCCGGGACGTCGAACGCCGCGCCCACCACGCCCGGGAGGTAGCGGTGATCGGTGAGCGCCTGTCGGCCGAGCGGCAGGGCCCGCGCGTCGTCCGCGTCGCCCCACAGCGGCGTGCCGCCGTCCGGCCGCGAGTAGGCCGCGCTGAAGCGCGCCATCGCGACCAGGCGCTCGCGGTAGCCGTCCGGCACGTCGAGCGCGCACGCCCGTCGGTAGAGCGCCGGCAGCAGGAACAGCTCGGCCACCAGCCGGTGGTAGGCGACCGAGGCCTCGAAGTCGACGCCGTCGGGGAACACCTGCCGCGGGAGCTCCTCGCACAGCAGCGACCAGCCGCGCGCGAGCCAGCGCTGCGGCGTCCGGCGCCTCGGCCGAAGAAGAGCCCGGCGAACACGAGGCCCGCGGCGTCGGCCGTGCAGTGGTTGCCGTTGACGTCCGAGAGCTCGAGGTGGCGCTCGGTGAAGTCGCCGTGCAGGTAGAGCGCGCACAGGAAGCGCTCGCGGAAGGCGGCGTCCGCCCAGGCGCGGCTCGCGTGGAAGACGCGGAAGAACCAGGTCCAGCTCAGGATCCGCAGCGCCGCCTCCATCGTGCGAGGACCAGTTCACGGACTGCGCGTAGGGGTTGGCAGCGATCCAGCTCTCGAGCACGGCGCGCACGGCTTCGGCGTAGCGCTCGTCGCCGGTCAGCAGGTACGCCTGGCCGGCGGGCATCAGCCATTGCAGGCGGCGACAGCTCCCACGGCACCTTGACGTCGCTCGCGTCGTGCGGATTCACGTAGGCGATGTCGCGCATGTAGCGGCGCGGCCACGCCACGCCGGACTCGAAAGTCGCGCAGCCAGTCGATGCCGGCGCCGAGCTCCACGGTCTCGGTACCGAGCAGCCGCACGCGGTGGGCGAGCGCGTCTTCGGCGCGCGGCACGGATGCGCTCTTCGTCGCCCGGGCAGAGGCGTCCGGTGCTCGGCCGCGTCGACCGCCGCCGTGTACGCAGGGTACGGCCGCGCCGCGAGCCGCTGCCAGAGCGCGTCGAGGTCCCGGTCGCCGCAGCGCCTGCAGCAGCCGGCCCAGGTCGAAGCGACGCGCCGCGTCGCGGCGCGAGGTAGCGCTCGGCCTGCGGCCGAGGCCTCGTAGACGAGGCGGCGCGCGATCACGCTCGGCGGCTGGCGGAGGGCCCGGCGCAGCAGCTGGATGAGCCGCTGTCGGGTCGCATTCGCGCATGATCACACGCGTCGGGGCGCGCCGCACTTCAGCGCAGGCGGTCGGACGCCTTCGGAGGCGTGAGTCTGCCATCCTCGAGTCTCCGCCGATGAAGAAGGTGTGCGGCTGCGCCCGGCGGAGCTGCCGGCCGTCTATGGGCGACCGGTGCACGTCTACCGCCTGAAGTTCTCGGAAGCGGTCGACGCGCTCGATCGTACGAACCGGCTCGAGTAGCAGCCGTGGCCTGACGAAAAGGTGGCAAGATGGGCCCGTGACGGACTTCCAGCGCGGCCTGCTGAGCGTCGTCATCCCCTGCTACAACGAGATCCAGGTGCTGCCGCTGCTCGAGGAGCGCCTGCGCTCGTCGCTCGCGGGCGTCGGCATGCCGTGGGAGGTGGTCTTCGTCGACGACGGATCGAAGGACGGCACGCTACGAGCGGCTCGCCCGCCTGAGCGCCGCCGACCCGCGCTTCAAGGTCGTGCGCTTCTCCCGCAACTTCGGGCACCAGGCGGCGATCGCGGCCGGGCTCGTCTGGGTCACGGGGCGAGGTGGTCGCGATCCTCGACGCCGACCTGCAGGACCCGCCCGAGCTGATCGCCATCGTGCCTGCAGCACTGGCGCGACGGCGACCAGGTGGTCTACTGCCGGCGCGCCGAGCGCAAGGAAGGCCTGCTGATGCGCGCTGCTCTACGCCGCGCTTCTACCGGCTGCTGCGCGTCGTCGTCCGAGGTCGCGATGCCGCTCGACGCCGGCGACTTCTGCGTGATGGACCGGCGTGTCGTCGACGTGATCACCGCCATGCCCGAGCACCGCGTGTTCGTGCGGGGGCTGCGGGCGTGGGCCGGCTTCCGGCAGCGGGAGCTGTCCTACGAGCGTCCGCCGCGCGCGGCGGGCGACACCAAGTACCGCCTCGGCAAGCTGCTGGCGCTGGCGGGCGACGGGCTCTTCTCGTTCACGCTCATCCCGCTGCGGGTCGCGACCTGGCTGGGCGTGCTGCTGATCCTGGCGTCGGGCGCCTGGGGCATCTTCGTGCTCGCCTGGCGGATCCTCGGCTTCAGGGTCTTCGGCCTCACGGCGTCGGAGCTGCCGGGCTGGTCCGGCTTCGTGCTGCTGCTGATCCTGTTCGGCAGCGTCCAGCTCGTCCTGCTGGGCGTGCTGGGGGAGTACGTGGGTCGGATCTACGAGGAGACGAAGGGCCGGCCGCGCTGGGTGATCGAGGCCGCGCACGGCTTCGAGCGCGAGCCCGGACGCGGCGTCTGATCAGGCGGCAGCGCGCCGCACCACGGCCATCACCGAAGTGCCGACCGGCGGGTTGCTCACGAGCGCCAGCTCGGCGGCCATCAGCGCCTTGAGGGCCCGGTGGACGAGCGCGTTCGGCGGCTCGAAGCCGGAACGGATCGTGCTCGTGTCGGGCTTCGACGCCCGACCACGCAGCTTCCGCAGCGACGAGCAGCGGCACGAGGCTCATGCCCCAATAGCGGACGGCGATCGGCGTTCCCGGGAGCCCTGCGAGCTCGCGTCGCGAGCGACTCGCGTGTAGTAGCGACGCAGGTGCCCGGCGGCCACGTCGTACGCGCTGTAGAGCGACGGCAGCGCCGGCACGTTGACCAGCAGGTGCCCGCCCGGCCGCAGGTGCGCGAGTGCCGGCGGCGAGGAGCGCCCGCGGCTCGCGGACGTGCTCGATCACGTCGAAGAGGAAGCACGCGTCGTACGAGCGCGAGCAGCGACGGCTCGGCCTGCGTGACGTCGTAGTAGAGGATGCGGCCGCGACCCGGTTCGACGCGCCGCAGGGCCTCGAGGTTTAGGTCGGTCACGTCCACGTGCCAGCTCGTGCTCGTCTCGAGCTGCGTGCGGAAGCCGCCCGCGCCACCGCCGACGTCCAGGGCGCGCAGAGGCTGGTCGCCGCGACAGGCCCGCCTGCTCGCAGAGCTGCAAGCGTGACTGCGAGCCGCCACTGCATCCAGAAATGGCTCGCACCAGCGAAGGCGTACCAGTCGTCTGGAAACGCCTGCGCACGAACGGGCGACAGGTACTCGATCACGGATGTGCCGCCTTGAGCATTGCGACCCCGGGCCTACGACCGCGTTTCGCGTCCGCGCTCTCCTGCGCGGCGAGGCGAAAAGGCGCGCTTCACTTAACGTACCCGAGGGCGCGTAGTCGCTCCACGGCGTCGGGGTCAAGGCTGGTGCCGCCCGATTGCACGTTCCGTTGCTCCCTCTTCAGCAGCCGCTCGGACATGGCACGATGCGAAGGATCCTGTTCGGAGTAGATGTTGTGCGTCTCGCCTGGATCCGCCCGGACGTCGAAAAGCTCGAACTTTGCTCCTTCTCGGGCAGGCATGTGGATGATCTTGAGGTTGTCCTCCACGAGCATTGCGTGGACGTTTTCCGTTCCTGCAGCATACCGGGACCTTCCATCGCCAAAGAAAGCCGACAGAAGATCGGGCAACAGGGCCGTTGTCTCCGCGTAGGCAGGTCGCCCGATTCCCCTGCCCTCGATAAGCCCCCGAAAGGAGGTGCCGTCCGCATGGTTCGAGCTGATGCCGGCGAGGTCGAGGAGGGTCGGCGCCAAGTCAACGAGTGAGACCGGAGTAACCACGCGGCGCGGATTCAGACCAGGGCCGGTGATGATGAGCGGCACTCGGATAGCCTCGTTGAAGAGAGAGAATGCGTAGCCCGACACCTGATAGTGCTCCGCGAAGGCGACACCATGATCGGCCGCGACCGCGATCACCGCGTTCTCCAGGAGACCCTCGCGGCGCAGGCCCCGCAAGAAACGCTTGAGGACGTTGTCGGACCAGGTTATTTCAGAGCGGTACATTGGATCGGGATACTCTTCGTACTTTCCGGTCTTCTTGAGGCGGTCAGTGTCCTTGATGCTGCTGTAGGTCCGCACCGCATTGTCGGCGCGCGCAGTCTCGAAGTTGTTGGCTCGGCGGAAGACCCCGGCCCTGAAGGCAACCTCAGCGAACCGGCCCTGTCGCGGCGGATAGACCCGGAAGGCAGCGGGAGCGTCGCCCCACGGCGTGTGAGGATCGAAGAAGTGTACGTACAGAAACAACGGCCGCTGTCGAGCCGATGACATCAGGATACTGTCGCTGAGTCCCTGGATGCGGCGCAGGGTGGTCTCGTTATTCAGGGAATGCTCTGCATAGGTGTCCAGATACAGGTCGAAGCCCTGCGCGTATCCACTGGCAGCGTCGAGGACTGAGGATCCCGAGACGCCAACTGCGAGATAGCCCGCCTGTCGGAACCGGGCGGCGATGCTCCCGCGCTTCCCGTATTGCTCATTGATCAAGGTCGAGTAGGTGTGGTTGTGCACCTGTTCCGAATAGAGAATCGACCAGATCGAGGTCGAGGTGAACGGCGCGGTAGCGAACGCCCACTCGAAAAGGACACCTTGGGCCGCGAGCGCATCCAGAGTCGGAGTCCGCGTGACGCTGTCGCCATAACAGCCGAGGAAATCGGCGCGCAGGGTGTCAAAAGTTACGAGGATGACGTTGGGGCGGGCGCGATCTGATTGATGGCGACAGTCGAGGAACGCCGTCATGACCGCAAGAGTCACGACGAAGCCTGCGCGCCACCTCCCGGACCGGTATAGCGGGGGGGCCGCGACGCTTCCTGGGGGCCGCTCCCACATCGAGAGGTTGTCGCGAGCAGGGGCCAGGCCGGGCCTCATCGTAATGACTCTAGGACGCTCGCTTTAGCCAAACACAAACACTACCGACTCAAGGACTTCAGGTCAAGACGACTCACGCCTCTGGACAACGCGCCCCTGGACGCGGGGACCGGCGTTCGATCTCTTGAGGTCAGGCTACCGCCTCCCTGGCGCGGTCGGCCTGAAAGCGGCGAAGCATCAGAGCGAAGACGAGACCGTAGGCCAGGCTGCTAGATCCCGCTGCCGCGAGCAGGCCGAATCGCGGGATCAGAAAGATGTTCAGCGTCAAGTTGACCGCGAATCCCAGGAGCCAGTAGAGGGAGATGAAGAGAGGGAAGCCGCGTGTCGCGAAATACTGGCTCAGCAGGCCCTGCAGCGCGAGGCACACGAAGCCGGGGAGCAGGAGCGCCAGCGCGGTATAAGCACCTTCGAAGGGGCGACCGAAGACCAGCACGATCGCCCAATGACCAAAAGCCAGCATCGCCAGCGCCAGGCCGCTGATCAGCAGCGCCGTCGGACGCAGCACCCGCATCAACTCGGCGGCCGGGCGCGCAGAGCGCACTACGGAAGCGAGGCTGAGCGCTCCGACCGTAGTGGGCAATATCAGTGCGATGTCGATCAGCTGGGACGCTATCGAGTAGACACCCGTTTCGGCCGCGCCACGCATCAAACGGAGTACCAGGATGTCCGACTTGATCAGTAAGAACCCCAGCACCAGCGGCGGATAGGCGCGGAGGCCCAAGCAGAGCGCTGAGCGGAAAAACGGCAGAGCCCGTCGCGAGCGCGCGGAGCGGACTCGCGACACCCGGGCCAGGCGAACCGCTCCGAGCACAGCGATCACGCAATCGCCCGCGATGATGGCCGCGAGGAATGGAGCGAGTGCGCTTCCGAAGATCAAGAGCGAGCCGCCACCCAGAACGAGCGCACAGCAACGGCCCGCCAGCTCGATGCGCGAGAGCGCTTTCGCGTCCTGGAGCGCGACGAGGGCGGCTCCCTGGTAAAGACCCAGCAGCAGCGCGGGGACCCACGCCACCCACAGGGGCCACCAGGCGAACGGGCCCGAGGGGCGGCTCCACGCCAGGGTTGCCCCCAGCGCCGTGAGGGGCACCGTCCAGGCGATCGCCAGGTAGGCCAGGTGCCGACGGTAGCGGCCAATCCGGGTGGGCCGCCGCGAGAACAGCACCGCGAGAGAGGCCGACAAGCCGAGATTGAGGGCCTGAACAGCGAGCACGGCCGCCGCCGACAGGGCGGCGAACTCTCCGCGTCCCACGGGCGCGAGCACGCGCGCGGACGCGATCGTGAGCACGGTTCCGAACGACAAGCCCATGAGCCGTGCGAGATAGAGCCTGCCGTACTCGAGCCACTCGCGCGGCAGGCGCGGCCCAGCTGCCGATGACGCGGTCACTTGAAGCTCGGGCGCGTCCTACGCGGTGACCGGTGTCGTCTACCGTGGGTCGCCGTAAGCAGGAATGCGACCATTTCAGAACGCGCAGTTCCCTCGACGGGAGGAGGCGGCACGGGCGGTCGAGTACCTGCCGAGCAGTCGACGTGATTCACCGGAGATTCGCCCCTCGACTTGGCGTTCGTCGGTTTGTACCACAAACTCGAATGTCGCTGGCCGCTCAATCTTCGGAGGAAGCAACCCCATGGAGCCCGCATCCTTTGCCCAGTTTGATCGCGCGTATCAGCGAATCGTGGTCGAGGTGTACGACCATTGGAGCCCGGCGATGCAGGGCCGCTTGGCGCAAAACTGCGCGGGTTGGGCACTGGGCAGCTACGACTTCCTGAACTACCTACAGGCGTCCTCCGGGCGCTTCTATCGGGCCTATCGGCGGATCGTCGAGCTCGCTCCAGGCGCGACCGTGTGTGACATCGGCGGTTTCTGGGGAGTGCTGGCGCTGGCTCTCAAGGAGCTCGGGCTGAATGCCACCATGACCGAGTCACTGCGACTCTACGGCGACGCCTTCGCTCCGCTGTTCGAGGCGATCACCAAACGGGGGATCGCCGTACTTGACTTCGATCCCTTCGAGCCGGGCGCCCGTCTCGAACGGCGCTTCGACGCAGTGACGGTCATGGCCGTGATGGAGCACTATCCGTACTCGCTGCGCGCGTTTCTTCAGAATGTCGTCGGCTTGCTGAAGCAAGACGGGATCCTCTATCTGGAGGTGCCCAACATCGCCTATTTTGGGAAGCGGATCGCTCTGCTCCGAGGTGAAACGCCTCTTGTGGACGCCCGCGTCATCTTTCAGTCAGGGGTTCCGTTCATTGGTCATCACCATGAATTCACGATGGCCGAGCTCAAGGGCGTCGCCAAGCTCGCCGGGCTCAGCGTGATACACGAGGACTACTTCAACTACTCCCTCGTCAGCATGGGCTGGAAGCGAAAAGTGCAGAAGCCGCTCGAGACTCTGGCCTTTGCGCTCGCACCCTCGACACGTGAATGCCTGAGCATCACCTGTCGCAGGGCGAAGACGGCGACCTCATGACTCCGACGGGCCATGGCCATCTCGGCGCACCAGGTGGCCTGCAGCCCGTCCTCGGCCGTGACGCCGAGGCTCGCCTCGCCGCGCAGCGCACGGTAGAAGTTCTCGAGCTGCTCCTTCTGGCCCTTCTCGATCGTGCGCGTCTTGAGCCCGTCCTTCGCGAGGCCGTGGACCTCGAGGCTCTTGTAGTCGTCGAGCACGAAGCTCGCGCCGCCGGCGAAGACCTCGAGGCGCTCCTTGCCGAGCCCGAGGCGCCCGCGCCGGTGTAGACGAGCGATGCCGATCGAGCCGTTCGCGAACTCGATCGCGACCGCTGCCTCGTCGCGCGCCCGGCCGCGGGGCGCCGCGGAGAGCACGCGCACCGGCTCGGCGCCCGCCAGGAAGCGCAGCATGTCGAAGAAGTGCACGCCCTCGCCGAGCAGGCGGCCGCCGCCCTCGATCGGGTCGAGCAGCCAGTGCTCGGGCGGCAGCGCGCCGGCGTTGACGCGGTAGACGAGCGTCTTCGGCGCCGCGATCGGGCGCAGCAGCTCGCGCGAGCCGCGCCGCGTGCGGCGAGAAGCGGCGGTTGAAGCCGACGGTCAGCAGCGTTCCGCGCCGGCCGACGGCCTCCGCCAGCGCGCGCGCGTCCTCCACGGTCATCGTCATCGGCTTCTCGACGAAGACGGCCTTGCCGGCCTCGACCGCGGCCCGCGCGACCGCGATAGTGCAGGTCGTGGCGCGTCGCCACGTAGACGACGTCGACGGCGGGGTCGGCGACGAGCTCGCGGTAGTCGGTCGTGCCCTTCGCGAAGCCGTCGTTCTCGACCGCGGCGCGGACCGTGAGCCCGCTCCGGGCGCAGGCCGAGGCCAGCGAGAAGCCCGGGTGCGCCTTGAGCAGCGGCAGCAGCATCGAGCGGAAGTAGCCACCGTAGCCGACGACGCCGACGCCGAACGCGCCGGCCTTGGCCGGCGCCGGCGCGCGCGGCGCGATCGGCTTGTACGAGACCGCCCGTGGCGCCGCGGCTGCCGCGTCGAGGTGGTAGTCGAGCAGGATGCCGATCGGGCGGTTCTCGGACGCGAGCGACGGCGTAGGCGGCCGAGGCGTCCTCGACGCCGTGGGTCGCGTCGATCAGCGGCTTGACGCGCAGCGTGCCGGCCGCGATCTGGCGCAGCACCTCCTCGAGGTTGCGCCCCTCGGTCCAGCGCACGTAGCCGAACGGGTAGTCCTGGCCCTTCTCCTCGTAGGCCGGGTCGTAGCGGCCGGGCCCGTACGAGGTCGAGATCAGGAAGTCGATCTCCTTCTTGTAGATCTTGTCGCGCTGGATCCGGATCGGCACGTCGCCCACGAGCACGACGCGCCCCTTGCGCCGGCAGGCCTCGAAGGCCTTGTTGAGCAGCCCCGCGTCGCCGCCGGCCGCGGTCACGATCACGGCGTCGGCGCCCCGGCCGCCCGTGCGCTCGAGGACGCCCGCCACGAAGTCGCGCTCGCTCGACGGTGAAGCCGGCGTCGAGGCCCAGAGCCTCGGCCCGCGCGACGCGGTCCGGCCGCACGTCGACGCCGATCACGACCGCGCCGGCGGCCTTCAGCATCTGCACCGTGATCTGTCCGAGCAGGCCGAGGCCGAGCACCGCGACGCGGTCGCCGAGGCCAGGCTCGGCGCGCCGCACGCCCTGCAGCGCGATCGCGCCGAGCGTGCCGAAGGCCGCCTCCTCGAACGACACGCCGTCCGGGATGCGCGCGACCAGGTTGCGCGGCACGACGTTGACGCCGGCGTGGTTCGCGTAGCCGGCGCCGGCGCAGGCGACGCGGTCGCCCCCGCGGAGGTCGCTCACGCCCTCGCCCACGTCGATCACGACGCCCGGCGCAGGAGTAGCCGCTCGGCATCTCGGTCGCGATGCGCGTCCGCACCAGCTCGGCGGTCGCCTGCAGGCCGTGGCTCGCCACGCGGTCGACGACCTTCTTGACGAGCGCGGGGTTTCGCATCGCCTTCAGCACGATGTTCTCGCGCCGGCCGCCGCTGCCGATGCCGGCCGACTCGGTCCCGGCGCTGATCAGCGAGTGGCTGGTGCGTACGAGCACGGCGCCCGGCCGCACCACGGGCTCCGGCACCTCGACCACCCGCACCTCGCCGCCGCTCATCGCCACCTGCAGCACGTCACGCTCCTCTGTTCGACTCGATCTGACGCATGCCGCGCGAGCGTCGTCGCCTTGCGCAGCGCCGGAGCACGACGGGCATCGTGCTTGACACCGCGCCGAGTCGCGGCGCGGCACGCTTTACAGGCCGCAGCCGGCTGCGGGGATACTGAGGTCGGCGCAGGGCGCTCCAGGAGGCGAGCCTTCCATGTGCGGGATCGTCGGCTGGCTGTCGACCTCGCCGGCGCACCCGGTCGACGGCGAGACGCTCGGCCGCATGCGGGACACGATGATCCACCGCGGGCCCGACGGCGAGGGCCTCTGGGTCGCCCCCGGGCGCGAGGTCGGCCTCGCTTTCCGCCGGCTCGCGATCGTCGACCTCTCGACGACCGCCAACCAGCCGATGACCAACGAGGACGGCACGGTCCAGGTCGTCTTCAACGGCGAGATCTACAACCACCTCGCGCTGCGCCGCGAGCTCGTCGAGAAGGGCCACCGCTTCCGGACCGACCACTCCGACACCGAGGTGATCGTCCACGGCTACGAGGAGTGGGGCGCCGGCGTCGTCGAGCGCATCCACGGGATGTTCGCGATCGGGATCTGGGACGCCGCGCAGCGGCGGCTGTTCCTGGCGCGCGACCGCATCGGCATCAAGCCGCTCTACTTCTGCGTGGACCCGCTCCGGCTTCCTGTTCGCCTCCGAGATCAAGGCGCTGCTCGCGCACCCGGACGTCGACGGCCGACGTCGAGCCGCGCTCCGTCTACCACTACCTGTCGTTCCTGACGACGCCCGCGCCGCTCACGATGTTCCGCGGCGTCTTCAAGATGCCGGCCGGCTGCCGCGCGTTCGTCAAGCCGGACGGCTCGATGAAGGCCGAGGTCTACTGGGACGCGCTGCCCGGCCGCGGCGACGACCTCGCCGGAGCTGCGGCGGCTGAGCGGCAAGGCGCTGCGCGAGTACGCCGTGCGGCGCACGCAGCAGCTCTTCGACGCGGCGGTCGAGAAGCGGCTGATGTCGGACGTGCCGTTCGGCGTGCTGCTCTCGGGCGGGATCGACTCCTCGGCGAACGTCGCGGTGATGTCGCAGCTGATGGACCGGCCGGTGCGCACGTTCACGGTCGGCTTCTCCGACCACGAGCACCTGAACGAGCTCGAGTGGGCGCGCCACGTCGCGACGCACTTCAAGACCGACCACCACGAGGTCATGGTCGACGAGAAGGCGATGCGCGAGTACCTGCCGTCGCTCGTCTTCTCGCAGGACGAGCCGATCGCCGACTGGGTCTGCATCCCGCTCTACTTCGTCTCGAAGCTGGTGCGCGACAGCGGCACGATCGTGGTCCAGGTGGGCGAGGGCAGCGACGAGCAGTTCTGCGGCTACAGCTCGTACATGATGTACCTCGACATGTACCGCCGCTACTGGCGGCCGTTCTCGCGGCTGCCGCGCGCGGCGCGCGGCGCGGCCGCCGCGCTGGCGCGCGGCCTCTTCGGCGTCACCGACCAGCGCGACACGTACCTCGACCTCGTCGACCGCGCCGGCCGCGACCGGGAGCCGTTCTGGAGCGGGGCGACGGTGTTCTCGGAGTCGCGCAAGGCGCGGCTCGTCGACCGGAGCCGCCTCGAGCCGCTCGCGGTCCCCACGGCGATGGCGCGGCTCGGGCCTGCTGCCGGAGGCCTTCGGCCAGGCCGACAGCTACGAGATCGTGCGCTCGTTCTTCGACCGGATCGACAAGGCGGCGCCGGGCACCGACGTGCTCAACCGGATGATCTACTCGGAGTTCAAGCTGCGGCTGCCCGAGCTGCTGCTGATGCGCGTCGACAAGATCGGCATGTCGGTCTCGATCGAGCCGCGCGTGCCGTTCCTCGACCACCTGCTCGTCGAGTTCACGATGAACCTGCCGATGGAGCTGAAGGTCGAGGGCGACATCGCCAAGTCGCTGTTCAAGCAGGCCGTGCGCGGCGTGCTTCCGGACGACGTGATCGACCGCCCGAAGATGGGCTTCGGCGCGCCGATGGTGCAGTGGCTGCGCGGGCCCTTCGGCGCGGCGATGCGCGCCGAGCTCGCTGTCGAGCCGCTTCTTCGAGCGCTTCCCGGCGAGCCGCGAGGCAGTCGTCGACATGCTCGATCGCCACCGCGAGGAGCGCGCCGAGTTCGCGCTCTACGTCTGGACGATCTACAACGCGGTCGCCTGGTTCGACTACTGGGTCGACAAGTCGCGCGAGGTGCGGGTGGCCTGACTTGCGCGGTCGGGCGGCGACCAGCGCGCCGCGGGACGGCTCGATAACCGTTTTGCCGGCGCTCATGTTAGCCGGACATCGCGTCCGCGATCGGCTTCGAGGCTCCTCCATCCCACCGGACGCCTGTCGTGCGCCGGACCCACTCGCGGTGAGACGAGATACAATTCCTGAGGGATGAGGCCGGCAATGTGGCAGCGAGCCTTGCCGTGGCTGTCCTTGCAGCCTCCTTCGTGGCGCCTACCGCTGGTGCCGGCAGAGCTGGAACAGTCTCTCTTCGCGTTCGCGATTTCACACCGTGCCCCGACAAGCGCCTACCGCCCTCAGTCTGTGCGGGGAACGACGGCGACTACCTGTTGTACGACCGAGAGATCCACCCCGCGACCACCGCTCTGATCCTGAGTCGATGTCTGGGCGGAGCACGCCAACCGCGATCTGATGCAGCGAATCGACACGAACGTGCGCGTCTTCTCTGCTGCACAATGCTGAAGGCGGTGCGAGCCGATGGGCGGATGCTGATCGTCCACTATCCGAATCGGAGGAAGATTCACCCAGCGGTCCGGACGAGGTCGGGAGAGGTTGTCGCGAACACAGGAGAAGAGGCGTTGGCAGCGGTCAGATCTAGACAGGTGACGACGCTCATCTACGCCGGCTATGCAGGCGACATGTGCCTGGCAAACCGTCCGCTGGGTGTGCTGTCCGCGTACCTGCTTCACGGGTACCGGGACATCATCGTGGTGCGTGACGCCTCGCTGTCCATCGAGCCTCCGGAGTGGAAGAACCAGGGACTGGCCCATCAGGGAGCCATGCTCCTCCTGGAGCTAAACGACTATGCGGTAACCACCACGGTGGCGGACGTCGAGCAGTCTCTGCGTAGACGAGACATCACGACGCCGGCCCCACGGCACTCTCGGCCATGATGACGTCCACATGGCTGTGCCGGGCAGGTTCGCCATATCCAGAACGGTGGGCGGGAGCATGCTCATCTGAGACGGCGTCGTCCACGGCGCGTCGGCCGCAGCCCTCATTGCCGCCGCTCACGTCACGATATGAGCGCGTCAGCGATGCGTTCCGAGGCCTTCCCGTCCCAGAGCGCGGGGCAGGGCAGCGGGGCGCCGGATGCACGCAGTTGCAAGGCCGCATCGAAGTCGCTGCGCAGACGCGCGAGGGTCGTCAGCCGGTTCGAGCCCTCGCTGATCGTCACCGGCCGCTCGGTGTTCGGCCGCAGCGTCAGGCACGGCACGCGCAGGAACGTCGTCTCTTCCTGCAGCCCGCCCGAGTCGGTGAGCACGCACGCGGCGGCTTCGGCGAGTCCGATGCTGTCGAGGTAGCCGACGGGCTCGACGAGCTTCACGCCGTCTGCCCCCGTGAAGAGGTCGAGCAGGCCGAAGTCGGCGAGCCGCTGGCGGGTCCGCGGGTGCACCGGGAACACGACCGGCGAGCGGCGCGACACGTCGAGCAGGCAGGCCACGATCGCCGCGAGCGACTCGCGCTCGTCGACGTTGGAGGGCCGGTGCAGCGTCACGTAGACGTAGCGGCGCGGCTCGACGCCGAGCCGGCGCGGGGCCTCGCGCGCCCGCGCGCGCTCGAGGTTGGCGGCGAGCGTGTCGATCATCACGTTGCCGACCTGGCGGATGCGCGCGGCGGGAACGCCCTCGCGGCGCAGGTTCTCGTCGGCGTCGGGGCTCGGCGTGAGCAGCAGGTCGGCGAGCGCGTCGGTCACGAGCCGGTTGATCTCCTCGGGCATGCCGCGGTCGAACGAGCGCAGCCCGGCCTCCACGTGTGCGGTCCGCACGCCGAGCTTGGACGCGACGAGCGTCGCGGCCATCGTGGAGTTGACGTCACCCACGACCACCAGCCAGTCGGGGCGATAAGCCTCGATCACAGGCTCGAAGCGCAGCATGATCTCGGCGGTCTGTGCGGCGTGGCTCTTGGAGCCCACCTCCAGGTTGTCGTCGGGCGGGGCGATCCCGAGCTCGTCGAAGAACACCTGCGACATCGCCGCGTCGTAGTGCTGGCCGGTGTGGACGAGGCGCTGCTCGAAGCGCCCCGCGCGCGCGGCCATTGCACGCATCACCGGCGCCACCTTCATGAAGTTCGGCCGCGCGCCCACGACGTGAAGGACCTTGACGAGCGGATTTGTCGACCACGCGAGACACCTCGAAGAGAGCGAGGATTATAGGGCCCCGCGCGCCCCGCCCCGAAGCGCGGCTCGAAGGATCTCGAGGTAGCGGGCCGCGAGACGCCGACGGTCGAAGTGCTCCGCCACGTAGGGCCGTCCGCGGGCGCCGAGCACGGAGCGAAGCTCGGCGTCGGCGGCCAACCGCGTGACGCGCGGCCGCGAGCGCGTCCACGTCCTCCGGCGGCACCACGACGGCCGCACCCGAGGCCGCCAGGATCTCCGCCGCCTCACCCTCGAGCGAGGCGAGCACGGGGCGGCCGCAAGCCAGGATCTCGAACATCTTCGAGGGGATGAAGGAGCGGAAGAGCGGCACCGCGCGCAGCGGCACCAGGCACACGTCGGCGGCCCGGTAGAGCGCCGGCACCTCCTCGCGCGGCACGCTCGCGAGGAAGGTCACGTTGTCGAGCCGGAGTTCCTGGGCGCGGGCCACGAGGCTTGCCTTCTCGGCTCCCTCACCGACGAAAAGGAAATGGATCCGCGCGTCGCGCCGCAGCCTCGCCGCCACCTCCAGGATCCGGCCGAGCGCGTGGCTGATGCCGTGGGCACCGCAGTACAGCAGCACGAACTTGTCGGTGACGCCCAGCCGCCTGCGCAGCGCCGGCTCCGATGGCTCCGGTCGGAACGCGTCGAGATCGACCCCGTTGGGGATCACGTGGAGCTTGGCGCGCTCTATGCCGCGCTTCGCGATGTCCTCAGCGAACGCGCGCGTCACGGTCACGACCTCGCGCGCGCGCCGGTACAGCGCAAGCTCGAGCCATTCGAGCACCCCGATCGCGAGGCGGTTCCGGATCACGCCGAGCTCGACGAAGATCGCGGGCCAGAGGTCGCGGACCTCGAATACGTAGGGCGCTCCCACGCGGCGCGAGATCGCGAGCGCCGCGACCACGGCGAAGAGCGTCGGCGACGATGCGATGAGCACGTCGCTGCCGCGCAGCTGGGGCGTTGCCTGCCACACCGCCTGGAACATGAAGACCAAGTGGCCGAGCGTGCGCTTCACGAAGCCGCGATTGGGCGTGGCGTAGGTGCGGCAACGGAGGATGCGCAGGCCATGGGCGTGCTCGACCTGAAACGAGCGCCCGCGGTAGGCCTCGGGCACGATCCCGGTCGGATGGTTCGGGAAGTTGGTGACGATCGTGACCTCGTGGCCGCGCACGACCCACTCGCGGCTCATCTCGAGCAGCCGAGCGCTGGGCGCCCCCGGCTCCGGCCAGAAGTAGTGGCTGAGGACCGCGATCCTCACGCCGCCGCTCTTGCGCTCTTCAGCCGTCGACTCTCGCGAGGCAGCGCGCGCTCGCCCAGCCGTCCGCCTGCGGGCTCGATCCGCGCGGATTCTCCGCTGCGAGCGAGCGCGTACCCGAACTCGGGCAGGGCTCCCTTGTGGAGCGCCAGCACGGGGCACGCCGCTCGCTCGCCGAACTGCCTCGCGTAGTGGCCGTCCTCGACCGAAAGCGTCGCTCCGAATGTGTGCAGCGAGAGCTGGACGCCCGCGGCCTCGATGGTCGCCGCGTCCGCGCCCTCGAGCCGCAGACGCGCTCCCGGCGGGAACCGCAGCCGCGAGACGGCCGGCTGCGGCACGGACGACTCGACCGTGTCCCAGACGAACATGGCCGAGGGCGCGACGAACTGCAGCTCGCGGTGGTGGAGCGGGCTTCCCGCGAGGCGGCGGTAGCCGTCGTGCCATCCGTGTACCAGCAGGCCCGCTGGCGAAACGCGAGCGACGACGTCTCGGGGCCGCCCGCGGCGGCCGACCCGGAAGGCGCCGAAGAACTCGGCCTGGTCCGCGCCCGCGATCTCGACGGTGTTGTGGGCGCGGGTCGAGCGCGCCCAGTCCCGTTCGGGCCCCGCCTCGTAGCTGGAGGTGCCGCCGTCCACGACGACGCGTTGCCCGTCGAGGCTCAGCTCGAAGGAGAAGATGTCGCCGTGGCCGTGCGCCGGCAGGTAGTCCGGGCCGATCGGCCCCGCGTCCACGAGCAGGGCCGCCGGACCGCTACGCCAGACGTGATAGCCCGTCTCGGGAAAGGACCCGGCCGCGAAGGCGGGTACCTCGAAGCCGAGCCTGCGCGCGTACTCGAGGATCGCGCCCGGCTCGGGCGCGATCCCGAGCGCGGCGTCGTTGAAGAGCGCGATCTCGCCGTCGGGATGACGCATGGCCGAGACGAAGCGCAGGATCGCGGGAAGGCGCTGCTCGATCCGCACGCGCACCTCGTCGCTCTCCGGCAGGACGTTCGCCAGATCGAGCAGCCCCTGGGCCAGCCGTGCGTGGTACATCGGCGAGCGCTCGACGTGGCCGCCGTCGAGCAGGAACTGCTCGGCGAGCTCCGTGTCCAGCACCGCGTCGGCGCGCCTCTGCCAGCGCGCGACCGCGGCACCGCGGAAGCAGGCCGACAGCAGCTTGAGCGTGATCGCGCCCTCCAGCAGGTGGTTGCCGCGCAGGTGGTGCTCGAGCGTGTCGGCGAGGCACTCGGCCTGCGCCTCGATCGAGGCGAGTACGCGCGCGCGCTCGGGATCGGGCCAGCCGTCCGGGTCGAAGAAGAGCGTCGCCCAGTTGCGAAGCCGCAGCGCCAGCGGGTAGTTCATCCAGCCCGGCCGGCCCGCGCTCGGCGGGTAGCGGAGGATCCAGTCGAGCACCAGCCGGCGCCGCTCGCTGCGGGGCAGCGCGTCGAGCCAGGCGAAATAGTGGAGGTTGAAGAGCCACAGCAGCGGGGCTTCGAGCTCCCAGTCCGGCGGATCGCCGACCTCGCGCGTGCTGCCGACGGCGGTGAAGCGTCCCCGCTCGAGGCGCGCGCCGCCGGCGTGCGCGAGGAAGGGGCCGCGCGCGCTTCCGGTCCAGCCCAGCCCAGAGCCGGCGCGAGCGTAGCGCGCGAAGGTTCGCGTGCTTCGTGTCGCGCGGTGGAGCAGGTTGCGAGCCGCCTGTCGCGGGCCGAGGTGATAGATCGCGGTCGCGTACCGCACGAGCGCGCTCATCGACAGGCAGTATGGGCTTCCGTCGCAAAGCGGCGCAAGCCGGACAGGTCGTCGCGGTCGTCTTCAGGCGAGCCGGCCCAAGGCCCGCGGTGACGCGGGGAAGGGCAGCCGTCAGTAATGTTGCGCGGCGACGCCGGCAGGACGACTCTGCTCCGTGAGCGCCGGCTTGCGGGCCGTGATCAGCATAAACAGCCCAAGGCGCGGGAAGAGCGCGCGGATCAGCCAGCGCGGCCAGATCGCACGCGCCAGTGTCAGGAGAGGCCCCCGGTGTCGCTGGCCAGCCTGGGAGGTGAGGAGGTCGCCGTGTGTCAACCCCGTGGAGATCTCGACCTGCTCGAACTTCGCCAGTAGCTGTCGCGCTTCGGCCACCGAGTAGGCCTTGGTCCCTGGGCTTTCGAGGTAGCTCTTGTAGATCTCGATCAGGGGCGTCATTGGCCGGAGGCCGAGCAGCGCGTAGCGCGTCCAGAGCATGAAACCGACGAAGCTCCACTTGTGGTAGAGCATGAGCTTGGCCGTTCCGCCAGGACGCAACACCCGAAGCACTTCGCTTATAGCCTTGGGCGTGTCGGGCGAGCACATCAGCACGCCCCATGAGTACAAGATGTCGAAGCTTGCGGCGGGGAACGGAAGCTGTTCGGCGTCGGCGACCTGCAGGTCGGACTTGAGGCCGAACAGCTCGAAGCGACGCGCTGTGCTCCGGATCGCACGCTCGGTCAGGTCGACACCGCTCAACAACGCGCCGTGCTCCGCCCATTTCTGGTGATCGGCGCCCAGTCCGACGCCCACTTCGAGCACTCGCTTGCCCCGCCCAGCTTCGAACCCGGCGAAGCTCAGGATCTCGGGCTCGAGCTGATAGCGGATCTCGGAGTGACGAGCGAATCCCTCCCTGGTGCTGTCCGGAAGGTAGAGGTCTTCCCCGCAGGAGGCCGCGTTCCAAAAATCGTGTACGGCTACCTTGTCAGCGTTCACGGAAGTGCCCGGGCCAAGGAAAACATCCTACACCAGCGCCCCCCTTCTAGCGCCTTTCCGAGCGGAGCTTATACTCGGCCGATCGCATGCATGGCCGTGGCTTCTCCTCGAGACGGCTGATGGCCGCGGCGTTCGTCGGAGGGCTGGGCCTGCTCCTGGCGCTCGTGCTCGCGATGCCCGGTGCCCGCTCGCCGCTGCGCGAGCCCTTCGTGCCCAAGGCAACGCGTGGCGAGGCCGTCACGATCCCGCTCGAAGTCCGCGAGAGTCGGAAGCGGACGAGCGTCTACCGGCTCGCGCTGTCTGTCGTCGACGCGAGCGTGCTGCTCGACCACGAGGAGCTGCAGCTGCTGTTCTCGAGCGTGCCGACACGCCAGGAACTGGTTCGGGCGGAGCTGCGGGCGCGCAGCCGAGCCTGCCTTCTCGAGGCGGCGCCCGGCAGACGACCTCGTCGACGGCCAGCCGGTCGTGTTTCGCACGAACGGGCTCGTGCTCCGTCGAGCGGCCGGCCCGGCGGAGCTGGACCTGACCCTCGAGCTCGAGGGCGACGGGACGCTCGCGCTCCTCGGCTTCGTGCCGCTCGCCGGGCTCGACACCCGGGCCGCTCCAGGTCCCGTCGCTCGCGCGGCGACGGGCCTGCTTTCGACGTGCGCGGCGCCTTCGTCGATTACACGCCAGCCGGCGCCTCGCATCGAGTTGCTCAACCATATGTGGCGGCTCGCGTCGGGACACGTTCTGGCTCTGGCTCTCGCTCGCCGCCGGAGTCGCCCTCGCGCTCGCCGGCTGCCTGACCTTTCCGACCGCGAGCGCTCGAGCGCCGCCCGCGCAGGCGCGTGCGTTCGCGCTGGACCGCGGGTGGCGCGGCAGCGCTCCTGGCGGGCAGCCTGGGCCTGCTCTACGCGGTCCTGGTCCCGCCGCTCATGGGACCCGACGAGCCCGTACCACATGCTCGGCTTCGCGGAGCTCGCCTCGAATAACGCGCTCGGCCGAGGACACGGTCGATCTGGATGGGCGAGACGCACCTCTGGCGCATCCGCTATCAGCCGACGGAGCGCTTCCGGACGATCGACGTCGGCCGGCCGTACGTCGTCGAGGACGACCAGCTGCGGGCGACCGAGGTCGCGCATGCGCAGCGCGCTGCTGGCGCGGCTCTGGGAAGCCGCGGCTCCGTTTCGTCCGCGGCTAGTCCGCGCCTCGCGTCCTGCTCGACGTTGCGGCTGCTGAACGTCGTTCGTGTTCGCGCTGGCGGTGGGCGTCGCGACGGCTTTCGCGGTCGCGACCGTGAGCGAGCCGTTTCCGCAGTGGCTCGGCTTCCCGTTCCTGTTCGTGCCGTCGCTGCCGTTCTTCGCGATGCACGTCTCGGAGACGGCGCTGCTGTGCTCGAGCTACGTCCTGCTCGCGACGGGCGTCGCGGTCCTGTTTCTCGACGGACCGCGCGCGCACTGGGCCGGCATCCCGCTGGGGCTGGGCACCGGCCTGATGCTCGCGGGCGGCCGCTCGCCTTGGCCGCTCTGTGGGCTCGTGGCCGTGGTCCTGTTGGGCCGTGTGCTGCTCGGGTCGCGTACGACCGACTCGCGGCGAGCGACCGTCGTGTTCTGGCTCGGGTTCGCGACTGGGGCGGCGGTCCTCTTCCTGGTCCAGGACGAGGCCTACCGCGGCATGACGGCCGCCTGGGCCGAACGCTACACGGCCGGCATTCCCGCCTGGCTCCGGGACGGCAGGTCAGTGGCTCCTCGCGCATCCGGCGGCTTCGATTGTTCTGGCCGCCGTGGCAGCGGTCGTCGAGATGTCGATGCGCCGGCCGCGCGCGTGGGTGGCGGCGCGGCTGAGGGCCGCCGGGCCACGGCTCGTGCGAGCTGGTCGGCGCTCGCGCTGGCCGGAGTCGTCCTGCTCTCGCTCGCCGGCTCGCTGCTCGTGAGCTACCCGCAGCTCGAGCTCGAGCCGAGGCGCGCACTTGACGGCGTCCGAGCGTGTCACGGCCGTGCTCGCGACGATGGCCACGATGTTTCGGCTCAGCGAGCCGAACTTCCTGCTCTCGACCAGCTTCTGGGTGGGGTTCGGGTGGCTCGACACCAGCCCGAAGCCGTGGTTCGAGGCCGTTCTCACGGCGCTCGTGGCGTGTGCACTCGTGCTGCTGCTGCGGCACGTCGCGCAGCGCGCCGAGGCGCGCCGCTTGCTCTGGCTGGTGCTTCTCGCCGCGGGCGGCGCGATCGCGCTCGTCTTCTACACGCTCACGACCCAGGTCGCGAAGCCGCTCCACGGGAGGTACCTGATCGGCTGGTACCTGTGCCTGCTCGCGGTGATCGGCAGCGTGCTCACGCTCGATCTCCGGTCGCCGGCAGGGCGGAGGCCGGTCCACCCTCCGGAACCGCGCGGGCGGCGCTTCTGCTCGCGACGGCCGGCCTGATCCACGTCTACTGCCTCTGCTTCATCCTGGCGCGCTACTTCTGAGCATGGCGAGCGCTCCGCACCTGCCGCGCCGGACCGGGCGCCGCCTTCGCCTCAAGCCCTCCGCGCGTGGCACTACGCGGCCGCTACCTCGTGCTCGACGGCGTTCACGCGAGCATTGCCCCGGCCGCCAGCGCGAACGGAACCTCGCGGCGGGATAGGATCCCGTCCCAAGCGGGACGGGTCGAGGTCCTGTCTTAGTGAACGAGCCTGCATTGAACCGCATACCAAACCTGATGAGTCGTCTCAGCACCGGCCTCAGCCCCAGGGACTGGGTGTCCGCGACGAGGCGGCGAGGGGCTTATTGGGCCGGCCTGGGTGTCGTTGTTCTCGCCTATCTCATCAGCTTGGGTGGACTCCTCGTGTCCACGCAAGGCTTGCCCTACGTGCTGGACAACAACGAGACCTATTCCTCGCTCGTCCACGCCCGGAACATCCTTCGCTTTGGTGTCCGAGAGACCTTTGGGTTGACGGATGAAGCATACGGTCAAGAGGCGACCCAGCATCCCTATGTCTACACGCACGGGGGAAACTTCCCACGCATCTACACGCTTCTCCTCTACGTTCTCGGGGCTCGGACGGCCGAGGCGCAGATAGTCATCACCACCTTCACTGTTGGGCTGACGGGGTTGCTGCTCGCGTACCACTTCTTCAGTCGGGTCGCCAATCCACTGTTCGCGCTCATCTATTGCCTCTTCCTGATCACCGACTACGTGATGCAGACACAGTGGCTCGTCAACACATGGAGGGCGTGGCATCCCTTCTTCCTGTTCTCCAGCCTTCTCTGTGTCCATGGTCTCCTGAGGAGGGGTCGTCTGCCACGATGGCGAGCGGCGATCACGCTGCTGAATTTCGCTTGCCTCATCTATTTTGAAATCGTTTTCGCGACTCTTGTGACGGTCTCGGCGATGGTCTATGCGGGTCTGCTTGGCAGGCGCCGACCCCGCCGTGTTCTTCAAGGCTGGTTGTTGATCGGCGGGGGAGCTGCGCTCGGTGCGGCTGTCCTGATTGGTCAGCTGATCGGATATCTCGGCTGGGATGGGTTTCGCGAGGACGTGAGGCTTACCTACCTTGCTCGCAACGCTGCGGCGGTGGACCTGAACGCGTTCCGGAGCGCGGTCTGGTCTTTTGTGGAAGAGCACCGGCTCGTGTTCTGGGACAACTTCTTTGGTGGTGTCGTTAGCAATACAGTCCTTTTCCGTTGGTGTCTCCTGCCTTATACCCCCGCGCTGGTGTTCATCGCCCTGCTGATCTC
The DNA here is from genome assembly GCA_963724555.1 of uncultured Acidobacteriota bacterium. Taxonomy (GTDB): domain Bacteria; phylum Acidobacteriota; class Vicinamibacteria; order Fen-336; family Fen-336; genus DATBSL01. The sequence goes on from CAVRVE010000003.1 coordinate 32,606, forward strand.
GACTGGCTGGGCAGTTTCTTTGCTGCCGGTCTTCGACCTAGTTATCGCGTCGAAAGGATCAAGCCGAACGTGGTCAGCACGCAGTGCGATGCGGTGGGCGATCGGGGCAGGCGCGCTGTTCGTGTACGCAACGATGATGGACTCCTCGTTTGCCGGATTGCCTGACAAGGGGCTGGTGGGGCGCATTGGAGCGGTGATCGCGGCGGCAGCTGTGGGCGGTTTGGGCCTAACGGTCCATCACCGGCTGCGTGAGCGGACGGGAGACGGCCTCGGGTTTCCGACCAGCAGGATCGTGGGTGCTGCGGTAGTGCTTCTTGTGTTTGCGGCCTTGGCCAGGTCTCATCCTTTTCTCTACGACGACGGCGTTGCGCTTGCGCCGCTGTTCCGGCAGCTCATCGGCCGGACAGGCGGTGTGATGATTTGGCGCCTGGCGGTGCTCGGGGGGGCCGTGCTGGCCGTGAGCTTGGTGGTCGCACGTCATTCGCTAATGAGTCGCGACCGGCGGCGGTTCGAACGCCTGATCCTTTTCGTCATCGCGGGAATGGTCGGGTTGGTGACGGTCTTAAGTCTGTTTCCGGGCTACGTCATGAGCGGTTATCTATCGCGTTATTGCCCCTTGACCGTCTACCTGCACCTCGTCCCCTTCGCCGTCACCTTCTATGTTCTGGTCCAGGTGAGTCTCAATTCAGTCAAGGGCCTCGCTGCGTTTTCCGCCGCCATGCCGCGCACGACACACTCCTCGCAAGAGCGCATCGCTGGGCGGGCGCCGCCCAGAATGGCGCTATGGCTACATCCGGTCCTCGTCTGTCGCCGCGCTGCTGCTGCTCTGCCTGTTGTCCTGGTACTGGCTGATGCTGCAGGCAAGCTGGATCTACAGGCCTGGATGCGCGCGCAACCATGCTCAAGGAGCTGCAGAAGCCGCAGTACCAGAGGGCTTCGTTCGTCGTCAACGCCTACGCGGCGCCCGTCGCCTTCACCACCAAGGGATGGGCGTATTTCGATCCGCAGCTGGGCCAGAGCGAGCTTCGCAACCTGGACGGCAAGTTCTATCAGCGCCGTGACTTTCCGCTACCTGTGGCTTGCGGACAAGCGCTCGAACACGAAGTATTTCGAGCCCGACTATTTCGTCTGTTGGAGTCCTCGGCAGCTGTTCGACCCAGTCGTCCGCAGAGCCCAGTGCCAGGATCTACAGGATGGTGGCCGAAGCGCGCGGAGGAACGAGCCTCCTCGGGCATCGAGAGGTTTCGCGAGACGAAAGCGGGCAAGATGCGTGGTCGATCATCAAGTTGAACTGGACCTATCCTCCCGGATCCGGCAGGAAGATCCAGTGGGACGACCGCCAATACCGAAGGACGCTGGCCATGCCCTGGTAGTGCTTCGTCAAGGCGGTGGGCGTACCAGGTGCGGCTCAGATGAATGGAGTGAGCCGACTCGATGCTTGACGCAACGCTCTGTCTCGCACCTAGACTGACGGCCGGTCGTGTGCCACCCGCTGCAGTCTGGCCGGCCGGGGCGAAGAAGCCCGTGAGATCTCCCAAGCTGGTGTCATCCGATGCTGTCGCATCATCTATCCGAGCCGGCGCGGCCCCGACGCGTGGTCGTCCTGGGCTCTCGGGGCTTCATCGGCCGCGAGCTGCTCGACTTCTTGAAGACAGAAGGCTGTTCGTGCCTGGCCGTGCCGCGGCAACGAGATCGACCTTTGCGAGCCGGGAGCGGCAGACAAGCTCCGGTCGATCCTGGACCCCGACGATTCCGTCGTGGTGGCCGCGGCGTTGACCCCGGACAAGGGCCGCGACGTCGCCACGCTCATGAAGAACCTCCGCATGGCCGAGTGTCTCGCTCAAGTGCTGGCGGAGGCTCCCTGTGCGCACCTCGTCTACATCAGCTCCGATGCGGTGTATGACGGACGCGAATCCCTGATCTCCGAAGACACGCCCCCCAGCCCCACCGACCTCTACTCGCTGATGCACATGGCTCGCGAGCAGATACTGGGCCATGCGGCGCAGGCGCGAGGGCATCCCCTTCTGCGTGCTGCGCCCGCTGCGCCATCTTCGGAGCGGGGGACACCCACAACAGCTATGGCCCGAACCGCTTCATGCGCGTCGGCGCTGACAGGAGCGGCGCATCAAGCTGTTCGGCGCGGGAGAGGAGATGCGCGATCACGTGTACATCGGCGGACGTGGTGGCGATGATCGGAGCGGCGCTGCAGCGTCGGAGCACGGGAATCCTCAACGCCGCCAGCGGACGAGCCGTTTCGTTTGGCGATCTCGCGCGGCTGATCGGCCGAGCTGATCGGCTCCGACGTCGCGATCGAGTCGCTCCCGCGCAGCGGCCAGGTCACGCACCGCCACTTCGACACGACGGCTCTGCTCAAGTCGCTTGCCGCAGCTGAGGCCGACCACGCTGGAGGAGGTCTTCGGCGGACGATTCAAGGTGCTCCAGGGGAACGCCTGACGATGAAGCTGGGACTTCAAGACGCCGAGTCACGCAGCCGGACGCGCTCGGGGTTTGTGGCGTGGTGCTGCTGAAGGGTGAGGCCGCGCTGCTTGCAGCTGCGCGACGACAAGCCGAGGCTCCAGGATGCCGGCCTGTGGGTGTTCCCGGGCGGACACCTCGAGGTCGGCGAGACGCCCGAGGAGGCGAGCGAGGCGCGAGTTTCTCGAGGAGACGGGGTACGCTTGTGACTCCCTTGCGCGCTCACGTCGTGGCGCAGCAGGGAGGTCGGTTACGAGACCGACTTTGCGGTCTTCTTCTTCTGGGCGCCTACGACGGAACGCAGACGCTGCAGTGCCGGGAAGGTCAGGACTTGCGCTTCATCGACCGGCAGAGCGCCTCCGGCCTGCCCTCGCGTCCCTACCTCGTGACGGTGTGGGACCAGGCGCTAGCCGCGAAGCGTGCGCTAGGAGAGACTGTGGCGCCAGGGAGCCACCGGCAAGCCCCGAATGCCCGGAGAGCTTGGACACAGAAATATGAGCATAACTCTCAAGCACGAGCTGATCGCCCAGCTCCGGCCACTACCGCGAGATGGACCTCAGCGACCTGGATCGGCGACACGCTGCTGACTCTCCTTCGCCAGATGCTCCGTCTGCGCCGGATGGAAGAGGCCCTGATTCGCGAGTACCACCCCGCCGATGAGATGCGCTGCCCGATCCATTTCTGCGTGGGCCAGGAGGCCGTCCCCGCCGCGCTTTCGCTGCTGGTCCGTGAAGACGACTACATGCTGAGCCACCACCGGTCCCACGGCTACTACTTTGCGAAGCACGCGCCGTTGCGGGAGCTGTTTGCGGAGATCTACGGGAAGGCCACGGGTGCCAACGGGGGCAAGGCCGGATCGCAGGACATCTCTCACCACGCCTCGCGGTTCTACAGCGGCGCCATCCTCGCGGGCGCGGTCAGCATCGCCGTGGGAGTCGCGCTCGGGCTTCAGCTGAAGAAGTCCACGAGCATCGCCGTCTCCGGCTTCGGGGAGGGTGCGAGCGACGAGGGAGCGTTCTGGGAAGCCATGAACTACGCGGGTGTGTGCAGGCTGCCGATTCTGTTCGTCTGCGAGAACAACCGCTACGCGACCTTCTCGGACCAGCTCAAGCGGCAGGCCTCCGACAACATCTGCGAGAGGGTGGCGACCTTCGGGGTCCGGACGACGCGCATCTTCGGCAACGACGTGGCCAAGGTCTACCGGACCCTGGCCCACGAGGTGCAGCGGATCCGCGAGGGCGACGGCCCGGCGTTCGTCGAGGCCTACACCTATCGATGGAACAGCCACGTCGGTCCCGAGGACGACGGAGTGAACAACTATCGCAGCGCGGAGGAGATGGCAGTTCTGGAAGGACAATTGTCCGATCCGCCTGCTCCAGGAGAAGCTCGCGGCGGCCGGCCACCTGTCGGACAGCGAACTCGCGCGCTTCGAAGCGGAGGTTGCCGACGGAGATCGCCGACTGTTTCCGCTTCGCGAAGGAGAGCCCGTTTCCCGGAGGCGCCGGACTGGAGGCAGCCTCAACTGGGCCTCGGGGGCGCCGGTGGCAGACAGGCTCCTGGGGACGCAGTCGGAGGGAGAGTTCGACCAGTTCCAGTCGGATGCCCGGCTCGCTCCCTACTGATCTGGTCGGAGCAACTGAGGGACATCATGCTCTGTGAGCGACGCAGATGAGCGGCCGCCAGATCTCCTACGCACAGGCGATCAACGAAGCCCAGGGCCAGGCCATGGAGCTCTCGCCGGACGTGCTGGTGATGGGTCAGCTGGTGGATACCAAGGCCGGGATCTTCGGCACGACCACGGGGCTCGTCGATCGGTTCGGTCCAGACCGCGTACGGGATTTCCCGGTGGCGGAGAACCTGATGACGGCGGCAGCGATGGGGGCCGCATTGACGGGATTGCGCCCCGTGATCGTCCACCAGCGGCTCGACTTCATGATCTATTCGCTGGACGCGATCGTGAACTGGCTCAGCCTCTGGCGGTTCAAGTCCAACGGCAACTCCGGTCTGCCCGTCACGATTCGCGCCATCGTCGGCAAGGGCTGGGGGCAGGGCCCGCAGCATTCGAAGAGCCTGCACAGCTGGTTCGCCCACCTGCCGGGGCTGCGCGTGGCCGTTCCGGCCACGGCCTACGACGCCAAGGGGCTGCTTCTCGAGAGCATCTTCAGCGAAGACCCGGCCGTCTTCGTCGAAGGACGCTCCTTGTTCTCCATGATCGACGAGGTGCCGGAGCAGCCCTACCGCATTCGCTTCGGTCACGCCGCCGATCCGGCGCAAGGGCAACGGACCTGACCCTCGTCGCGATCGGGAACCAGGTCCCGCTGGCGCTGCGTGTCGCCTCGCAGCTCGCCGCATCGTCGGTGGACGCGGAGGTCATCGACCTGCGCACGCTCTCGCCGTGGGACAAGACGACGGTCCTCGAGTCGGTGGCCAGAACGGGACGGCTGATCGTGGCCGATCCCGGCTGGCGCTCCTTCGGCGCGGCGGCGGAGATCATCGCCACCGTCGCGGAAACCTGCGGCGACAAGCTGCGCACGAAGCCGACGCGGATCTGCCTGCCGGACAGCCACACGCCCATGAGCTCGGCGCTGGAGGAGGTCTACTACCCCAGCGAACGGGCGATGGTCGACGACCATCACCGCCTGGATGAAGCTCCTAGGCGGACGGCCGCGGGCATGGCGTATCTCGATGTTCCTGCAGGACGTGCACGCTCGGACCAAACGCGACTACGTGGCGCGCGTCCTGGCGGGCAACAAGGCCGAGTTCGCCACGCTGGCCAAGAAATTCGACGTGGAGTACTGGGACGGCGACCGCAAGACGGGCTACGGCGGGTACCACTACGACGGTCGCTGGCTCGCCGTCGCGGAGCGGCTGGGCGAGCACTACGCGACTGCGGCCGGGCGATCGCATCCTGGACGTCGGCTGCGGGAAGGGATTTCTGCTCTACGAGTTCACGCGTGCCTTTCCCGGTGTCCGCATTGCCGGTCTCGACGTCTCACGCTACGCTCTCGACCACGCCAAGCCGGAGGTCAAGCGGCTGGCTCGCGGAAGGGAGCGCGGTGCGTCTGCCTTTTCCCGACCACTCCTTCGACCTCGTCGTGTCGATCAACACGCTGCACAACCTCTATCTCCCGGATCTCGACGCAGGCCCTTCGCGAGATCGAGCGTGTCGGACGGCGCCACAAGTACATCGTGATGGACAGCTACCGGAACGAGCAGGAGAAGGTCAACCTCCTGTACTGGCAGCTGACGTGTGAGTGCTTCTTCACTCCCGAGGAGTGGGCTTTTGTCCTCGAGAAGGCCGGCTACACCGGCGACTATGGCTGCATCTACTTCGACTGAGCTCCGCTAGGAGCGCAGCCGGCAAGCTTCCGATGGCCGCCGATCACACACGCGAACCCCAGTACGAGCGAGCGCTGGAGCTGCTGCGCAAGAAGGGACGCACGTCGCTCGGTCTGATGACCAACCAGGCGTGGCACGACGACCCAAAGCACCTGCTCTTCACGCTCGCGCGTTACAAGTTCGTCGCCAAGATGCTGGCCGACCGCGAGCACGTGCTCGAGGTCGGGTGCGCCGACGCCTTCGGAACCCGTCTCGTGCTGCAGGCGGTGAAGAGGCTGACCGCCACGGATTTCGATCGCGACCTTCGTCGAGGACGTCCTCGAGCGCATGGACGAGCGCTGGAGCTTCGAGTGCCTTCAGCACGACCTGCTGGAGGGAGCCGCTGCCCGGCCGCTACGACGCCGCGTATGCCCTCGACGTGATCGAGCACATCCCGAAGGAGCAGGAGCTGCTCTTCACGGGGAACATCGTCAAGTCGCTCACGCCGCACGGCGTGCTCATCCTCGGCTCGCCCTCGCTCGAGTCCCAGGCCTACGCGTCGCCCCTGAGCAAGGCGGGCCACGTCAACTGCAAGGACGCGCGAGGCCTTCGCGGCCTGATGCAGCAGTTCTTCCACAACGTGTTCGTGTTCTCGATGAACGACGAGGTGGTGCACACCGGCTATTTCGCCGATGGCGCACTACCTGCTGGCGCTCGGCTGCACCCTCAAGAGCCAGTAGCGGGCCGATGGGCACGCTCGAGGACCCGAGCACGACCGCGGGAGGGATCGACGTCACCTTCTTCGTCCCCTGTCTCAACGAGGAAGAGCGAGTGGTTCCGACCGTGAGGACGATCCAGGACGCCATGCGGGACTTCCCGTACAGCTACGAGGTGCTGATCGTCGACGACGGATCCAGCGACCGGACCTTCGAGGTGGCAGAGGAGTTCCGGAGGAGCCATCCCGAGATGTCGATCTGCATCCACAGGAACCCGCGCAACCTGGGCCTGTCGCGCAGCTTCGTGGATGCGGCTTTTCGTGGTCGCGGCACGTACTACCGCCTCGTGTGCGGCGACAACGTCGAGCCGAAGGAGGCGATGGCGAAGATCCTGAGCATGCTGGGTAAGGCCGACATCGTGGTCCCATACTATCCGGTGCTGCCGGGCAAGGGCAGGGCTCGGAGAATGATCTCGCGAACCTTCACTCTGCTGGTGGACCTGATCAGCGGTTACCGGCTGAACTACTACAACGGATGCGCGCTCTACCGGCGGTATCACGTGATGCGCTGGGCGCCCTACAACTACGGATTCGGGTTCCAGGCGGATCTGATCACTCGTCTGCTGGACGAGGGAGCCTCCTACGTCGAGGTTCCCGTATCGGGCTTCCATCTGACCAAGGAGCGGGGACGCTCGGCGATCACGCTGCGGAACTTCGTCTCGACCGGACACACGCTGTTCGAGATCCTGCTCAGGCGAATCCGGCGGATCGTCTATCACAGCTGAGGCATGGACCAGCCAACGTGGTGCCGAAGATGATGGGTCGGTGGCCCTTGGCTCTGGATGAGCAAGTCCGAACCTTCCTGGTGTGCCCGCATTGCCTACGCGCCCTTGAGGTGCGGGAGGAGAGACTCTGCTGCCAGGGCTGTGGTTTCGAGGGAGCCATCCGCGACGATGTTGTGATCATGCGGAAGACGACCGCGACCTCGTACTTCGACGACAAGTTCCTGGTGATGCGCGAGGGTCATTCGGGAGACGGAGGCGACTGGGATTTCGCGTACGGGCAGCAGGTGGCCTTTCTCGAGACGTATCTGAAGCCGGACTCGGCTCTGCTGGATGTCGGATGCGGGCCCTCGATCTGTTACAGGAAGCCCAAGGGGTGTTTCCTCGTCGGGCTGGAATACTCGTATCCGTCGATTCGAAGCAACAGGGACGTCGATCTGCGAATCTGCGGATCGGCGGTGGCGGCTACCATTCGATGCGGCTGCTATGGATGTCGTCATCTGCTTCTACTCGCTGCATCACATGGTGGGAGGGAGCGTCCGCGAGACCAGAGCGATCCTCGAGAAGGTCCTGGGGGAGCTGGCGCGCGTCCTGAAGCCGGGGGCCACCTGGTGGTTTTCGAGATGCGTCCCTGGTGGGCCTTCCGCATCGCCCAAAGCGTTTGTTGGGACGCGGCGCGGACGCTCTTGGGCGGCCGGCTGGACATGTACATGTGGCACCAAGCGGCTCTCGAGCCTCCGGGGAAGGAGAGGATCCCGGGAGCGCGGTTCGAGGTTCGCGTTTTTGGGACCTCGAACCTGAAGATGTTGTCGCCAGTGTTCGCGCTGCCGTGGCTCAGGATTCCCCGGATGATGTACCCGCTGTCGCCGGTCGCCTATGTCTGGGCGAAGCCCCTGAGCCCGTTTGCGAGGCTGAGTTGAAAAGGCTGCTACGGCCGGCGACGGCTGTCGCTGCGATCCTGCTCGCTGGAGGCCTCGCCTCGCACCAAGCGGGAAAACTCGATGTGTTCCGCGTCCGGCGTACGCTCGCGGTCGTAAACGCAGATGTGGGGTTCAGGTTTGTGAGTCCCACGGGCGTGGATTGGCCAGAGCAGACCTTTGCCGCGCCGCCACAGCTTTTCGAGGATGGCAGGCTGCTCGGCCCCGGCGACTCCCGGCCCAAGGAGATCCGTGAGCTGGGGATGGGCCGCTACCGCTTCCTTGGAAACAGTCTGTACTTCTCCTCCTCAGACGGAACCGACCCGCGCCTCAATGGCCGCAGGTACCGCTTCGAGGGGCCCCGGTACCTCAGTCGCCGCACGGCGGGCCTGGCCTATCTGCTGCTGGGGATCCTTGTCGCATCAGCCCTGAGACCCTGGTGGTCCCCGCCGATCCTGCTGTGCTTGAAGAAAGGCCGCAACTTGCTCCGAGAGCTCGCGACCGCCAAGGCTTCCACAGGGCAGGTCGCGCCGCGTGATGTCGTCAACGGACCCGCTGAATGGGATGCGACACCGTTGCAGCCCTGGGAAAGCCGCCTTGTCGTCGCGCTGGCCATCGGTCTGGCCGTCGCCGTGGTGATGTGGTTCCTGGCGAGCCCAAACCTCGCCTCGATCATGCTCGAATACGCAACGAAGGCCGTTCCGTTGTTCGTGGATGGCTCGGCAAGCTCCATTCTCGACTTCAACCGCGCCGGCGATCCTCGCGGCCGCGTCGTCAACAGCTTCTTCACCTGGGTCAACATCCACGCGCGCAAGGAACTCCTCCTGACGAGCGCGATCCATCCTGCTCTGAGCATCAACTGGCTCCTCTATCCGCTGACGCTCGCGGTACTGAACAGAGCGATCCGCCGCATGAGCCGAGGACCTCGCTACGCCATCATCGTCACCTTGCTCTATGCAGCGTCGCCGGGGATGTTGGACACACTGGTGGACTACCACCTGCCCGGGAAGGCGCTCATGAACTTCTGGTTCGCCGGCGCGCTCTACGGCGCAGCGCTGTGCGTGCCGGCCGAGCACGAGGGGCGCCCCGCTCTGGGGGCCCTCGTTCTCGGAGCCACGACCTTTCTCGGCCTGCTGTCGGACGAAACGGCGGTCTTCATTCCCGTCTGCGTTTGCCTGCTGTTCGGTCAGCAGATTCTCTCTCGCCCCAAAGCCCGCCGCTCCACGCTGCTGGTGGCCGCTAGCTTCAGCGTCGCACTCGTGGCGTACGCTGTGGTGGTTCTGGTGGCGGTGCCGTTGGCCAATGCCGCCTTGCAGCAAGCGCCGCTCGACCTGCCGACCGTTATTCTGAAGGGGCCGGTCGCCGCCATGTTCGGCGAGCAGGCACGCCCTTTCGGGAGCATGCTGAAGTATTACGGCCCGGTCAGCGTGCTTCACGCGATACTGTCGGCGCATCTCGTCCCAGGTCGGGTCGTGACTGTCTCGTGGACGAACCTTCTTCCCTATCCGCGGTTCTGGCGATGGTCGGTGTCGGAGCAGCTAGCACTTTACGGCGTCCTGATCGTCATCGTCGCGTTGGCCCGACTCCTGCCCGCCGAGCGCAGGCTGTGGATCTGGCGCATCGCGCTGACTTTCCTGGTCTACGTCGCGGGACAGTCTGTCCTTCAAGTGGCGCTGTGGAGCTATGTGTGGGAGAGCAGTTACTATGCTGCGCTCGCCTCCGTCTTGCTAGCCCTTCTCGTCGGCGCCATCGCTGCCGCGTCGGGGCGTAGCACAGGGATACGGGCGCTGTCGTGGGCATTGGTCGCATACGTGGCGGCCGTCGAGTTGACGAACATGGTCGGCACGGCACGTCACCACCCTTACTTGGGTGCTGACCTCACCTGGCAGGAGTTGAAGACCATCCAGACCAGCATCGCACGCGGCGAGGTCGTTGAGGCACTCGCCGCACAGCCGTTTCCTTCGCGTCGCTTCTTCTATGCGTTCGAGGCGGCAGCCGCCTTCGAGTCCGCAAAGGGACGGCGGATTGATTTTCGGCCGATGGAAGAGCCGCAGGAAGGTCTCGTTCGCCTTCTCGATGTCGACCAGGTTGCAGAGCCGTTCATCTCTCCCATGGGCGGTCCATCGCCGACAAGCGAAGCAGCGCTGATCGACGCCGCGCCGCGTGACAAGCCGATCGATCCGAGGTTCTTCCACGCCGGAACGGCTCGCGGCGAGATCGGCACGTGGGGATACCGGTGGCGATTCGACGGGACCGGCCGGGTTGTGCAGAGGTCGTGGCGCTACGGCTTGCTGCGTCTTTGGTCCGCCACCGGGCGTGTGGAGCGGCGGGGAGGAGATGTGTGTCTGGTCTTCGATACGGCGCCCAGCACCTGCTTCGCATCACTTTACGAACGCGGCGACTGGATAATTGCGTTCGCCACTGACGGCAGGCTGGTGACCCGCTTCAGATGGGAGTCGTAACCTCGTGACGACAGCCCTGCGCAAGAAGGGGCTGGAAGCCGCGCAGGCGCTTACTCGGTCTGATGGCGAAAGAAGCGCTGCAGGGCGGCGAAGGCTCGATGCAGGCGCATTCCTGCCGCGGTCACCGCGGTCTGATCTCCTTTCTGAACGATGAAGCCCTGCTTGATGAGCCGTGTCAGCCTGAGCTCGACCATTTCATGCGGGTCGTATGCGACCTTGAGCGCGGACGCCGCGAGGGGGCCGCGGCGTAACATGATGAGCAGAGTCACCGAAACGCTGCTGAGCACGAGCGTGAAGCAGAATATGTAGAGTTCGCACAGGAAGGCGTAAAGCAGGACGGAGGCGAGCGCGTAGCTGGTGAACCCAAAGCTCGCGATCGAGAGGACGAGCAGTCCGCCGCCCAAAGGGATGCCTATCAAAAGGAATCGCCGGACGGGATCGACGCGAAGGGGAGTGCGCAACGATATTCCGTGGAGGGAGACGGCCAACCCGAAGGATGCCAGCGGCGGCAGGATCCAAGTGCTCACACAGTTTCACTGCCGTCCTTCAGCGGATCGATCCACCTGAGCAGGCAGTGCAGGAGAAAGGCGACGCGGTTGCCGCGTTTCGTGAGAGCGATCTGGTCACCCACCACGATCAACCCCAGCCTTTCGAGTCCCACGATGCGCTCGCGCTGCTTCGTCTCACCGATCCACTCCAAACGAGAGAAGTCCGGCTCGACTCCGTTCGCCTCCGATCTTGCGACGCTTCGGAGGATGGAGAGCGAGTACCCCCCCCGGGCGAGCGACCACAACTCGAGGAACGAGAGGCTATAGATGCCGTGTACGCTCAGCACAAGGACAAGTTCCGCGAAGCGAGACGGCGCGGATTGGGCGAACACGAACGCGAGTCCAGCCAATCCTGCAACCATTGCGGGAACAAAGTGGTAGAGAAAGACTCCCCACTCCGTGCGGAGTCGGGCTGAGTGGCGAAGGAGGACCACGTATGCCAGGAAATGCGCGAGTAGATAAGTAGCGAATGCGCTCAACATCGTCGTGGGCTCGTCAACACGTTGCCGGACGCAGACCCGACCTATGCCGGTCGATGGGCAGCCACGTGGGTGTGCTAGGTCCTCGGTTCATCGCGTTGTGCTTTCCGCTGAGGCTCTTGGCCGGTAGAGCGTGATTGGCAGTGCGATATCTGCTGCTTGCCGCGAAAATAGCTCTGTCCGTCACGCTCGTCGTCTACGCCTTCAGCAGGATTGATACCGCAACGGCCACGCTCCAGATGCGGAGCATTTCCGCCTACGCTGTGCTCGCCGCGGGAGGGTTGCTCTTCTTTCAGTTCAGTATCGCCGCGCTCCGCTTGCGGCAAGTATTGGAAGCGCTGGGGGCACGCTGTCGGTTCTTCCACGCGCTCGACGTGGTCTTCGTCGGTGCGTTCTTCAGCCAGACTCTCATCTCCTTCATCGGTGGCGACGCCATGCGTGTCTGGCGAATCGTGCGCTCGAACGTGCCCCTTGCCCACGCCACCAAAGCGGTTGTGCTCGACCGAGCACTGGGGCTCGCAGGTACGCTTGCCCTCGTGCTCCTCACGGTACCGTTCCTGCTCGAGGTGGTGAGGGAGCCCACGATGCGTAGCGGCTTCTTGATCGCGCTGATCGCTGGTATCGCAGGGTTCGTGGCGGTGGTCTCGATGGGGTACCTGCCCGCCGCATTCCGTAAATTCAAGCTGCTCCAGTGGGTGTCCGAATTCGCCCGGGTTACGCTCTTGGCGGTGTGGAGTGCCAAACGCTTGGCATCACTACTTGCCCTCTCGCTCATCATACAGTTGGTCAATGTGATCACGCTCTACGTCTTGGCGCTAGGTCTGTCCATCGACATCACGTTCTGGCACAGCCTGCTCCTCGTGCCACCAGTCCTCTTTCTCTCGATGTTACCGATATCCGTCGCAGGGTGGGGAGTTCGGGAAGGCGCAATGATCGTCGCGCTGGGACTGGTCGGCGTCCCGCCCGCTCGGAGCGTCGCCCTTTCGGTGTGCTTCGGGCTATTGCTGATTGCGATCAGCGTGCCCGGGGCCGTCCTGTGGTTGCTGCAGCGTGGGCATGCGATACCGGGAGACCCGGACGTCGGTGTGCCAGCGATTTCGCCGAGCGAACCAGGACGCAGGAGTAGCAAAGATGACGGTCAATAAGACCGGCCAAAGGGGAGCCGACCACAGCAGTGAAGATTGCGTCCGTGCCCGAAGGCTCTCATCCGCCGCGACTGGCCGGACGATGCTCGAGCAACGGCGAGCACTGGCCATGCTGGGCACGTTGCTCGCCTGGCAGCGGCACTCAGCAACATGACCACACCGACCGAGCCTCGCGCCCGGACAGCCGACACGCGTCGCGAGGTGTGGGTGGCCTTGGCTGTCGCAGGGCTCTTCTCGTGGAGTCCTGGGCGCTCGGGCCGCTGTCGTGGATCTACGCCTACGGCAGCGGACTGGAGACGATCCCGACGTTCAAGGCGCTGTCCGTCGACGGGCGCAACTTCTCGCTCTGGTCGCCGTTCGTCGCCGGTGGCGTCGACCGTCTGGCTTTCTGGGGCAACGCGAATCCCATCGGCCCCGAGTACCTCTTGTTCAGCACGCTGCCGACCTGGCTGGCGAACGGGCTTCACCGTTTCCTCCAGTACGTCGTTGCCGTCTTCTTCGCTGGCCGGGTGGCCGACGAGCAGCTCGGCCTGGAGGGCTCGTGGAGCAGCCTCGCCGGAACCATGTATGCGAGCTTCTCCTACTTCACCGTCGGTGCGCTCTTCACGCTGCCGGGCGTGCCGCTGATGCTTTGGCTGTTGCGTCACTCTGTCGGCGACACCGGTAGCTATGAAGGCGACCGCAAGCGGCGTTGCTGCTGTCCTTCGCGACGACCTTCACCTTCGGGGTGCCGTACCTGCTGACCTTCGCCGTGCTCTGGCACTCGCTTGTTCGAGCGCGCCGTGTGGCGCAAGGCGTTGGGACACTTCGCCACCTTCGCCCTCGTCCTGATGATTGCTACCGCGCCGCAGCTGCTGGCGATCGCAGCACTGCGGCCGTCTTCCCACCGCGCGGCGTGGGAGCCGGAGCGGATCACCGCGTCGATCGACGGTTTGTTCTATCGACAGCTGCAGTACGACCTCTTCGACCGGAACAAGACCCTGCGGCTCGTAACGTGGAACGTGCCATGGCTCGGCTTCGTCGCCGGGCTGCCGCTCAGCCTGGCTGGTCTGGCGGCGAAACGACGCGTGCCAGGCGATGCGCTGTGAGCTTCCTGCTGGTGGCAGTCGACGTTCGACCTTGATCTCGCAGAAGTGGATCTGGGTGCTGCTGCAAACGGCCATGTCGCATTCGCGCCCTTTGCCCGCGGCGTCTACATGGGACGCTTCTTCCAGATTCCTGGCCCTTCGTGATCGCCGTCGGACTCGTGCTCGTCGTGACGGTTGGCCTGGGTGACGGTCGGCGAGCGGCAGCTGGCCACGCTGGATCATCTCCACTGCGATGGCCGGCTTCGTGACCTTCATGCTGGTGGTGCCGAAGCTTCACCTCTTCTATGACCTCGGGGTGAACGACTGGGGCGAGGGCGAACTACCAAGTACGCGTCGTCGACGCTCTGCGCAGCCAACCCGGACCCTTCCGAGTGGCGAGCGTCCTGCCGCTTCAGCCGGCCTATGCCTACGCGCAGGGACTCGAGACGGCGGACGGCTGGGCGAACATCTATCCCGGCGGTCTACCGGGATCTGTGGCTGCGTGTGCTGGCGCCGCTGTTCGCCGAGATCCCGTTCAACCGCCAGGTCTTCGGCGTCGATACCGGTCGAGCCGAGGACAACTTCATTTTCCTGGGCACGGACTTGGTAAAGCCCGGGGTCGGGCTGCTGCCGGAGAAGACGTCTACGACGCGCTGCGCTACGGGTTCGACGTCGATCGACGATTCCAGCTGAATCTCCTGAGACTGCTCAACGTGCGGTATCTCCTCTCGGAGTATCCATTGCGGGCACCGGAGTCCGCCTCGTCCACGCGGCCGACCCCTGGCCGACCTGGCCGCAGTACCGCAGTCGCAACACGGGCCTCGTTGAGGGCACAGGCCGACCCCCGTTGATCGACTTCGGCAGCGTGAGCCTCTCGTGCTTGCCGCTCTGGGATTTCATCGAGGCGAGCCGTCGAAGGTGCGCGGCAAGGATGTGTTCGTCTACGAGCTGACGGACAGCCTTCAGCGTTTCCGCTTGGTCGACAACGATCCTGGTGGAACCGAACGGCAAGGCGGTTCTCGACCGACTGTCGTCGATGGAGTGGCGGCGCTGCGCTCGACGGCGGTGCTGGAGGCAGTCGATGCCGATGCGATCGCGGAGCGCCGAGGCTTCGCGGGCGGCACGCATCGAGGTAACCGGACTACCATCCGGATCGGCATCGGAGTTGGCCGTGGCCGTCGCTGGTGATGCGCCTTCTTGGTCATCGCCAACACCTGGAGCCCGTTCTGGACGCCACGGTGGACGAGCGCACGGCAAGCCCTGATCCGCAGCAACCATGCCCAGTACGGGCTTCCACTTGCGGCCCGGGGCGCACAGGTGACGTTCGCCTACCGGCCGCCGTACGCTTTCGGATTGCCCATGACCGGACGATCGGCACGAACTGCCCGCTGATGCCGTTCGTCATTCATCGCCGTCACGTGGCGACACTCCCGGGGTCGCCTCACGCGTGAATCGTGCGGCAGCCGAATGCCAACCCAGTTCGCATGACCAGTCGAGCATCCGCGTCGGATTGGATGGCGGTGCTCGTGTTGGTGCTGCTCGCCATCTGGTTGTTCAGGGGCCACTTCTTCGGTCAGAGCCTGTGGATCGGCAATCCCGATCGCCTGAACAGCGACCTGAAGGTTCTCGCGCATTACCTGTCCGGCGTGAGCGCCGGTCACATCTCGGCATGGAACGAGCACGAGATGATGGGCTACGACAGCTTCGTCCTGCCATACACGTTCCCCAATCCCGTCGTCTACCTGGTGGCTCTCTTCGGCGGGAGAACCGCTTCATCACGATGGGCTACGTGTGATCGCGATGCTGGCAAGCGCCGGACTCGCCGCGTACTGGCTTCCTCCGCGCCGGGCTGCCTCCCGGCCTGCCGGTCCTTGTGGGGGCGATCTGCTACGAGTTCTCCTCGCTGACCGTGCTCAAGGTCAGCCAGAACAGCATGAGCTTCGCGGTCTTCATCGTGATCCCCCTGCTGGCCCTGGCTGTCCGCTCGATCCGTCGCGAGACGGCGTCCGCAGCGCTATCTGGTGCTTACGGTTCTGCTCGGCGCCATGCTGAGCCTGATGTTCCTGCAGAAGGCCGCCTACGCGCTGATGCTGGTCGGAGCCTATGCAGCCTGGCGCTCGCTGGCGGTGCGTTCGTGGCGGCCGGTCCTGGTGTTCGGTCTGGCGCTTGGCACTGCGCTCTTGTTCTCGCTTCCCCGTGTGCTCGGCGTGGCGACGGCGATGCGCGAATACGTACGAGCGGTGGAGGGCCGGAACCTCAAGGACTTCGACGTCCTCTACGACTTCCAGAACGTCCGGCCCTACCAGATCTACCGCTGGTTCGACTACGCGATCTTCGGGCACAACCCGTCCGAAAGCCAGGCGCTTGGCTACGAATCTCAATCTCACCGAAGGCTTCCTGATCCACACCTCGGCCGTCGTGCCGGTGCTGCTGCTGACCGGGCTGGCACGCCATCGCCGTGGTGGACGGGCATCATGCGCACTTCGGAGAACGACGCGGCATTCTTCTTTTGGGCCCTGGTTGCCTGCATCGTCGCAGTCGTGTGGAAGCCCGCGGCCCATGCCCTCTTCCTGCTCTTCCTGCGCATGGACTTCACGCATGCGCGCATTCTGATCGCCGCGTTGTTGCCGCTGTCGTCCTGGTCGCACTGACCTTGCACGAGCTGGCGCCGCAGGCGGAGCAAGGCGAGAAGTGGCTGCACACGAGCGGAGCAGGCTGGCGCTCGGTACACTCGCGGCGTTGGGCATCAACGCGTTCGCACGCCGATTCACCGGCGGCGCTCCGATGCTCGGCGCCCCGGTAGTGCTCACCGAGTCATTGATCCGCATCGGCCTCTCGGTCGGGCTCTTCTGGTGCTGCTGGCGGTCGTTTCGACCCGTTCGATCGCCGCACCGTGGCGCCGCAGCGCGCATGCGGCGATTTGCGCCGTGATCGCCAGCCAATGCCTTCGTCGCCGCGAACGAGCAGGTCAACGCGCCGTACACCCGCAACGTCCGTCATCCGTTCAACATGGGCGACTTCTACCAGGCTGAGCGCCAGGAGTTCCGACCGCCGAGCACCGCGCAGCTGCGGGCGCTGCATCAGCGCATCGAGCCCGACCGCTATCGGGTGGCGCTGGTCTGCGATCAGGATATCGCCGGGGGCTTCTGCGCCGGCCACGTGCCGGAGTTCTGGAAGCTGCGGGCGATCGACGGCTACTACGGCCTCGGAGTCCCGGGCCGTTTGCGTGCATTGCCCTGGCCGTCCGGGCTGAGTCTGCGCACCGTCAGCTTCCTCAATCGCGACCAGATACCGTGGGAACTGTTGGGCCTGCTCAACGTGCGTTCGGCCCTTGGTCGCGGGAGACGGCGTCTACCGCAATGTCCTTCGCGACGGCGCGAGGACGTTCGCGCGTCCCGACCCCACGCTGTTCCGGATCGTTCCCTCGAGCGCGCGCGTGACGCCCCGCGTCTTCTTCGCTGCGTCGGCGGAGCCTGTGGCCTCACCCGAAGAAGCGGCGCGTCGTCTGTTCCGGCCGGAGGGCGTCGTCGATCCCATGAACACGTCATTCGTCGAAGGGCTGGGCGAAGCGCGGCACTTCGACAGCGGGAGGGGCGATCAGCTTGAAGGGCCAGGGCGACGTGCTCGAATTCCGTTTCGACCGCTTCGTCGTCGGAACGCTTCCTGGTGCTGAACGAGCTCTATTACCCGGGCTGGCAGGCCGTCGTCGACGGGCATCGACCTTCCCGTCTTGCCGACGAATGCGGTCATGCGGGGCGTTGTGGTACCGCCGAGAGCCGACCACCTGCAGTTTCGGTACGTGACCTACGCAGCCAGGCCGAGCGGATGGATCTTCCGCGGCTCGCGGTGCTCGGCATGCTGGTCGCCTTATCTCGTCCTACGACGGACGGCTCGGCCACCGACGCCCGTGAGGATCGAAGTGGACCGAGAAGTAGGACGCAGTGTACGCAACGCGGCACAGAAGCTTGCGGCCTGTTCCGGCCCGCAGTATGTTCGCAGGTCAACCACCGGTACGCTGGTCGTAAAGAGCCCGAACAGCAGGGCGGGTGGCGGCGTTCCCCGATCGCGCGCAGTGCGTACGAGAACACCTCCTGCTCTCGCTTCCTCTCTGGACGCTCCCCGGAGACTGACTCGATATGAACAAGAGGGTTCTCGTGACCGGCGGGGCCGGGTACAAGGGCTGCGTTCTCGTCCCCAAGCTGCTCGATGCTGGATATGAGGTCGTCGTCTACGACCTGATGCTGTTCGGGGACGAGGGGCTGCCCCGTCACGACCGCCTCAAGGTCGTCCGCGGCGACATTCGTGACGATGCGCACTATAGGAGCAGCCTCAAGGGCGTGGACAGCGTCATCCACATGGCCTGCATCTCGAACGACCCCAGCTTCGAGCTCAATCCCGACCTCAGCCGGTCGATCAACTACGACTGCTTCGAGCCGCTCGTGATCGCCTCGAAGGAGGCGGGCGTACGGCGCTTCGTCTACGTCTCGAGCAGCTCGGTCTACGGGGTGAGCGACGCGCCCGACGTGACGGAGGAGCATCCGCTGGTGCCGCTCACCGACTACAACCGGTACAAGGGCCTTTGCGAGCCGCTCCTGCTCAAGCACCAGTCGCCGGAGTTCACGACCGTGATCCTGCGACCCGCGACGGTGTGCGGGTACTCGCCGCGCATGCGCTTCGACCTCACCGTCAACATCCTGACGAACCACGCCGTCAACCGCGGCGTGATCACCGTCTTCGGCGGCGCCCAGAAGCGACCGAACATCCACGTCGAGGACGTCTGCGAGCTCTACGTCAAGATGCTGGAGTATCCGGATGCGCTGATCGCCGGAGAGACGTTCAACGTCGGCTACCAGAACCACACGGTCTCGGAGCTGGCACTGCTGGTGAAGGAGGTCGTCGAGCGCGAGTTCCCCGAAAAGGCGCCGATCCGGATCGAGACGCAGCCCACCAACGACAACCGCTCCTACCACGTGTCGTCGCGCAAGATCGAGCAGAAGCTCGGCTACACGCCGCGGCGGACGCTGCAGGACGCGGTGCACGACCTGTGTGCGGCCTTCAAGCAGGGCCTTTGCCCCGACAGCATGACCGACGACCGCTACGTCAACGTGCGCACCGTCAAGGCGCATCCCTGGTGTAACGATGGGCATGCCGCTGGCCGTCGTGACCGGAGGGGCGGGCTTCATCGGAAGCCACATGGTGGACCTGCTGCTGGCCGAGGGGTACACCGTGCACGTGATCGACAACCTGAGCGGCGGCCGCCTGGACAACCTTGCAGCACCACAAGGGCGAGCCGCGCCTGCGCGTCGACACCCGCGACCTCCGCGAGCTCGCCCCCGCAGGACGCTCTCTTCAAGGACGCCGCCTTCGTCTTTCATTTCGCGGGCATCGGCGACATCGTGCCGTCGATCGAGCGCCCTTTCGACTACATGTCCGCGAACGTGATGGGAACCGTGCACGCCCTCGAGGCGGCGCGCTGGGCAGGGGCGAAGCGGTTCGTCTACGCCGCCTCGTCGTCCTGCTACGGGCTGGCGGAGGAGCTGCCGACCACGGAGGGCGCGCCGATCCGGCCCCAGTACCCCTATGCGCTGAGCAAGCTGCTCGGCGAGCAGGCGACGCTCCACTGGGGACAGGTCTACAAGCTTCCCGTCAACAGCATCCGGATCTTCAACGCGTACGGGCTGCGATCGAAGACGACGGGGGCCTACGGAGCCGTCTTCGGCGTGTTCCTTGCGCAGAAGCTCGCCGGCAAGCCGCTCACCGTCGTGGGCGACGGCACCCAGCGGCGGGACTTTCTCTACGTGACCGACGTGGCGCGCGCCTTCCTGCTGGCGGCGACCAGCGACCACGTCCAGCAGGTCTTCAATCTGGGTGCCGGTCAGCCCCAGAGCGTGAACCGGCTCGTCGAGCTGCTGGGCGGAGAGGTCGTCCACCTGCCGAAGCGGCCAGGAGAACCGGACTGCACCTGGGCCGACGTCAGCAAGATCAAGAGGGATCTCGGCTGGGAGCCCCGAGTGTCGTTCGAGCAGGGTGTCGCCACGATGCTCGCCCACATCGACTACTGGCGTAGCGCTCCCGTCTGGGACGTCGACTCGATCCAGCAGGCCACGAAGACCTGGTTCGCGTTTCTCGGCGCGGGGGAGACACCATGACGCGTCCGAGGAACGAGGCCGCGTTCCAGAGGAAGATCAAGACGCGCGAGGAGCTGCGGCAGGTGATCGGGACGCGTCCGCGAAAGAAGCGCGTCATCATGTGCCACGGAACGTTCGACCTCGTCCATCCCGGCCACATCCGCCATCTGCTGTTCGCGAAGAGCAAGGCGGACATCCTGGTCACGAGCCTGACCTCCGACATCCACATCAAGAAGGGCAACTTCCGTCCCTTCGTGCCTCAGGCGTTGCGCGCGATGAACCTGGCGGCGCTCGAGGTCGTGGACTACGTCATCGTCGACGACAACGAGACGCCGATCGAGAACATCAAGTACCTGCAGCCGGACTACTTCGCGAAAGGCTACGAGTACGGCCGCGAAGGGCTGCACCCCAAGACCCAGGAGGAGCTGCAGGCACTCGAGACATACGGCGGCGAGCTGCTGTTCACTCCGGGCGACGTGGTGTACTCCTCTTCCGCGATCCTGGAGAGCGAGCCACCCGACCTGGCCGTGGCCAAGCTCCACTCGCTGATGGAGGGGGAAGGCCTCAGCTTCCAGAAGCTGCGCGAGGCCCTCGCGGCGTTGGGAGGCGTGCGCGTCCATGTCGTTGGCGACACGATCGTGGACTCGTACACCTACTGCTCGCCGATCGGAGCCAGCACCAAGACGCCCACTCTCAGCGTGAAGTACGAGGATCGCGCCGACTTCGTGGGCGGGGCCGGGATCGTGGCGAAGCACCTGCGGGAGGCCGGCGCCCAGGTGCGCTTCACGACGGTGCTGGGCGACGACGCGCTCAAAGACTTCGTGCTGAGCGACCTCGAGGCGAGCGGGGTCGCATGTACGGGCCTCGTCGACCCGACTCGTCCGACGACACAGAAGAACGTGTTCAGCGCCGACGGCTACCGACTCTTGAAAGTCGACCGCCTCGACAATCGTCCGATCGCCCAGCACGATCCTCAAGGAGTTCACCGAAAGCATCGCAGGCACGCCCGCGGACGTCGTGGTCTGCAGCGACTTCCGCCATGGCATCTTCAATCCCGGCACGATCCCGACGCTCATCGCTTCCATCCCGAGCGGAGTCCTGCGAGTCGGGGACAGCCAGATGGCCAGCCGCTGGGGGAACATCCTCGACTTCCAGGGCTTCGACCTGATCGCACCCAACGAGCGGGAGGCGAGGTTCGCGCTCGGGGACCAGGACTCGACCGTGAGGCCAATGGCGCTCGAGCTCTATCGCCGCGCCCGCTGCCGCTATCTGATGCTCAAGATGGGGGCGCGCGGCGTGATCACGTATCGCGCACCGGACCCCAACGTTCGCTCCTTCTTCACGGTCGACTCCTTCACCAAGCGCGTCGTCGACGCTGTGGGAGCCGGCGACGCACTGCTCGCATATGCAACCGTGTCGCTCGCCGCGACCGGAGACCCGGTGACGGCCACGATCCTGGGCGCCGTGGCGGCGGCGGTCGCGTGCGAGCGCGAGGGCAACACTCCGATCGGCCCTCAGGACGTCCTGGCTCGCCTGGACGACGTCGAGAAGCGGACCCGCTTCGAATGAAGGTCGTGGTCGTCGGCCTCGGGATCCAGGGAAAGAAGCGGCTGAGGGTCGCCGGGGCGGACGCGGTGGCCACCGTCGACCCGGTCGTCACGGATGCCGCGTACCGACGAATCGAAGACGTGCCCCGGCGATGCGTACGACGCCGCGCTCGTGTGCGTGCCCGACCGCGAGAAGCCCGCGCTGCTCGAGTACCTGCTGTCGCGGAGCAAGCACGTCCTGGTCGAGAAACCGTTGCTGTGCGAAAGCCACGACACGCTGACTCGTCTCAAGGGGCTCGCCACCGCCAACGGGGTGGCCTGCTACACCGCGTACAACCATCGTTTCGAGCCGCACATCCTGCGGCTCAAGGACGTCCTGGATCGCGGAGAGCTCGGGACCCTTTACGTCGCCCGCTTTTTCTACGGGAACGGGACTGCTCGCGACGTGCGGGACTCGGCCTGGCGCGACCGGGGGCTCGGGGTGCTTCCCGACCTCGGCTCGCACCTCCTGGACTGGAGCGAGTTCCTCTTCGGACGCAGGGACGCCGAGGTCCAGGTGTGGGGATGCCACCGCTTCGAAAACCGCGCGTTCGATCACGTCCGCTTCGGCTTCGAGGGCCGCCCGGCGCTGGACTTCGAGGTGACCCTGCTGTCGTGGCGCAACAGCTTTCGCGCAGACGTGATCGGGGAGAAGGGCAGCGCCCACATCGAGAGCCTGTGCAAATGGGGGCCCAGCGTCTTCACACTGCGCAAGCGCGTGCTGCCGAGCGGCCGGCCCGACGAGCAGGCACACACGCTCGTGAGCGCCGACCCCACCTGGCAGAAGGAGTACGAGCACTTCAAGGCGCTGTGCGGCCGGCCCGAGACGAACATCGACACCGACATCTGGATCAACTCGGTCCTGCACGATGCGGCGGCGAAGGTGGGAGCCGAGCTGTGACGATCGGCTTCGTGGGGCTCTCCCACCTCGGGATCGTGTACAGCCTGGCGAGCGCCGCGCGCGGCTTCCAGGTGGTCGCCCACGAGCCAGAACCCGACGCGCTGTCGCCAGCTCTCGGAAGGCCGCTTCCCGATCGAGGAGCCCGGTCTCATCGAGCTCTTCGCCGCGAATCGCGATCGCCTGCGCTACACCGCGGACGTCTCGAGGCTCGCGGAGTGCGAACTCGTCTTCGTCTCGCTCGACGTTCCGACCGATGACGACAACCAGAGCGATCTCGCTCCGGTGAGGCGCCTCGTGGAGGCGCTCTGGCCCCGCCTGATGCCCGAGTGCAGCATGGTGATCCTGAGCCAGGTCCGGCCCGGCTTCACGCAAGCCCTCGCTCATTCGCTGGCCGAGGACAGTGAGCTGGCAGGGGCTCGCTTGTTCTACCAGGTGGAGACACTGGTTTTCGGCGCTGCCGTCGAGCGCGCACTGCACCCGGAGCGGTACATCGTCGGCGCATCGCGGCCGGACGAGCCGCTGCCCGCACCCTATCGCGCGTGGCTCGATTCGTTCGGCATGCCCCGTGCTCGACGATGCGCTACGAGAGTGCCGAGCTCGCGAAGCTCGCGATCAACTGCTTCCTGGTCTCCAGCGTGTCGACCACCAACACGCTGGCGGAGATCTGCGAGGCCGTCGGCGCGGACTGGTCCGAGATCGCTCCGGCGCTGCGGCTCGATCGCCGGATCGGGCCCCACGCCTACCTGGGTCCGGGTCTCGGCATCGCCGGGGGCAACCTCGAGCGCGACCTCGCGACCGTGCAGGGCCTCGCCGCGGAGCACGGCACCGACGCGCACGTGGTGACGGCCTGGCAACGGAACAGCGCATACCGCAAGGACTGGGCCCTCCGGACGCTTCACCGCGAGGTGCTCCCGTTCTGCCCGGAGCCGAGGATTGCAGTGCTCGGGATCGCCTACAAGCCGGACACCCACTCCACGAAGAACTCGGCGTCCCTCGCGCTGCTCGCGGACCTCTCTGGCTGGCCGGTGCGAGCCTACGACCCGTGCGCGAGCATCGACGCTGCAGCTTTCCCGCACGTCACGCTCTGCGCCTCGGCGCTCGAGGCGGTAGAGGACGCCGACGTCGTGGTGCTGATGACCCCCTGGAAAGAGCTCGCGTCACTCGAGGCGAGCCGCATTCGCGAGCGGATGCGTGGTCGCGTGGTTCTGGACCCGTACGGCGCCTGGAAAGAGACGGTCGCGCGCGGCCCGGGGCTCAAGTACTACCGGCTGGGCACTCCGGGGCCGCGATGACCATGCAGGCGGGCCGCAGGACATGCCGGGCAGTCTTTCTGGATCGGGATGGTGTGCTCAACAAGTCCGTCGTGCGCCAGGGCAAGCCGTTTCCACCCGCCGATCTGGCCGCCTTCGAGATCTACCCCGACGCCGCCGAAGCGTGTCGACGGCTCAAGGCCGAAGGGCTGCTGCTGGTCGTGGCCACGAACCAGCCAGACGTCGGTCGAGGCCTCCAGTCCCAGGATCTGGTCGAGGCGATGCACCGCGAGCTCCAGGCGGCGCTGCCGCTCGACCGCATCGAAGTGTGCTTCGACGCCACGGCAAGCGGGTATCATAAGCCGGCACCCGGCATGCTCCTTCGTGCGGCGGACGAACTCGGGATCGACCTGCGCCGGAGCTACATGGTGGGCGACCGCTGGCGCGACGTCGACTGCGGCCGCGCGGCTGGCTGCACCACCGTCTTCATCGACCGGGGATACGACGAGCAGCTGCGCAACCCCGCCGACCACACCGTCCACGGGCTGCTCGAAGCCGCCGAGTGGATCGTGGAGAGGGAGCTCGGCCGGCGCGCCGGCGGTGAGCGCGCATGAGGCTCGAAAACCTGCGCGTCAAGATCTTCGCCGACGGAGCGGACAAGAAGGCGCTCGTCGCGCTCAACCGCAATCCACTCATCCGCGGCATGACCACCAACCCGACGCTCATGCGCAAGGCGGGGCTGTCGGACTACGAGTCCTTCGCGCGAGACGGTCCTGGAGGAGATCCGGGAAAAGCCCATCTCGTTCGAGGTCTTCGCCGACGACTTCGGTGAAATGCGACGTCAGGCGCTCAAGATCCGAGCCTGGCAGGACAACGTCTACGTGAAGATCCCAGTCACCAACACGCGCGGGGACTCGTCGCGGCCGCTGATCGAAGAGCTGGTGCGCGAGGGCGTGAAGATCAACGTCACCGCGATGCTGACGCTCGCGCAGGTGCGGACGGTCGCCGAGGCGCTGAACCCGGGACTGCCCGCGATCGTTTCGGTGTTCGCGGGGCGGATCGCCGACACCGGCGTCGACCCGGTTCCGCTGATGCGCGCGGCCCGGGCGCTTCTCGAGGAGCGACCACAGGCGGAGCTCTTGTGGGCGAGCGTCCGCGAGGTGCTGAACATCTTCCAGGCGGACGCCTGCGGAAGCGACATCGTCACCGTGACTCACGACATCCTGGAGAAGGCTCTCAAGACGGCCGGCTGCGGCCTGGCCGAGATGTCGCTCGACACCGTCCGGATGTTTGCCACGGATGCGGAGGCCGCCGGCTTCCGCCTCTAGGCGGGGACGAGGGGCATGGGTTTCGCCGAGCAGTACCTTCAGGAGGCGGGGCGCGTCGTGGCGGCGATCGACCCCGGCGACGTTGAAGAGCTCGCTGGCCTTCTCGTCGAGCTGCGCCGTCGCGGCGGACGCCTTTTCGTGCTCGGCTCGGGCGGCGGGGCCGGGCATGCCTCGCACGCCGTCTGCGACTTTCGAAAGCTCGCGGCGATCGAAGCCTATGCCCCGACCGACAACGTTTCCGAGCTGACGGCGCGGGTCAACGACGAGGGCTGGGAGACCGCTTATCGCGAGTGGCTGAAGGTGAGCCGGCTCGCGCCGACCGACATGCTGCTCGTCTTCTCCGTCGGCGGCGGCGATCTCGAGCGAAACATCAGCGCCAATCTCGTTCGCGCTGTCGAGTACGCCCGCGAGGTCGGCTGCTCGATCGGAGCCGTGGTGGGTCGGGACGGCGGCTACACCGGACGCGTGGCCGACGCGCGCGTGATCGTGCCGATCGTCAACCCCGCGCACGTGACGCCGCACACCGAGGCCTTCCAGGCCGTGATCTGGCATCTGCTGGTCTCGCACCCGGCCCTGCAGGCGGCGCCGACGAAGTGGGAGTCGACCAGGACCTGACGGATCAGCCGAGCTTCGTCAGCTTGAAGAACTGCCGGTAGGGGTTCTCGCGCGTGTAGGCGTTGTGCGGGCCCGAGAGCGACGCGCAGTCGAAGTCGTAGGAGTGCGCGAGGTTCTTGACGGCGGCGGGGTTCGGGAACAGCTGGTTGCTGATGCCCACGAGCGCGAGGTTCTTCTTGTCCTGGATCGCCACCGTCGGGAAGATGTCGCTCGCGTACTCGAAGATCGGCAGCGGGCTCTCGATCTGCGACATCTGCGTCTCGACGTAGACGACGCCGCCCTCGACCAGCAGGCTGCGCAGCCGGCGCATGCAGGCGGGCAGGTTCTCGAGGTGGTAGAGCACGCCGAGCAGGAAGATCACGTCGTAGACGCTGCCGAAGGCGTGGCTCATGAAGTCGCCGCTCACGATCTCCGGGTCGACGCTGCCACGTGCGGGTCGAGTAGTCGATGTTCATCGGCCAGGTCGACCAGTCCTTGTCGATCGCGGTCACCTTCGCGCGCGCCCGCCATCGCCGCCGCGACCGTGAAGAAGCCGTCGTTGGCGCCGATGTCCAGCACGCGCTTGCCGGCGAGCCCCCCGCGTCGGGGATCTGCATCGCGCGCCACATCTTGAGCTGCAGGTCCTTGTCGGGGTTGTTGCCGTTGACGCGGTTGCCGTCGGGCAGCGGCAGGCTGTGCCACCAGACGGGCGTGCCGTTCGGCGACTCGACGAGCGCCTTGTAGCTCTTCTGGAAGAAGGGTTCCATGGCCGGCGAGAGGCGTCCGGATTCTAGCGCCGTTCGCCGTCTGCCGAGCTTGCGCCCCCGAGCGTGAGGTACGTCGCCGCCGCTTCCGCGCTGACGACGGCGGCGAAGTAGAGGTAGTCGGCCTCGCGGGTCGGCCGGCGTCTCGAGCGACGGCAGCTCCAGCCGGTGTGGGCCCGCGGCGAGCTCTACGTCGAAGACGGCCCAGTTGCCGAGCCGCGCGCGCCGGCTCGAGCGCGCGGCCGTCGAGGACGCAGCGGCGTGGAACGGCTCGCGAGTCGGCGACCGCCGAGGACCACGACGTGCGGGCCGGCGCTCGCCGGCCTCGACGCGGATCGCGAGCGATGTCCCGCGGAGCCTCGGCGCGAGCCAGCTGCGCGACGCCCGGCAGCGCTGGCGACGTCGGTCCGCAGGAAGGCGGCGTTGTCGCTCTCGACGATCGATCGGCCAGCCGTAGCGCGGGGCTGCCTCCTTCAGGGAGTTGAAGAACGGCTTGCCCGGCGCTGCCGCGAAGCCGATGTGGTAGACGGGCAGGATCTGGGTCTTGAGCCGCGGGTCGCGGATCGTGACGAGCGCGGGATCCGGGTCGAGCTCCTCGTCGCACGCGCGCCAGCCGAACGGGTAGTCCTGGTTCGGGTAGCCCGGGAACAGGAAGCAGAACAGCCCCATCCGGTTCCGGTAGCGCTCCGGCCAGAGCACGTGCCGGTAGTCCGGGACGAACGCCGGGATGCGCGAGTAGTTCATCAGCATCGTCTGCTGGACGAGGCCGCGCGGGTAGGTGAGCTCGGCCGGGGTCAGCAGGCGCGAGCCCCGCCGGCTTCGCGCCGCCGTCACCGCTCGGACCGTCTCGAGGAAGCGCAGCGCGCTCCGGCTCGGCCACACGGAAGCGCACGGACGCCGACCGGCCGAGCGCGAAGCCCGCGACGTCGAAGAGGCACACGGCGCCGAGCCACAGGCCCAGAGCCGCGGCGAGCGGCCGCGGCGCGTCGCGCAGGCCGAGCGCCGCCAGGATCGGCGAGCGGAAACAGCATGTGGATCGCGAAGCGGTACGGGTGGTTGCCCCAGTGCCAGAGGTGGTTGACCGCGAGGAACGCGGTCGCGGCGAGGAGCGACAGCGATCCACAGCCGCACCGGCTCGTCCCGCAGCGAGCGCCAGCCGAACGCGGCGGCCAGCAGGTAGGCCGCGAAGAACAGCGTGAAGCCCGCGAGCCCCACGGCCATCATCTGGACCTGGTTCCACGCGTCCTGCACCGCGGCGAGCGCCCGCGCGTGTCGTGCCAGGAGCAGGACGTAGGGCAGCGGCCACGAGGCCCGCCGGCCCGTAGCTCCAGAGGTAGAAGCGCTTGCTCGGGATCGACGAGGAAGGTCGCCGCCAGCGCCAGCGCGCCGAGCGCCACGACGACGGCGAACGAGAGCGCCGGCCGGGTCGCCACGAGCACGACGAACGCGAGCACGACGACCGCCGAGCGCGACGAGCCAGGCGCGGAAGCGGCGGTCGCGCGGACGCTCGCGCGCGTTGGCGAGGACCAGGTACGCGAGCTGCGCGGCGCCGACGTTCACGAACGTGAGCGTGTGCGAGTAGAAGAGCGCCGCCAGCAGCGCGCCGGCCGCCGATCGCCCGGCGCCGGCTGAAGCCGCGGTAGGCGAGGTGCGTGAGGCTCAGGCAGCGGCAGCATCAGCACCCAGCCGAGGCTCTGCGCCGGTCGCGAGCGAGAGCACGTGAAACGGAACGTGGAGGACGCCGTGGAGCGACAGGCCCGAGACCGGCTCGGGCCGGTCGAAGAAGATCGAGTTGCCGCCGAGCGAGATCAGCAGGCTCGCGACGAGCGCCACGCGGCGGTCGCCGAGCACGGCCGCGAGCGAGAAGTAGTTCAGACAGCAGGAACGCCGCGCCCAGCAGCGGGCCGAACAGCACGGCCTGCACGGTCATCGCGGGAAGCCCGAGCGCCGCGGCCGGCGACGTTCACGAGCGAGTCCGAGAGGCACGGGTAGTAGATCGGGAACTCGCCGGAGCTGCCGTCGACGAGGTAGCGGTGCGGCGGCAGCGCCCACCACTTGCCGTAGTTGGTGTGGATCAGGCCCTCGGGGTGGTCGATCCAGATCGGCCAGTCGAGCCCGGTCCGCGCCACGTCCTTGAGCACCGGGCTCACGTAGAGCAGAGCGACGAGCGCGGACGCGACGACGGCCGCGACGCGTCGGCCCCGACAGGCGCTTCACGCGGTCGCCCGGCGCATGCGCGGATTCTAGCCACAGGCTTGCCGGGCATGGGTTCCTCCCGTAATGTTCGCGCGGTGAGCACGAGCGGCGCCGATCCGGGAACGGCTGCGCCGCGCGTCACGGTCGTCTTCCTCCTCTACAACGCGGCGGCCGAGGTGGCGGAGCTCGTGGAGAGCCTGCGTGCGCCAGCGCCACCCTGCGTTCGCGCGCCAGTCGGACTGGCTCGAGGCGCTCTTCGTCGACGACGCCTCGAGCGACGGGACGGTCGAGGCCGCGAAGCGCGCGCTCGCGGCGGTCGGCGACCCTGCCGCACTACCGGCTGGTCGCGCATCGCTCGCAACCTCGGCCTCGCCGGCACGCTCAACGAGGTGTTCGCAGCAGGCGCGCGCGCCGTTCGTGCTCACGTGCCACCTCGATTGCCGCTTCGGGAGCGACGGACTACGTCGCCTCGATGCTCGAGCTCGATCGAGAGGCACCCGCACGCTGCGGCGATCACCGGGCAGCCCCGGCTGCAGCCCTCGGGCCGAGCTGCCGTTCGCCGAGAAGCTCAACGTCGTCGCGAACCTGATGGACGTGGTCCCGACGTCCGCACGTCGGCGGAGCTCGTGCCGGTCGGCTTCGCGGAGGGGCGCTGCGACGTGTTCCGGGTCGAGGCGCTGCGCGGCGTGGGCCTCTACGACACGCACCTGCGCGTCTCGGGCGAGGACCAGGTGCTCGCGGCGCGGCTCCGCGCGAGCGGGCTACGAGATCTACCAGGCGCCGCGGCTCGAGTACCAGCTCTCGGTGTCGGCGGAGCAGGACAGCGTCGGCAAGCTGCATCGCGCCACCAGCGGCTGTTCGGGCGCACGACGCCCTACATCGTCCTGGCCGTCCCCGGAAGCCTCGCCGGCCTCGTCGGGCAAGCACGCCGGCGCGAACCGCAAGCGGCGCAGCCTGCTGCGCGCCACGCAGCTCGCGTCGTGCGCGGCCTACGCGCTCGCGGCGCGGCGCGTGGCTCGCGGGCTGGTCCGTCTGGTGCGTGGGCGGCGCGCTCGGCCTGGTGGCCGCCGTCAAGCTCGCCCTCTTCGCGCGCCACGCTGCGCGCCGTGCGCTTCTCGCCCGCGGAGCTGCTGGCGCTTCGCGCTGCTCCAGCCGGTGCTCGACCTCGCCTACACGGCCGGCATCGCCGAGGGCCTCGTCCAGCTCGCGCGCGGCCGCGGCGGCCGATCGGCTAGCCGCGGTCCGGAGTCCGCGCCGCCGGCTGCAGCCCGACCTTCTCCTTCACGAAGTAGAGCGGCCGCTTCTTGCTCTCCTCGAAGATCCGTCCGACGTACTGGCCGATCAGCCCGAGCGAGATGAGCTGCACGCCTCCCAGGAACAGCATGATCGCCACGACCGACGCCCAGCCGCGCTCCATCGACTCGGGGTAGAGCAGCCGGTCGACGATCACGCGAACGGCCTGCGCCAGCCCCGCGAGCGACACGAGCGAGGCCGATCAGCCGTCATCCAGCGCAGCGGCGTGCTCGAGAACGACGTGATCGCGTCCCACGCCAGCCGCGTCGACTTCCAGACCGGGTACTTGGTGACGCCGGCGTGGCGCGGCGCGCGCTCGTAGTGGACGGCCGTCTGCGAGAAGCCCACCCAGCAGGTGAGGCCGCGCACGAAGCGGTGCAGCTCGCGCACCTGCTTGAGCGCGTCGATCACCTTGCGGTCGACGAGCCGGAAGTCGCCGGCGTCGAGCGGCACGTCCACGTTCGCCATGCGGCGGAACGTCTTGTAGAACGTGGCGGCCAGGAAGCGCTTCGAGCCAGGACTCGCCGCTGCGGCTCGTGCGCACGGCGTAGACGATCTCGTGGCCCTCGCGCCAGCGCCGCAGCAGCTCGGGCACGACCTCGGGCGGGTCCTGCAGGTCGGCGTCCATGATCACGACGGCGTCGCCGTCGGCGTGGTCCATGCCCGCCGTGATCGCGAGCTGGTGGCCGAAGTTGCGCGAGAGCCGCAGCAGCTTGACGCGCGCGTCCTGCGCGGCGCGCGCCGCGCGACCCAGGCGGCCGAGCCGTCGCGTGCTGCCGTCGTCGACGAACAGCAGCTCGAAGGCCTCGGGCTCCTTCTCGAGCACGCGCGCACAGGCGCTCGTAGAGCACGCGGCAGGTTCTCGGCCTCGTTCAGGAACGGAACGACGACGACGACCTTGCGACGCGGGGGCACCTCGAGCGGTCTCCGCCTAGGGCATCACCTTGCGGTGCCGGGCCGTCTCTTCCTCGTAGTACTTGCGGTAGAGCACGTCCCACTCGTCCGAGCCCTCGACGATGCGCTTCTGGGTCTCGAGCTTCTTGCGCACGAGCGCGTCGATCGCCTCGTCGTTCTTCATCTCGTCCATGATGATCTTGACGATCGTCTGGCGGATCTCCTGCGGCTCGTCGAAGTACTCGACGCCGTCGTCCCTGTCGAGGTGGCCGAGGATCAGGTGCGAGAGGTGGAGCACTTTCTCGCGCGAGAGCTTCACAGCACGATCCCCTTCTTCTTCGCGAGCTCGCGCTTCACCTTGCGGAACATCTCCGAGTAGGTGATGTCGGAGCGCTCCATCTGGCTCATGTGCTGGGCCAGCACCTCGCGCGCCTCGTCGTTCAGCCGGTCCTCGACCGCGAGCTCGTCGACGATGGTTCTCGCGATGCCCTCGACCACGCGCGCCTCGTCGTCCACCTCGAGGCGCTCGGCGGCGACCAGCGTCTTCACGATCTTGCGGGAAATGAACTGGATCTCGTCGGCAGTGAGTCGCATTCTGATCAGCCGCGGAGTATACCATCCGCGCGCGCGTGCTATCCTCCGGCCCGCCATGAAGCTGCACGTGGTGTCCCACCCGCTCGTGGACGACGTGCTGGCGGCTGCTGCGCGACAAGCGCACGCCGTCCACGGAGTTCCGGCGCCTGGCGCACCGCGTCGAGCCTGCTGGTCGCCGCCGAGGCCACGCGCGACCTGCCCACGGCGGCGGCCGAGGTCGAGACGCCGCTCGAGACCACGCGCGGCGCGGCGGCTCGCGCGGCGCGTGGTGGCGGTGCCGGTGCTGCGCGCCGGCCTCGGCATGCTCGACGCGTTCCTCGAGCTCGTGCCGAGCGCGCAGGTCGGCTACTTCGGCCTCGAGCGGAACGAGAAGACGGCGGTCGCGCGCCGCTACTACGAGAAGGTCCCGAAGGACCTGCAGGACGCGGTCGTCTACCTGCTCGACCCGATGCTCGCGACCGGCGGCTCGGCGGCGATGGCGATCGAGGGCCTGCGCGAGCTGGGCGCGCGCCAGGTGCGGCTGCTGTGCGTGGTGGCCGCGCCGGAGGGCGTCGCCTTCCTGCAGGAGGCCCACGCCGAGGCCGAGGTCTACACGGCCGCGCTCGACCGCGGCCTGAACGACCACAAGTACATCCTGCCGGGCCTCGGCGACTTCGGCGACCGGCTGTTCGGGACCTAGACGTGCGGACGCCTCACCAGGGGGTGCAGCTCAGAGGTTGTCCGTCGACGAGATGCCGAGATCGAGCACGAACACGTCGCCGTCGTCGTACGACGCTCTTTCGCGTCCGGCCGAGCTCGGCGAGGTTGCGCTGGAAGTCCTGGGTGTGCAGCGCCTGCAGCCGAAGCCAAGGCTCCGTCCCGGGAGCTCAGGCGCTCCTTGAAGAGATCATCATAGAAGCCAGCCTCGTAGCGGTACGAGTAGGCCACATACCGGATGGGCCTTCGGCAGAGGTAGTCGGCCAGGCGATCGCCGCCTTGGAAAAACGGCATTCCAGGCGGAGGACTCGAGCCGCCAGGGTAGTCGGCGATGAAGATCTGGTTTCTCGTGAAGTCGAGCAGGAACGGGTACTGCAGTCGCGTCAGCACCGTGGCGCCTTCAGGGACGGCGTGCTGCATCCCGGCGTAGCGCCGCACGTACCTCAGCATGAAGTGAGGGTTCTGCGAGTCCTCCACCCCTTGCTGATCGCCGTCAACAGGCTCGAGCAGTACGCTCCCCACCGTGGCGAATGGCCGTCACCAGCACAAGGCCCAGCGGCAAGCACGCCGACAGCCACACACGCCCCAGTTGCGGCGGCCGCCGATCCTCAACCGAACGCCGCCGGGGAAGGCGAACATGATCAGGGTGAAGATGGCGGCATACAGGAACGCGTAGGCATAGCGGTAGATCTCGAGCCTCGACTCCACCCAGCGGCCAACGGCATAAGAGCGCAGGAGATCGTGGCCGCAACCGCCCATCCGACGAGAAGCCAGCGACGCGCGCCGAGATCGCTCCGCAGCAGAGCGCCCACGCCGAGGATGATCAGCGGGATCGCGCTTCAGATCCAGGAGCGTCGACCGCAGCAGCGCGATGGCCGGTTCCGAGGGTCAGGCTCGGCGCCAGGCACCCAGTAGGTTCCATAAGTCGATCCATGGAACCCACGGCCGAGCAGAGGGTAGAGCGGCGTTCCGTTGGACAGATACAGCGAGACCATCCATGGGGCGAGGAAGAGGAGTGTCAAGCCTCGCGACGAGGACTACCTCTCCGATCACGGCGCTCCAATTGCGCCGTGAACAGCCCCCTGATCGAGTACGCGGCCAGCAATCAGAAGCGCCGCTGGCAGGCAGGTGCGTCGTCTTCAGGCTGCACAACGCCGAAGCCAGTCAGGGCGACGGGCAACCGCGCCGAGATACGCCGTGCGCGCGCCGTTCGCGGGCGGCGAAGCGATGCCGGTAGAGCGTCAGGAACGAGAGTCAAGAACAAGGACAGGCCCGTCAAGGAGCTCGTCACGTTGGCGGCGGGCGACGGGATCAGCAGGAAGAGAAGACGGCAAGCAGGGCTGCCCAGTCGTTGGCTCGGGCGACGCGAGCAATTCCGGCGAGCAATGCCACGCTCAGCAGGAGCGAGATGCCAGGATCGACGATTCTGAGGTACTTCGGATCGGCCACACTGAGGACGATCGCGTGCAGGAACGACATGCTGCCGAGCGACAGGATCCGGCGCTCACTGTAAGGGTCCGGCCCGAGCGTGCCCGTCTGGATCATCTTGGCCGGAAAGACGAAGTAGGCCTGCAGATCGTCGTGATCGTTGAAGCGGGTCGAGCAGATGGAGGCGGCGTAGACCGCCGCCAGCGCCCCGAAGAGGAGTCACCGCGAGCGGCCGCCAGGCCAATCGCGTCCTCAGGCGTCGGATCGCGAAGCGGATGACGTCGCCCTGAGACGCTTCGGTCGCGGTAGCCGTCCCAGAGGAGGAGGCGAAGCCCGTCGTGACGAAGAGCAGGATGCCGTGCGGAGTGATTTGCCCCGTCAGGTTCAGCAGACCCCCCGCCACGAGCGTGAGCGCCAATCCCCATCCGGCCTCCATCCACCGGTCGGCCCGACTCTCGGCAACGACGAGCCTGTGGATCGCGGCTCCCCACCCGGCCCACGAGCCCAGCAGGACCAGCCCGAACGCGAACATCGCGGCGTAGGACGCGTCATCCGAGCGATCGTTGGCGGCGGCAGGCAGGCGGCCATGCTACGGCCGTGGGCCGGGAGCGCGAGCGACTCGGCAGAGCGCCCACCTGCCCTCGCCCGTGCGGATCAGGCCGCAGTCGTCGGTGACCGCGAGCCCGAAGCGTTCCGGGCTCGCGGACGGCGCGGGTCGGCCGCGGGAGACGAGCCAGAAGAGGCGCCCCGGTGCGCGGCGATCCGAGCCGCGACCAGGTCGTCGAAGCGGGCGGATCCGGTGCCCTCGAGCCCCGCGAACCGCGTTTGCCGGGGGAAGTAGGGGATCAGGAAGCTCGAGAGCGAGCTGTCGAGGAGCACGAGGCTGTCGGGCTTCATGCGCCTGGGGCGGGAGCCTGATGTTGAACCAGCGCTCGCCCCAGGCCAGCCGTCCCCAGCGAGCCGACGCTCGAGGTCAGCAGCAGCAGAGCGGTCGCGGCGACGAGCAGCACGGCCGTGCAGCCTGGGAAGCGCCGCCTGAACCAGTACGACGAGCACGAGCGGGGCCAGGAACTCCAGAACGGCGGCGTAGCGGTAGTAGTAGAAAGCGATCGCCCACGACGACGTAGCCGACCAGGACATAGACGAGCAGGCACTGCGCTGGCCGGGTGGCAGCGGCGGCCGTCTGCCGGCCAGCCGCAGCGCCAGCCCACGCCAGAGCCGCCAGCAGGACGAGCAGGAACCGACCATCCCGGAAGGGGATCTCCTGCAGTCGCTCGGTCGATGCCGAGCGCCATGTCGAACGGGGGCGACAGATAGTCCAGGGACCCGCGCGCCAGCCAGCGCGAATCGCGCATGGCCTCCGCGGGCAGGTACGGCGACCGGAAGATCTGGTTGGCAAACGGAAAGAGCGGGTTGCCGAAGCGCTCCCAGAGCTGCCAGCACCAGTAGCCGGCGAGGGCGAGATAGCCGACGCACGCCGCCCGCGAGCAACGCCAGCGCGGCTCCGAGTCTGACATGGCGCCTCGCCAGCCCCAGCGCGACGACGCACGCCGAGCGCGATGATGGCGCGAGGCCATCGTGAGCTTGAGACCCACCGCTACGCCGCGCAGCATCCCCGCGCATCAGGAGAGCGGCACGACGCCTTCGCCTCTTCGGGCCGGTCGTAGGCTCGCAACACGAGCAGCAGCGCGAGCAGCGCCGGGACCGAAACCGTGGTGTCGCCGAGGTCGTTCCGAGCGAGGGATCGGGCCGTCGGGCCCGAGGCAGCCAGCACTCCGGCCAGCAGGCGCGAGCAGGCGTGATCCGGGGTCATTCGGAAGCAGGCGTCGTGCCATCAGG
The DNA here is from genome assembly GCA_963724555.1 of uncultured Acidobacteriota bacterium. Classification (GTDB taxonomy): domain Bacteria; phylum Acidobacteriota; class Vicinamibacteria; order Fen-336; family Fen-336; genus DATBSL01. The sequence goes on from CAVRVE010000003.1 coordinate 68,005, forward strand.
AGCACGAGCACCGCGTTCAAGCCCTGGAGACGCACCGAGCAGGAAGCCGAAGATGCGAGGGGGCAGGTGGACGATGCCCAGGTAGTGGAATGCGTCCAGGACCGGGTTCAGGAAGGTCCCGAGCGACGCCGGGGTGAGGTCGAGGTCGAGGCGGCGATGAACGAAGGCGTAGCCGATGTAGAGCCGGTAGCGGTAGAGATCGATGTTGGCGTCCTGACCCTGCAGCACTGCCGCAGCGCCGGAGGTGAGGATCAGCACGAGCGATACGATGAGCTCGACGGAGATCCGGGGCACCCGAAGCGCGCGGCGCTGCATTCAGCCGCCCCCCTTCAGGGCGCCCTCGTTGCGGCGCAGCCAGAGCTTGTCGGCTTCGATCACGGCACCAGAGCCTTCGAGCTCGTTCAACGTGGCCGCTTCGAAAAAGCCTTTGCCGGCCAGGAGAACGCGCAGCGGTTCATAAGTTCCGCTCACGCCGTAGCTCACTTCGAGCAGTAGGCCCGCGCAGCGCGTCCACAGCTCGCCCATGCCTTCGAGGGCCTGCGGCTCCGCGCCCTGCAGGTCGAGCTTCACAAGCACGCGATGGCCGGGGACCGACAGCTCGTCGAGGCGCACGGTTGCAACGGTCCAAGCCGGTCGCCGCGCGGTCCGTGCCGCGACGAGGCTGCACGAGGTGACGGCCTCCTCGGGCTGGGCGAGCGTAGCCGTGCCGCGCTCGTGCCAGAGAGCGGCCTCGACGACCGAGAAGCCGCGCTGGCGCAGCCGCGCCGCCGACGCCGGGTGCGGCTCCACGCACACGAGCGGTACACCCGGGCACGCCATTCGCGCGAGAGCGGCGAACTCGCCGATGCTCGCCCCGCCGTCGACGATCGCGTCGTAGCCGCCGCGCGCGAGGTGTGAGGCGAGTCGGGCGTGGCGCAGCCAGATCTTCGCGAAGCGCGTGAGGGCGCCCGGCACGACCGGCGCGCGCAGCGCGAGAAGCAGCAACCGAGAGCCGAGCTCGTAGAGCCAGGAGTGGATCTCAGTGCGCACATGGCTCCGGCTGGCCCGCGGTCGCGGCCGTCGCCGTTCCTGCGAGTAGCGACAGCACGAGCGCGGTCCACCGCGGCAGATGCGTCCGGAAGTCCGCCTGGCGCGCGAGCTCCAGCTCCTCGGCCATCGCGCCCGTGAAGCCGGAGGCCAGCACGGGCCGGCCGGTGGCGCGCGCGTTCCAGAACTTCGAGGGAAAGACCGCGTCGGGAAGCTCGGGTGCCCAGCCACCAGGTGGACCTCGGCCTCCCAGTAGGAGCGCACGAGCTCCGCGCTCTCGACGAGGGGTGGCGCCGCGCGGATCCAGTTCGGCAGACGCGCATGCCTGGGCCGTCGCCGCGAACCGTGACCTCGTAGCCGTCGTCGCGCAGCTCCGACACAGCTCGAGAAACGCCGCGAGGTCGTGCCCCCAGCCGAGGTTCCCGAGTAGAGCGCCGTGCGCGGTCGGGCCGGGAATGGGCTCGCCCAGCTCGAGCGTGTTCCAGTTGCGGATTACGGTCGCGTTCGGACCCGAGTACGCGAGGTTGCCTGCGGCCTTCACGACGTGCGGCCACCGTCCCGAGCTCGCGCCGCCAGAGCCGGTCGAGAAGCCGCCGCAGGAGGCCGGGCGCATCCCACACCGCCCGGATGAGCTGCGGGTAATAGTCCTGGAGCCAGTAGACACCGATCGCGCGCCGCGCCTGATGGCGCGGTGAAGGAAGAGCGTCGTCGGTGGCGCGCTCGTCAGGACGACGACGTCGTTCGCCGCTACCTGGCCCCGGATGTAGGAACCGAACGCCTCGCGCACGGACTCGTACTCGCGCGCCGTGGAGACGAGCGGCGCCGCGCCGACCTTCGAAGTGGGCGAGCCGTCGAAATGGGCATACGCGGAGCCACGCGCCGTCCCGGCCGGTACGATCCCTGTCCGCCGACGAGGCGGACCGAGGCGCCGGCCCGGCCGAGGCTCTCTGCGAGCTGCTCCGCGTAGATCCCGGTGGGTGCGTCGTCGGGCCAGAGGTACTGGGACAGGACGTGGACGGTCGCACGGCCGTCACGCCTTGTAGTTCCTGAGCGCGATCTGGTACGACTCGCGACGGTGCCGGAGGCCGGACTCGAGCATGACGCCGGTGAGCAGCGTGAAGAGCGACAGGTTCATGAGGCCGGCCGCCAGGATCGCGAGCGGGAAGCGGCCGACGAGCCGCGTCCGGTAGTACTCGGCGATCGGCAGCGATCCGGCGGCGAGGCCGGCCGCGAAGAACAGGAACGCGATGCCGCCGAAGAACACGAGCGGCCGATAGTCGCGAGACAGCACGAACAGCAGGCGGAGGATGCGCGTAAATCCGTCGCGCACCGTGCGCAGCTTGGAGCTCGAGCCTACCGCGCGCTCCCGGAACGGCACTGCGACCTCGCGAGCAGAAAACCCTTTTCGACTGCTTGCACGGTGAGCTCGGTCTCGAGCTCGAATCCGCGGAACAGGATCGGCACGTTCTTGTAGAAACGCTTCGAGAACAGGCGCAGGCCGGAGAACAGGTCTCCGGGCTCGTAGCGGAACACCAGCTGGAACACCCACGCGAACGCAGCGCCCCCGAAGCGGTGGAACGGCCGAAACGCCGCGGTCGCCGATTCAGGCGTTCGCAGCCCGTGATCATGTCGGCCGGGTCGCGCTCGTAGTCTGCGAGCAGCAGCCGCCCGCCCGCGGCGGGGTAGCTGCCGTCGCCGTCGACCATAACGACCACGTCCTCCTCCAGGCGCGCGAACGCCGTCGTGATCGCCCGTCCCTTCCCGCGCCGCGGCTCGTGCCAGACCTCGGCTCCTGCCTCGGACGGCCACGCGAGCCGTGGCGTCGCGCGACCCGTTGTCGATCACCACGATGCGCGCTGCGGGCAACTCACGGCGGAACTCGGAAACGACGCTGGCGATCCCGCGCTCCTCGTCCAGGCACGGGATCAGGATCGCGACGCTCGAAGGCGCAGGCGAGCCGGCTGGCATGATGAACGGGTTATGTTGCCACAGGGCTGCGCTCGTCCTGTCAGGTTTGCCGGTTGACGGCCGAAAGGGCCGTGTACTAGCCTCACTGGTCCGTTTGGTCCCGAAGCAAGCCCAAAGAGCATGGCCCAGGTTTTCCCGAAACAGGCTAACGACTTCGCGAGGGCTTCGCTGGTCATCGGCGGTCTGCGTGGCCGCGGCGGTGCTGGGGTCCTTCTTCTTCGTGTGGCCGCGCTCGTCGTACATGACGCGCCAGAGGGAAGCCCGCTCGCAGCCGGTGCCCTTCTACCACCTGCACCACGTCGGCGGCATGGGGATCGACTGCCGCTACTGCCACACGAGCGTCGACAAGTCGGCGGTCGCGGGCATCCCGCCCACCAAGACCTGCATGAACTGCCACTCGCAGATCTTCAAGGACAGCCCGACGCTCGAGCCGGTGCGCGCGAGCTGGCGCGACGGCACGGCACTCGAGTGGGTGAAGGTGCACGACCTGCCCGACTTCGTGTACTTCAACCACAGCGCGCACGTGAACAAGGGCGTCGGCTGCACGACGTGCCACGGGCCGATCGACAAGATGGCCTTCGTCTGGCAGGAGAAGTCGCTGCTCATGGAATGGTGCCTCGAATGCCACCGCGCGCCGGAGAAGTACCTGCGCCCGAAGTCCGAGGTCTACAGCGTCGCCTGGCAGCCGCCGTCGAACCAGCTCGAGCTCGGACGCAAGCTCGCGCATGATTACGGCGTCAAGACCAGCATCGCCTGCTCCACCTGCCACCGATGAGCCACGAGCACCTCCCCGCGTCGCCCGTCGAGTTCGAGGGCGTCCGCCGTCCGGGCGCCGCGGCGCGCCGCCGCTACTGGAAGAGCCTGGACGAGCTCGCGCAGGCTCCGGCCTTCCTGGAGTTCCTGCACCGCGAGTTCCCCGAGCAGGCCTCGATGTTCGAGGACGAGAAGGGCCGCCGCGAGTTCCTGACGCTGATGGGCGCGTCGCTCGCGCTCGCGGGGCTGACCGCGTGCACCAAGCAGCCGGAGGAGCGCATCCTGCCGTACGTGCGCCAGCCGGAGACGCTCGTGCCGGGGCGCCCGCTCTTCTTCGCGACGGCCGCGTCTCACGACGGCTACGCGCGGGGGCTGCTGGTCGAGAGCCACGAGGGCCGGCCGACCAAGGTCGAGGGCAATCCCGATCATCCCGCGAGCCTCGGCGCCACCGACGCGTTCGGGCAGGCCCACGTGCTCGGCCTCTACGATCCCGACCGCTCGAAGGCGGTGCTGTACCTCGGGCAGCTGCGGACCTGGGGCGATTTCCGCGCGGCGCTGCGTGAGCCGCTCGCGAAGCTCAAGGCGAAGGGCGGCGCGGGGCTCCGCTTCCTGACGGGCCGCGTCAGCTCTCCGACGCTCGCCGCGCAGATGCAGGAGCTGCTCCAGTCGATGCCCGCGGCGAGGTGGGTGAGCTGGGAGCCGGTTTCGCGCGACAACACGCGCGCCGGAGCCGTGCTGGCGTTCGGCGAGCCCGTCGAGCCCCAGTACCGCTTCGACCAGGCCGACGTGATCCTGAGCCTCGAGGCCGACTTCGTCTCGGGCCACCCGGCGAGCCTGCGGCTCGTGCGCGAGTTCGCCGCGCGCCGGAAGGCCGGATCCGACCTCAGGACGATGAACAGGCTCTACGTCGCCGAGGGCTCGCCGACCCTGAGCGGCGCGTCCGCCGATCACCGCCTGGCGCTCCGGAGCTCGGCGATCGAGGGCTTCGCGCGCGCGGTGGCTGCCGGCTGCGGGCTCGCGGTCGAGGGCGCCGTGGCGCACGAGTGGGTGGGCCCGATCGTGAAGGACCTGAAGCGCGCCGGATCCAAGGCCCTCGTGCTCGCCGGCGAGAGTCAGCCGGCGGCCGTCCACGCGCTCGCCCACGCGATCAACGAGGCGCTCGGGGCGGTGGGCACGACCGTCAGCTACACGGCGCCGGCCGAGGCCCAGCCGGGCGGCGAGACGGCTGCGCTCAAGGCGCTCGTCGAGGAGATGCAGCGGGGCGAGGTCGAGATGCTGGTGGTGCTCGGCGCGAATCCCGTCTACGCGGCGCCCGCCGACCTGAAGGTCGTCGAAGCGCTCGACAAGGTGCCGTTCCGCGTGCACCACGGGATGGCGGTCGACGAGAGCGCCGGGCGCGTGCACTGGCATCTCCCGGCGTCGCATCCGCTCGAGAGCTGGGGCGACCTGCGCGCGGCGGACGGAACCGCGACGATCGTCCAGCCGCTGATCGCGCCGCTCTACCACACGCTGTCGGAGATCGAGGTGCTCGACGCCTTCGTGCGCGCCGAAGGCACGCCCAAGGGCTACGACGTCGTGCGCGCGCACTGGCGCACCGCGCTCGGCGAGGCCGACTTCGACACGCGCTGGAACCGCGCGCTCCACGACGGTGTCGTCGCGGGCAGCGTCTTTTCCGCGAAGCCCGTGAAGACTCGCGCGGGCTCGATCCCGGCGCCCACGGCCGCCGGAGCGGCCGGTCTCGAGGTCGCGTTCCGTCCCGACCCGGCCGTCTTCGACGGACGCTTCGCCAACCTCGGGTGGCTGCAGGAGCTGCCGAAGCCCCTCACCAAGGTCACCTGGGACAACCTGGCGCTCGTCAGCCCGGGGACGGCGGCCGAGCTCGGCGGCGTCAGGACCGAGCAGACCGCGCTCGGGCACATTACCGAGGTCGCCGAGCTGACGCTCGACGGCCGCACGGTGAAGGCGCCGCTCTGGGTGCTGCCCGGCCACGCCGACGGTGTCGTGACGCTGCACCTCGGGTACGGCCGCACGCGCGCCGGCCAGCTCGGCAGCGGCGCGGGCTTCGACGCCTACGCGCTGCGTACGAGCGGCGCCCCCTGGACGGCGTCCGGCCTCCAGGTCCGCAAGACCGGCGAGACCGTGCGCATCGCCTGCACCCAGGATCACTGGACGATCGAAGCCCCCGAGCACCACCAGGCCCAGGAGCGGCACATCGTGCGAGCCGTGACGAAGGACGAGCTCGAGAAGGACGAGCACGCGGTCCAGAAGATGGGGCACGAGCCGGAGCCGGGCCTCTCGCTCTACCCGCCCGTCGAGTACAAGGGTCACGCCTGGGGCATGACGATCGACATGAGCGCCTGCGTGGGCTGCAACGCCTGCGTGACCGCGTGCCAGTCCGAGAACAACGTGCCGGTGGTGGGGAAGGACCAGGTCGGCCGCGGGCGCGAGATGCACTGGATCCGCGTCGACCGCTACTACGAAGGCGCGCCCGAGAACCCCGAGACCGTCCACCAGCCGATCGTCTGCATGCAGTGCGAGAACGCGCCCTGCGAGGTGGTCTGCCCGGTCGCGGCCACCGTCCACAGCGACGAAGGCCTGAACGACATGGTCTACAACCGCTGCGTGGGCACGCGCTACTGCTCGAACAACTGCCCGTACAAGGTGCGGCGCTTCAACTTCCTGCTCTACCAGGACTGGGACACGCCCACCTTCAAGATGCTGCGCAACCCCGAGGTGACGGTGCGCTCGCGCGGCGTCATGGAGAAGTGCACCTACTGCGTGCAGCGCATCAGCCACGCCCGCATCGACGCCAAGAACCAGGGCCGCGAGATGAAGGACGGCGACGTCGTCACCGCCTGCGAGGCGGCCTGTCCCGCGCAGGCGATCGTGTTCGGCGACGTCAACGATCCCGATAGCCGCGTCTCGAAGCTGAAGGCGAGCAACCGGAACTACGGGCTGCTGGCCGAGCTGCAGACGAAGCCGCGCACGACGTACCTCGCGGCGGTGCGCAACCCGAACCCGGAGATCCCGGGCGAGAGCCAGGGCGGTGCGCACCATGGCTAGCGAGGAGCGCGTGGTCCCCGTCATCGGTCCCGGCCACACGTTCGGGTCGGTCACCGACAAGATCGCGAGCCTCGTCCTCACCAAGAAGACGCCGATCGGCTGGTTCGTCGGCTTCGCGATCTCGTTCGGGCTGCTGATGGTGATGCTCGCCACCGTCGCCCACCTGCTGTTCACGGGAATCGGGATCTGGGGCAACAACATCCCGGTGGGCTGGGCCTTCGACATCATCAACTTCGTCTGGTGGATCGGGATCGGCCATGCCGGCACGCTGATCTCGGCGATCCTGCTGCTGCTGAAGCAGCAGTGGCGCACGTCCATCAACCGCTTCGCCGAGGCGATGACGCTCTTCGCCGTGGCCTGCGCCGGGATGTTCCCGATCCTGCACATGGGCCGCTCCTGGATCGGGTTCTACTGGCTGATGCCGTACCCGAACACGATGGGCCTCTGGCCCAACTTCAAGAGCCCGCTGATCTGGGACGTGTTCGCGGTGTCGACCTACGCCACGGTGTCGGCCCTCTTCTGGTACGTCGGGCTGATCCCCGACCTCGCGACGCTGCGCGACCGCGCTCAGAACCAGCTGGTCAAGGTGGTCTACGGCTTCTTCGCGGTCGGCTGGCGCGGCTCGGCGCGACACTGGGCCAACTACGAGATCGCATACCTGATCCTGGCGGGGCTCTCGACGCCTCTCGTGCTGTCCGTGCACACCGTCGTGAGCTTCGACTTCTCGGCCGGCATCGTGCCCGGCTGGCACGCGACGATCTTCCCTCCCTACTTCGTGGCCGGCGCCATCTACGCGGGCTTCGCGATGGTGCTGACGCTCGCGATCCCGCTCCGGAAGGCCTACGGGCTCGAGGACTTCATCACGCTGCGGCACGTCGAGAACATGGCCAAGGTGATGCTCGCGACGTCGCTGATCGTGGCGTACGGCTATTCCATGGAAGCCTTCATGGCCTGGTACAGCGGGAACACCTACGAGCGCTTCATGATGTGGAACCGCATGTTCGGGCCCTACGGCTGGAGCTACTGGCTGCTGATCTTCTGCAACGTGTTCGTGATCAACACGCTCTGGATCAAGAAGCTGCGCACGAACACGGTCTACCTGTTCGTGGTGTCGTTGATCGTCGGCGTCGGCATGTGGCTCGAGCGCTTCGTGATCATCGTGACCAGCCTGCACCGCGACTTCCTGCCGTCGTCGTGGGGCAGCTACCGCGGAACGCCGTGGGACTACTCGATGTTCTTCGGCACGATCGGCCTGTTCCTGACGCTCTTCTTCCTGTTCATCCGCTTCCTGCCCACGATCTCGATCTTCGAGATGCGCACGCTGGTGCCGGCGGCGACGGGCGAGGAGAAGAAGTGATGGGCGCGCCGCTCTACGGCCTGCTGGCCGAGTTCCACGCGCCCGAGGAGATCGTGAAGGCCGCCGAAGGGGTGCACGCGGCCGGCTATCGCAAGGTCGACGCCTACACCCCGTATCCGATGGAGCACGTGCTCGACGCGCTGCACCTGCACGAGACGCACGTGCCGCAGCTCGCCCTCGCGGGCGGCCTGCTCGGCATGGCGGGCGGCTGGGCGCTTCAGTACTGGACGCAGGTGATCGCCTACCCGCTCAACATCGGCGGCCGCCCGACCTACGCTTGGCCGGCCTTCGTGGTCCCGACCTTCGAAACCACCATCCTCGGCGCCGCGCTCGCCACGGTGGTCGGGATGCTGCTGCTCAACGGCTTCCCGCAGCCCTACCACCCGGTGTTCAACGTCAAGAGCTTCGCGACCGCCAGCCGCGACCGCTTCTTCCTGTGCGTGGAGGCGAGCGATCCGCGCTTCGACCTCGAGAAGACGCGCGAGCTGCTGCGCACGCTCGGGGCGTACGAGGTCTCCGAGGTGGCGCCGTGACGGCCCGCGGCTTCGTGGCGCTCGCCGCCCTGCTGCTCGCCGCGTGCCGGCAGGACATGCACGACCAGCCCAAGTACAAGCCGCTGCGCCCGAGCGAGATCTTCGGCGACAAGCGCTCGGCGCGCCCGCTCGTCGAGGGGACGGTCGCGCGCGGGACGCTGCGCGAGGACGCCGGCTACTACGCGGGCAAGACGAAGGACGGCTTCGTCACGCAGCTGCCGGTACCGCTGACGGCGCAGCTGCTGGAGCGGGGGCAGACGCAGTTCCAGGTCTTCTGCGCGCCGTGCCACGGCCGCACCGGCCGCGGCGACGGCATGATCGTGCGGCGCGGCTTCAAGCACCCGAGCTCGTACCACGTCGACCGCCTGCGGCAGATGCCGATCGGCTATTTCTACGACGTGATCACGATCGGCTTCGGCGCGATGCCCGACTACGCGGCGCAGATCGCGCCCGCGGACCGCTGGGCGATCGCGGCCTACGTGCGCACGCTGCAGTTCAGCCAGCACGCTCCGGCTTCGGCGCTCTCGGCCGACGAGCGCGCCGAGCTCGACCGCAGCCTCGGCCCCGCCGCGGCGGCCCCGGAGCACCACCCGTGAGCGCCGTGCGCAACGCGGTCCTGGAGCGGCTGCAGAAGGCGAGCCTCGTCGTCGGCTTTGCTTTCGTGCTGCTGCTCGCGATCGGCTTCGTGATCGACCGCGCGCAGTTCTTCCGCTCGTACCTGCTCGGCTACCTGTTCTGGGTCGAGGTGGCCGTCGGCAGCCTCGGGCTGGCGATGCTCAGCCAGCTGACGGGCGGCCTGTGGGGGATCGTGCCGCGGCGGCTGCACGAGGCGGCGGCGCGGACGTTCCCGGCGCTCGCCGTGGCGTTCGTGCCGGTGCTGCTCGGCGCCTCTTCGCTCTATCTGTGGGCCAGGCCCGAGGTGGTCGCCGAGGACGCGCTGCTCCAGGCCAAGGCTCCCTACCTGAACCTGCAGTTCTTCACGATCCGGGCCGCGCTGTACTTCGTCGTCTGGGCCCTGCTCGCCTGGCGCATCAGCTCCTGGTCGCGGCAGCAGGACGCGGCCCCGAGCGCGTCGCGCTCCGCGGCGCTTCGCGCGCTGTCGGCGCTCGGCATCGTGCTGCTGTTCCTGACCGCGACCTTCGCGTCCGTCGACTGGGGCATGTCGCTCGCGCCCCACTGGTTCTCGACGATCTACGGCGTGCTGTTCATCGTCAGCGCGGCGCTGTCGGCCTTGTCGCTCACGATCCTGCTGCTGTCGCGGCTCGCGGACGACGAGCCCTTCCGCACGGCGCTGCAGCCGGTCACGGTGCACGATCTCGGCAAGCTGCTGCTCGCCTTCACCATGCTCTGGGGCTACGTCAACTACTCGCAGTTCCTGATCACCTGGTCCGGCAACGTCAGCGAGGAGACGCCCTTCTACGTCCGCCGCCTGCACGGCGCCTGGCAGTCGATCGCGTTGCTCTTGGTGGTGTTCCACTTCGCGCTGCCGTTCGCGCTCCTGCTGTCGCGGCCGCTCAAGCGCAACGCGCGCGCGCTCGCGGGCATCGCCGTGCTGATGCTCGTGATGCAGGCGATCGACCTCTTCTGGCTGGTCGGCCCCGACCTCGCCACCCACGGCGAGGGCGAAGCGCCCTTCCGGATCCACTGGATGGACCTCGCGGCGCTTCTCGGGCTCGGCGGCCTGTGGCTCGGGCTCTTCGCGCGCCAGGCGCTCGGCGCGCCGCTCCTGCCGGCCGGCGAGCCCGAGCTTTCGGAGCTCGCCGCCGCGCGCGCGGAGGCCCACTAGCATGCGACAGGATCAGGGCGGCTACGAGCGCAGCGACGCCGACGCCGGCGGGAGCTACAAGGCCGGGCTCGCGATCCTGGCCGCGATGGTGCTCACCGCGCTCGCGCTCTTGCCGATGTACCGGCTGCTGGCGAAGCGCGAGAGCCAGGCGCAGCCGCCCCCGGCCGGAGCGGTCAAGACCGAGATGAGCGAGCCGGTGCAGAGCTTCCCGAAGCTCGTCAGCTCGGAGCCGCTCGCCCTCGCCGAGTTCCGCGCCAGCGAGGAGTCCCTGCTCACGAGCTACGGCTGGGTGGAGAAGGACAAGGGACTGGCGCGGATCCCGATCGAGCACGCGATGCGGATCGTGGCCGCGCAGGGCCTGCCGAGGTTCGAAGCCGAGGCGGGCGCGGCGACGTCGGCGCCCGCGGGAGCGAAGAAGTGACGCGAACGCGAAGCGCCTTCTTCGGGCTCCCGCTCGTGCTGTTGCCGGCGCTCGCGGCCGCGCAGATGGGAGCGGCCCCGCCGCCGCGGCCGGCGACGCCCGGCGTGCTGCAGGAGGTCGGCTTCGACCAGCACCTGGGCGAGAGCGTCCCGCTCGATCTCGCGTTCACGGACGAGACCGGCCGCAGCGTGAAGCTCGCGGACTACTTCGGCAAGAAGCCCGTCGTCCTGAGCCTCGTCTACTACGACTGCCCGATGCTGTGCACGCTCAGCCTCAACGGGCTGGCGGGCGCCCTCGAGGTGCTGTCGTTCGTGCCGGGGCAGGAGTTCGAGGTCCTGACGGTCAGCTTCGATTCCCGGGAGACGCCGGCGCTCGCGGCCGCCAAGAAGAAGGCCTACATGGCGCGCTACCGCCGGCCCGGCGCGCACGCCGGCTGGCACTTCCTGACCGGCAGCGACGAGTCGATCGCGGCGCTCACGCGCGCCGTCGGCTTCCGCTACGTCTGGGACCAGGCCACGCGGCAGTTCGCGCACCCGGCGGGCGTCGTCGTGCTCACGCCCGAGGCGAAGATCTCCCACTACCTGTTCGGCGTCGAGTACGCGCCCAAGGACCTGAGGCTGGCGCTCGTCGCCGCCGCTTCGGGCCGCATCGGCAACGCCGCGGACCAGCTGCTGCTCTACTGCTACAGCTACGATCCGCAGAACGGCCGCTTCAGCGCGAGCATCCTGAACATCGTGCGCCTGCTCGCGGTGCTGACCGTCGTCGGCCTCGCCGCCTTCATCCTGACTGCGAGCGCGACGAGGCGCCCGCGGGGCGAGCTGCGGCCGACCGCAACACCTGGAGAACGATGAGCCCCGCCTTCCCGCTGGCCCCCGAGCGCGCGTCCTCCGTCGCCCCCGAGGTGGACGCGCTCTTCCTGTTCATCCTCGGGGTGACCGGGATCGTCGCGCTCGGGATCTGGGTCGTGATGCTGTACTTCGCGATCCGCTACCGCCGCCGCTCCGCGGACGACCGGCCACCCGTGATCCACGGCTCGCTCGCGCTCGAGCTCACCTGGACGATCATCCCGCTGCTGCTGATGGGCGTGATGTTCGTGTGGGGCTCGAAGGTGTTCTTCCACCTGAACCGGCCCCCGGACGACGCGATGACGGTGAGCGTCGTCGGCAAGCGCTGGATGTGGAAGCTGCAGCACCCGACCGGCCAGCGCGAGGTGAACGAGCTGCACGTGCCGGTGGGGCGGGCCGTGAAGCTCGTGATCACGTCGGAGGACACGATCCACAGCTTCTTCGTGCCGGCCTTCCGCATCAAGAAGGACGCGGTGCCCGGCCGCTACAACCTCGCCTGGTTCCAGGCCACGAAGACCGGGGCCTACCACCTGTTCTGCGCCGAGTACTGCGGCACCGAGCACTCCAAGATGATCGGGCGCGTGGTGGTGATGGAGCCCGAGGAGTACCAGGTGTGGCTCGCCGGCGGGCCGGCGCCCGAGTCGCCCGTGCTCCAGGGCGAGAAGCTCTTCACCGACCTCAACTGCATCACCTGCCACCGCATGGACGACGCCGGCCGCGGCCCGCTGCTCAAGGGCATCTTCGGGCGCACCGTGAAGCTCGCGAGCGGGGAGGAGATCGTCGCGGACGCCGCCTACGTGCGCGAGTCGATCCTGACTCCGGCGGCCAAGGTGGTCGCGGGCTACCAGCCGGTGATGCCGGCGTTCCAGGGCCAGGTGAACGAGGAGCAGGTCCTCGCGCTCATCGCGTACATCGAATCGCTGCGGACGCCCACCCCGTCCGCGCCGGCCTCGCCCGCCGCCGCGCGAACGCAAGCGAGGGGAGCTTCGACCCGATGACGAGCGATCGCCACACGCTTCCCGCCGACCACTACCTGAAGCACGGCTGGGACCTCAAGTCCTGGCTGCTGACGACCGACCACAAGCGCATCGGCCTCATGTACCTGGTCTCGATCACGGTGATGTTCGCGATCGGCAGCCTCTACGCCGGGCTCGTGCGCTGGAACCTGCTGGTGCCCGACGGCAGCCACATGTCGGCCGAGGCCTACAACAAGGCCTTCACCGGCCACGGCGTCGTGATGGTCTTCTTCTTCCTGATCCCGTCGATCCCCGCGACGCTCGGGAACTTCCTGATCCCGCTCATGATCGGGGCGAAGGACCTGGCCTTCCCGCGCATCAACCTGCTGTCCTGGTACATCTACATCGTGGGCGCCGCGCTCACGATGTACGCGCTGCTCGACCGGCGGGCTCGAGACCGGCTGGACCTTCTACACGCCCTACAGCACGGTCTTCGCCGAGAGCAACGTCGCGGTGGCCGCCGTCGGCATCTTCATCGCCGGCTTCTCGTCGATCCTGACCGGGCTCAACTTCATCGTGACGATCCACAAGATGCGCGCTCCGGGGCTCACCTGGTTCCGGCTGCCGCTCTTCGTCTGGGCGCACTACGCGACCTCGATCATCCAGGTGCTGGGGACACCGGTGGTGGCGATCACGATCCTGCTGGTGGCGCTCGAGCGGCTCTTCCACTTCGGCTTCTTCGACCCGAACCGCGGCGGCGACCCGATCCTGTTCCAGCACCTGTTCTGGTTCTACTCGCACCCGGCGGTCTACATCATGATCCTGCCCTCGATGGGCGTGATCAGCGAGATCGTCACCTGCTTCTCGCGCAAGCGCATCTTCGGCTACACCTTCATCGCGATGTCGAGCCTGGCGATCGCCGCGATCGGCTTCCTGGTCTGGGCGCACCACATGTTCGTCTCCGGCATGACCGTCTACTCGGCGATGGTGTTCTCGGCGCTCACCTACCTGGTGGCGGTGCCCTCGGCGATCAAGACCTTCAACTGGACCGCGACGCTCTTCCGCGGCTCGGTGCAGTGGGACACGCCGATGATCTACGTGTTCTGCTTCATCGGCCTGTTCCTGGTCGGCGGGCTGACGGGCCTCTTCCTCGGCAACCTCGGGCTCGACGTCCACCTCACCGACACCTACTTCATCGTGGCGCACTTCCACTACATCATGGTCGGCGGCGCCATCATGGGCTACCTGGGCGGGCTGCACTTCTGGTGGCCCAAGATCACCGGCCGCAACTACAACGAGTCGTGGGGCAAGATCTCGTCGCTGCTCGTGTTCGTCGGCTTCAACCTGACGTTCTTCCCGCAGTTCGTGCTCGGCTACCTCGGCATGCCGCGCCGCTACCACGCCTACCCCGAGGAGTTCCAGATCCTGAACGTGCTCTCGACCGCGGGCGCCACGATCCTCGGCTTCGGCTACATCTTCCCGTTCTCGTACCTCACGCACTCGCTCTTCCGCGGCACGCCGGCCGGCGACAATCCCTGGGGCGCCAAGGGCCTCGAGTGGACGACGCAGTCGCCGCCCAAGACCCACAACTTCGACGAGATCCCGGTCGTGACCGAGGAGCCGTACCAGTACGCCGCCGAGCACGAGGACGACGCCCGTGGCTGAGATCGCGGCTCACGGCGGCGAGACGCACCACGCGGCGCTCCAGCACCACTTCACGAGCCTGGAGCAGCAGCGCGAGGCCTCGACGCTCGGGATGTGGGTCTTCATCGCGCAGGAGATCCTGTTCTTCGGCGGGCTGTTCGGGGCGTACACGGTCTATCGCACGCTCTACCCCGATGCCTTCTCCGCCGGCAGCCATCACCTGAGCTGGAAGATCGGCTTCTTCAACACGCTGGTGCTGATCGGCTCGAGCCTGACGATGGCGATGGGCGTCTACTCGGCGGCGATCGGCAGGAAGAACCGCGTGGTCGGCTTCATCCTCGCCACGATCCTGCTCGGCTCCGTCTTCCTCGGCGTCAAGTACTTCGAGTACGGCGAGAAGATCCGGCCCTGCCTGGGCGACGGCCCGCACACGGGCTGCCTGGTGCCGGGGGCGCGCTTCGACGCCGCCGCGCTGCACCTGCACGGCGCCGAGGCCGGCCATGTGCAGATCTACTACTCGCTCTACTTCGCGATGACGGGGCTGCACGCGCTGCACATGATCATCGGCGTGCCGATCCTGCTGACGATCGCCTGGTTCGCCTGGCGCGGACGCTACAGCCCCGAATACCACACGCCGGTCGAGCTCGTGGGGCTCTACTGGCACTTCGTCGACATCGTCTGGATCTTCCTGTTCCCGCTGCTCTACCTGATCGGACACCACTGATGAGCCACCACGTCGTCTCCTGGAAGGTGTACCTCGGGGTCTTCCTGGCGCTCGTCGCGCTCACCGTGATCACGGTCTGGGTCGCCGGCCACGACTTCGGCGAGTTCAACCTGGTGGTGGCGCTCGGCGTCGCGATCACCAAGGCGACGCTGGTGGTGCTCTACTTCATGCACGCGCGCTACAGCGAGCGGCTGACGCACGTCGTGATCGCCTCGAGCCTGGTGTTCTTCGCGATCCTGGTGTTCCTGCTGCTGACCGACTACCTGTCGCGCCCCTGGCCGCTCGTCGCCGGGAGCTGACCGGCTCTAGCTCGGACCGGCCCCTCGCCGCTTCTCGATCTCGTCCCGCACGCTCGGGGACAGCCTGACGCCGGCCTGTTCGGCGGCGTGGAGCTCGCGCTCCGCGTCGTCGAGGCGGAAGAGGTTGGCGAGCGTGACGACGAGGCCGCAGTGGGCGTCGGGGTTCTCGGGCTCGAGGGCGACGGCGTCGCGAAACTCGCGCTCGGCCGCCTCCAAGGCACCCGCTCCGAAGTGCGCGTGGGCGAGCGCGAGGGCGAGCGCGGCGCGCTTGCGATCCGGGTGGAGCAGCGCGTCGCTCCCGCGATTCCACCGGACTCGGCGCCGGGGGGAGGCTCGGCACGCCCAGGTTGCGCAGACTCCGGAGCGCGTGGTCCAGGCGGCCGAGGACACGTTCCTCTGCTTCGGTTCGAGCGGAATCCTCGCTCGGCGTCCTGCCGTCGGTCAGCGCGCCTTCGGACATACCGGTCTGACTGGCCTCCGCGGGGGCTCGAAACGGCAGAAAACCGGCCACCAGCCACCCTCCACCCGTGGAATTGGCAAGGCGCGTGCCCGGCGCCCGGCGGGTGCGGGCACGAGCTTCCGACGGACGGTCCAGGCACGATCTGTTACGGCGTTGTAATAACGCCGTAAGTCGGCGGCCACGCGTGGTCGGAGGCGCCACTCCTGGTGCCACAATCCATCTCGGGGCTTTCACCGGGGTGTGATCGTGGGCAGGAGCGTCGCCGCTCTTCTTCTCGTCGCCATGACGGGAAGCGCGCGGGCGGATTCGCCGCTGACAGCAGCGGACGTCGCGCGGTTCCTCAAGGCCGGCATCAGCGAGTCGACGATCCTGACGGAGCTCCAGAGCCGCGGGTTCGGCGAGCCGCTCGATGCGGAGCGCGAGGCGGCGCTGCGCGAAGCCGGCGCCAGCGAGACCTTGATGGTGGCGATCCGCCGCGTCGCTCCCGCGCCGCCGCCGCCCGCGCCCGCGGCGATGCCGACGCCTCCTCCGAGCGCCTACGCCACCGGGGTGGTCGTCACGCCCATGGACGCCAAGGAGCTGACGTTCGCCGTCGCGGCGCGCACGGTCCGCGTGCCCGTCTCGGTGCTGGACGCGAAGGGCCAGCCGGTGCTGGGGCTGCACGACACGGACTTCAAGATCTCCGAGGACGGCAAGCGCCAGGGCGTCAGCTTCTTCAGCGGCGAGCGGCGCCCGCTGCGGCTCGCCCTGGCCCTCGATACGAGCCGGAGCATGGAGAACAAGATCCGACAGGTCGAGGAGGCGTTGCGCCATTTCATCGACCTGCTCGAGCCGGCCGACGAGATCCTGGTGATGACGTTCGGCGACCGCCTTCGCGTCGTCCAGGACTTCACGTCCGATCGGGCGCTCCTGGCGCGCGTGCTCGACAACCTGGAGGTGTCGGGAGGCACGGCGCTCTACGACGCGGCCTTCGAGTCGATCCAGCGCGTCGCCTCGGGCCCGGCCGAGAGCAAGGCCGTCGTGCTGGTGACCGACGGCGTGGACACGGCGAGCTCCCTGGCGTTCGACGACCTTCGCGAGTTCGCGCGTCGCAAGGAAGTGCCGGTGTTCTCGATCGGTCTCGACAGCGGCAGGCCGCTCGACAACCTCTTCCGCCCGCCCGGGCGCACGGGTCCGGGCGGCGGCCGGCCTCCCCGCTGGCCCGGTGGCGGAGGCGGCGGCGGACGCGGCGGCTGGCCGCCGACTGGGCGCCCGGGAGGCGGAGGAGGGCAGGGCGGATACCCGGGAGGTCCGAGCGGCGGTGGCCACTACGGAGGCGGGATGCCCCGCCGGGGCTTCGACGAGAGGCCGCTGCTGGAGCTCGCCGACGATACCGGCGGGCGGGCCGAGATCGTGAAGGACCTGCAGCACTACTCGCCCGGCGACGAGCTGCCGGGCAGCGACCGGCTCAAGCAGGCCGTCGAGTCGATCGCGATGACGCTGCGCCACCGCTACCTGCTGGGCTACGAGCCGCCCGACGGCAAGCACGGATGGCGCGAGATCGAGGTCGAGGTCACGAAGCGCGACACGACGCCGCACGCCCGCAAGGGCTACTACGCGGGCGGCTGAGCGCCGCTTCGGTCTACTTGGCGCGGATCTTCGTGCTGGCGGCCTGCATGGCCGTGATCAGCTGGGCCTCGCGCGCCTTGCGCTCCATCTCCTCGGGTGTGTCCTTGAACCCCGGATCGGGCGGACCGGCCTTGATCAGGTGGTCGAGGTGGGGCAGCGCCTCGCGCGCGGCCGGGCCCATGCGCCCGAGCCCGTCGACGATCGACTCGCGCACGGCGATGCCGTTGGTCGGCTCGCGGAGCGCGAACGCGAGGTAGGGAACCGCCGGCTTGCCGATCGCGAGCAGGCTCTTGACCGCGCGCGCCTGCAGGCCGGCGTTCTTCGATCCGAGCCGGTCGACGAGCTCGGCCAGGTCGTCCTCCTTCTGGCGCGCTGGCGCCGGCGCGGCCTCGCCGCGCGGCTTCGACTGCGCCTTGGTGAGCGCGCTGCGCAGCCCGCGCACGTCCGCGCCCTGGCGGGCCGCGACGCCGGTGTAGAAGCGCGTGCGCTCGAGGTCGCCGGCGCGGTAGTAGCACCAGGCCGTGCCGACCGAGGCATCGCCCTCCAGCCGCTTGTCGATCTGGGAGACGCGGACGTACGCGTTCACGGCGCGCTCCCATTGCCTTCCCGCGCGGTAGCTGAGCGCGATGCCGAGCGCGGCCTGGCCGCTCTTCGGGTCGAGCTTCAGCGCCTTCTCGTACGCGGCCACGGCCTCCGTCACGCGCGGCGGATCGAAGTGGCGGTAGATCCAGCCGAGGTTGACGAACGGGCCGGGGTCCTTGACGTCGGGCCGCTCGGTGAGCTTGAGCAGCACGGCCAGGCCCTGGTCGAGGCGGTCGTCGTAGCCGAGGAACAGGCCGTAGTTCGACAGGTAGCCGAGGTTGTCGGGCTCGAGGGCGACGGCGCGGCCGTAGGCGTCGGCGGCCTGCTTCAGCTCGCCGACGTTGTAGGACGCGGTGCCGAGAGCGGCCTGGGCGTCGGCGATCCCCGGCAGCGCGGCGACCGCGTGGTCGAGCGCCGCCTTGGCTGCGTCCGGGGCGTCCTCCTTCTTGAGCAGCAGCCTGCCGAGCAGGAGCTGCGCCTCGCCGGAGCGCTTGAGCTCGGGCGGGAGCGCGCGCACGCCCGCGAGCGCTCCGTCCACGTCGCCGGTGCGGAACTGGAGCCCGAGCATCGCGACGCGCGGCGCCGGCCAGGTGGTGTCGAGGCCGGCCGCCTCCGTGTAGGCCGCGTTCGCCTGATCGAGCTGGCCGCGGCTCTCGAACACGCGGCCGAGCACGAGCTTCACGAGCGGGTTCTTCGGCTCGAGGAAGCTCGCCTGCTGGGCCGCGGAGACGGCCTCGTTGCCCTTGTCCTGCGGATCCTGCGCGAGCGCGCCGAGGCCGAGCGCGGCGTGCGCCTCGCCGGAGCGCGCGTCGGCCTGCGACGCGGCGCGCGCGGCCTCGATCGCTCGTGCGCCCTTGCCCTGTGCGGCGAGCGCGAGCGCCAGGCCCGTCCCCGCGGGCGCCCACTTCGGCGAGAGCTCCAGGGCGCGCTGGTAGGCCGCTTCGGCGTCCTTGGCGAGCCGCGCGGCGAGCAGCGCGTCTCCGCGTGCGAGCTGCGCCGTCGCGGACGTGGCCGCGGCCTGCACGGCCTTGTCGGCCGTCGCGCGCGCCGCGGGATCCCCGAGCCGTGCCTGCGCTCGCGCCAGCGCGGCCAGCTCGTCGGCGCCGGCCCTGGCGTCGACGGACTGCTTGGCGAGCGTGAGCGCGTCGCCGGCCTGGCCCGAGCGCAGCTCGAAGGCCGAGCGCGTCGCGAGCACGCGCGCGCGCACGGGCGGCGCCGCGGCTGCGCTGAGCTCGCCCGCCCGGGCGAAGGCGACGCGCGCGTCGTCCAGCCGCCCGAGCCGCGCCAGGAGCGAGGCGAGCGCGAGCGGCGCCTCCGGGTCGCGCGAGGCCTGCGCCGCCGCCTTCTGCAGGATCTTGACGGCCTCGTCGTCCTTCCCCTTCGCGAGCTGGGCCTCGGCCTTGGCGACCGCCTCGTCGAGCTTCTTGTCGGCCACGGCCACGGCCGGAACGGCCGCGAGAAGGGTCAGCGCCCACGCCACCAGGTTGCGGAACGGCTGCGCTCTGTTGCCCACGGGCAGGAGTGTACAACCGGCACGCGCCGGCGCCGCTCGGCCCGCCCTCGATGTTCTCCGGTTGCGCTCAGGCCGTGGCCGGCCGGCGACCCGCGACCGCGGCGGCCGCGATCCCGAAGATCATCCCGACCACCACCGTGTACCAGATCCAGATCGACAGCTGCGGCACCACGCCGATCGCGAACCACTTCGCGAGCGTGCCCATCTCGGGGAAGTTGGGCGGCGCGACGTCGTAGTGCGTGCCCCAGTTGCCGAGCATGGCGACGAGCATCACCAGGATCACCGGCACGCGCGCGGCGAGCGCGTACTGGAGCAGCACCTTGCCGAGCGCCGGCCAGGCGCGCAGGCCGAGCACGAGCCCGACGATCGAGACGCACCACGTACAGGCCGAAGGTGGCGAAGCTCTGCGGACTGAGGCCCGCCTGCGCTGCGATCGCGCCGACGCCGATCCCGGGCAGCAGCGCGAACGCGAGGATCGCGATCAGCAGCGCGGCGGCCGACCTTGCCCGGGCGCGCCGCCCGCTTTCGCGAGCTTCCAGCCGAACCAGGCGCCGAAGATGGGGACGAGCCAGCTGATGCCGACGAGCGCGCCGCCGCCGCCGGCCGCGCGGCTGAAGAGCCCGGGCGACCAGCCCTGGAGCTCTCCGACGAGACGCAGGAGGGTGATGGCGAGCGTGATCACGGCGGGTACCAGGATCAGCTTGCCCGGACTCGTTTCCTGGCTCATGCGCGGCCTCCTCTGCTCGAGAGTATAGAGCCGAGGCTTGCCTGCCCGGCGAGGGATGGACCAGAATCCCGGCCTCACGAGGAGGCGAACGCCATGCAGAGCCGGCGCACCGTGCTCAAGACTGTCGCGGGGGCGAGCCTCATGAGCGCTGCCTCGCTCGGCCGCGTGCTGGGGGCGAACGACCGCGTGCGCGTCGGCCTGATCGGCCACGGGCTGATCGGCACGCGCCACCTGCTCGACTTCAAGGCCCAGCCGGACGTCGAGATCGTCGCGGTGAGCGAGCTCAGCGAGGAGCGGCTGGAGGCCGCGGCCACGGCGGCCGGCACGAGTCCCGCCCGCTACAAGGACTTCCGGAAGATCCTCGACCGCCCCGACGTCGACGCCGTCGTCGTCTCGACGCCCGACCATTGGCACGCGCTGATGACGATCCTGGCCTGCGCCGCGGGCAAGGACGTCTACGTCGAGAAGCCGCTCACGCTCGTGCTGCGCGAGGGCGAGTGGATGCAGCAGGCGGCAGGCGCCCACAAGCGGGTCGTGCAGGTGGGAACCCAGCAGCGCTCGGGCAAGCACTACAGGCGCTGCGCGGAGCTCGATCCGGGACGGGCACATCGGCGACGTGCGCAGCGTGCGGATGGCGTCCTACCGCAACATCCTGCCCGGCTTCACGAAGCCGGTCGGCGACCGGCTGTCGCCCGCCGACTGGGACATGTGGCTGGGGCCGGCGCCCTTCGTGGCGTACGACCCGGGACGCTGCCTCTACCACTTCCGCTGGTTCTGGGACTACTCGGGCGGCCAGACCACGAACCTGCTGGCCCATCACATCGACACCGTCCAGTGGATGATGGGCCTCGCGCCGCCGCTGCGGGTCGCCGCGATGGGCGGACGCTACTCGCTCAAGGGGATCGGCGAGACGCCCGACGTGTTCGAGGCGCTCTTCGAGTACCCGGGCCTCGTCGCCACCTGGTCGAGCCACGAGATCGCCGCGGCGGGGGAGGACGGCCTCGCGTTCTACGGCACGAAGGGAACGCTGAAGCTGAGCCGCGCCGGCTTCGAGATCGTCCCCGAGCTCGAGGTCCCGCCCGAGGAGCAGATCCCGCGCTTCAGCGGCCCCCGCACGGCGCCCGCCACGCCGGCACCGCGCACGACGCCGCTCCAGGAGGGCGGCTACGAGCAGGTGCGCGACCAGTTCGTGCCGCACGTGCGCGACTTCCTCGACTGCGTCAAGTCGCGCAAGGCGCCGACCTCCGACCTCGCGAGCAGCCACCGCGCGAGCGTGCCCTGCCACCTCGCCAACCTCGCGCTGCGGCTCGGCCGCACGCTGCGCTGGGACGACGCGAAGCAGGACGTGGTCGGCGACCCGGAAGCGTCCAGGCACCTGACCAAGGAGTACCGCAGCCCCTGGGACCGCGAGCTCAAGGCGGCGCTCGCCCGTGGCTGAGACGCGTCGCGACGTCCTGCGCGTCCTGGGCGGCTCGGCGCTCGCCCTGGCGGTCGGGCCGCGCTCGGCGTTCGCCGCCGACCGCGGCTACGGCATCGCGTTCACCTCGTTCGCCGTCCGTCTCCAGCGCGGCCGCGACCTGATCCGTGGCGCGGGGCCGATCGGCCTGCCCGCGGAGCAGCTGATCGACCTCTGCCGCTCGTTCGCCGCCGACGGCTGCCAGCTGGACATCGGGCAGCTCGACTCCACGAAGCCCGACTACCTCGACGGGATCAAGCGCAAGCTCGGCGACGCCGGGCTCTTCGTCGAGCTGGCGGCGCCCGGCAAGGTCTTCGAGGACGAGGCCTACTTCGCGGACGTGGCCCGGGTCGCGCGGGCGCTCGGCGCCGCGCGCCTGCGGATCGCTCTGCTCCACGGCCGCCGCTACGAGGACTTCGCGACCCTCGAGGCCTGGCGCGCCTTCGCCGACCACTGGCGCAAGGTGGTGCCGGGTGCTGTGCGCGCGATCGAGCAGCACAAGCTGGAGCTGGGAATCGAGAACCACAAGGACTGGCGCGCCGAGGAGCTCGTCGAGCTGATCCGCTCGGTGGGCAGCCCCTGGCTCGGCGCGTGCGTCGACTTCGGCAACAACGTCTCGCTGCTCGAAGACCCGCTCGACACCGTGACGCGGCTGGCGCCGTACGCGATCACGACGCACCTGAAGGACATGGCGCTGCGCCCGTACGAGCAGGGCTTCGAGCTGTCGGAGGTGCCGCTCGGCACGGGCATCTGCCCGCTCGCGAAGATGATCGACGTGCTGCGGCAGGCGAAGCCGAAGCTGCCGATGTGCCTCGAGATGATCACGCGCGACCCGCTCAAGGTCCCGTACAAGGACGACAGGTACTGGGCGAGCTTCGGCGGCCGCGACGCCGCGCGTCTCGAGGCGTTCGAGAAGGGCCTGCTCTCGAAGGCCAGCGCCGAGCCGCTGCCGCGGGTCTCGACGCTCGGCCTCGAGAAGATGCAGGAGCGCGAGGACGAGAACGTGCGGCGCTCGACCGCGTACGCACGCGAGTCGCTGAAGCTCTAGCCGCGCGCGATCCTGCTCGCTTCACGAAGGGAGCCGACCATGAAGGTGCTCGACCGGTTTCGCCTCGACGGGCGCCGGGCGCTGGTGACGGGCGGCGGCCGCGGGCTCGGCCGCGAGATCGCCCAGGCGCTCGCCGAAGCGGGGGCCGACGTGGCGCTCGCCGGCCGCTCGCTCGACAGCTGCCGGCAGGCGGCCACCGAGATCGCCGCCGCCACGGGCCGCCGCGCGCTCGCCTGCTCCGCCGACGTCTCCGTCGCGGCGGAGGTCGAGCGCCTGGTGCGCGAGGTCGAGAGCGGGCTCGGGCCGATCGACATCCTGGTCAACAACGCGGGCGTGAACATCCGCGGCGCGATCGACGAGCTCAGCGAGAGCGACTGGGACGCCGTGATCGACACCAACCTGAAGGCCCCGTACCTCTGCATGCGCGCGGTTGGCGCCGGGATGCGCGGGCGCGGCTGGGGCCGCGTCATCAACCTCGGCTCGATCCTGTCGTCGGTCTCGCTGGCCGGGCGCGCGCCCTACTGCTCGTCGAAGGCCGGGGTGCTGGGCCTCACGCGCGTGCTCGCGCTCGAGTGGGCGAAGCACGGGATCACCGTGAACGCGATCTGCCCCGGCCCGTTCGGCACCGACATGAACATCCCGCTGCGCGACGACCCCGCGAAGTACCAGGCGTTCGTCGAGAAGATCCCGCTCGGCCGCTGGGGGGAGCTGCACGAGATCACGGGGGCGGCGGTGTTCCTCGCCTCCGACGCCGCGTCGTTCGTGACGGGCTCGGCGCTCTACGTGGACGGGGGCTGGACGGCGCAGTAGAGGCAAACGGGGCCCGGGCCGCCTCAGAGCCCGAAGCCCAGTCCCCAGCTGAAGAGCGCGCTCGAGCCGTGGTCGCCCGAGACCCGGAAGAGGACGCCGAGCGTCAGGCCGATCCGGATCACCGAGAGGTCGAGCTCGGGCCCGACGTACGTCAGGCCGGGATCGGTACCGATCGGGTTGCCCCAGGTGCGGGCGACCGCCAGCCGCAGCGCGACGCCGGCCGTCCCCCGGAAGCCCTCGTCCTGGACGTGGGCACGCACGCCGACGCCGAGACTCAGCTTGCCGCCGCCCGAGCCGGCGTCGGCCTGGAGCAGGAAGCCCTGCGCGCAGTGAGGCATGGGGACGGCGCAGACCGCCTTGACCCGCGTCCCGTCGTCCTTCACGTCGGCGCCGAGCCCGTGCAGCAGCCGGAGGCTGGCCCCGGCGCCGATCGGTCCCGAGAAGCTGATCCCGGCCCCGATCTGGGTGCTGCGGTCCAGGTTGATCTCGGTCTTGGCGGGGGCCTTGGGATCCAGGACGACCGGCGCGTCGGCAGCGGGCGTGTCCGACACCGGAGCGGGCGATGGAGTGGTCGGCGTGGCCGGAGCAGGAGGGTCCTGCGCAGCGGCCGATAGCGCGAGCGAAAGGCCCATCGCGAGATGGGCCGCAAGTCGCCTCATGTGATACCCCCGCTCCCCTGTACTCCCCGAAACGCGCGAGCCCGCACCGGGGTTCCGATCCTTCGCACACGGCTCGGGCGCAAACCAGTATGCTAGCGTGCGGCGCAGGGCCCAAAGCCCGGGCGCCGAGCGACAGCGATGTTACACACCCTCATGCGCTTCCGCCTGGCCGCTGTCGCCACGGCGGCCGCCGTGGCGGCACTCGGCTGGGGGTGGTGGGCCTCGGCTCGGCAGCCGCCAATCCCGAATCGGCCGTTGCGGATCGGCTTCCAGCACAACCCGCCCTACCAGGTGCACCAGCCCACGACCGGCCTTCCGAGCGGCCTGTCGGTCGAGACCGTGGCCGAGGCCGCGCGCCGTGCCGGGCTCGTGCTCGAGTGGCAGGAGATCCCGGCCGGCCCTGACGAGGTGCTCGCAGACGGCCGCGTCGACCTGTGGCCGCTGATCACCGAGTTGCCCGAGCGCCGAGGCAAGCTCTACATCAGCGCGCCCTGGCTGGAGAGCCAGCACGTGCTCGTGATGCGCGCGGGACGGCCGCTCCCCGATCGCGGGTTCGCCGACGCCGTGGGCATCACGGCCGTCGGCGTGCACGCGAGGCTGCTCGGCGAGCTCTACCCGAACGCGCGGGTGGTCGTCTATCCCGAAGGCCGCGACGCGCTCGGGCACGTGTGCGCGGGCGAGGTGACCGCCGCCTTCCTCGAGTCGCGCCTGGCGCTCGCCGTGCTGCGCGACCGGCCGCCGGAGTGCGCGAGCGTCCCGCTGCAGGCCCCGCTGCTGCCAGGCAGCCACCGGCTCGGCGTCGGCGCGTCGTTCGCGGCGGCCCGCGCGGCGGACCGGATCCGGCTGGAGATCGGGGACATGGCCAGGGACGGCACGCTGGCGGTGGTGTTCGCCCGGCACTCCTTCTTCGGCCTGAACGACACGCGAGCCACCTACGACCTGCTCGAGGCGCAGGCGCGCAACCGCGACCTGCTGTGGGTGATCGGCGGCCTCGCGGGCGCGCTCGCGCTCACGCTCTGGCTCGCGTGGTCGCTGCGTCGCGCGCGCCAGGCCACGGAGCGGGCGCGCACGCTGCTCGAGGGAGCGGTCGGCGAGCTCGAGAAGCGCAACGACGAGCTCGAGCGCTTCACCTACGCCGTCTCCCACGACCTGCGCAGCCCTCTCGTCACGGTGATGGGGTTCCTGGGCGCCGTCGAGGACGCCGCGGTCCGCGGGCGGACCGAGCAGCTGCGCAGCGACATGGAGCGGATCCGCAGCGCGGCCTCGCGCATGGACCGGCTGCTGAAGGAGCTGCTCGGGCTGTCGCGCGTGGGCAAGCTCACGCGCGAGCCGCAGACGGTGGCGTTCGCCGAGCTCGTGCGCGAGGCGAGCGCACTCGTGACGGGGCGCCTGCGCGAGCGCGGCGTCGTGCTCGACGTCGCTCCGGGGCTGCCCCTCGTGCGCGGCGACCGGCAGCGGCTCGTCGAGGTGCTCCAGAACCTGCTCGACAACGCGGCCAAGTTCATGGGGGATCAAGCGCACCCGCGCGTCGAGGTCGGCGCGCGCGCGGGCAACGGCACGCCGGTCTTCTTCGTGCGCGACAACGGCCGCGGCATCGAGCCCCGCTATCACGAGAAGGTGTTCGGCCTGTTCGACCGGCTCGACCCGCAGGACGACGGGACCGGGATCGGGCTCGCGCTCGTGAAGCGCATCGTGGAGCTCCACGGCGGGCGGATCTGGGTGGAGTCCGACGGCCCCGGGCACGGGTCCACGTTCTGCTTCACGCTGCCGCAGGCCGACCCGGTCGCTGCTCCCGAGGCGGACGCGGCCCCTCCGGCCTAGGCGGTCAGCGCCCCTCGCACGCGGTCGCGCTTGCGAGGCCCTGCTGCAGGCGGGCTCGCGCGCCGTCCGGGAGCGACTCCGTCGCGAGCGCCTCGCGAAAGGCCCGCTCGGCGTCCTGGCAGCGCCCGCGCCGGAGCTGGATGCGGCCCAGCGTGTCCTGCGCGCGGTAGCGGTCCGGCCCGGGCCGTGCCGCCGCGCGCGCGGCGAGCGCCTCGGCCTCATCCGGCCGCGCCCCCGCCTCGTCGAGCAACCACGCCAGGTTGTTGAGAGCGTCGGGTCGTCGGGATCGAGCGCCAGCGCGCGTCTATAGGCCGCTTCCGCCTCGGCCCCTCGGCTTCGGTCGGCGAGGACGTTGCCGAGGTCGACCAAGACGCGCACGGACTCCGGCCGCAGCTCGAGCACCTCGCGGTAGAGGGCCTCCGCTTCCTCGAGGCGACGCTCGCTTTCGAGCGCCATGGCTCGGCCGAGCACGGCATCGGTTTCCTCGCGGGTGCGAACGACGAGCAGCGCGTGTCCGGTCGCCTTCCAGCCGTCTTCGATGCTCGCGAGCCGCGCCCAGCGGGCCTTGCCGTCGCCGTACTGCAGCCGGAACAGCCCGCGCGAAGGATCGAGCCCGTCCGCCACCACGTAGTGGTAGATGTCGCGCCGCGCGCCGGGCGCGTCCAGCAGCCGCAGCATCAGGATCGCCGGCCGCCCCGCGGCGAGCTCCCGCTGCAGCCCGGCCGGCGTACCCGTGAGCAGCGCCGCGTCGAAGCCGCGCGCTCGCGCCGCGAGCAGCATGTCGACCGACAGCACGCCGCGCCCCGGCAGCTCGGGCAGCGCGGCCTCCAGCTCCTGCACCGGGTGGGACTCGCCGCGCGCGCCCAGCACGAGCGCCAGGCTGCCGGCTCCGCAGCGGTCCTCCGCAAAGGTCGCGAGCGGGATCCCCGGAACGACGCTCGCCTGCGCGCTCGGCGTCCGCGATCGCGGCGCGAGAGAGACGCAGGCCGAGGCCGCCGGCAGCGCCAGGACCAGGAGGGCTGCCCGGCGGGAGCGGCCCACGTGTCAGACGATCATGAGGATGATCGAGACCGCGAGGAAGATGCCGAGCAGGATCCAGATGTACTGCGGCACGGCGCCTGCCGCCTGGACCTGGTCGAGGTTCCCCGCGAGCCGGCGCAGGTCCTCGTCGGAGAGCTGCGCGAGCCGCGCGTCCACCTCCGAGGGCTGGAGCCCGAGTGCCGCCAGCGCCTGGCGAACCTCGTCGCGCCCGACCGCGTCCGAGACGCGGTCGAGGTCCGCGGCGCGGCTCGCTGCGCGGTGCGTCCGGCTTCGAAGCGATGCGCTCCGCCGAGGCGGGCAGGCTCGCGCCCAGGCCGAGCGCGAGTGCGAGCGGCAGGACCAGCCGATGCGATCGCTTCACCATGGAGGACCTCCTCGGTTCTCTCCGGCATGATCGTCAGGCGCTCGGCCGCCTGTCAAGCCTTGCTACAATCCGTCCCTCCCGTTCCCGACGCGAAGGAGCCCCCCATGCCCCGCATCGTCCGAGGCGGCCTGATCCAGGCCAAGAACGTGCTCGGCCCCGAGGCCGGCCTGCCGAAGATCAAGAAGGCGATGGTCGACAAGCACGTCAAGCTGATCGCCGAGGCGGCCAAGAAGAAGGTCCAGCTGCTGTGCCTGCAGGAGATCTTCTACGGCCCCTACTTCTGCGCCGAGCAGGAGACGCGCTGGTACCACCTGACCGAGCGCGTGCCCGACGGGCCCACCGTCACGCTGATGCGCAAGCTCGCGAAGAAGCACAAGATGGTGATCGTCGTCCCGATCTACGAGGAGGATCAGCCCGGGGTCTACTACAACACCGCGGCCGTGATCGACGCCGACGGGCGCTACCTCGGCAAGTATCGAAAGACCCACATCCCGCACTGCAAGCCGGGCTTCTGGGAGAAGTTCTACTTCCGCCCCGGCAACCTCGGCTATCCCGTGTTCGAGACCGCCTTCGCGAAGGTCGGCGTCTACATCTGCTACGACCGCCACTTCCCGGAAGGCGCGCGCGCGCTCGGCCTCGCCGGCGCCGAGATCGTCTTCAACCCGTCGGCAACGGTCGCCGGGCTCTCCGAGTACCTCTGGGAGCTCGAGCAGCCGGCGCACGCGGTCGCGAACGGCTACTTCGTGGGCGCCATCAACCGCGTCGGCATCGAGCCGCCCTGGAAGATGGGGGAGTTCTACGGCAAGAGCTACTTCTGCGACCCGCGCGGCAAGATCGTGGCCCAGGCGCCCCGCGACAAGGATGCGGTCGTCGTCGCGGACCTCAACCTCGACATGATCGAGGAGGTGCGCGGCGATCTGGCAGTTCTTCCGCGACCGCCGTCCCGACGCCTACGGCCCGCTCGTCGCGCCCTAGCCACGCGCCGCTCAGGGGCGGCGGCCCTCACCCGAGCAGGGATCGACGAATGGACGCGGCGGGTCGGGCGTGCGGGAGAGCCCCAGGTAGGGGTAGACCTCGTCGGCGCGCAGCGTCTCGGGCAGGCGATCGACGTTGGAAGCCACGAAGCCGACGCTCGCGCCTTCGGTCGCGCTTCCATGCGTGCCCTTCATTTTCGCGAGCGCGTCGAAGAGCCCGCTGCCGTAGTGCCAGCCGTCCGCCAGGCTGACGATCACACTCGCCGGGTGCACGACATAGGACCGCAGGCCCTGCTCGACCCGCGCCCGCAGGTCGGGGTACTGGTCCTCCGGGCGGTCGAGGGGGTCGGGCCGGCCGTCCCCGGAAACCGCGCTCACCCGGTCCCCCTCGCGCCAGGCGGCGAAGTCGACTCCCGGCGCGCCCGCGACCGCACGAGCCACCGCAGCCTCCTCGCCGCAGCGTGTGTAGAGGGGGATGGCGCCCACGAGGCCGTAGGCGGGAGCGACGACGTCGCCGGCGTGCTCGAGGCGCGACTTGAGCCGGTAGCCGCTCTTCTCGAGGACCGACTCGAGGTCGATCTGCCGGCTCCGAACCGCGGTCGTCCCGTGGTCCGAGAACAGCACCACCCGCCGCTCGGCGCCTCCCGCTGCGAGGAAGCCCCTGAGCACCTGGTCCACGAGGCGCAGGCACTCCTCGAGGCCCTTTCTTCCCCGCACGTGGCCGAGGGCGTCCGTCCCGCCGAAGTAGAGGACGAGCTCGTCGTCCTCGCTCGAGTGCAGGATCTGCTCGATCTTGCGGAGCTCGGCCCGCGAGACCGTCATCGGGAAGTAGTAGATCGTCACTCCCCAGAGATGCGGGGGCTCCCAGTGGAAGACCTCGTGGAAGGGGGCCACTCGCTTGTAACGGTTCCCGAGTCGGTCTCCCACTCCGCCCCCGACGCGGTTCGCCACCGGGTCGTAGTACTTGTCCTCGTAGCCCAGGACCGGCGGCGTCTTCAGGATCGCGGTGTAGCCCACGTTGGTGAGCGAGGGGAAGGGCGCCACCATCCTCGCAGGAGGGAAGAACTCTCGGAACAGGCCCTCTTGCCGCAAGCGCGCGAAGGCCGCATAGGGGACGGCGTCGATCGCGATCACCACCGTCCGGGCCGGCCGCGAGCCGGGGGCGGGCGCCCAGGCCACGCGCGTGACTCGGCCCCGCTCGATCGTCTCGATGCGGTCGACGCGCGTGTCTCCGTCGAGGTCGATTCCCATGGTGACGCCCGGCGGGCGCAGCCCGGTGGCGCAGCCCGCCAGGAGGGCGAGCGCCGGTGCGAGCAAGACCCGGCCGCACCGCACGTGGACGGGGGCGAGCGTGTGGCTGGGCGCCAGGGGCAAGCTGGAGCGCAGTCTATAGCGGTTCTGCTATCCTCACCCTCTCCCTGCAACACGACGAGGAGGGACAGATGGGCGCTTCACTCGCGGTGACCTTCACGGGGCTCCGCTTCGCCAATCCGTTCCTGTTGTCCTCGGCCCCGCCGACCGAGTCCGAGAGCAACATCCTGCGGGCGTTCGAGGCGGGCTGGGGCGGCGTCGTCACCAAGACGATCGGCATGCACCCGGTCGTCAACGTCAAGGGCCCCAAGACCAAGTTCACGCGCACGCAGCCCGAGACCGGCATCCTGTCGATGAACCGGGGACGCGAGGGCGTGCTGCACTCCTCGTGGAACTGGGAGCTCATCTCCGACAAGACGCTCGACTGGTGGATCCCGCGCCTCGAGCGGATCAAGAAGGCCTACCCGGACCACGTGCTGATCGCGTCGATCATGGCCGGCTCCGGCAGCGACAAGGAGCTCGACCACTGGCGCACTCTCGCGCGCGCCTGCCAGGACGCGGGCGCCGACGGCCTCGAGCTCAACCTGTCCTGCCCGCACATGGACCGCGAGGACATGGGCTCGAACATCGGCAAGGACCAGCAGCTGTGCTCCTTCGTCACCCAGGTGGTGAAGGAGGTCGCGCGGGTGCCGGTGTGGGCCAAGCTCACGCCCGCGACGAGCGACATCGCGATGGAAGCCGGCGCCGTCTTCCGCGGCGGGGCCGACGCGGTCGTCTCGTCGAACACCTTCCCGTCGCTGCCGCTCATCGACCAGGAGACGCTCGAGTTCGAGATGAACGTCGAGGGCCTGGTGTCGAGCGGCGGCCTCGGCGGGCCCGGCGATCCTGCCGCTGTCGCTCGCCAAGATGTCGGAGATGACGCGCGCCTTCCCGGAGAAGAGCTTCTCCGGCATCGGCGGCATCTCCGACTTCCGTCACGCCCTCAACTACTTCCTGCTCGGCTGCGGGACCGTCCAGGTCTGCACCGCGGCGATGCTCGACCGCGCGGTCGGCCCCGGCGTGATCCAGCGGCTGCTCAAGGACGCCGAGGCGTTCTTCGAGAAGAACGCCGACAAGGGCTGGCGCGGCTTCTCCGACATCCTCGGCCTGCGCCGCGAGCGCGTCGTGCCCCACTCCCAGATCAAGCGCCCGGAGTCGTCCGACTACCAGGGCGGCTACGAGACCCAGGAAGGCTACGCGGAGCCGGCGAAGGAAGGGGTGAAGCCCTGAGCACGACGCTCGTCAGGAACGGCACGATCGTCACGGCCTCCGACCGCTACCAGGCGGACATCTACATCGACAAGGGCGTCGTCACGCTGATCGGCCAGGGCCTCACCATGCCGGCCGACACCGTGATCGACGCCTCGGGCAAGCTCGTGATGCCCGGCGGGATCGACGTCCACACCCACCTCGACATGCCGTTCGGCGGCACGACCTCGGCCGACGACTTCGAGACCGGCACGATCGCCGCTGCCCACGGCGGGACCACGACGCTCATCGACTTCGCGATCCAGGACTTCGGCCAGGGCCTCTATCCCGCCTTCGACGGCTGGATGAAGAAGGCCGAGGGCAAGGCCGCGATCGACTACGCGTTCCACATGATCGTGCGCGAGCTGAGCGACCAGGCCGCGCACGACATGGACAAGATGACGCGCCACGACGGCATCACGTCGTTCAAGCTGTTCATGGCGTACCCGGGCGTCTTCATGGTCGACGACGCCACGATCTTCAAGGCGCTGCTGCGCACGAAGGACAACGGCGGCCTCGTCTGCATGCACGCCGAGAACGGCGGTGTGATCGACACGCTCGTGAAGGAGGCGCTCCGCCGCGGCGAGAAGGCCCCCAAGTACCACGCGCTCACGCGCCCGACGCGCGCCGAGGGCGAGGCCACCGGCCGCGCGATCGCGCTCGCCGAGATGGCGGGCGTGCCGATCTACATCGTGCACCTCTCCTGCTCGGACGCGCTCGAGAAGGTGAAGCAGGCGCGCGACATGGGGCTGCCGGCCTACGCCGAGACCTGCCCGCAGTACCTGTTCCTCTCGTACGACGACTACGAGAGGCCCGGCTTCGAGGGCGCCAAGTACGTGATGTCGCCGCCGCTGCGCGAGAAGTGGAACCAGGACGCGCTCTGGAAGGGGCTGCAGAAGAACGACCTCCAGGTGATCTCGACCGACCACTGCCCGTTCTGCATGAACGAGGAGGGCCAGAAGCCGCTCGGCAAGGACGACTTCTCGAAGATCCCGAACGGCGCGCCCGGGATCGAGACGCGGCTGATGCTGGTCTGGGAAGGCGTCCGCGCCGGACGCATCGACGCGCACCGCTTCGTCGAGCTGATGTCGACGAGCCCGGCCAAGATGTTCGGGCTCTGGCCGAAGAAGGGCACGATCGCGGTGGGCTCGGACGGCGACATGGTGCTGTGGGACCCCGACAAGGAAGTCACGCTCTCGGTCGAGACCCACCACATGCGCGTCGACTACAACCCCTACGAGGGCCGCAAGCTGAAGGGCGCTCCCGCGATGGTGCTCTCGCGCGGCGAGGTGATCGTCGACCACGGGCAGTGGAAGGGAAAGGCGGGCCGCGGCCAGTTCGTGAAGCGCCAGCCCGGCCGCCCGCTCGTGCCGTGAGCCGATGAGCGCGAACGAGAAGCCACTACCCGGACGGCCGCGTCGAGCTCACGCGCACCGAGCGCATCGCGGCGAGCCCGCTCTACAACCACGACCTCGCGCCCGTGCCGCTCGCGCGCCGCGACTGGACCACCTACAACTACGCCGCGCTCTGGATCAGCATGGCGCACTGCATCCCGACCTACATGCTGGCCTCGGGCCTGATGAGCGCGGGCATGAACTGGTGGCAGGCGCTCGTCACGATCCTGCTCGGCAACACGATCGTGCTCGTGCCGATCCTGCTCAACTCGCACCCCGGCACGAAGTACGGGATCCCGTTCCCGGTCTTCGCGCGCGCGGCCTACGGCACGCTCGGCTCGAACGTGCCCGCGCTGATGCGCGCGCTCGTGGCGTGCGGCTGGTTCGGGATCCAGGCCTGGATCGGCGGCGAGGCGCTCCACACGTTCTTCACGAGCCTGGTGCCCGGCTGGCCGACGCTGCTGGGCGCCGGCTTCGGCGGCCACACGACCACCGAGTGGCTCTCGTTCCTGCTGTTCTGGGGCCTGAACATCGCGATCATCTACCGCGGCATGAACCTGCTGCGTCTCGTCGAGAACTGGGCGGCGCCGTTCGTGCTCGTGATGACGGCGCTGCTCGTGCCTGGGCGCTGCGGCGAGGCGGACGGCCTCGGCCCGCTGCTGCGGCAGCCGGGCCGCTTCCAGACGCTCGCGCGAGTTCCTGCCGGTGTTCGTGCCGTCGCTCACCGCGATGATCGGCTTCTGGGCGACGCTGTCGCTCAACATGCCCGACTTCACGCGCTTCGGCCGCGGCCAGCGCGAGCAGGTGCTGGGCCAGGTGGTGGCGCTGCCGACCACGATGTTCGTCTTCTCGGCGATGGGCGTCCTGATCACGAGCGCCACCGTGATCATCTACGGCGAGGCGATCTGGGACCCGGTGAAGCTCGTCGCGCCGCTTCGAGACGCCCGTGGTGGTGGCGATCTCGATGTTCACCGCGGTCGTCGCGACGCTCTCCGTGAACATCGCCGCCAACGTGGTCTCGCCCGCCAACGACTTCGCCAACGCCTTCCCGCGGCTCATCAACTTCAAGACCGGCGGGCTCATCACCGGCATCGTCGGCATCCTGATGCAGCCCTGGAAGCTGCTCGCCGACCCCTCGGGCTACATCTTCACGTGGCTGCTCGGCTACTCGGGCGGGCTCGGCTCGATCGCCGGCGTGCTGATCGCCGACTACTGGCTGGTGCGGCGCAAGAAGCTCGAGCTCGAGGACCTCTACCTCGAGAGCGGCGTCTACGGCGGCTGGAACGCGCCGGCGCTCGTCGCGACCGCCGCCGGCTGCGCCGCGGCCTGGATCGGTCTCGTGGTGCCCGCGCTGCGGCCGCTCTACGACTACGCCTGGTTCGCGGGCTTCGGCGTGGCGTTCGTCGTCCATGTCATGCTGATGCAGCGGCGGCCCGTTCTCAGCCCTTCGCCCTCGCCCGAGAGCTAGCCCTTCGCTTCGAGGTGCCACGATGACGACAGCACTCGCCGTCCCCACCCTCACCGGCGAGGAGATCGTCGCGCTCTGCAAGCGCCACACGATCTTCGAGTGGTCGCCGCAGTCGAAGGCCGACCCGATCCCGGTGGCGCGCGCCGAGGGCGTCTACTTCTACTCGCCCGAGGGCAAGCGCTACCTCGACTTCAACAGCCAGCTGATGTGCTCGAACGTCGGCCACTCGCACCCGAAGGTGGTCAAGGCGATCCAGGACCAGGCCGCGGTGCTCGCGTACGCCAACCCGTTCCTGGCCACCGAGCCGCGCGCGCGGCTCGGCGCCAAGCTGGCGGAGATCGCGCCCGGCGACATCTCGACCTTCTTCTTCACGAACGGCGGCGCCGAAGCGAACGAGAACGCGATCCGCGTCGCGCGCGTCGCGACCGGACGCCACAAGGTGCTGGCGCGCTACCGCTCGTACCACGGCGGCACGGCGGGTGCGATCTCGCTCACCGGCGACCCGCGGCGCTGGGCGGCCGAGCCGGGGCTGCCGGGCATCGTGCGCGCGCCCGAGTTCCACAAGTGGGCGCGCAAGGAGCCGGAGCCGGTCGAGGCGTGCCTGCGCGAGCTCGAGGACGTGATCCGCTACGAGGGCGCCCAGAACATCGCGGCCTTCCTGATGGAGACCGTGGTCGGCACGAACGGCCTGCTGATCCCGCCCGACGGCTACCTGCAGGGCGTGCGCGAGATCTGCGACAGGCACGGGATCCTGCTGATCGCCGACGAGGTGATGTCGGGCTTCGGACGCACCGGCAAGTGGTTCGCGGTCGACCACTGGAAGGTCGTCCCGGACATCATCACGATGGCGAAGGGCATCACGTCCGCCTACGTGCCGCTCGGGGCCGTGGGCCTCAGGCCGCAGCTCGTCAAGGCGTTCCAGGAGCGAGCGTTCCCGGGCGGGCTCACCTACAACAGCCATCCGCTCGCCTGCGCGACGGCGCTCGCGACGATCCGCGTCTACGAGGAGGAGGGCCTGCTCGCGAACGCCGAGCGGATGGGCAAGGTCCTGCGGGAGCGGCTCGTCGGGCTCGAGAAGAAGCACCCGTCGGTCGGGGCGACGCGCTCGATCGGGCTCTTCGGCATGGTCGAGCTGGTGCGCAGCCGCAAGAGCTTCGAGCCGATGGCGCCCTACGGCGGCACGTCGGACGAGATGGCGGCGCTCGGCCGCTTCTTCCGCGAGAACGGCCTCTACACCTTCGTGCGCTGGCACACGTTCTTCACGAACCCGCCGCTCACGATCACGGAGGCGCAGCTCGACGAAGGCCTGTCGGTGATCGACAAGGCGCTCGAGATCACGGACCGCGCCGTGAAGGACTGAGGGGTCAGGTCTTGAATTGGCGCGTCGCCCCGTCTGGTATCGGGACGGCGACGCTGGGGACGGTTGGAGGCACCGAGGTAGCAATGGCTAGCACGGTCGAAGCGAAGAACGCGGCGGGGACGGCGCTCGGCGAGATCCGGCACTGGATCGGCGGCAAGAGCTGGGACGGGCCGGTCGAGCGCTGGGGCGCCGTCATGAACCCCGCGACCGGCGCGCAGCAGGCGCAGGTGGCGTTCGCCACCTCCGAGGTGGTCGACGCCGCCGTGGCGGCGGCCACGAAGGCCGCCGAGTCCTGGCGCGAGGCCTCGCTCGCCACGCGCACGCGCGTCCTGTTCGCGTTCCGCCAGCTGGTCGAGAAGCACAAGAAGGAGATGGCCGAGATCCTGACCCGCGAGCACGGCAAGGTCGCTGCCGACGCGCTCGGCGAGGTCAACCGCGGGCTCGAGGTGGTCGAGTTCGCCTGCGGCGTGCCGCAGCTCCTGAAGGGCGAGTTCTCCGAGAACGTCTCGACCGACGTCGACAGCTACTCGATCCGCCAGCCGCTCGGCGTCGTCGCCGGCATCACGCCCTTCAACTTCCCGGCGATGGTGCCGATGTGGATGTACCCGATCGCGATCGCCTGCGGGAACACCTTCATCCTCAAGCCCTCCGAGAAGGACCCGTCGGCCGCCAACTTCTCGGCGCAGCTGCTGGCCGACGCCGGCCTGCCGGCGGGCGTCTTCAACGTCGTCCACGGCGACAAGGTCGCGGTCGACGCGATCCTGAGCCACCCCGGGATCGCCGCGGTGAGCTTCGTCGGCTCGACGCCGATCGCGAAGTACATCTACGAGACCGGCACGAAGAACGGCAAGCGCGTGCAGGCGCTCGGCGGCGCCAAGAACCACATGGTGGTGCTGCCCGACGCCGACCTCGAGCTCGCGGCCGACTCGGCGGTGAGCGCGGCCTACGGCTCGGCGGGGGAGCGCTGCATGGCGATCTCGGTGCTCGTCACCGTCGGCGACGTCGCCGACCGCCTGCTGCCGAAGATCCGCGAGCGCATCGACAAGCTCAAGGTCGCGCCCGGCAACGAGCCCGGGGCGCGAGATGGGCCCGCTCGTCACCAAGGACCACCACGCGCGCGTGGTCTCGTACGTCGAGAAGGGCGAGCGCGAGGGCGCCACGCTGCTCGAGGACGGGCGCAAGGCGAAGATCCCCGGCCACGAGCAGGGCTTCTTCCTGGGGCCGTGCCTGTTCGACGCGGTCAAGCCCGAGATGTCGATCTACACGGACGAGATCTTCGGGCCGGTGCTGAGCGTCGTGCGCGCCGACGGCTACGACGAGGCGATCGGGCTCGTGAACGCGAACCGCTACGCCAACGGCGTCGCCATCTTCACGAACGACGGCGGCGCCGCGCGCCGCTTCCAGAACGAGGTCCAGGTCGGCATGGTCGGCGTCAACGTGCCGATCCCGGTGCCGATGGCCTACTACTCGTTCGGCGGCTGGAAGAGCTCGCTCTTCGGCGACTCACACGTCCACGGCCGCGAGGGCATCCACTTCTACACGCGCGGCAAGGTCGTCACCAGCCGCTGGCCCGACCCGCACCACCGCGGCGTGAACCTCGGCTTCCCGCAGATGAAGTAGCCGATGCTGCCCCACGATCATGGAAAACTGGAGGAGCCGATGAACGTCATTCGCAGGGCGCTCGGGCTGAGCCTGCTCGCCCTCGCCACACCGCTGGCGGCGGCCGAGCACGGCGCGCAGCTCGTCGATCAGGCCTGGGTCAAGGCGATGAAAGCCAACGACCTCGAGGCCACGATGGCGCTCTACGCGCCGGAGGCCGTGGCCTACTTCCCGGACGGGGACTTCAAGGGCAAGGAAGCCATTCGCAAATCGTGGACCGACTTCCTCGCGACGTTCACGGTCAAGGACGCGACGAGCACGGGGACGTACGAGACGACGGGAGACACGTCGCTCGGCTGGGGCTACTGGACCTTGACGGTCGTGCCGAAGGCCGGCGGGGACCCGATCCCGATGAAGGGGCGCGCGACCGTCGTCGTCAAGAAGATCGGCGGAAAGTGGCAGTACGTGGTCGACCACGCGTCCGTGCCGATGCCCCGCGCCTCCGGCGAAATAGCCAACGGGCGGAAGACGAGACAGCTTAGAAGCCCTTCACCTTCCCGGCCCGCTTGTAGAGGTGCCAGACGACGTGCCAGCCGAGCAGCACCACCAGCAGGAAGAGGACGAAGGCGTACGACGTCGGGGATCCCGAGGTTGCCGCCGGCGAAGTACGTCGTGTGCGAGTTGAGCATGCCCCAGACGAGCGGCACGGACATGTAGGTGTTGTGCCGTGAGCGGGCGCCCGCGAGGGCGACGAGCGCCGCGTCGGGAGCCGTGCCGTCCTTCACCGCGCGGAGGATCTTCTGCTGCGCCGGCCAGATCCTGAACCAGACGTTCCAGGCCATGATCGTGCCGAACATCACCGCCAGGTGGATGTTGTAGCTGCGGTAGGAGAAGCCGGCCCAGCGCGCCATCAGGAACGCGACGACCGCGACCAGCACGAACGCGATGCCGCCGAACGTCTTCGGGTCCTTCCCGAGCGGGCTCTTGTGCAGCGCGTCGTAGACGAACGGCGCGAGGAAGGTGACCGCGATCACCATCGCGGCCGCGAGCGGGCCCCAGCCGCGCGTCCGGAGTCGAACGGTGATGCCGCCGTGGTAGAACACGAGCATGCAGCAGGATCACGCCGGTGAGCCAGGTCCAGGCCGCGCCCCAGCGGAACCACCAGAGCGCGCGCGGCAGCAGCTCGGGGTTCACCTTCTTCTTGGTTTCGCCGTCCTGCGTCCCCTGGAACGGTCCGTTGACGAAGTTGAAGAAGTACAGCATTCCGATCCAGACGATGCCGGCGAGCACGTGGATCCAGCGGGAAAGGGCGCTCAGGATTTCCAAGAGCTTCCTCCTTTTGGGGGCTTTGGGCGTCAGCCTACCACGACGCAGGCCGGGCTAACATGTCGCGGATGCGCCCGGGGCGACGCGCTCTTCTCGGCATCGCGGTCCCGCTCGCGCTCGCCGCGGCCGGCGCGAGCCTCGCGGGCGATCTCGCCGAGGTGAAGGCGCGCGGCGCCCTGCGCGTGCTGGCGGCGCAGGACGAGAACTGGTTCAGGGTGGCGGGGGAGGGGCCGCCCGGCTTCGAGCGCGAGGTGCTCGAGGGCTACGCGCGGCTGCACGGGCTGCGCTTCGAGGTCGTCCCGGTCGCGCGCTGGGAAGAGGCGATCCCGATGCTGCTGGCGGGGCGCGGCGACCTGCTCGCCGGGATCAACGACACGCCCGAGCGCCGGCGCACGATCGCGTTCACGGAGGAGCTGCTGCCGGCCCGCAGCGTGGTCGTGAACCTGAAGCCCGCGGCCCCGGTCGCGACCGCGGCGGCTCTGCTGGCGACCCGCGTCGCCGTGGTCCCCGAGTCCACCTGGGCGGTGGCGGCCGATCGCGCCGGCGTGCCCGCGAGCGCGCTCGTGAAGGTGGCCGACGTGCCGGAGGCGCTGGCGGCCCTCAAGACCGGGCGAGCGGGCGCGGCGATCGTCGACGTGGTCGACTACCTGCAGCAGCGGCGCCGCATCCCGGAGCTGCAGCTCGGCCTCAGCCTCGGCGGGGCCCTGAGCAGCGCCTGGGGCGTGCGAAAAGCGGACGCCGAGCTGCGGCGATCGCTCGACGCCTACCTCGCCGAGTTCAGGAAACACCCGGGCTGGAGCCGCCTGCTGGTCAAGTATTTCGGGGAGGATGCTCCGCTCGTGCTGGGCCACCAGAAGCTCGACTGAGCGGCCTTGATTCCCCTTTCCGGGCGAAGTATTCTCGGCGCCGCTCAACCACCACAGGCGATTTGGGGAGGGCAACCTGTACTTCATCGAGATCGGCGGACGCGGGTAGGCATCTTTGGCGCAGATCTTCCCCCAGTCGGCTAACCGGCTCCCCCTGGTCGTGGCGTTGGCAGCCCTCGTGGTGCCTCCCGCGGTCGTCGCGGGCGTCTGGTACTACGGCTCCCCGCGTTTCACGGACGTCGGCTACCAGCCGGTGCAGCCCGTTCCCTACAGCCACAAGCTCCACGCGGGCGAGATGCAGATCGACTGCCGCTACTGCCACGTCTCCGTCGAGAAGTCGGCGGTCGCCAACGTGCCGCCGACCCAGGTGTGCATGAACTGCCACCTGCTGGTCGCGCGCAACGCCGAGTCGCTCGCTCCGATCCGCGACAGCCAGAAGAGCGGCAAGCCGATGCGCTGGCTGCGCGTGCACAAGATCGGCGAGTACGCGTACTTCAACCACCGCGCCCACGTGGGCGCCGGCGTCGGCTGCGTGAGCTGCCACGGGCACATCGAGGAGATGGAGGTGGTCCACCAGGTGGAGCCGCTTTCCATGGGCTGGTGCCTCGACTGCCACCGCAATCCGACGCCGAACCTGAGGCCGCTCACGGAGATCACGAACATGACGTGGAAGCCGGCCCGGGACCCCGAAGCGCGGGCGCGCCAGATCGCCTCGTTGCGCCCCGTCCATCCGCCGACCGACTGCTCGGGGTGCCACCGGTGAGCGCCGAGCACTGGCGCAGCCTCGGCGAGCTCGAAGAGAGCGCCGAGTCGCGCGCGTTCCGCGAGCGCGAGTTCCCGGAGGGCGCGTCCGAGGCGCCCGAGGGCGTCAGCCGGCGCACGGTGCTGACGCTGCTCGGCGCGTCGGCCGGCGCGGCCGGCCTCGTCGCGTGCCGGCGCCCCGAGGAGCACATCGTCCCGTACGTCGAGCCCCCCGAGCAGGTCATGCCCGGTGTGCCGCGGCACTACGCCACCTCGATGCCGAACGGGACGAGCGCCTACGGCCTGGTGGTCGAGAGCCACGAGGGCCGCCCCACCAAGCTCGAGGGCAACGAGCTGCACCCGGCGAGCCTCGGCGCGTCGAGCGCCCGCGTGCAGGCCGCCGTGCTCGACCTCTACGACCCGGACCGCTCGCAGCAGGTGCTGAAGCGCGGCGAGCCCTCGTCGTGGAACGACTTCGCCCTGGCCTGGAAGGAGCGCGCGAAGCGGCACGCCACGGACGGAGGCGACACGCTCGCGATCGTCGCGACACCCTCGGCCTCGCCGACGCTCGCGCGCCAGCTCGCCGAGCTCCAGAAGGCCTATCCGAAGGCGCGCGTCGTGGGATACGCGCCCGTGTCGGAGGCGAACGCGCTCGCCGGCGTCGCGCGCGCCGCCGGCCGCGCGCTGCTGCCCGTCCACCACCTCGACAAGGCGAAGGCGATCCTCGCGATCGACGCCGACCTGCTGCACGCCGACCCGGAGATGATCCGGCACACGCGCGGCTTCGCGGGCGGCCGCCGCGTCTCGGCGCCCGGCGACGCCATGAACCGGCTGTGGGCGGTCGAGGCCGTCTTCTCGATCACCGGCGCCAACGCGGACCACAGGCTGCGGCTCCCGGCCCGCCTGATTCCGGGCTTCGTGGCGGCGCTCGCGGCCGAGCTGCAGAAGGGCGGCCTCGCGATCGACGCGGCCGCGGCTCCCGAGCTGCCGGGCCTGGACGCGGCCTGGCTCCACGCGCTGGCCGAGGACCTGCTCGCGAACAAGGGCACGTCCGTGATCGTGGCGGGGCCGCGCCAGCCGGCGGCCGTGCACGCCGCGGTCGTGGCGCTGAACGCGGCGCTCGGCAACGTGCCCGCGACCGTGGAGTATCGCGAGCCGACGGACGCGCTGCTGCCGTCGCCGGCCGCCTTCGCGGAGCTCACCGCCGCGCTGCGCGACGGCAAGGTGGCGACGCTCGTCGTGCTGGGCGCCAATCCCGCCTACGACGCGCCGGCCGACCTCGACTGGAAGGCGGCGGCCGCGAAGGCCGAGGAGCTCGTCCACTTCGGCAGCCACGTCGACGAGACCGCGGCGCTCGCGTCGTGGCACGTCCCGAGCGCGCACTTCCTCGAGTCCTGGGGCGACGCGCGCGCGCGCTGCGGCACGCTGAGCGTGGTGCAGCCGCTGATCCTCCCGCTCTACGGCGCGAAGAGCGCGGTCGAGCTGGTCGCGCTCCTGGCGAGCGGCGAAGACCGGCCCGGCTACGACCTCGTCCAGGCCACCTGGCGCGGCCTGCTGGGCGAGGCCGACTTCGAGAAGCGCTGGAACCGCGTGCTCCACGACGGCGTGCTGCCGGAGAGCGCACAGCCGGGCGTGAAGCTCGAGCTCAAGCCGGGGACGCTCGGCGAGCTCGCGGCGGCCTCCGCCGCGGCGGGTGCGAGCGAGCTGGAGCTCGTGTTCCAGGCCTGCCCGAAGCTCGAGGCCGGCGGCAACGCGAACAACGCGTGGCTTCACGAGCTGCCCGACGCGATCACCAAGGTGACCTGGGACAACCCGCTGCTGGTGAGCCCGGCGACCGCCGCCGCGAAGGGCCTGAAGGACGAGGACGTCGTCCGCGTCGAGGTCGCGGGCAAGAGCCTCGAGCTGCCGATCCAGCGCGTGCCCGGGCTGGCCGACGGCACGCTCGTGCTCTACCTCGGCTACGGCCGGACCAAGGCGGGCCGCGTCGGCACCGGCGTCGGCTTCGACGCGTTCGCGCTGCGCACCGCTGCGGCCGCGGACCTCGCCACGGACGTGAAGCTGGCGCCCGCGGGACGCCGCCACGACATCGCCCAGACCCAGGAGCACGGCTCGATGGAGGGCCGCAAGCTCATCCGCGAGGCG
This sequence comes from uncultured Acidobacteriota bacterium, assembly GCA_963724555.1. Lineage (GTDB taxonomy): Bacteria > Acidobacteriota > Vicinamibacteria > Fen-336 > Fen-336 > DATBSL01. Next base: position 109,937 of record CAVRVE010000003.1, read on the forward strand.
ACGCTCGCCCACTACCAGCAGGAGCCGCGCTTCGCGAACGAGGAGACCCCGCTCTTCTCGCTGTGGACCGAGCACGAGTACAAGAAGTCGCCGCAGTGGGGGATGGTGATCGACCTCAACGCCTGCACCGGCTGCAACGCCTGCGCCGTCGCCTGCCAGAGCGAGAACAACATCCCGGTGGTCGGCAAGGACCAGGTGCGGCGCGGCCGCGAGATGGCGTGGCTGCGGATCGACCGCTACTTCACCGGCGAGCCCGCCGACCCGGGCGCCGCGTTCCAGCCGGTGCCCTGCATGCAGTGCGAGAACGCCCCCTGCGAGCAGGTGTGCCCGGTCGCGGCCACCGTGCACGACGCGGAAGGCCTGAACGCGATGGTCTACAACCGCTGCATCGGCACGCGCTACTGCTCGAACAACTGCCCGTACAAGGTGCGGCGCTTCAACTTCTTCAACTACACGAAGGACACGCCGCGCGTCCTCAAGCTCGCCAACAACCCGGACGTGACCGTGCGCTCGCGCGGCGTGATGGAGAAGTGCACCTACTGCGTGCAGCGCCTGAGCTCGGCCAAGATCGACGCGCGCCTGGGCGGCCGCGAGCTCAAGGACGGCGACGCCAAGACCGCCTGCCAGCAGGCGTGCCCGGCGGAGGCGATCCAGTTCGGCGACCTCGTCGACCTGGCGAGCCGCGTCTCCAAGGCGCGCGCGAGCGACCGCACCTACGCGCTGCTCGAGGACCTCAACACGCGCCCGCGCACGACCTACCAGGCGCGGCTGCGCAATCCGCACCCCGCGCTCGCGAAGGCCGAGCCGGCCGGCGGCGAGGACAAGCATGCCTGAGCGCCGGCTGCTGCTCGTGGCCGTGCTCGTGCTCGCGGGCTGCCGCGGCATGACCTCGAGCAAGCCGCCGATCCACCCGAACCCCAACATGGACCAGCAGCCCAAGGCCGCGCCCGCAGTCGGAGAGCGACTTCTTCTACGACGGCGCCGTCGATGCGCGCGCCGGTGCCGGGGACGGTCGCGCGCGGCGAGCTGCGCGAGGACCGGGCCTTCTTCGAAGGGCAAGGACGCGGCCGGCGCCGACGTCGCGCATTCGCCCGGTCGAGTCGACGCCGGAGCGGCTCGCGCGCGGCGCCGACCGTTACGGCATCTACTGCCGGCCCTGCCACGACGCGCGCGGCGACGGCAAGGGCGTCCTCGCCCAGCGCGGCGGCGTGCCGACGACGTCGTTGCACGACCCCAAGGTGCTGACCGCGACCGACGGCCACATCTTCACGGTGATCACGAACGGCCAGGGGCTGATGCCGAACTACCGCTGGCAGGTCCCGCCGGCCGACCGCTGGGCGATCATCGCGTACGTCCGCCAGCTGCAGCAGGAGCGCCAGGCGCAGGGAGCGGCCAAGTGACGCCCCGCCTGAACGCGAAGATCGCCGTGGCCTCGCTGATCGTGGTGGCGATCGCCTTCGCGGCGACCGTCGGCCTCGTGCAGTGGGTACTGAGCCGCGAGTACCGCGCGCCCGAGCGCTCCGACCAGGCGCAGCTCACGCCGCGCACGCAGGCGCTCGCGGACGAGGCCGCCGCCAAGGCCAAGGCCGACCGCGAGAAGCCGTACGTCGAGGAGACCTACCGCCGCTTCCCGGTCGTCGGCAGCCGCGTCGCGGTCTGGGTGCTGGCGCAGCTGCACCTGCTGTTCGCCGCCTTCGTGCTGGCGGTGCCGCTCTTCGCGCTCATCATCGAGTTCATCGGCTGGCTGAACGGCGACGAGCGCTACGACGAGCTCGCGCACGAGTTCACCAAGCTCTTGTCGGTGTCGTTCTCGCTCACCGCGACCTTCGGGGCGTTCCTGCTCTTCATGCTGGTGCTGCTCTACCCGAAGTTCATGAACTACCTGATGCACGTGTTCTCGCCGACGTTCGCGCCCTACGTGCTGCTGTTCTTCGCCGAGGCGTTCTTCCTCTACACGTACTACTACGGCTGGGGGAAGTTCTCCCCCGTCACGCACCTGCTGCTCGGGCTCGGGCTGAACGTCGTCGGCACCGCGATCATGCTGATCGCCAACTCCTGGCTCACCTTCATGACGACGCCCGCCGGCGTCTCCGAGTCGGGGGCCGTGATCAGCACCTGGGCGGCCGTGCACAACTACACGTGGATGCCGATCAACATCCACCGCATCATCGCGAACGTCGCCTTCGGCGGCTCGGTGGCCGCCGCCTACGCCGCCTTCAAGTTCCTGAACGCGACGACGGACGAGGAGCGCGCCCACTACGACTGGATGGGCTACATCGGCAACTTCGTCGCGATCTGCGCGTTCCTGCCGCTGCCCTTCGCCGGCTACTGGCTGGCCTCCGAGATCTACGCCTACTCGCAGACGCTCGGGCTCACGATGATGGGCGGCGCCTTCTCCTGGCTCTTCATCATCCAGGCGGTCCTGATCGGGAACCTGTTCCTGGGCGCGAACTACTACCTGTGGCTCGGGATGGGCCGCGTGCAGGCCTCGGAGCGCTTCCAGGGCTACATCAAGTTCCTGCTGATCCTGATCGCGCTCTGCTTCGCGGTCTGGGCGACGCCGCGCTCGATCATCGCGACGGTCTCCGAGACCCGCGCGATGGGCGGAGGCGCCCACCCGCAGCTCGGCTACTTCGGCGTCATGTCCGCGAAGAACACCGCGGTCAACCTCCTGATCCTGACCACCTACGTGAGCTTCCTGCTCTACCGCCGCTCGGGCCGCACGCCGACCGTGTCGTGGGCGAAGCTCGGGAACGCCCTGCAGTTCGCGATCGCGTTCCTGGCCGGGGCGACCGTGCTGTTCCTCGGCATCTACGGCTACTTCGTCGAGGCCAAGGTGCGCATCGGGCTCTCGGTGCCGCAGGTGGGCTCGGTGCTGTTCGCGATGATCACGATCACCGCGATCGACGTGCTGATGTACCGCAACGCGAAGAGCCTGGGCGAGGTCAACTGGGGCCGCATCCACCCGGTCTCGCAGTACGTGCTGATCTTCCTGGCCGTCACCTTCACCTGGCTGATGGGCCTGATGGGCTACGTGCGCTCGGGCCTGCGCCAGCACTGGCACGTCTACGGCGTGATGCGCGACACCTCGGTCGACGCGTTCACGCCCACGCTCGGCTTCGCCACGCGCGTCGTCTCGGTCACGGTGCTGCTGTTCTTCCTGCTGATCGGCTTCGTGTTCTGGCTCGCGAGCCTCTCCGACCACAAGCCGGGCCACGCGAAGGAGAACGCGTGAAGGTCCCGGTCGGGCTGCGGATCCTGGTGCTGATCGTGGGCGCCACCGGCTTCTACACGCTGGTCGGGCAGCTCGTGCCGCAGAAGGAAGTGCAGCCGCCCAAGGAGACCGAGCTCAAGAAGGAGATGACGGCCGACGAGCTCGTCAAGGCCGGCAAGGACATCATGGAAGGCAAGGGGCTCTGCACGACCTGCCACACCTTCGGCAAGTCGGGTGCGCTGCGCTTCCCCGACCTCGCCGGGATCGGCGCGCGCGCGGCCACGCGCCGGCCGGGGCACAGCGACGTCCAGTACCTGGCCGAGTCGATCTACGAGCCGAACACCTTCATCGTCCCGGGCTTCAACCCCGGGATGCCCGTGATCAACAAGCCCCCGATCGGGCTCAGCGACCAGGAGATCCTCGCCGTGATCGCGTACCTGCAGAGCCAGGGCGGCAAGGTGACGGTGACGCTGCAGTCGAAGGTCTGGCCGCTCGAGGCGGCCGCGGCCGACGCGCAGGCCAAGGACTAGGCGATGCCGCTCGGCTTCCTGCGCTGGCCCGTCGTCCTCGCGATCCTCGCGGTCTTCGTGCTGCTGCGGCTGCGGCGCGCCAGGAGCTTCGCCTGGGCGCTCGCCTGCTTCGCGTCGATCTACGCCTTCGTGCGCTTCGGCTTCGTGACGCCGATCCCGTTCTCGGTCGTGGTGATCTACATGTTCATCACGACGCTCGCGCTCACGGCCTACGTGAGCTCGAGCGCCGTGCGGCGCGAGGAGTTCCTGGGGCCGCTCGTGGCGCTCGTGAACGAGGATCGGCTGCGGCCGCTGCTCGCGGCGGTGCTCGTGCTGCTGCCGGCGCTGGCCGCGGCCGGCGCCTGGTTCGGCAGCCAGGAGAAGCTCGAGGCGCCCGCCTTCGGCCGCACGGTCCACCCCGCGCCGCCCGACACGATCCAGCTGGGCGACAAGACGATCGACCTGGTCCGGGTGCACAACCCGCTGCGCGAGCTCGAGACGAAGGATCCGGCCGCCTTCAAGGCCCACGTCGAGAACGGGCGCAAGACCTACTACCGCAACTGCCACTTCTGCCACGGCGACGCGATGGCCGGCGACGGCATGTACGCCCACGGCGTCAACCCGATCCCGACCAACTTCACCGACCCCGGCACGATCGCGCAGCTGCAGGAGAACTTCCTGTTCTGGCGCATCGCCAAGGGCGGACCGGGGCTGCCGGCCGAGGGCGGTCCCTGGGACTCGGCGATGCCGGCCTGGGAGAAGTTCCTGAAGGAGGAGGAGATCTGGGAAGTGATCCTCTTCCTCTACGACCACACCGGCCAGCGGCCGCGCGCCGCGGGGGAGGAGCACTGATGCGCGCGCGCGGCGTCGCGCTGCTCCTGGCGCTCGTGCTCGCGCCGTCGCTTGCGGCTCGTGTCCACGCCCAGGGCGCGGCCGAGGCGGGCAAGAAGGTCTACGAGCAGCACTGCATCCAGTGCCACGGCGAGAAGGGCGACGGCGAAGGACCCGCGGCCGTGCACCTCTCGCCGCGGCCGCGCGACTTCACGAGCGGCAAGTTCAAGCTGCGCACGACGCCCTCGGGCGCGCTTCCCACCGACAGCGACCTGAAGCGCGTGGTGCGAATGGGGATGCCGTACACCTCGATGCCCGCCTGGCCGCAGCTGAGCGACGCCGAGGTCGACGGCGTGGTGCAGTACCTGAAGACCTTCTTCGCGGGCTTCGCGGACCCCGCGCAGGCGCCCAAGCCCATCACGCTCGGCTCGGCGCCGGCCTCGACCAAGGAGACGGTCGCGAAGGGCAAGGAGCTCTACAGCTCGCTCGGCTGCGTGCGCTGCCACGGCGAGGCGGGGCGCGGCGAGGGCCCCTCGGCCCCCACGCTCAAGGACGACCTCAACCACGCGATCCGGGCGGCCGACCTGACGCGGCGCTGGACGTTCCGCGGCGGCCCGCGGCGCGAGGACATCTTCCGCACCTTCAGCACCGGCTTGAACGGCACGCCGATGCCGTCCTTCTTCGACGCGGTGACCGAGCCCGACCGCTGGGCGCTCACCGACTACGTCTACTCGCTCGGCGAGTCCGACGCCCCCGGCTACGCGACGCTCCTCGTGGCGCGGCCGCTCGACGACGACATCGACGTCTCGAAGGGTGCGTCGCTCTTCGACGGCGCCGCGAGCGCGCGCTTCCCGGTGATCGGCCAGATCATGGAGCCGGGCCGCGCCTTCGCGCCTGCCGCGAACGCCGTCGAGGTGCGCGCGGTCTACGACTCGCAGCGGATCGCGTTCGAGGTGCGCTGGCACGACATGCGCGCCGACACTCAGGCGACGAACGCGCCGACGCTCGAGGTGCCGCTCGCGGAAGAGGAGCTCGCGGCCCCGGCGGCGGCGGAGTCGGCCGGCGGCGAGACGGACGTCTGGGGCCAGCCCGTGGCTCCCGCGAAGCCCGCGCCGAAGTCCGGCTCGGAGGCCGGTGGCGACTTCTGGGGCGAGACCCCCGGGGCCGCTCCGGAGGGGACGGCGCCCGGCGCCGAGTTCTCGGACGCGATAGCCCTCCAGCTTCCCGCCGCGGCCCCCGAGGGCGTCACGAAGCCGTACTTCCTCTTCGGCGACGCGTCCAAGCCCGTCGACGTCTGGTTCCTCGAGCTCGCTTCGCAGAAGCTGCACCAGTTCAACGGCCGCGGCTCGACGAGCCTGACGGCCGTCGAGGGCGGCGAGGTGGAGGCGAGCGGCCGCTACGAGGCCGGCGTCTGGTCCGCCAGCTTCGCGCGCAGCCTGCGCTCGACCACGAGCGTGTCCTTCGCCGAGGGCCAGTACGTCCCGATCGCGTTCTCGGTCTGGGACGGCACCGCGCGCGAGCGCGGCAACCGCCGCGGCATCACGCAGTGGTTCTACGTCTACCTGCCGCCGCGCGAGAAGCCCTCGGTCGTGGGCCCGATGCTGAAGGCCGCGCTGGGCGTCCTCGTGCTCGAGCTCGTCGTCGTGGCGGCGCTGCGGCGCAAGCGCGTGCCGGCGGCGGCCGCCTAGCGCCCCCGGGCTAGGGCGAGAACCAGTAGCTGAGCTTCACCAGGAAGACGTTGTCGGGCTGCGTCCCCCACAGCTCGTTCCAGTTCGTCCCGAACGACGGCTGGTAGCTCGGCAGCGTGGCCGTGCGACCCTGCGACCAGACGACGTAGAGCGAGGAGCCGGGCTTCCACTCCCAGCGCGCGACCAGGTTCGAGCGGAACTGCCGGAAGCTGAAGTCGGGGTTGCCGAACGAGTAGGCAGGCGCCCCGCCCGCCTCAGTCACCAGGTAGCGGTTCTGGTCCTCGCGGTAGGTGATCTCGCCGGGTGCATAGAGGTGGAAGCGGTCCGCGTAGGCGTGCGCGAGCGTGTCGGTCGCCTGCTTGAAGGCCGTGTAGCGGCCCGTGCCGATGAACGGGCTGCCGTAGTACTGGATGGTCAGCTCCGGCGTGAGCGTCAGGTTCACGCGGAACGTGAAGCTCCAGGTGTCCTGGTCGATGCGGCCCAGCACGTAGCGCGGCTCGCCGCCCGCCTCGGCCGTGGCCGCGTACTGCAGGTTGTCGAGCAGGCGCTCGTAGCGCGCGCCGCCGCCGAGCCCGAGGCGGTTCGACAGCCGCAGGCCGAGCGTGGCCTCGGCCTTGCCGGAGCGCGAGTCGTCGTCGACCGTGCGCGCCGCCTGGCCGGCGAGCGTCGCCGTCAACCGCCGCGAAGGGTCGCTGTGGCCGCCCAGTGAGGCCTCCCAGTAGTCGTGCCAGCGCAGCGCCGGCCCGCCGCGCAGCATGCGCGTGTCCACCACGTCGCGGTAGAGCACGCCGAGGTCGGCTCCCCACTTGTTCCGGAAGGTCGCCGATGCGTTCGCCTGCGTCGAGGCCTGGACCGCGAGGCCGCCGAAGTCCCACTGGTCCTCGCGCATCAGCTGCAGCGAGTAGGCCCTGAAGACGCCGCGCGGCGCGGGCTCGGTCCAGCCGACGATCGCCTGGTTGGCGAGCACGTCGGCCTGGCGCAGGTAGCCGACGTCGTTGAGCTCGAGGCCCGGCGAGTACCAGTGGAAGTGGTCGACGAGCTTCAAGCGTCCCTTGCCGGAGGTCCCGAACCGCAGCGATCCGCCGGTGCCCGAGAGCGCGGTGGCCTGCGCGTCGAGGCCGAGGTGGTCGGCGTCGGGCCGCTGGTAGTAGTGCACGGCGCCCGTCTGCAGCGCCAGGATCGCCTCGCGCGGCCCGCTCACGCGGCTCGCGACCGCGCTCGCCTCGAGCGCCAGGCTGCGGTCGGCGAAGTAGCGGGTGAAATCGAAGCCGCCGGTGAGCGCGCGCGTCGGCAGCGCGGCGAGCCCCGGGTCGTCCGTGAGCCGAGCCGTCCAGGTGAGCATGCCGCCGAGGCTCGAGTTGCCCTTGCCCCAGTCCTTGTGCAGCCGTGCCACGCTGTAGCTCGCCGCGGGCTCGACCAGAGGCTCGCGCGAGCCGAGCGGAGACGAGACGAGTGCCGTCTCGCGCTGCGTGAAGCTCTGCAGCACGCCGAGCGAGAGGCCGCCCGCGGTCTTGCCGGTGACCTTGAGCGCGCCCAGGATCGTGGTGCTGGACGGAACCTCGGCCGTCTCCCCGTCGGCGAGCCTGGGCTCGAGCGTGGGCGGCTGACCGATGCGGCGCGAGTAGAAGAGCTGGTCCTGGTCCTCGAGCCCGAAGCTCAGGATCTTGCGGCCCTCGAGGAAGAACGGCCGCTTCTCCTCGTAGAACGTCTCGTAGGCGCTGAGGTTGACGACCGAGGGGTCGGCCTCGACCTGGCCGAAGTCGGGGTTGAAGGTGGCGTCGAGCGTGAAGTTGCTGGTGAGCCCGAGCTTCGCGTCGAGTCCGAGCGAGCCCGTTCGGTCCGGGCTGTCGGGCGTCGAGGGACCCGAGCTCGTCTGCCCGACGACGTGGGGCAGCAGCTCGAGGTGGCGCGGCCGCTCGAGACCGTGGATGCCGCGCAGCTCGCCCAGCTGGTGCATGCGCCCGCTGTTCTGGCGCGGGATCAGCTGCCACTGGTCCTCCTCCTGGTTGCGCTCGATCCAGCGCCAGGAGTGCAGGCCCCAGACCTGCTCGTCCTGCGGGCCGAAGCGCAGCTGGTTGAGCGGCACGCGGAACTCCGCCGTCCAGCCGTTCGCGTCGTGGGCCACCTTGCCGTCCCAGACCGCGTCCCAGCTCGTATCCCACTCCGTCTCGCCGTTGCCCAGGATCAGGTCGATCTTGCTGCCGCCGGCGGTCAGGTCGAACTCGAAGCCCGTGCGCCTGTCGTTGTAGCTGTCGAAGCAGACGCCGACGATGTCGCCGACGAAGGCGTCGCGCCGGCCCGGGTAGCGGTGCACGAGCGCGGGGTCGTCGAAGGCGCGGATCGCGAAGTAGACGTGCTTCTCGCCGTAGAGGATCTTGAGCTCGGTCCGCGCCGACGGCCGGGCGCCCTCGGTGGGGAGCTGCTGCGTGTAGTCGCCGGCCCACTCGCCCTGCTGCCACGCCGCGTCGTCCAGTCGGCCGTCGATCGTCGGCGGCTCGCCGGCGAGCCGCTGCGTGAGGTAGAGGCGCGGCTTGTACTTGCGCCCGTCGGCGGCGGTCGAGCGGGTTCGCCCCTCGCCCGGCGGGGCCGGCTCCTGGGCGGAGGCGCTGAGCGCGAGCGTGAGCCAAACCGGGACGAGCCACGGCCGTGAGACGAGCGGCACGAAGCGGGACAGGCGCAACGCGCGGAAGGCTAGCGTCCCCCGCCCCTCACGGTCAATGAACCAAAGGGCCCGCCGGGGCGCGTCGCCGGACGCGGCGGCCGCCCGCTCAGCGCGCGTGATAGCCGGGCCCCATCAGCGCGCGCCCGGGGCGCGCGGCGGTGATCTGGCCGGAGTCGACGACGAGCTGGCCGTTCACCGCCACGAACGGGATGCCCTCGCTGTACTGCAGCGGATCCTCGAAGGTGGCCTTGTCCTTCACGGTCTCGGGGTCGAAGGCCACGAGGTCGGCCAGCATGCCCGGCCGCACGATCCCGCGCTCGGCGAGGCCCATCCGCGAGGCGGGCAGCGAGGTCATCTTGCGCACCGCCTCCTCGAGCGGCAGCAGCTTCTCCTCGCGCACGTAGCGGCCGAGGATCCGGGCGGCCGAGCCCCAGGCGCGCGGGTGCGAGCGCTCGAGCGAGAAGATGCCGTCCATCGCCTTGGCCCCGGAGTCGGTGCAGAGCGACACCAGCGGGTGCCGGAGCGCGAGGCGCACGTCGTCCTCGCTCATCATGAAGATGACGTTGGACGTGTTCGCGCGGTCGGCGATCACGATGTCCATGATCACGTCCACCGGGTCCTTGCTCTCGTCCTTCGCGATCTGCTCGAGCGTGCGGCCCTCGTACTTCTTGAGCGCGGGGTTCACGACGCTCACGATCAGCACCCCGCCCGGGCCGCCGGAGCCCAGGTACTGGTTCTCCCAGGAGCGGTCCTCGCGCACGACGTCGGCCTTCACGCGCGCGCGCAGCGCGGGGTCCTTGAGCCGCTCGATCATCTTGTCGCGGCCGCCGTCGCGCACCCACAGCGGCAGGTTCGCGTCGAGCGAGTTCTGCCCGGCGATGTAGGGGTACTGGTCGGCGGAGACGTCGAGCCCCGCGGCGCGGGCCTGCTCGAGCCGCTTCAGCACGGCCGGCATGCGGCCCCAGTTGGGCTTGCCCGAGGTCTTCAGGTGGTAGACCTGCGCGGGGATCTCGGCCTCGCGCGCGATCCGGAACACCTCGTCCAGGCTGGCGTCGATCTCGTAGGACTCCGAGCGCTGGTGGGTGATGTAGGAGCCGCCGTAGCGGCGCGCCACCTTCGCGAGCGCGACGATCTCTTCGGTGCGTGGCGAAGCGGTCGGGCACGTACTGGAGCGAGGTGCTGAGGCCGAAGGCGCCTTCCTCCATCGCCTGGGCGACGGCCGCTTCCATCTGCCGCAGCTCGTCCGGCGTCGGCCGGCGGTCGCTCTCGCCCACCACCAGGTTGCGGACGCCGCCCGCGCCGACGAACGTGCCGAGGTTGATGGTCGGCCGGGCGCGCTCGAAGGCCTTCCAGTAGCCGGCGAGCGTCGTGAAGTCCGGCGTGACGCCGTAGCGCTCGAAGACCTCCCGGTTGTCGCCGAGGATGCGGGCGTTGGTCGGGGCGATCGACGAGCCTTCCCCGGTGATCTCGGTGGTGATGCCCTGCGTGATCTTGCTGGCGGCGCGCGGGTCGACGAGCACGTTGTACTCGGACTGCCCGAGCATGTCGATGAAGCCGGGCGCCACGACGAGCCGGGTGGCGTCGATGCGCCGCTTCGCCAGGGCGCCCTCGAGGCGGCCCACGGCCGCGATCGCGGTCGCCGACCACGCAGACGTCGGCGCGGAACCAGGGCGCGCCGGTGCCGTCCACGACGCGCCCGCCCGCGAAGAGCAGGTCGCAGGGCGCCGGTGGGGCAGCCTGGGAGCGGGCGGCGGCGAGCAGGGCGAGGAAAGCGAGCGCGGCCTGGGGGTATCTCATGGGGAAGCTCGACCTCCGCGAAAGAGGGGGATTCTATCGAAAAAAAGGGCTGGCGCCGCGAGCCGAGGCGTGGTTAGACTCGGGCGTCTCGGAGGCCCCGGTGCCAGCAGAGGCCCGTGCCCGGAAGAGCGAGCCGCATCAGTGCCCGGAGTGCGGCGCGGCGTTCGACGTGACCTACTACGACGACCGCACGGACCTGCGGTCGCAGCTGCCGATGACCACCACGGAGGCCGCCTGCCCCGCCTGCGGCCGCACCCGCAGCGTGGCGCTTCCCGCGGGCGCGGAGCGCACGCTCGCCATCGAGCTGCGCGAGGGCGCCGAGGCGGACGAAGGCGGCGGCGGCTAGGCGCCGGCCGCGGGGTGGTACCATCGCCCCGTGTCGGAGCAGGAGCCGGAGGACAGCAGCTCGACGCTCGTCCACCAGGGCAAGAACGCCCTCACCTTCACGGAGATGGCGGCGTTCGTCCGCGACATCGAGGCGCGTCCGCTGCCGCGCCTGCTGACCGACCTGCCCGGGCTGATGGTGCTCCCGGACCTCAAGTTCCAGCTGGTCGTGATGGTGCTGCGCAAGAAGGTGAAGCAGGGCTCGGTCGAGCGCGAGCCGATCCAGGCGCGGCTCATGGAGCTGCGGAACGGCTCGGCCGACGAGACGGTCCGCGAGCGCGCCGAGGCGTTCCTGTCGAAGCCGTACGAGGGCTGAGGGCGCCCGCGGCGCCCGACCGGCCTACTTCCAGACCGAGTCTTCCTCCGACGCGCTGGCGCTCAGCTCGGCCTCGCGCTCGTCCATCCATTTCTGGAAGTCCTCGGGCGTGTGGATCGTGACGTAGCCCTTCATCCGGTAGTGCCCGAGCCCGCACAGCTGGGCGCAGGAGATCTCGTAGCCGAACTCCGGGTTGCCCGTGCGCTGCCGCATCTCCTCGGTGGTGACGGTCGGGACGAACCAGACCGGCGTCATCGTGCCCGGGATCGCGTCCTGCTTGACGCGCATCTCCTGCAGGGCGAACGAGTGGATCACGTCCTTGCTGCTGAGCTGGACCAGCACCGGGCGGCCGACCGGCAGGTGCAGCTGGTTGATCGTGGTGACGTCGTCCTTCGCGGCCGGGTCGCTCCTGTCGAGCCCGAGCGGGTTCGACTGCTCGTCGACCAGCGTGACGTCGGTCTTGCCGAAGACGCCGTCGGGGCCCGGGTAGTGGATGTTCCAGGCGAACTGCTGGCCCACCACGCGCACGCGCGTCGCGTCCTGCGGCGCGGGGAAGCCCGCCACGCGCTCGGCCCAGAGCGGGATCGAGAAGCCGATCAGCAGGATCGCCTCGACCACGCGCCACGGCGCCCTCGAGCCAGGTCGAGGTGTGGCTGGTGACGCCCGTGTGGTCGGCCACCGGGTTGCGCTTGGCGCGGAAGCGCCACAGCACGTAGAGGAAGAACAGGCTCCAGCCGACGAACAGCACCAGCATCACCCAGTGCACGAGGTCGTTGGTGTGATCGAGGGCCGCCCCGTGCTGCGAGGCAAGACGCGGCATCGTGAACCAGTTGCCCATGGGTTAGACGTTCCTCCACGCCCGATCGTGCGTGCGCTGCAGCCGGGACCATTCGTCGTCGAGCGCCTGGTGCTGGGCCCGGCGGGCCTGGCGGCGCAGATAAAGGAAGAAGGCGATGAAGCCGCCCTGGATCGCGAACGTCACGCCGAGCAGCAGCCACATGCCGAGCCGCGCGGCGTCGATCATCGGCCCTTCGGCGTCGCCGTAGCAGGTGGGGCACGCGAGCGCCGGAGCGGCAAAGGCGAGCGCGCAGGATCGCGGCGAGCGCGAGCGCCCGCTTCACGGCAGGCTCCGCATCTTCTTCAGGAACCAGGCCTCGTAGCCGACGAGCCCCAGCCCCACGAGCACGGAGGCCGCCCCGGCGACGAGCCTGCCCGTGCCCGGCTCGGGCGCGGCCTCGAAGCACCAGAGCGCGAAGCCGAAGGCCAGCAGCACCGAGGCCGTGACGAAGACGACGTGAAACCCCTTGAGCGACATGGCTAGCGCAGGTGGATGTGGTCGCCGACCGTGAGCGTGGGCAAGAGCAGGAGCGGGACGAACAGGAAGAACGTCAGCACCAGCATCCAGAGGATCAGCTTGCGCTCGGAGACGAGGTGCATGAACCAGGCGGCCACCAGCGAGCCCTTGGTGGTCGCGATCAAGAGCGCGAGCGTGATCGCCAGGTGCTTCGGCAGGTGCAGGAAGTAGGCGCCCACGGTGAACCCGGTCAGCACCAGCAGCGAGCCGAACACGTAGTAGGCCGCGCGCACGTGGCGGTCGACCTCCTCGGCCGAGTGGCCGGCGTGGGCGGCGTGCGTGGAGTCGTGGCTGTCGCTCATGCGATCGCTCCTAGAGCAGGTACAGGATCGGGAACAGGAAGATCCAGACGAGGTCGACGAGGTGCCAGAACAGGCCCGAGTTCTCGACCCGGTTCGTGAAGTGGACGGGATCGGTCTTCCAGAGCGCCGAGCCGGGCCCCCAGAGGTAGCTGTTGACCGCCATCCCGCCGATCACGTGCAGCATGTGCAGCCCCGTGAGCGTGAAGTAGATGGCGAGGAAGGTGTTGGTCGACGGGTAGAGCTCGTGGTGGAACTTGGCCGAGTACTCGAAGTACTTCACGATCAGGAAGCCGAAGCCGCACAGGATCGTGATCGCCATGAAGACGCGGAACTTCTTGAAGTCGTTCCGCGCGAGCGAGGCCCAGGCCAGCACCATCGTCACGCTCGAGCTGATCAGGATCACGGTGTTGAGCGTGGCGAGCGGGATGTTGAGGTACGTGGCGCCGGGCGGCCAGTGCTCGGCGCCGACGCGCAGCATCACGTAGGACGCGAACAGCGCGCCGAACAGCATCACCTCGGAGGCCAGGAACAGCCAGATGCCGAGCTTGCCGTTGGTGAGCCCGGTGTCGGGCCTGGCCTCGACGGTGTAGGGGATCTCCATGCTCATGCGCCCACCGCCTCCCACTGCGGCGAGTAGTCCCGGGCGGCGCCCGGAACGCTGTAGTCGTAGGGGCCGCGGTGCGCGTGCGGCTGGCTCGCGAAGTTGCCGTGCGGCGGCGGCGACGGCGCCGCCCACTCGATCGTGGTCGCGTGCCAGGGGTTGTCGTCCACCTTCTTGCCGCGGGAGATGCTCCAGAAGAAGTTGAAGATGAACGGCAGCTGGAAGAGCGCGAGCGACCAGGCGCCCCACGAGGACACCACGTTCCAGTGGAGGACGCCCTGCGCGTGGGAGTAGGAGGCGCCGCCGTCGTAGAGCCGGCGCGAGACGCCCGCCAGGCCCATGATGAACATCGGCATGAAGATCACGTTCATGAACACGAACGAGCCGAAGAAGTGGATGCGGCCGAGCGTCTCGTTCATCATCCGGCCCGTCGCCTTCGGGAACCAGTAGTAGATGCCGGCGAAGAGGCCGAAGATCGTGCCCGGCGCCACCACGTAGTGGAAGTGGCCGATCACGTAGTAGGTGTCGTGCAGGTGGATGTCGGAGGCGGTGAGCCCGAGCGGCAGCCCGGTGAGCCCGCCGATCCCGAACATCGGCAGGAAGCCGAGCGCGAACAGCATCGGCGTGGTGAAGCGGATCGAGCCGCCGTAGAGCGAGATGAAGAGCGAGCTCAGGATCACGACCGACGGGATCGAGATGATCATGGTCGTGGTCTGGAAGAACGCCGCCATCGTGGTCCCCATGCCGGTGATGAACATGTGGTGCGCCCACACGATGAAGGACATGAAGCCGAGGAAGATCAGCGAGTACACCATCGAGCGGTAGCCCCAGAGCGGCTTCCGGGTGTTGTTCGCGATCACCTCGGCGACGATCCCCATCGCCGGCAGGATCAGCACGTAGACCTCGGGGTGGGCGAGGAACCAGAACAGGTGCTGCCACAGCAGCGGGTTGCCGCCGCCCGCGACCTGGAGCGCCTGGCCGCTCACCACGAGCCCGGAGGGCAGGAAGAAGCTCGTGTGCGCGAGCCGGTCCATGAGCTGCAGGAACGCGGCGCCCTCGAGCGGCGGGAACGCCAGAGCAGCAGGAACGCCGTCACGAACTGCGCCCAGACGAAGAACGGCAGCCGCCAGAAGCTCAGGCCCGGCGCGCGCAGCTGGATCGTGGTGACGATGAAGTTGATCGAGCCGAGCAGCGACGAGGTGATCAGGAACACCATGCCGAACAGCCACCAGGTCTGCCCGGAGCTCGCGATGTCGCTGAGCGGCGCGTAGGAGGTCCAGCCCGACTGGGCCGCGCCGCCGGGCACGAAGAAGCTCGCGAGCATCACGCAGCCGCCCACGAAGTAGCTCCAGTAGCTCGCCATGTTGATGCGCGGGAACGCCATGTCGGGCGCGCCGATCTGCAGCGGCAGCACGAAGTTGCCGAAGCCGCCCACCGCGAGCGGCACGACGCCCAGGAAGACCATGATCGTCCCGTGCATCGCGCCGAGCTCGTTGTAGAACTCGGGCAGCATCACGCCGCCGGGCATGCGGGCCTCGCCGAGCAGGGCGCCGAGGAGCGGCAGCGCCTGGCCCGGGTAGGCCAGCTGCCAGCGCATCAGCATCATCAGCGAGAAGCCGAAGAGCAGGAACACGAGCCCGGTGACGGCGTACTGGATGCCGATCACCTTGTGGTCGACGGAGAACACGTACTTCCGCCAGAACCCGAGCTCCTCGTGGTGCGCATCGTGGGCCGGCGCGGCCCCGTGCGCGACAGTGGTTTGAGCCATTCGTGGACCTCTAATGCCCGGCGAGCCGGCCGGGCGTCGCCTACTTGGTGGGCGGCGAGAACTTGAAGCTGGCCGACTGGGTGTCGGACGCGCCCACCGTCACCTTCGACTTCTGCGTGCCGAGCTTCTCGTGCCAGGCCTCGACCTCGTAGGTGCCCGCGGGCAGGTTGGCGATCGTGAACTTGCCGTCCTCGCCGGTCACGGCGAAGAACGGGTGGGAGAAGACGCCCATGTACGACTGCATCCAGGGGTGCACGTCGCACTTGATCACGAACATGCCCTCTTCCTTGCCGAAGGTGGCGCTCGCCTCCTTGCGCGTCGGCGGCATCGCCATGTTGAAGGTCGCGTTCACCTTCGGCAGCGCGTGCACGTTGTGGAGGATGCCGTCGCTGTTGAGCACCTTGAACGGCTGGCCGACCATGATGCCCATCACGTGCGGCTTGTACTGGCAGCCGTGCTGGTCCATCGTCACGGGCGCCGTGGGGGCGGGATAGGTCTTGCCGGCCGGCAGGCCGCTCACGACGCGGACCAGCACGTTGCGCCATCGTGTTGCCGGTGCCGAGCACGAGCATCTCGTTCGGCACGGTCTCGTGCTGCTTGGAGCAGATCGGCTCGGCCGCGACCGAGAGCGGCTTGAGCGCCGGCACCTTGCCGTCGTAGGTGACGCGTGCCGGTGATCGTCCCCGCCTGCGCCGCCTGCGCCGCCACGAAAACGGCCGCGCCGAGCGCCGCCCGGCCCGCGAAACTGCCTCGCATCATCGCCTCCTCGGCCGGCCCCGCCGGCCCCGAATCATGAGTCCAAGTGCGCGGGCCCTCGCGGCCCCGCGCGGATCTAGACGTTCTCGAACGCGAGCGACTCCGAAAGCCGCGGATCGAAGGCCGGGACGAGCGGGCTCTTCACGAGCAGCCAGCCGAACCCGGCCAGGAACGCGCCGCCGACGGTCGCGAGCGCCGCCACGTCGACGAGCCCGGGACGCGCCCCGAGACCCTGGATCGACGGGATCACCAGCCAGTAGACGTCGATGAAGTGCATCGCCAGCAGCCACAGCGCCGCCCCCACCAGTGTAGCGGCGTTTCGCTTGATCGCGCGCGGCATCAGGAAGAAGAAGGGCACCCCGAAGTGGCCGACCGCCAGGGCGATCGTGATCAGCTTGAAGCCGCCCGCGAGCCGCACCCGGAAGAAGATCGTCTCCTCGGGGATGTTGCCGTACCAGATCAGGAAGAACTGCGAGAAGCCGATGTAGGCCCAGAACACCGTGAACGCGAACAAGAGCTTGCCGAGGTCGTGCAGGTGCTCGGCCGTGATCGCCGGCACGAGGCCGCTGCCGCGCAGGCCCGCCGCCACCACGCTCAAGAGCGCGATTCCCGCCACGAAGCCGCCGGCGAAGGCGTAGACGCCGAAGATCGTCGAGTACCAGTGCGGCGCGAGCGACATCACCCAGTCGAAGGCGGCGAAGGTGACCGTGAGCGCGAGCGGGATCAGGAGCGCGCCGCTGTAGCGCCGCAGGCGCGCGGCGGCCACGGGGTCGGCGGCCAGGTCCTGCCGGCGCGACAGCCCGCGCGCCCAGAGCGCGATCCCGGACCACACCAGGAAGTAGAAGGCCGCGCGCGCCAGGAAGAAGGGCTCGTTCAGGTAGGGCTGCTTCCAGCGCAGCAGCGCGTCGTGCGCCACCGCCTCCGGGTCGCTCCAGTGGTAGAGCGAGTGGAGGTTGAGCGCCACCGGAATGAAGAGCAGCGCGAAGAGCGGCACGGTCGCGGCGGCGTTCTCCGCCACGCGCCGCACCACGATCCCCCAGCTGCCCGCCATCGCCGTGTGGATCAGCACGAAGAACAGGCACCCGAGCGCGATCGTCAGGAAGTAGAGGAAGGCGACCAGCCAGGCCGCCATCAGCCGCCCGCCGGCTCGCCCGGCCGAACGCCAGGAGCAGCACGCCGCCCGCGACGGCCAGGCCCGCGCCGAGCGCGGGCAGCCGCGACCAGGAGTGGGCGGCGGGGATCCGCAGCTCGCCGCCGCCGTGGGCCGTCTCGTGCGTCACCGGATCCTCCTCACGCGGTCAGCCACTCGAGCCGGGAGGCGCCGGACTGGCGCAGCAGCTCCGGCGTCGCGCTCGCGTCGAAGCGCGGGTCGCCCGCCTCGATCGAGATGAAGAAGCGGTCGTCGCTCGCGCGCTCGAAGCCGGTCGACGCGAAGATCGGGTGGTGGTGGCGCGGCAGCCGATTGAGCGCGAGGATGCCGAGCACCGCGCCGAGCGCGCCGCCGAGCACGGCGAGCTCGAAGGTGACGGGAATGTACGCGGGCCACGCGAAGAAGGGCTTGCCGCTGATCACCGGCGGGTAGGCGATCGAGTGGACCCAGGTCTGGAGCGCGAAGCCGCCCGCGGCGCCGCCCATCGCCAGCACGAACACGATCCAGGGCAGCTTCGAGCGCTTGAGCCCCATCGCACGGTCGAGGCCGTGCACCGGGAAGGGCGTGTGCGCGTCCCAGCGCGAGTAGCCGGCGTCGCGCACCGACTCGCAGGCGCGGAAGAGCACCGCCGGGGTCGCGAACTCGGCCAGCAGGCCGAAGCGCTCGCCCGCGGGCAGGGCCGGCACCGGCGCGGGAGCGCCGGGTCCCGCGGCCGAGCCGTGGTGCGGGTCGGCCTCGGGCAGCACCGTCTTCACCTCGGCGGTCGCCACCATCGGCACGAAGCGCACGAACAGGCAGAAGAGCGTGAAGAAGAGCCCGAAGCCGCCGATCAGGCAGGCGAAGTCCCAGATCGTCGGCCGGAAGTAGTCCCAGGACGAGGGCAGGAAGTCGTGGTGCAGCGAGGTCACGATGATCACGAAGCGCTCGAACCACATCCCGATGTTCACGAAGATCGAGATCACGAAGAGGGCCACGAGGCTCTGGCGCAGCTTCTTGAACCAGAACAGCTGCGGGACGAGCACGTTGCAGCTGATCATCGTCCAGTAGGCCCACGCGTAGTCGCCGGTGGCGCGGTTCACGAACACGTACACCTCGGCCGGGTTGCCGCTGTACCAGGCGACGAAGAACTCGAGCGACGTACGCGTAGCCGACCATCCAGCCCGTGACCAGGATGACCTTGGCCATGTAGTCGAAGTGGCGCATCGTGATGATCTGCTCGAGGCCGAAGGCCTTGCGGCAGATCACCATCAGCGTGATCACCATCGCGAAGCCGGAGAAGATCGCGCCGGCCACGAAGTAGGGCGGGAAGATCGTGGTGTGCCAGCCCGGCAGCTGCGAGACCGCGAAGTCCATCGAGACGATCGAGTGGACCGAGAGCACGAGCGGCGTCGAGAGGCCCGCCAGCACCAGGTAGGCGACCTCGTAGTGCTGCCAGTGCCGCTGCGAGCCGCGCCAGCCGAGCGCGAAGGCGCCGTAGATCCACTGCTTGATCTTCGTCTTCGAGCGGTCGCGCTGCGTCGCGAGGTCGGGGATCAGCCCGACGTACCAGAAGAGCAGCGACACCGTGCCGTAGATGCTGACCGCGAAGACGTCCCACAGCAGCGGGCTCCGGAAGTTCGGCCAGACTCCCATCTGGTTCGGCACCGGCGCGAGCCAGTAGGCCACCCAGATGCGGCCGACGTGGATGCCCGGGTAGGTGAGCGCGCACGCCACCGCGAAGAGCGTCATCGCCTCGGCCGCGCGGTTGATCGAGGTGCGCCACTTCTGGCGGAACAGCAGCAGGATCGCGGAGATCAGCGTGCCGGCGTGGCCGATGCCGACCCAGAAGACGAAGTTGGTGATGTCCCAGGCCCAGCCCACCGGGACGTTCAGGCCCCAGACGCCGATGCCCTCCCAGACCAGCCAGGGGACCCCGACCGCGAGCCCTCCCAGCATGAGGAGTGCCACGCCGAGGACCGCCCACCAGCCGAGCGGCGCCTTTCGCTCGAGGACCGAGGAGACGACCTCCGTGATCGAGTGAAAATCGTGTCCGCCGAGGATGAGCGTTTTCTGTCCGGCGACCGGGTCCAGGGTGTCGGGCTTGGGCTGCATCATCCTCCAGCCACTCCGCTTCCGCGGGGGCGCGGCACGGCCATCGCGTCATCGAAACGGGGACGATCGAGGCGAATCAGATACCACCTTGACGCCAGCAGGTCAAGGCGATCCGCCGGAGTCGAAGCGGCGCTGGCATCCACCTCCCGCCCGACGTAGTGTGGCACCGATGTCGCTGTCGATCTCGGAGCTGGAAGCGGCGATCGATCGGCTCTATCAGGGGCCGATCGCGGAGTTCACGCAGGCCCGAAACGCACTCGCCGCCGAGTGCAAGGCGGCCGGTGACACGACCGGCGCCGCGCGCGTGAAGGAGCTGACGAAGCCGAGCGCCGTCGCCTGGGCCGTGAACCAGCTGTACTGGCGCGACCGCGAGCGCTTCGACGCGCTCGCCCAGGCGATGGCCGAGCTCGCGGCCGCCCAGCGCGAGGCCCTCGGCGGAGGTGGAGCCGCAGCGCTCAAGGACGCGACGCGGCGCAAGGTCGAGCGGCTCCAGGCCGCCTCTCGCGCCGCGGAGCGCCGCCTCGTCGCGAGCGGCGCCGCCGGCGGGCCCGCGGTCGTGCAGCGGCTGAGCGCGACGCTCGAGGCGATGGCGACCCCGCGGCCGCCGGGGACGACGGCGCCGACGCCGGGGCGGCTCGTCACGGAGCTCCAGCCGGCCGGGTTCGACGTCGCTCTCGGTCTCGGCGGGCTGGACCTGCCGCCCGTGCGCGAGCGCGCCGCCCGCGACCCGGAGCCCATCGCCCCGCGCGTGGCGGCGGAGGACGAGCGCCGCTCCGAGCGCGTCCGGCTGCAGCAGGCGGAGTTCGAGGTCGCACGCCTGCGCCGCGAGGCGAGCGCTGCCGAGCGCACGCTGGAGCAGGCGGAATCGCGTGCGGCCGCCGCCAAGGCCGACGTCGCGCAGTTCGAGGCGCGGCTCGCGAAGGCGCGCGCCCAGGCCGAGGAGAAGACGGCGGCGGAGAACGACGCCCGCCGCGCGCTCGCCGAGGCGCGCGCCGAGCTGGCCGCGGCCCAGGCGGCGATGGATACGCTCGGGCGACACGCGCAACAAAGAGGAGAAGCCATGACCCAGGCCGCGCGCCACTACCGCTGGGACGACATCCCGAAGGAGAAGCTCAACGACCTGCTCGACCGCCGGCTGGTGACGGGCGAGCGGATCATGCTCGCCCACGTCTACCTGAAGAAGGGCTGCGTCGTGCCGCGCCACTCCCACGAGAACGAGCAGGTCACCTACATCCTCCAGGGCACGCTGCGCTTCTGGCTGGGCGAGGACGGGAAGGAGCAGGTGGACGTGCACGCGGGAGAGGTGCTGACGATCCCCTCGAACCTGCCGCACAAGGCCGAGGCGCTCGAGGACACGCTCGACGTCGACATCTTCTGCCCGCCGCGGCAGGACTGGCTCGACAAGACCGACGCCTACCTGCGGGGGCGCTGAGCGTGGAGCTCGGGCTGCGCGACAAGGTCGCGCTCGTCGCGGCCTCGAGCCGCGGGCTCGGGTACGCGATCGCCCACGAGCTCGCGGCCGAAGGCGCCGCGATCGTGCTGTGCGCGCGCGGCGAGGAGCGCCTGAAGCAGGCGGCGCGCGAGATCGCGGAAGCGACCGGCGCGCGCGTCGTCCCGGTGGCCGGCGACGTGGCGAAGCTCGACGACGTCGCGGCGATCGCGCGGCGCGCGCTCGCCGAGCTCGGGCGCGTCGACGTGCTGGTCACGAACTCCGGCGGTCCGCCGGCGGGGACCTTCGAGTCGACCTCGCCCGAGGCCTGGAAGGCGGCCGTCGACGTGCTGCTCACGAGCGCCGTGGAGCTGATCCGGGCGCTGCTGCCCGGGATGAAGGAACGCCGCTTCGGCCGCATCCTCAACGTCACCTCGATCACGGTGAAGCAGCCGGTCGAGAACCTGATCCTGTCGAACGCGCTGCGGGCCGCGGTCACCGGGATGGCGCGCACGCTCGCGAGCGAGACGGCGCCCTTCGGGATCACCGTGAACAACCTGCTCCCCGGCTACACCCGCACCGAGCGGCTGACCGAGCTGGCGGACGCGACCGCGGCGCGCGGCGGGACGGTGAAGGAGTTCTACGCGCGGCTCGAGACCGAGATCCCGGCGCGGCGCCTCGGCGAGCCCCGCGAGCTCGCGGCGCTCGCCGCGTTCCTGGCGTCGGAGCGGGCCGCCTACATCACGGGCCAGTCGATCGCCGTCGACGGCGGCTGGATTCGCGGGCTGTTCTAGGCGCGCGATGGGCGAACCCGAACGGCGCCTGATCCGCGGGCTGACGGCCACCGACACGACGGCACTCGTGGTCGGGACCGTGATCGGCACCGGCGTCTTCCTGAAGTCGGCGGTGATGGCGCAGGAGGTCGGCACGCCGGCGCTCGTGCTCGGCGCCTGGCTGGCCGCGGGCCTGCTGTCGCTCGCCGGAGCCCTGAGCTACGCCGAGCTCGGGGCCATGCTGCCCGACGCCGGCGGCGAGTACGTCTACCTGCGCCAGTCCTACGGGCAGGCGGCGGCCTTCCTCTTCGGCTGGCAGCGCTTCGTCGTCGCCGGCAGCGCGTCGATCGCCAGCATCGGCTCGGGCTGCGCGATCTTCCTCGCGGCCTTCCTTCCGCTCAACGACGTGTGGCTCCGGCGCGAGCTCCACCTGCTCGGCCAGGCGATCGACTGGCAGCTCGGCCCGCGGCAGCTGGTGGCCGTCGGGGCGATCCTGCTGTTCTCGCTCGTGAACTGCTTCACGGTCGCGCTCGGGGGGCGCGTGCAGTCGGTGCTCACGGTGCTGAAGATCGGCGGCATCGCCTTCCTCGTGCTGGGGATCCTGCTGTTCGGGAAGACCGCCGACTGGTCGCACCTGCGGGCGCCCGCGGGTGCTCCCGCCTGGAGCGGCTTCGCCGCCTTCGGCACCGCCATGCTCGCGGCGCTCTGGCCCTACGACGGCTGGAACAACATGCCGATGGCGGCCGGCGAGGTCAAGGATCCCGGCCGCAACATCCCGCGCGCGCTGGTGGGCGGGATGCTGGTGGTGATGGCGATCTACTGCCTCGCCAACCTCGCCTACTTCTACGCGCTGCCCGTGGACGAGGTCGTGACCAGCAACTCCACGAGCCACCGCGAGGCGCTGCCCGTCGCCGCCAAGGCCGCGATCAGCTTCCTGGGCGACGCGGGCGGCAAGCTCGTGACGATCGCGTTCGTGATCTCGGCGCTCGGCGCGCTCAACGGCTCGATCCTCTCGAACGCCCGCGTGCCCTTCGCGATGGCGCGCGACGGGCTCTTCTTCTCGAGGCTCTCCGTGCTCAGCACGGCGACGCGCGTGCCCGTGCGGACGATCGTGGTGCAGGCCCTCTGGTCGAGCCTGCTCGCGGTGTCCGGCACCTACGACCAGCTGACGGACTGCCTGCTGTTCGCCTCGTGGATCTTCTACGGCCTCACGACCTCGGCCGTCTTCGTGCTGCGGCGGCGCCTGCCCAAAGCACCGCGGCCGTACCGCACGTTCGGCTATCCGCTCGTCCCGGCGCTCTTCCTGCTGGTCTCGACCTGGCTGGTCGTCAATACGGCGATCGCGAGGCCCGTCGAATCGGCGGTCGGGATCGTCCTGATCCTGGCGGGGCTGCCGGTCTACGCCTGGTTCCACGCCGAGCAGCGACGGACGAAGGCGCTCGCCCGCGAGGGCGGCTCGCTCTAGACCGGGCGCACGAGCGCCTTCACCACGGCGAGCGCCTCCATGTCCGCGAGTGCCTTGCCCGCCTCGGCCAGCGGGTACTCGCGCGTCACGAGGCTCGACCAGCGGAAGCGCTCGCGGTGGCGCGCCATCAGCTGCAGCGAGCGGAAGAGGTGCGTGTACTCGTAGCCCCAGCAGCCGAGGACCGTGGCGTGCTTGCGGTTGACGTGGCGGTGCGGGTTGAGCGTGATGTCGCCGGCGTCCGTGTACTGGCCCACCACCACGTAGCGGCCGGCGTCGCGCAGCATCTCGAGGCCTTCGACGACGGCGCGCGGGTTGCCCGAGGCCTCGATCACCACGTCCGCGCCGCGGCCGCCGGTGCGCTCGCGCACGAAGCGCGCGCGCTCGGCGGGGTCCTGGACCTCGGTGATGTCGAGCGTCTCGTCGGCCCCGAGCCGGCGCGCCGCCTCGAGCCGCGCGCGCGGCGCGCCGATCACGATCACGCGCAGGGCGCCGCTGAGCTGCGCGAAGATCGCGGCGTTGAGCCCGACCGGGCCGCTGCCCTGGACGACCACGGTGTCGCCGAGCGCGACCGCGGCTCGCTCGACGGCGTGGAAGCCGGTCGGCAGCCCGCAGCCGCCGCCCATGAACTCCTCGGCGCTCAGGCCGTCCGGCAGCGGCAGCAGCCGCACGCCCGGCCGGATCTCGATCCGTTCGGCCCACCCGCCGAGGACGCCGTCGGCGAGCCCGGTCGTGATGCCGTACACGCGGCGGCTGGGGCAGCGCGTCGCGGCCTTGGCCACGAGACAGTGCCAGCACGAGCCGCAGATGCCGAACACGTCGTAGAACGTCACCAGCCGGCCCACGCCGATCGCAGCACCGCTCACGTCCTCGAGCGGGCCATTCGTCTCGAGCACGCGGCCGACGCTGACGTGGCCGGGGACGATCGGGTACGGCACGCCGGCGAGCTGCCCGTGGTGCAGGTGCACGTCGGTGCCGCACACCTCGCTCGCCACCATCTCGAGCACCGCGCCGCCCGGCGCGGCGCGCGGTGCTCGGACACGGCGCAGCTCGAGCGGCGCGCGGGGCGCGGTCATCAGGACGCAGCGGATCTCGTCGGCCACGGGCACGCACGCGATTCTAGCCAACCGGAACGGCCGGCGCGGGCCCGCCATGCACAGGGCCGAGGGCTATACTGCCCGCATCCACGGATCGGAACAGGAGGAGCGCATGCCGCGTGCAGAGGACGATCTCACCCGGCGGTCCTTTCTTCGCAAGGCCGGAGGCACCTTCGCCGCCGCGCAGGCGCTCGGCGCGCTCGCCGCCAGGGCCGGGGCGCAGCAGGTGCCGGAGCCGCCGGGGAAGAAGCTCGGCTGGGCGATCGTCGGCCTCGGCAGCCTCGCGATCAACCAGATCCTCCCGGCTTTCGCGAAGAGCGAGAAGTCGCGCGTGGTCGCGTTCGTGAGCGGCCATCCCGACAAGGCGCGCAAGCTCGCGCTCCGCTACGGGGTCTCCGAGAAGGCGATCTACGACTACCAGGGCTACGACGCGCTCAAGAACAACCCCGAAGTCGACGTCGTCTACGTCGTGCTGCCGAACAGCATGCACGCCGAGTACACGATCCGCGCGCTCAAGGCGGGCAAGCACGTCCTGTGCGAGAAGCCGATGGCCAACACGCCGGCCGATTGCCAGGCGATGATCGACGCGGCGAAGCAGGCCGGGCGCAAGCTGATGGTGGCCTACCGCTGCCGCTACGAGCCCTACAACCAGGAGATGATCCAGATGGCCCGCGAGCAGGAGCTCGGGCCCGTGAAGGTGATCGTGGCCGACCACGGCTTCAGCATCGGCGACCCGACGCAGTGGCGGCTGAAGAAGGAGATGGCCGGCGGCGGCTCGATGATGGACATCGGCATCTACAGCCTGCAGGCGGCGCGCTACGTGACGGGCGAGGAGCCGGTCGAGGTCGCCGCGATGAGCTACACGACGCCGGGCGACGAGCGCTTCAAGGAGGTCGAGGAGGCGACCGACTTCCAGCTGCGCTTCCCGAGCGGCGTCCTCGCGAACTGCACCTCGAGCTACGGCTACTCGGGGCAGAACCGCTACCGCGTGATCACGACCAAGGGCTGGTTCGAGCTCGAGCCGGCGACGAGCTACACGGGCCTGCGGATGCGGGTGCGGCGCGGCAACGCGATCGAGGAGCGCAGCTTGCCGGTGCGCGACCACTTCGCGGCCGAGATGGACCACCTCTCCGAGTGCGTGATGGACGGCAAGGAGCCGCTCACGCCCGGCGAGGAGGGCCTGCGCGACATGAAGCTGATCATGGCGGTCTACGAGGCCGCGAAGACCGGCCGCACGCTCAAGGTCTAAGCGAAGGGGCGGCTGCTAGGCGACGACCGGCGCCGCGAACGCCGGGCTGTTGACGAGCGCCGCGGCGCCGCGCAGCCGCGGCTGCTCGCCGAGCGGGACGATCAGGATCTCGGTGTCGCCCGACTCGCGAACCAGCGCCTGCTCGCGCATCGCCTGGCGCACGCAGGGCAGCACGACGTCCCAGCCGTCGGTGATCTCTCCGCTCACGTAGATGCGGCGCGGCTCGATCGCCTTGACGATCGTCGCGAAGCCGCGCCCGAGGAAGTGCCCGGTCTCGCGCAGCGTGTCGAGCGCGCGCTGCTCGCCGGCGTGGGCGCGCGCGATGATCTTCGCGACGTTGATCTCGCTGGGCTCGGCCGACGCCGGCCAGGCGGGATCGGTGCCGCGGTAGCGCGCGATGATCGCGCGCACCGAGACGTAGGCCTCCCAGCAGCCCTTCTGCCCGCACGCGCACAGCGGGCCGTCCATGTTCATCGACACGTGTCCGAGCTCGCCCGCGTTGTTGTTGGCGCCGCGCAGCAGCTGGCCGTCGATCGCGATGCCGACGCCGACGCCGTCCGAGGCGTTCACGAACGCCACCGGGCCGTCGACCGGCGCGTGCCCGCGCACGGCCCAGAGCTGGGCCAGCACGCAGGCCTTCACGTCGTTCTCGACCACCACGGGCAGCTTGAGCGCGGCCGAGAGCGGCGCGCGCAGCTCGAGGTCCTGCCAGCCGAGCGTCGGCGCGTTGCGCAGCCGGCCGCGGGCGATGTCCACGAGCCCGGCCACCACGACGCCGACGCCGAGGCAGGGGCCGAACTCCGGGTGCGCGGCCAGCAGCTGCTCGAGCGTCCGCGCCAGGTCCTTCACGAAGTCCTGCGGCCGCGAGCGCATCGGGTATTCCTGGATGTCGAGCAGCGGGTGGCCGAGCGGATCGGCCACCTGGACGAGCAGGCGGCTCGCGCTCACGTCGACCGCGAGCGCGCAGTTGCGCCGGGTCTCGATGTAGAGGTGGCGGGGTTTGCGGCCGCGCTTGCTCTCGCCCTTGGCGCCCTCGAACACCAGCTTCGAGCGGATCAGGTCCTCGACCAGCCGGCTCACGGCGCCGCGCCGCACTCCCATCAGCCGCGCGAGGTCCGCGCGCGAGATCGGCTGTGTGGAGCGGACGAGATTGAGCGCGATCTGACGGTTGATCTCGCGGGAAGTCCCACGGCGCGCGATGCGGAACGCTGTGGGGCTGATTCGGCGCATCTCAATGCCCCCTCGGACTGAGCGCGGGGGGGATTATGGTCCAGAATGAGGCAAACTAATCAAGCCCAGCGCCCAAAAAAATGGTACGGCTCCCGCTTCGTCCCGTTTCCGACGCTTTCCTCCTGGTCGTGATCGTCCTGCTGGCCGGAGGCGCGACTCCCGGGGCGCCGCAGGCTCGCCCCGACGGGCCCGATCGCGCCAAGCTGTTGCAACTGCGCCGCGAAGCCGCCGACAGGGTCGAAAAGGCGGGCCGCTCGGACGTGTCCCGGGAGGACGCCCTTCGCGCCCGCCAGGAGGCCGCCGAAAGGCTTTCGGCCCTGGGCCGCGAGCCCGAACCGGGCGGCGCAGGCTCGCCGCTCGCCCCCGAGCTGCGGGCCGAGCTGCGGCGTGCGGCGCAGGACCTGGCAGCCCCGCCCGCGAGCGGATCGCGCTTCGACGCCGCGCCCTACCTCGCGCTGCTCGAACGCGTGCGGGTGAAGCTCGAGGGCGAGATCGCGCTCGGCCTGAGCCTGCAAGGCAGCTACAGCCAGACGAAGGTGAAGGAGCCGGTCTACGGCGGCCACGCCTCCGCGATGGGGCCGGCGCCCGTGCCCGCGGCCGACGACTCGTCCTCGGGACCGTCGCCCGCACTCTTCGAGGAGGCGGGCGGGCTCACGGCGAAGACCTACTGCGGAGGACCGACGAAGGATCACATCCTCGAGTCGGGAGGCAGTGGTGTCGCCCTCTTCGACTACGACGGCGACGGGCGGCTCGACGTCTACCTCGTGACGGCCGCGGAGCTCACGAAGAGCCGCGAGCGCGTGCCGCACCGCAACGTCCTCTACAGGAACCTCGGCGGGCTGAAGTTCGAGGACGTCTCGAAGAAGGCGGGGCTCGACGCGGCCGCATGGGGCAACGGCGTCTGCGCGGGCGACTACGACGGCGACGGCGCGCTCGACCTCTACGTCACGAACTGGGGCTCCAACCTCCTCTTTCGCAACCAGGGCGACGGCACCTTCAAGGACGTGGCGGCGGCGGCCGGTGTCGCGGCCTCCGGCTGGAGCACGGGCTGCACGTTCTTCGACGCCGACGCCGACGGCGATCTCGACCTCTACGTCGCGCGCTACGTGAAGACCAGCTGGGACGAGGTCGTCGAGCGCGCAGCGGACGCTCGTCTGGCGCAACGGGCCCCACATCATGGTCGGCCCGGCGGGGCTGCCGGGAGAGGAGGACCTCTTCTTCCTGAACCGGGGGGACGGCACCTTCGTCGAGGCTTCCGCGGCCGCCGGCCTCGCGGATCCTGCGAAGGCCTACGGCTTCGGCGTCGTCGCCACCGACTACGACGGCGACGGCAAGGTCGACCTCTTCGTGGCCAACGACTCGAATCCGAACTTCCTGTACCACAACCTGGGAGGCGGGCGCTTCGAGAGCGTCGGGCTGCTGGCCGGCGTCGCGGTGAACGGCGAGGGCCGGGCGCAGGCCGGCATGGGCGTCGACTCCGGCGACTACGACGGCGACGGCCGGCTCGACCTCGTGCTCACCACCTTCGCCCACGACACCAAGACGCTCTTTCGGAACCTCGACGGCTCGCAGTTCGAGGACGCGAGCGCGGCTTCGGGGCTCTCGGCGCGCACCTTCGAGCGGATGGGCTGGGGCGTCTCGTTCCTCGACGCCGACCTCGACGGCCGCCAGGACCTGTTCCTCGCGAACGGCCACATCTTCGCGGACGTCGACGCCTTCCCGGACCTCAAGGAGAGCTTCCGGCAGAAGAACCAGCTGCTGCTGAACACCGGCGGGAGCTTCCGCGACGCGTCCGCGGGCGCCGGCCCGGGGCTCGAGGTGCAGCGCGTGGGCCGTGGGCTCGCGGTGGGCGACCTCGACGACGACGGCGATCCCGACGTCGTGGTGTCGAACGTCGACGACGTGCCGACCGTGCTCGAGAACCGCCAGCAGACGGGCCACCACTGGGTGGCGTTCCGGCTGCGGTCCGCGGTGGGGAACCGCTTTGCGATCGGCGCGCGCGTGACGATCGACGCGGGCGGCGCGCGGCAGATCCGCGAGGTGCGCTCGGGCGGCAGCTACCTCTCGCAGAGCGACCTGCGGCCGCTGTTCGGCCTCGGCACCTACGCGGGTCGCGTGGACGTGGAGGTCGTCATGCCCGGGGGGCAGCGCTACCGCTGGCAGGGGCTCGCGAGCGGGCGCCTGCACGTGCTGGACCTCGCCGACGCAAACCGCGTGGCCGAGCGCCACCCGTGACGCTGGCTCTTTCGCGCTCCGTGCGGCGGCGCGCGGCGCTCGCGCTGGCGCTTCTCCCGGGGCTGGTCTCGGCCGAGGACCCGGCCGTCTTCCGGCCGAAGCTGAAAGCTCCCGAGTCGGTCGAGCCGTTCCTGAAGCAGATCGAGCCCGGCACCGATTCCTTCCCGGAGGAGCGGACGGCACACGAGCTCCAGCTGCGTCTCGCCGAGCTCGGCGATCGGTTGAAGCGGAGTCCCGCGGAGGCCGCGGGGATCGCCGACTGGCTGCTCGCCCCGGCGTTTCGCGGAGCGGCGCTGCGCCCGGCGGAAGAGCAGGCCGTAAGCGCGGATCGGGCGCTCGAGATCCATCGCGCGAGCCGCCCGGCGACGGAGCTGACGCTCGACGCCCGCGGCTTCGCGCGCGAGCTGCAGGCGCTTCTCGGCGAGTTCCAGGCAGTGGCTGTCGCCGAGTTCCTGATCACCTCGATCGAGTCCGAGCCGGCCCAGGGGCTCGCCACGACCGAGGTGCGCTACGACCTCGTGGGCAGCGGCCGGCAGGCGTGGCGCGTCGAGGCGCTGGGGTCGTGGCGGATCGGCTGGCGCCGCGAGCGCGACGCGTGGCGCGCGACCGAGTGGACGGCGAGCGAGCAGCTGCGCAGCCGCGCGCCGGCAGCGGTCTTCGCCGAGGTGACGCAGGCGGCGCTCGGCGGCAACGAGTCCTTCCGCCGTCAGCTGAGCGCGGACTTCGACAGCTGGGTCGCGACGATCGACTCGGTGCTGGCGCGCGATTCGAACGGACACCACGGAGTCTCGGTCGGCGACGCGGACGGCGACGGGCAGGACGACCTCTACGTGGCCCAGCCGGGCGGCCTGCCCAATCGGCTCTACCGCGCGAAGGGCGACGGGACGTTCGAGGACGTGACCGAGCAGGCCGGCCTCGGCGTGCTCGACGACACGGCGTCGTCGCTGTTCGCCGACGTCGACAACGACGGCGACGAGGACCTGGTGCTCGTGACCGCTGCGCAGCCGCTGCTTTTCCTGAACGACGGCCAGGGCCGCTTCACGCGCGTGCCCGACGCTTTCCGCTTCGAGCGCCCGCTCGCGGGCTCGCTGATGTCGATGGCGATGGCGGACTACGACCGGGACGGCTTCCTCGACCTCTACCTGTGCGTCTACTCCTACTCCTACGGTGCCGGCGAGGACAAGATGGGAACGCCGATGCCGTATCACGACGCGCGCAGCGGCCCGCCCGCGGTGCTGTTCCGCAACGACGGCCACGGCCGCTTCGTCGAGACGACGCGCGAGGCGGGGCTCGAGGCCGGGAACGACCGCTACCACTTCGCCGCCGCGTGGGGGGACTACGACGGCGACGGCTGGCCCGACCTGCTGGTGGCGAACGACTTCGGGACCAAGAACCTCTACCACAACCTCGGGCGGCGCGACGGCAAGGTGACCTTCGAGGACGTCGCGGCGAAGGCGGGTGTCCTCGACTACGGCGCCGGCATGAGCGCGGCCTTCCTCGACTTCGACAACGACGGGCGCCTCGACATCTACGCCGGCAACATGTGGAGCGACAACGGCCGGCGCGTCACCGCCTCGGCCGCGTTCATGAAGGACGCGCCGGAGGACGTCCGCGCGCTCTACCGCCGCCACGCCCGCGGCAACTCGCTCTTCCGCAACCTCGGACGACGGCCGCTTCGAGGACGTGACGCTCGCGGCGCGCGCGGCCTTCGGCCGCTGGGCCTGGTCGTCGGACGCGCTCGACTTCGACGGCGACGGCTTCGAGGACCTCTACGTGGCAAACGGCATGCTGACGCGCGCGGAAGCGGCCGAGGACCTGGACGGATTCTTCTGGCGCCAGGTGGTCGCGCGCTCGCCGCAGACGCGCGTGACCGGCACGCCGTACGACGACGCCTGGCGGGCGATGAACCAGCGCCTGACCACGAGCTCGATCGCGAGCCACCAGCGGAACGTGCTGCTCAGGAACGACGGCCGCGGCGGATTCGACGAGGTGTCGGGCACGGCGGGCCTCGACCTCGACCAGGACGGCCGCTCGTTCGGAGTGCTCGACCTGGACGGCGACCTCGACCCCGACCTGGTGCTGATGGCCGCTCGGCAGGTGCCGCAGCTGCGCGTGTTCCGCAACGACTACGCGGGGCGCCACGCGGCGCTCGCGCTGCGGCTGCGCGGGCACCGCGAGCAACCGCGACGCGGTCGGAGCGCGCGTGAGCGTCGAGACCGACCGCATGCGGCGGACCAGGCAGGTCCAGGCCGGCTCGGGCTTCCTGTCGCAGCACTCGAAGGAGCTGCTGTTCGGGCTGGGCCAGAGCCAGAAGATCCTGAAGCTCGTGGTCGACTGGCCGAGCGGGAAGACGCAGGTCTTCACGCGACGTGCCGCTCGACCGCCGGCTGCGGCTTTCGGAAGGCGGCGAGATTGCGGCGGAGCCGCTTCGCGTAGCGCCGGCGATCGCCGTCGACGCGGCGCCGGCGCCGCGTGCCGCGCTGCCCGGCGACACCTGGCTCTACGAGCCGGTCCCGGCGCCCGGCTTCTCGCTTCCGGACCTGCGCGGGGAGACGCGCTCGCTCGCCGCGCTCGCGGGGCGTCCGGCCGTGGTGCTCGCCTGGTCGGCCCGCGCGCAGCAGTCGATCGCCGCGCTCCAGGCGCTCGCGGCCGGGAGCGGTCCGCTCGCGACGGCCGGCGTGGGCGCGGTCGCCCTGGCGATCGACGCGCCCGCGGAGCTGCCGCAGGTCCGCGCCGCGGCCTCGCATGCCGGCTCGCTGCCGGTCGTGCTCGCGAGCCCCGAGGTCGCGCTGAGCTACGCGATCCTGAACCGCCACCTGTTCATGAACCGGCAGGACCTGCGGCTGCCGACCGCCTTCCTGTTGGACGGCGAGGGCCGCGTGGTGAAGGCGTACCGCGACCGCCTGGACGTCCCGGCGATCGCGAGAGACGCGTCGGGGATCGAGGTCGGCCCGGCGCAGCGGCTCGCGCGTGCCCTGCCCTTCGCCGGGAGGCTCTACTCGCCTCCCGGCCGGCGCAACTACCTGCCCTACGGCCACGAGCTGCTCGACCAGGGGCTCGATGCCGCCGCGCTCTCCGCCTTCGAGCGCGCGGCGCAATCGGACCCGAACTCCTCGACGCTCTATCGCCTCGGCACGCTGCTCGTGAAGAGCGGCCAGACGGAGAAGGCGCGCGCGGCGCTCGAGCGAGCGCTCGCGAAGCAGCCCGACCTGGCCGAGGCCAGCAACGACCTCGGCACGCTGCTCGCGCAGAGCGGCGACCTGCCCGGCGCGATCGAGCGCTTCCGGGCGGCGCTGCGCACGGCACCCGACTATCCCGACGCGCTCAACAACCTCGGCTACGCGCTGCTGCTCATCGGCCGCGAGAGCGAGGCGCGCGAGCTCTACGAGAAGGCGCTCGCGCTGCAGGCCGACTTCCCGGAAGCGCTCAACAACCTCGGGTTGATCCTCGGCCGGCGCGGCGAGCTGGCGGCCGCCGAGCAGCGCTTCCGCCAGGCGCTCGAGAAGCGGCCCGACTACGGCGAGGCCGCGAACAACCTCGCGCTCGTGCTGGTGGCGCGCGGCGATCCCGACGAGGCGGTGCGTCTGCTCGAGGGCTTTCTCGCCAGGTTCCCGTTGCTCGAGAACGCCTACATCACGCTCGCCAAGATCCACCTCGCCGCGCGGCGGCGAACGGAGGCGGTTTCCGTCCTCGAACGCCTGCTCCAGCGAAACCCCCAGAACCCTCTGGCACGCGAGATCCTCGACTCGATCCGCTGAAAATCCTCGCCCCTGAGGCGTTCATGCGCAGGCATGAGGCTGGAGGGTCGAGATCGTGCCCATAACCTCATCTAATTAAGGGCTTAGGCGATGTATTTCCGGGGTTTAGCGGCCCCCGTCCCCGCGCGCCATGAGCGCTCCGAATGGCAACAAGGCATTGACATCCGGTCGATCCCGGGGCTATAAGATTGCAACATTTGACCCCACTAGGGACGAATTGGCATTCGGAAACGGATGCCTGGGAGGAAGAGGACATGCGTCTCAGCCGATATCCCGGCTTGGCGGTAGCGATAGCCCTCGTGGGGCTGCTCTGCTTCGCCGGCACGACCGCGTTGTACGCACAGACGACCAGCGCGTCTGTGTTCGGCTCCGTGAAGGACGCCCAGGGCGGACTGATGCCCGGAGCGACCGTCACGCTCACGAGCCGAACCCAGGGCAACAGCATGACGGCCACGACCGACGCCGAAGGGCGCTTCGTGTTCCCGATCGTGCGACCCGACCACTACTCGCTCAAGGTCACGATGCAGGGCTTCAAGACCGCCGAGCGCACGAACGTGGTCGTGAACGCGAACGACAAGTTCTCGTCGGGCGTGATCGCGCTCGAGGTCGGCGGCATCGAGGAGAGCGTCAGCGTCAGCGGCCGCGTCAGCGAGCTGCAGGCGGAGTCGGGCGAGCGCTCCTTCACGCTGGAGAGCGAGTCGCTCAAGAACATCGCCGCCAACGGGCGCATGATGTTCAACTACGCGCTGCTCGTGCCGGGCGCGCTCTCGCAGGACGCCAACGCCGGCAACGAGCGGACCCAGGTGAGCGCCTTCACCGTCAACGGCCAGCGGCCGAACTCGAACAACGTGACGATCGACGGCGTCTCGAACATCGACACCGGCGACAACGGCGGCAACATGGCCACCACCAACATCGAGTCGGTGGGCGAGTTCAAGATCCTCACGAACGCCTACCAGGCCGAGTACGGCCGCGCGGTGGGCGGCCAGGTGCAGATCGTCACCAAGAGCGGCACGCAGCAGTTCCACGGCTCGGGCTACTGGTTCGGCCGCCGCGGCTCCTGGGACGCGAACACCTGGACCAACAACCGGGCGGCCGCGCCGGCGCCGATCGGCAACGGGAAGGCGATCGACAAGCCGGCGACCTCGCGCGACGACTACGGCTACACGCTCGGCGGCCCGATCTTCATCCCGGGCGTCTTCAACACCGAGAAGAAGAAGCTGTTCTTCTTCTGGAGCCAGGAGTTCGAGAAGCGCACGAACCCCCCTGCCCTGCGCACGACGCGCGTCCCCACCGATCTCGAGCGCGCGGGCAACTTCTCGCAGAGCGTCGACACCAGCGGCAACCCCGTCTTCATCCGCGACTACACGCTCAACCTGCCCTGCAGCGCTTCCGACCAGCGCGGCTGCTTCCCGGGGAACGTCATCCCCGCGAGCCGACTCTACGCGCCAGGCGTCGCGGCGCTCAACATCTTCCCGCAGGCGAACTACCACGGCCGGGCGGCGGCGTCAACTTCCAGAGCCAGGACTCCGACAACGCGCCCCGGCGCGAGGACCTGGTCCGGCTCGACTTCCAGCCCACGGACAAGTGGCGCGTGACGGGCCGCTACATGCACACGAAGGAAGACATCGTGCAGGCCTATGGCACCACCTGGGCCGGCAACGGCAGCGACCAGCTCCCGACGCCCACCCTCTTCCTGCACCCGGGCTACAACTGGATGGTGTCGACGACCGGCATCCTCAACAACACGACCTCGCTCGAGTTGAGCCTCGGTACGGCCCACAACTCGCTGAACTACCAGCTGCAGAACCAGAGCCTCTTCCGCAGCAACTCGGGCCTCACCGGCCTGCCGTACCTGTACCCGGACGCCGTCCAGGCCGACTACGTTCCCTACTTCATCTTCCGCGGCGGCCGCACCGGCAACGCAGGCCAGTACCAGACCGACCGCGGGCCGTTCACGAACGAGAACACCACCTGGGACGTGCTCGCGAACCTGACGAAGATCTGGGGACAGCACTCGGCGAAGTTCGGCGCGTACTACCAGAGCAGCTACAAGCCCCAGAGCATCTTCTTCAGCTTCAACAGCCAGATCGACTTCACCGACAACTCGAGCAACCCCTTCGACACCGGCTACAGCTACGCGAACGCGGCGACGGGCGTCTTCAACAGCTACCAGCAGGCCAACAAGTTCTCGGTGCCGGAGTGGAAGTACAAGAACTACGAGTGGTACGCCCAGGACAACTGGAAGGTCAACAGCAAGCTGACGGTCGAATACGGCCTCCGCTTCTACTACTGGACCCCGCAGTGGGACCAGTCGCTCCAGGCCTCGAACTTCCTGCCTGACCAGTTCAACTCCAGCCAGGCGGCGACGCTCTTCACGCCGGTCTGCATCGGTTCCTACCCCTGCTCCGGCGCCAATCGGCGCGGGATGGATCCGAGGCTCGCGGGCCAGACGCCGACGGCCGCGAACACGGTCGAGGAGCGCTACATCGGCCGTCTCACGCCCGACTCGAACCGCTTCAACGGCGCCTACCAGGCCGGCCAGGGCATCAACGACCAGATGGCGGACGGCAACGCGTTCAAGGTCTCGCCCCGCTTCGGCTTCGTCTACGACATCAGCGGCAAGGGCATGACCATCCTCCGCGGCGGCGCGGGGATCTTCTACGACCGCCCGCAGGGCAACCAGGTGTTCGACATGGGCGGCAATGCCCCCGGCGTGCTGAACTCGTCCGTGCAGTGGGGCACGCTACAGTCGCTGAGCGGCGGCGGTACCGCGGCTCCGAACCCGCCTCTCGCGCTGAGCCCGACGGGCTACGAGTTCATACCCCCGAGGTCCATCCAGTGGAACGTCGGCATCCAGCACAAGCTCGCGAGCAAGCTGATCTTCGACCTCGCGTACGTGGGCTCGAAGAACGACAACCAGCTGCGCCAGCAGCAGATCAACTCGGTTCCGCTCGGCGCCACGCTCCAGGCCGCCAACCAGGACCCGACGCGCGCGCCGAGCGCGACGCCGGGCGCCACGGCGCTCCCGACCGACCTGCTGCGGCCCTACCCGGGCTACGCCGGCATCCGCATGTGGGACTACACCGGCTGGGGCAACTACCACGCCCTGCAGACGTCGCTCAGCCGCCGGTTCGAGAACGGGGTCATGTTCAGCGTGTACTACGTCTGGAGCAAGGCGCTCACCGTCAACAACGACGACTTCACCGCCGGCCTGCCGAGCTCCGACAAGGACCTGATCAAGCAGTACGACTACTCGTACGCGAGCTACGACCGCCCGCACAACTTCGTGGCCAACTTCATCTACCAGACACCGAAGGTCGCGTCCGGCGTTCTCGGCGTGATCACGAACGACTGGCAGATCTCGGGCATCTACCGCTGGTCGAGCGGCCGTCCCCGAACGCGTCGGCTTCTCGATCCCCGGGATCGGCAACGCGAACCTGACGGGCACCGACAACCCGGCCGCGCGCATCGCGCTCACCTGCGACCCGGGCAGCGGCTCGAGCGGCGACCCCTACAAGCAGTTCAACACCTCGTGCTTCGCGCCGCCGCAGCCCGGTAGCAACGGCCTCGAATCGGCCCGCTACTTCCTGCACGACCCGGCGACCAACAACCTGGACCTGTCGCTCGCGAAGGTGTTCCCGATCGGCAAGTCGGTGAAGCTCGAGATTCGCGCCGACGCCTTCAACGCGCTCAACCACACCCAGTACACGGGCGTCAACGCGACGGCCAACTTCCGCAGCCTGACCGACCCGACCATCACGAACCTGCCGTACAACGCGAACGGGGACCTGGTCAACGTCAACGGCTTCGGGGCCATCAGCGGCGTGGCCAACCCCCGCCGGTTCCAGCTCGTCACCCGGCTCACCTTCTAGTCGCTAGAAGGCAAGCTCACTTGGGGTCGGCGCCTCCGGGCGCCGGCCCCTTTTCCTTTTTCGAGGGAGACGGATCGGCATGAAGCGGACTGTCCTGTGGGTCGTCGCGGCAACCTGTCTCGCATTCGCCGCGGAAGCCGAGGACGGCTACGAGCTGTGGCTGCGCTACGCCCCTGTCGCGGACGCCGGCCTGCGCGGGCACTACCTCGCGAGCGTGACGGGCGTGCGCGTCGAAGGCTCGTCGGAAACGCTCCGCGCGGCCGAGGACGAGCTGAAGCGCGGACTCGCGGGCCTGCTGGGTCGGGCGCTTCCGCCTGCGGGCGACGCGCTGCGGGACGGGCTCGTGATCGCCGGCACGAAGGCGAGCTCGCCGCTCGTCGCCTCGCTCGACCTCACGGCCGACCTCGGCCGCGCGGGCTCGGAGGGCTACGTGCTGCGCGCGATGAGCGTGCGCGGCCACCGGGCGCTCGTGATCGCGGCCAACAGCGACGTCGGTGTGCTCTACGGCGCCTTCGAGCTGCTGAAGCGGATGGCGACACACCAGCGGCTCGACTCCCTGGCGGTCGTGTCGGCGCCGCGCCTGCGCTATCGCCTGCTCGACCACTGGGACAACCTGAACCGCACCATCGAGCGCGGCTACGCCGGCTTCTCGCTCTGGGACTGGCAGAAGCTGCCCGACTACACGGACCCGCGCTATCGCGACTACGCGCGCGCGAACGCCTCGATCGGCATCAACGGCAGCGTGATCACGAGCGTCAACGCCAACGCCACCAGCCTCACCGCCGAGTGGCTCGCGAAGGCGGCGGCGCTCGCCTCCGTCTTCCGGCCCTACGGCATCCGCGTCTACCTGACGGCCCGCTTCAGCGCGCCGATCGAGATCGGCGGCCTCAAGACCGCCGACCCGCTCGACCCCGAGGTGGCCGCGTGGTGGACGCGCAAGGTCGACGAGATCTACCGCTTCATCCCGGACTTCGGCGGCTTCCTGGTGAAGGCCAACTCCGAGGGCCAGCCGGGGCCGCAGGACTACAAGCGCAGCCACGCCGACGGCGCCAACGTGCTCGCCGACGCGCTCGCCCCGCACGGCGGCATCGTGATGTGGCGGGCCTTCGTCTACTCGAGCGAGGTGCCCGACGACCGCGCCAAGCAGGCCTACAACGAGTTCAAGCCGCTCGACGGCTCGTTCCGCAAGAACGTGATGGTGCAGGTGAAGAACGGCGCCGATCGACTTCCAGCCGCGCGAGCCCTTCCACCCGCTCTTCGGCGCGATGCCGAAGACGCCTCTCATGATGGAGTTCCAGATCACCCAGGAGTACCTGGGCTTCGCGACGCACCTCGTCTACCTCGGGCCGCTCTTCGAGGAGGCGCTGCGGGCCGACACGTACGCGAAGGGAAAGGGCTCGACGGTCGCCAAGGTCATCGAGGGCGGCGTCGATCCGTACGCGCTCACGGGCATGGCGGGCGTGTCGAACATCGGCACCGACCGCAACTGGTGCGGCTCCGTCTTCGCCTGCGCGAACTGGTACGCGTTCGGGCGCCTCGCCTGGGACCCGGGCGCCGGCTCGGACGCCATCGCCGACGAGTGGATCCGCCAGACGTTCACGAACGCGAAGGCCTTCGTCGAGCCGGTCAAGAAGCTGATGCTCGGCTCGCGCGAGGCCGCGGTCGACTACATGACGCCGCTGGGGCTGCACCACCAGATGGCGCGCAACCACCACTACGGCCCCGGGCCGTGGGTGAGCGGCGGCCCGCGCGCGGACTGGACCTCGCCCTACTACCATCGCGCCGACAAGGACGGCATCGGCTTCGACCGGAGCGCGAGCGGCAGCAACGCCGTCGGCCAGTACTTCCCGGAGGTGGCGGCGCAGTTCGGCAGCCTCGACACGGTGCCGGAGCAATACCTGCTCTGGTTCCATCACGTGCCGTGGGACCACCGCATGCGGTCCGGCCGCACGCTCTGGGACGAGCTGCTCGTGCGCTACCAGGCGGGCGTCGACGCCGTGCGCGCGATGCAGGCGACGTGGGCCGGGCTCGCCGCCCACGTCGACCCCGAGCGCTACGAGCAGGTGCGGGCCTTCCTGAAGATCCAGGAGCAGGAGGCGCGCTGGTGGCGCGACGCCTGCGTCCTCTATTTCCAGACCTTCTCCGGCCGGCCGGTCCCCGAGGGCTACGAGAAGCCGGCCCACGACCTCGACTACTACGAGAAGCTCGACCACCGCTACGCGCCGGGCATCTGAATACGGGTTGACCGCGAGCACCGGTGGCGAGAAGCTAGGTTCCCCCATGAGCGAGAAGGCGTCCGAAGCCCCGCCGGCGAAGCCCCGGCGCCTGCGCACGTACGCCGAGGTGACCGAGGGCGACCGCTCGAACCTGCTCGGGCAGGTGGTGGCCCAGCGCGAGCGGGTCAGCGAGCGGCTCGCCACGGTGCGCCACGTGGTCGCCGTCGTGAGCGGCAAGGGCGGCGTGGGAAAGAGCCTGGTGAGCGCGGGTCTCGCGGCGGCCTTGGCGCGCACGGGCCGCGCGATCGGCCTGCTGGACGCCGACCTCCACGGCCCGACGGCCGCCCGCATGCTCGGCGTGCGCGAGGCGAGCCTGGTGGTGCGCGAGAGCGAGGTCGAGCCGAAGCTCGCGCCTTCGGGCGTGCGCGTGATGTCGAGCGACCTGCTGCTGGAGGAAGGCGCGCCGCTCGCCTGGCGCGAGCCCGGCCACGACGGCTTCGTCTGGCGCGGCACGCTCGCGGCGGGGATGCTCCGCGAGTTCCTGGGCGACGTCGCCTGGGGCCGGCTCGACCTGCTGCTCGTGGACATGCCCCCCGGCAGCGAGAGGCTCGACACCCTTGCGGAGCTGGTGCCGGGTCTCGCCGGCATCGTCGTCGTGACGATCCCGTCGGACGCGTCCTACCGCGCGGTGAAGCGCGCGGTCGAGGCCGCCCGCTCGGCGCGCATCCCCATCCTGGGCGTCGTCGAGAACATGGCCGGCTACCGCTGCTCGAGCTGCCGCGCCGACGGCCCGCTGTTCGCC
The DNA here is from genome assembly GCA_963724555.1 of uncultured Acidobacteriota bacterium. Taxonomy (GTDB): domain Bacteria; phylum Acidobacteriota; class Vicinamibacteria; order Fen-336; family Fen-336; genus DATBSL01. Next base: position 149,486 of record CAVRVE010000003.1, read on the forward strand.
GGCGACGCGGGCGACCGGCTGGCGCGGGAAACAGGCGCCGGGCTCCTGGCGCGGATCCCGTTCGACCCGGCCGTTCAGGCCGGCATCGACGCCGGAGACACGACCGCAGCTGCGGCAGCGCTCGCTCCCGCGGGCGAGGCGCTCTGTCGCGCGCCTGGCGACCGAGGCTCGCGGGGAGCCGCGGCCGTGAAGTTCCTCTGCATCGAGTGCGACCGCCAGATGGCCTTCACCGAGCGCGAGCTGCCGGGCGACGGGACGCTGGCCGCCGTCTTCGCCTGCCCGGCCTGCGGCCGCTCGGTCGCCATGCTGACGAACCCGATGGAGACGCAGCTCGTCTCCTCGCTCGGCGTGCAGATCGGCGGCCGCTCGGTGCCCGAGCAGCCCTTCGAGCTGACGCGGTCCGCGGTCGCCACCGGCCGCGAGGACGCGTTCGCCGACGCGCCGGCGGCCGCCGCTCCGGCGGGCCGGCCCGTGTGGGACGAGGCCGCCCGCGAGCGCCTCGGCCGCGTGCCGTCCTTCGTGCGCGGCATGGTGCAGCGGATCTACGCGGACTACGCGGCCGAGCGCCGCATCGCGGTGATCACCCCCGAGGTGATGGACACGGCCCGGCGCGAGCTGGGCCTGGAAGGCATGTAGCGTGGCCGAGTTCGAGGAGCGGCAGGTCGGCGGGCTGCGGGTCCGCATCGACCGCAACCTGTGCGTCGGCTTCGGCGACTGCATCGAGGGCGCGCCGGAAGCCTTCGTGCTCGACGACGAGGGGCTCGCCGTCTTCAAGGCGCCCGAAGCGGTCGAGCGCGCGCGTCTCCTCGCGGCGTGCGACGCCTGCCCGGTCGACGCGATCACCGTCTGGGACGAGAGCGGCGCGCAGGTCGTGCCGGGAGAGCCCACGCCATGAGCCGGCGGGTCGTGGTGCTCGTCGGCCTGGCCATGGCGCTCCGCTCGAGCCCCGCGCTCGCGGGCTGGACGACACTCGGCTCGTTCCCGGCGCCGGAGCGCTCGGGCCAGTCGCTCCTGTTCCGGAGCGAGCAGGCCGTCGCGTCGGTCACCGTGCTGGCCCCCGACATCGTGCGCGTGCGCGTCTCGCCCACGAAGCAGTTCGGTCGGGACCATTCCTATGCGGTCGTCGCACAGGACTTCGGCGACCCCGGTGCGACCTTCCAGATCGGCTCGGAGCAGTCGATCGTCACGACGCGGGCGCTCCGCGTCACGGTGAAACACGCGCCGTTCCGCGTCGCGTTCGCGACGGCTTCCGGCGAGTCGCTGGACGAGGACGACGCGGATCTCGGCACCGCGTTCGCGGGCGAGCGCGTCAAGGTGTGGAAGCGCCTGCGCGACGACGAGCACGTCTACGGCTTCGGCGAGAAGATGGGCAAGCTCGACAAGCGCGGCTGGCAGCTCGGCGGCTACAGCTTCACGATGTGGAACACCGACACCTACGGCTACGACTCGTCGACCGATCCGATCTACGCGTCGATCCCGTTCTTCATGGTGCTGCGCGCCGGCCGCGCCCACGGCATCTTCTTCGACAACACCTACCGCACCACGTTCGACGTCGGGCACGAGTCGCCCGGACTTCTCGCCATCGGGGCGGTCGCCGGCGAGCTCAACTACTACTTCGTCGACGGGCCCGCGCCGAAGCGCGTGATCGAGCGCTACACGGCGCTCACCGGCCGCATGCCGCTGCCGCCGCGCTGGGCGCTCGGCTACAACCAGTGCCGCTACAGCTACTACCCGGAGTCGAAGGTCCGCTTCATCGCGGACAACTTCCGCGAGCGGCGGATCCCGGCCGACGTGATCTGGCTCGACATCCACTACCAGAAGGGCTACCGGCCCTTCACCTGGGACCCGGAGCGGTTCCCGGACCCGAAGAAGCTCGTGGCCGACCTGCGTGCGCAGGGCTTCCGCACCGTCGTGATCGTCGACGCCCACCCGCGGAAGGACCCCGGCTCTGCCGTCTACGACAGCGGCCTCGCCGGCTCCGTCTTCGTCACGAACCCGGACGGCTCCGTGTACGAGGGCCCGGTCTGGCCGTCGCAGGCGGAGAAGGACCCGGGCCCGAGCGTCTTTCCCGACTTCAGCAAGCCAAAGGCGCGCGAGTGGTGGGGCGGCCTCTTCAAGATGTTCACGGACATCGGCGTCGCCGGGATCTGGAACGACATGAACGAGCCGGCGGTCTTCTCGCCTCCCACGGCGACGATGCCGCTCACGGTGCGCCACGACAACGAGGGCCAGCCGACGGATCACCGCGAGATCCACAACGTCTACGGCCAGCTCATGAGCCGCTCGACCTTCGAGGGCCTGGCGAAGCTGCGCCCGCGCGAGCGGCCCGTTCGTGCTCACGCGCGCGACCTACGCGGGCGGGCAGCGCTACTCCGCGGTCTGGCCCGGCGACAACGTCAGCGACTGGCCGGCGCTCGGCCAGGGCCTCGCCGTGCTGATGGGCCTCGGGCTCTCCGGATTCCCGTTCGTCGGCACCGACATCGGCGGCTTCGCCGAGACGCCGTCGGCCGAGCTCTTCACGCGCTGGCTGCAGCTCGGCGTCTTCCACCCGTTCATGCGCACGCACACGACGTTCGGCACGCCCGACCAGGAGCCGTGGTCCTACGGGCCGCGCTTCGAGGCGATCAACCGCCGCGCGATCGAGCTGCGCTACGAGCTGCTGCCGCAGATCTACCAGGTGATGCGCGAGGCGAGCGAGACGGGCGTCCCCGCGATGCGCCCGCTCTTCCTGGAGTTCCCCGAGGATCCGCAGACCTGGGGGATCCAGGACCAGTTCCTGTTGGGCCGCGACCTGCTGGTGGCCCCGGTGCTGCGCGAGGCGCAGACCGAGCGCGGCGTCTACCTGCCCGCGGGCGACTGGTACGACTACTGGACGGGACGGCCGGTGAAGGGCGGTCGCTGGACGAACGTGCCCGTGACGCTCGAGTCGATCCCGATCTTCGTCCGCGCCGGCGCCTTCCTCTTCACGCAGCCGGTCGTCCAGCACACGGGGGAGATGCCGGGCCAGCCGCTCCGCGTCAGCGTCTATCCGGCGAAGAGCTCGGAGGCCGAGCTCTACGAGGACGACGGCGAGAGCCTCGACTATCGGGACGGAGGCTTCGCGCGGCGTCGCTTCGCGCAGCGGCGCGAGACGGGCTGCCTGGCCGTCGAGGTGGCCGCGCCGACGGGCCGCTACCGGCCCGCGGCCCGCGACCTCGTGCTCCGGATCCGAACGGACGGCGAGCCGGGGCGCGTGTGGCTCGATCGCACGGCTCTCGCTCGGGCCTCCGGGACCGGAGCCGGCTTCAGCGTCACGGAGGACGGCTTCGTCGAGCTGCGGTTCCCGGACAAGAACGAGGCCTTTGCGGTGACGCTGGAGGCGAAGGGCGCCGATCAGGCCGCGGGACGCCGCACGTCGCTGCCGTGCGCGCCGGCCGTCGCGACCACGCGCTCCTCGGCGCCCGGCCAGGTCGTGAGCGTGGTGCCGTAGCCGCGCGTCGCCGGCGTCGCTTCGAAGCGCAGCCAGGCGAGAGGGGCCTCGGCCGACGCCCGTGCGCCCGCGTCGTCGAGCGCGCGGTGGAAGGCCTCGCGGACGGGCTCGGGAAAGTACTCGTAGACGATCGAGTGGAAGACGACCGTCGTCGCGCCGCGCCGCGGCTCGGCCAGCTGGCGCGGCAGCCAGTCGTCGACCGAGGCGCACTCGACCGTCGCCGGAATGCGGGCGGCGAGCTCGAAGGCGCCGCGCAGGCGCGCGAGGCGCTTCACCTGGTCGGCCCAGAGCGACGCCTCGAGCTGCAGCCGGCCATCGGACGTCGCGATGTCGATCGGCCGCAGATCGCAGCCCCGCCGCTCGACGACCTCGAGGCTTTCCGGGAGATGGGTTGGCGCGTCGAGCCAGACAGG
>CAVRVE010000004.1:0-262929 GCA_963724555.1 uncultured Acidobacteriota bacterium
GAGCCCTCGGGCGGAGCGCCGGGCGAGGTCGTCGAGGTGTCGGCGGCGGGCGTCTCCGTCGCGTGCGGCCAGGACACGCGCCTGCTGCTCGAGGAGGTCCAGCCCGAGAGCCGCAAGGCGATGCCGGCGGGGGCCTGGGCGCAAGGCGCGCGGCTCGAGCGCGGCAGCCGGCTCGGCTGACGATGGCCTCGCCGGCCCGCCACGCCGCGCTCGAGGTACTGCGGCGCGTTTCGCGCGGCGGCACCACGCTCGACACGCTCGACCGCCTCGAGGCGCGCCTCCGCCGACGAGCGCGATCGCGCGCTCGTGCACGAGCTCGTGCTCGGTACGCTGCGCCGCCGGGGCTGGCTCGACCACGTGATCGCCCGGCTCTGCGCGCGACCGTTCGCGGAGCTGGAGCCCGCGATCGTCGAGGTCCTGCGCCTCGGCGTCTACCAGCTGCTCTTCCTGCGCGTCGCCCCGCATGCGGCGGTCTCGGAGTCGGTCGAGCTCGCCCGCGCCGAAGCGCCGCGCGCCGCCGGCTTCGTCAACGCCGTGCTGCGGCGGCTGCAGCGCGAGGGTCCGCCGCCCGAGCCGGACGCGGGGGCCGATCCGATCGGCTGGTTGACGACCGCCGGCTCGCTCCCGCGCTGGCTCGCGGAGCGCTGGCTCGCGCAGCTCGGCGCCGAGCGCACGGTCGAGCGCGCGCGCGCCGCGCTCGAGCCACCGCCCACCTTCGTCCGCCTCAACCCGCGTGTGAGCGACGCGGCCGAACGACTCTCGGCGGCCGGCTCGACCCTCCAGCCCACGGACATCCCGGACTGCTACCGGCTCGAGGGCGCCTCACCGGGCCGCCTGGCCGAGCAGGGTGTCGTCTACGTCCAGGACGCGGGCTCGCAGCTCGTCGCCCGGCTGGCGGACGTCCGCGGCCTCTGGCTCGATGCCTGCGCCGCTCCCGGCGGCAAGTCGCTCGCGATGGCCGACGCGGCGGCCGAGGGCGGCCGGATCGTGGCCGCGGAAGCCTCGCGGCGCCGGCTCGCGGTGCTCGTGCGGCTCGCCGCGCGCTGGGGCGCGAGCGGGCTGTGGCCGGTCGCGGCCGATGCGCTCGCCCCTCCGTTCCGCGGCGCGTTCGACGGCGTGCTGCTCGACGCTCCGTGCAGCGGGCTCGGCACGCTCGCGCGCAATCCGGACATTCGCTGGCGGCTCGACGCTGCAGACGTCGCGCGCCACGCCGAGCGTCAGCGCGCGATGCTCGAGAGCCTGGCCGGCCTGGTGCGGCCGGGCGGGCAGCTCGTCTACGCCACGTGCTCGCTCGAGCCCGAGGAGACGCGTGAAGTCGTCGACGCCTTCCTCGCGCGGGACAGCTCGCTTCGTCCAGGCCGAGCTGCCGCCGTGGGCTCGGCCGTTCGCCGTCGACGGGCGCATCGAGATCGACCCGGTGAAGCGCGTCGGCGACGGCTTCTTCGCCGTACGGCTTCTGAGGCGGGGGGATGCTGCGCCCTGAGGCGGGGGATGCTGCGCCGCATCCCCCGCACCGCCGCGCGAAGTGAATCTCGCTCGCGCCCGTGGCACGACTCTCGTACGCCACCTGCCGACTTCCCCGCTGCCGACAGTCAAGTTCCCTGTGATAGTCTGATTCGTCGCGCCTGATGCGGGCGCCTACGCCTTGAAGCCAGCACGCGTCCTTCGCCTCCTCGCCCAGAACGCGCTCCTCGGGGTCGTCCTGCTCGGGACGATCGCCGCGAGCGCCCTCTTCACGATGCGCGTCGTGCTCGCGTCGCGCGACGTCGCCGTGCCCCCGCTCACCGGGCGGACGCTGCGCGAGGCCGAGGCGCTCGTCGCCGCGCGCGGGCTGACGCACCGGATCGAAGGCCGCCGGCACGACGCCGGCGTCCCGGAGGGCCGCGTCGTCGCCCAGGAGCCCCCGCCCGGCGCGACCCTCAAGACGCACCGCGCCGTCCGCCTGTGGCTGAGCCTCGGGCCCAAGCACGTCACGGTGCCGCGCGTCGAGGGAGAGTCGGTGCGGACGGCGCGCAGCACGCTCGAGCAGGCCGGCGTGCCGCTCGCGCGGGTCATCGAGGTCCCGGATGCCGCTCCCGAAGGCACCGTGCTCGTCCAGCGCCCGCAAGCCGGCGAGCGCGACCTCGGGCCCGAGGGCGTAGCGTTGCTCGTGAGCCGCGGCCAGCGCGACCTGAGCTACGTGATGCCCGACCTGATCGGGCGCGACGCGCGGAGCGTGCTCGAGATCCTGGAGCGCGCGGGCCTCAAGGTCACCGACGTGCGCTACCGCAGCTATCCCGGCGTCGCGCCGGGGATCGTGCTGCGGCAGAGCCCGCCGGCCGGCCAGCGCGTCAGCTCGCGGGCGGCGCTCAGCCTCGACGTGAGCAGGCCGGCGTCGTGATCCTCGCGCCGTCGATCCTGGCCGCCGACCTCTCGCGGCTCGGCGAGCAGATCCAGGCCGTCGAGCGCGGCGGCGCGGGGCTCGTCCACGTCGACGTGATGGACGGCCACTTCGTGCCCAACATCTCGATGGGCCCCGTGGTGGTCGCGGCCTGCCGGCGCGTCACCCAGCTGCCGATCGACGCGCACCTGATGATCGAGAACGCCGAGAAGTACCTCGACGCCTTCGTCGACGCCGGCGCCTCCTCGGTGAGCGTCCACGTGGAGGCGCTCACGCACCTGCAGCGCGCCGTGGCGCACCTGCGCGAGCGGGGCGTCTCGCCGGGAGTCGCGCTCAATCCGTCGACGCCGATCGCCGCGCTCGCGGAGATCCTGCCCGAGGTCGACTACGTGCTCGTGATGTCCGTGAACCCCGGCTTCTCGTACCAGAAGCTGCTGCCGCCGACTCTCGACAAGCTGCGGCGTCTAAAGGACGAGATCCGTGCGCGCGGGCTGCGCGTGCGGCTCCAGGTGGACGGCGGAGTGAACCCGGCAAACATCAAGAGTGTCGTCGAGGCCGGCGCCGAGATCGTGGTCGTCGGCGCCGCCGCCTTCGCGGCGGGCGACCCGGAGCAGGCGGTGCGCGGCCTGATCGGGGCCGCTTCGTGAGCGCGGCCTCCGTCTCGCGCCTGCGCGTGCGCTACGCCGAGACCGACCAGATGGGCGTCGCCTGGCACGGCAGCTACTTCGCCTGGTTCGAGGTGGGCCGCACCGACCTGCTGCGCGAGCGCGGCATGACCTACCGCGAGCTCGAGGCCCGGGACGTGCACCTGCCCGTGATCGAGGCGAGCGCCCGCTACCAGCGGCCGGCGCGCTACGACGACCTGCTCGAGATCCGCACGCGCGTGCGTCGCCTACTCCGGCGCGCGCGTCTCGTTCGAGTACGAGATCCACTGCGAAGGCGACGCCGGGCCGCTCGCGACGGGGATGACCGAGCACGCCTCGGTCGACGGGCGCGGACGTCCGCGGCGGCTGCCTCCCGAGCTGCGGAGCCTGCTGCAGTGAAGGTCGTCGTCACGGGAGCCGCGGGCTTCATCGGCTCGCACCTCGCCGAGCGCCTGCTGGCGGACGGGCACGAGGTGACCGGGATCGACTGCTTCACGGACTACTACCCGCGCGAGCTCAAGGAGAAGAACCTCGAGACGGCGCGCGCGAGCGCCCGCTTCCGGCTGGTCGAAGGGCGGCTGCAGGACACCGAGCTCGGGAGGCTGCTCGACGGCGCCGAGCACGTCTATCACCTCGCCGCGCAGGCGGGCGTGCGGGCCTCCTGGGGGCGCGAGTTCTCGCACTACACCGAGCACAACGTGCTCGCGACGCAGCGGCTGCTCGAGGCCGCGCTCGGGGCCGGGCGTCCGCGGATCGTCTACGCGTCGTCGTCCTCGGTCTACGGCGACGCCCCCACGCTGCCGCTGCGCGAGGACGGCCCGTGCGTGCCGGTTTCCCCCTACGGGGTGACGAAGCTGGCTGCCGAGCACCTCTGCGGGCTCTACCACCGCAACCACGGCCTCCCGACCGTGAGCCTGCGCTTCTTCACCGTCTACGGGCCGCGCCAGCGCCCCGACATGGCCTTCAACCGCTTCCTGACGGCCGCCCGCGACCGCGCGCCGATCACCGTCTACGGCGACGGCCTGCAGACGCGCGACTTCACCTACGTCGACGACATCGTCTCCGCCGTGCGCCAGGCGGCGCTTTCGGGCCGGCCCGGCTGCGTGTATAACGTGGGCGGAGGCGAGCGAGTCGCCCTCAACGAGGTGCTGCGCCTCGTCGAGACGGTCACCGGGCAACACCTCCAGATCCAGCGCCAGGAGCCCCAGAAGGGCGACATGAGAGACACGTTCGCCGATACGACAGCCGCGCGCACCGACCTCGGGTTCCGCTCCACCGTCGCACTCGCCGAGGGCCTCGAGCGCGAGTGGCACTGGATCCGGGGGCGTTCTTGAGAGGACGCGCCCTCGCCGCCGTCCTGGCGCTCGCCGTCCTGCCGGCGTGCGCCGGCAAGCAGCTCGACCTCGAGTCGCTCGCGAGCGCCTCGGACGAGGTCGTCTGGGAGGCCGGCCAGAAGGCGATCGGCAAGAAGGACTGGGAGTCGGCGCGGCAGTACTACAAGCGCCTGATCGACGCCTTCCCCCAGAGCCAGCACCAGCCGGACGCCCGCATCGCCCTCGCCGACACGTATTACGAGGAGGGCGGCACGGCCAACTACGTGCTGGCCGTCTCGGCCTACCGGGAGTTCCTGACGCTCTACCCGAGTCACCCGCGCTCCGACTACGCGCAGTTCCGCGCCGGCGAGTCCTATTTCAAGCAGAAGAACTCGTCGGATCGCGACCAGACGGCCACCAAGCAGGCGCTCGAGGAGTACGAGCGGCTGCTCGACATCTACCCGCAGTCGACGCACGTCGAGGAGACCCGCGCCCGGATCCACACCTGCCGCCAGACGCTCGCCCGGGCGCACCACCAGGTCGGGTTCTTCTACCAGAAGACGCGCAAATCCTGGCGCTCGGCGATCGCGCGGTACGAGACGATCCTGACGGACTACCCCGATTACGAAAAGCTCGACGAGGTGCTGTTCCGCATCAGCCAGTGCCTGTCCTTCGCCGGCCGCTACGCCGAGGCCCGACCCTACCTGCAGCGGCTGCGATCCGAGTTCCCCAAGAGCCCCTTCGTTCCCGAGGCGGACAAGCTCGAGCAGACTTTCCCCGCCTCCGCCCCGGCCGCGACCCCCGCGGCGGCCCCTCCAGCGACTCCCCCGGCCACACCTCCCGCCGACAAACCGCCTGCCACACCGCCGCCCACAAACCCCTGACCTAAAGTGTCACTTTGAGGATGTGACCAAAACCTCTTGACGAAAAGCCTTTTTTCCTGATACCGTCCGCGAGACCGAGCCGCACCGAAGGCTCGTAAGGATGGGGCGCGTCTCCGTCCGGGAGGAAGGCAGTGAGAGCGAAGCTGATCCTGGGTAGCCTCGTGGCCGTCGGCGTGGCCGCGGGCCCGATCCTGGCGCAGACCCAACCAGCGGCCGGGTTCAAGCCCGCCCCGGCACAGAGTGCTCCCGCGGCCGCCGACGCCGCCGGTCTTCAGATGGGCCCGGCGACGATCGCCCCCCACTGGACCAAGAACCCGGACTACCCGACTTCGATCCCCGAGGGGACCGCGTACTACATCGTGGTTCGCGGCGACACGCTCTGGGACATCTCGGCCCGCTTCCTGAAGAACGCGTACCTCTGGCCCCAGATCTGGAACGAGAACAAGTACATCAAGGACGCCCACTGGATCTACCCGGGCGACCCGATCGTGCTGCCCAAGGTCTCGCTCGTGGCCGAGGGCGCGGGCCAGGCGCCGCCGGAGACGGGGCCGGAAGGCGTCGGCGCCGAGGGCGCTCCGATCCCCGGCATGGTCGAGGGCGCGGGCGAGGGCGCCGCGACGGCTCTCTACCCCGTGACCGAAGAGCTCTCGCTGCAGTGCGCCTCCTACGTCGTCAACGACCGGGAGGACGAGAGCCTGTTCCTGGTCGGCTCGGAGGAGGGCTTCGACAAGAACGCCTTCGGCGACCGCGAGCTCGTCTACCTCAACAAGGGCAGCAACGCGGGCGTGAAGGCGGGCGACCTCTACACGCTCCACCACGTCGCCTACTCCGTGAAGCACCCGCGCAGCGGCAAGAAGCTCGGCACCAAGATCGAGACCACCGGCTGGGTCAAGGTGGTGCTGGTGCAGGAGAACACGGCCTGCGCCGTCATCGAGCAGGCCTGCTACGACGTGCACGCCGGCGACTACCTGAAGCCGTTCGAGAAGGTGAACGTGCCGATGGTGACGCGGCGCGCCCCGGAGGACTGCTGCTCCACCGAGAACGACAAGACGGCGCGCCACGTGGTCGACCTGCAGGACGACGTCTCGATCGCCGGCACCGGCCTCTTCGTCACGATCGACGCCGGCACCGACGACGGCGTCGCGCCCGGCACGGTGTTCTCGGTCTACCGCGTGATGTATCCCTCGGTGCCGACGCCCCGCAACGTCGTCGGCGAGGCGACCGTCGTCGCCGTCCGCGAGAGGACCGCCACGGCCAAGGTCACCTACGCCCGCAAGGAGATCATGGTCGGCGACCAGGTCCAATTGCGCTAGCGGGGGGCACGGAGGCGCTCAGCCTCCGTAGCCAGTAGACTCCGTAGCCGTTCGTTCGGGGGGCCCAATGGCCCCCCTTTTCATTTGGCGGCGGCCGCCGGCCGCAGCACCTCGCGGTAGAAGCGGATGAAGTAGTCGGCCCCCGACACGAGCGTCAGCGTCACGACCACGGCCAGAGCCGCGAGTGCCGGCAGCCGCAGCAACGGATAGGGCGGCGAGAGCAGGAACAGCAGGATCGCCACCACCTGGGCCACCATCTTCGCCTTGCCCAGGCCGGACGCCCGGATCAGCACTCCGCGCCCCGCGGCCACGTTCCGGAGCCCCGTCACGGCCAGCTCGCGGGCCAGGATGATCATCACCACCCACGCCGGCACCAGGTTCATCTCCACGAGCGACAGGAAGGCGGCCGCCGTCAGCAGCTTGTCGGCCAGCGGGTCGAGCAGGATCCCGAGCCTCGTCACCTCGTTGCGCCGCCGCGCGAAGTAGCCGTCGAGGTAGTCCGTCGCCACCGCGAGCGAGAAGATCGCCGCGCCGAAGTACACGTGCCCTTCCACCCGCGTCAGCAATACCACCACGAGCAGCGGGACGAGGAAGATGCGCAGAAGCGTGAGGGCGTTCGGCAGGTTCACGCGCGGTGCCTCTTTATAGAGAATGCGGGATGCAGCCGTCAAGGAACGCCCGACCCCTGATGCTATGATCCCTGCCCCCCATCATGAGAGCGGTCATCCTCGCGGGCGGTGAGGGCACGCGGCTCCGCCCCCTGACGCTCAGCCTCCCCAAGCCCGTCGTGCCGGTCGTCGACCGGCCGTTCCTGCGCCACCAGCTCGACCTGCTGGCGGGCGCCGGCGTGCGCGACGTGGTCTTTTCGGTCGCCTATCGGCCCGAGCGGGTCGAGGCCGTGTTCGGCGACGGCAGCGCGTTCGGCGTCAAGATCCGCTACGCCGTGGAGGACACGCCGCTCGGCACCGGCGGCGCCGTGCGCAACGCGCTCGACCTGCTCGACGACCGCACGATCGTGATGAACGGCGACGTGCTCACGGACGTCGACCTCGCCCAGCTGGTACGCCGGCACGAGCAGCAGCAGGCCTCCGCCACGATCCTCCTCACGCCGGTGCCGAACCCGTCGGCCTACGGCCTCGTCGAGACGGACGCTTCCGGGCGCGTGCTGCGCTTCCGCGAGAAGCCGAAGCCCGAGGAGATCACGACGGACACCATCAACGCCGGCATCTACATCCTGGAGACGCGTGTCATCGGCCTGATTCCCCCGGCCGTCAACTACTCGATCGAGCGCAGCTTCTTCCCCAGCCCTCCTGGGACGGGGCGACGTCGTGTTCGGCCCCGTGCACCCGGGCTACTGGATCGACATCGGCACGCCGGAGAAGTACCTGCAGGTCCACCGCGACATCCTGGGCGGCCGCTTCCGGGTGGCGCTCGAGGCCGAGCCGCGCGCGGGCGGGTTCGTGGCCCGCGGCGCACGAATCGCCGACGGCGCACGGCTCGAGCCGCCCTTCTTCGTGGGGCCGGGCTGCGAGGTCGAAGCCGGTGCGGCGATCGGACCCGACGCGGTGCTGGTCGCCGACGTGCGCGCGCGGGCGGGATCACGCGTGCGCGACAGCGTGCTCTGGAAGGGCGCCGAGGTCGGCCCCGAGGCCACGGTCGAGGGCAGCCTGCTGGGGCCGGGCGTCCGCATCGGGGCACACGCGGTCGTGCGCGGGGCGCAGCTCGGGGAGGGCTCGGTGGTGAGCGACCACTCGAAGAGCGCCGGAGGCGCCGCGTGACCGCGATCGCGCCGGGCATCTTCAAGGCGTACGACATCCGCGGCCTCTACCCGGGCGAGCTCGATGCCGAGGTCTATCGCCGCATCGGGCGGGCGTTCGTGGACTACCTCGGCGCCAGCAAGATCGCGGTCGGGCGCGACTGCCGGCTCTCGTCGCCCGAGCTCGCCGCGGCGCTCGTCGCCGGGGCGCGGGCGCAAGGCGCCTCGGTCGTCGACATCGGCGTCGCCTCGACCGACATGCTGTACTACTACGTCGCGCGCCACGACCTCGAGGGCGGCGCGATCGTGACGGCCTCCCACAACCCCAAGGAGTGGAACGGGGCGAAGCTCGTCAGGCGCGGGGCGCTCGCGCTCTCGGGCGACGCCGGGATCAAGGAGATCCGCGAGTGGCTGGTCGCCGGCCGCTACGCCGAGCCGGCGCCGCCCCGGGGCGAGCTGACGACCGCGGCCGTCACCGAGGACTACGCGCGCCACTGCCTCTCGTTCGTGGACGTCTCGCGGATCCCGCGGCTGAAGGTCGTGCTCGACACCGCCAACGGCATGGGCGCCGTCGGTGTCCAGGCGATCTACGACTCGCTGCCGCTCCAGACGACCCGCCTCTACTTCGAGCTCGACGGCACCTTCCCGAACCACCCGGCCGACCCGCTCGTCGAGGAGAACCGCCGCGACCTGGTCGAGCGCGTGCGCTCGGAGGGCGCCGACCTCGGGATCGCCTGGGACGGCGACGCCGACCGCTGCTTCTTCGTCGACGACCGGGGCGAGTACGTGCCGGGCGACTTCGTGACGGCCGTGCTCGGCGAGGCCTTCGCGCGACGCGAGCCGGGCGCGCGCATCGTTTACGACGTGCGCGCCTCGCGCGCGGTTTCCGACTACGTGAGCCGCGCGGGCGGCATCGCGCTCATCAACCGGGTCGGCCACGCCTTCATCAAGAAGCGCATGCGCGACGAGAACGCGGCCTTCGGCGGCGAGGTCTCCGGCCACTTCTACTTCCGCGACAACTGGTTCGCCGACAACGGCATGATCCCGGCGCTGCTGGTGCTCGAGCGGATCGGGCAGGAAGGCCGGCGGCTCAGCGAGATCCTCGCGCCGCTGCGCGCGCGCTACCACATCTCGGGAGAGATCAACTCGCGCGTCGCCGACGTGCCGCGCGCCCTCGCCCGCATCGAGGAGCGCTACCCGGACGGCCGCATCACCCGGCTCGACGGCGTCTCCGTCGACTACGACGACTGGCACTTCAACGTCCGCGCCTCGAACACCGAGCCGCTGCTGCGGCTCAACCTCGAGGCGGCGACCCCGGCCGACATGCAGAAGCGCCGCGACGAGGTGCTGGAGCTGGTCCGCGGCTAGCCGCCGATGCTTGACCCGCCGGCGCCAGGCTGTCTATCATGTCCGGTCGAGCGCACGAGGCGGGCGTAGCTCAGCTGGTAGAGTACGAGCTTCCCAAGCTCGGAGTCGCGGGTTCGAATCCCGTCGCCCGCTCCAGCCGCCCTTCCCGAGCGTACGGCACGTGAGCGCGGAGCCTCCGGGAGGAGCACATGGGAATCTTCGGTAAGAACGACAGCCGTCCCCCGGAGCCGCCGCCGACGCGGCCCGTCACGCCGACGCTGCACGCGGCAGCGCCGGCGCCGCACGCGCCGCCCGTGGCCGCTCCGGCCGCCCATCGCGCCGGGCCCTGCGTGATCGGCTCGAAGGTGCAGCTCAAGGGCGAGCTGCACGGCGCCGAGGCCGTGCTCGTCGAGGGCACCATCGAGGGAAGCATCCGGCTCACGGCCGAGCTGCGCGTGGCGCCGGGCGGCACGGTCAAGGCCGACGTCTCGGCCAACACCGTCGTCGTGGCGGGCGAGGTGATCGGCGACTGCCACGCGACCGAGCGCGTCGTGCTCGAGGCGACCGGCCGGCTCACCGGCAACATCCGCGCCCCGCGCATCGTGATCGCCGAAGGCGCGAGCTTCCGCGGAACGAGCGACATGTCGGCGCGCGCGGGCGGCGACAAGGCCTGAGCGTGGCGAAGCGCTACGGCAACTACATCGGCGGAGCCTGGAAGGACGCCGCCTCGGGCCGCACCTTCGACAACCGCAACCCGGCCGACACCTCGGAGCTGATCGGCAGCTTCGCCGACTCGGGGCCCGAGGACGTCGAGCGCGCCGTCGCCTGCGCGCGCGAGGCGTACCCGCGCTGGAAGGCGCTGCCCGCCCCCAAGCGCGGCGAGATCCTCTACCGCGCCGCCGAGATCCTGGTGAAGCGCAAGGAGGACTTCTCGCGCGACATGACGCGCGAGATGGGCAAGGTCCTGGACGAGACGCGCGGCGACGTCCAGGAAGCGATCGACATGACGTACTACATGGCCGGCGAGGGACGCCGGCAGTTCGGCCAGACGACGCCGTCCGAGATGCCCGACAAGTTCCAGATGTCGGTGCGCCAGCCGATCGGGATCGCGGGCCTGATCACGCCCTGGAACTTCCCGATGGCGATCCCCTCGTGGAAGATGATGCCGGCGCTGATCCTCGGCAACACCGTGGTGATCAAGCCCGCGACCGACACCCCGCTCTCGGTCGTCAACCTGATCCAGGCGCTCGAGGACGCCGGGCTGCCCAAGGGCGTCGTGAACATGGTGACGGGCAGCGGCTCGCAGGTGGGCTCGCCGCTCATGAGCCACAAGGACGTGGGCATGGTGTCCTTCACCGGCTCGACCGACGTCGGCCGCCGCGTGTCCGAGGCCTGCGCCCCCGCCTTCAAGCACTGCCACCTCGAGATGGGCGGCAAGAACATCATCATGGTGATGGACGACGCGCGGCTCGACCTCGCCGTCGAGGGCGCGCTCTGGGGCGGCTTCGGCACGACCGGCCAGCGCTGCACGGCCGCGAGCCGCGTCGCCGTGCACGAGAAGGTCTACCGCGAGTTCCTCGACCGCTTCGCCGCCGGAGCCAAGGGGCTGCGGGTCGGAAACGGTCTCGAGCCGAAGACCCAGGTCGGCCCCTGCGTGAACACGTCGCAGCTCGAGACGGTCGAGCGCTACGTGAAGATCGGCAAGGACGAGGGAGCGAAGCTCGTGGCCGGCGGCAGCCGGCTCGCCAGCGGCGACCACGCCCGCGGCTACTTCCACGAGCCGACCGTCTTCGCCGACTGCTCGCCGAAGATGCGCGTGGCGCACGAGGAGATCTTCGGGCCGGTGGTCTCGGTGATCCCGGTGAAGTCGCTCGAGGAGGCGATCGAGGTCGGCAACTCGGTCGACTACGGCCTCTCCGCGTCGATCTACACCCAGGACATCGGCAAGGCGTTCACGGCGATGCGCGAGATGTACACGGGCATCTTCTACGTCAACGCCCCCACGATCGGCGCCGAGACCCACCTGCCCTTCGGCGGCACCAAGAACACGGGCAACGGGCACCGCGAGGCCTGCGTCCAGGCCCTCGAGGTCTTCTCCGAGTGGAAGAGCATCTACATCGACTTCAGCGGGAAGCTGCAGCGCGCCCAGATCGACTGAAGATCCTTTCCCTTGTATAATTTCCGTCGCGAAGCCATGCCCGCGACGGCCTCTGGACGACCGCAGACGAGAGGTCCTCCGAACCCTGATCCAGCTCCACGTGGAGACCGGCGATCCGGTCGGCTCGGAGAGCCTCTGTCGGGCGTTCGGAAGGGCGCTCTCCCCCGCCAGCCTGCGCAACATCATGGCGGACCTCGAGGCGCTCGGGTACCTCGACCACCCCCACACGAGCGCCGGCCGCGTCCCGACCGACGAGGGCTACCGCGTCTACGTCGACTCGCTGATGGGCCCGAGCCCGCTCGCCGACGGCGAGGCGCGCGCGATCGCCGAGCTGCGCTCGAACGACGCCACACCGGCCCAGACGATGGAGCGCGCCTCGCAGCTGCTGTCGCGGCTCAGCCGCCACGTGGGCTTCGTGCTCGCGCCCGACATCGCGCGCACCAGCTTCCGCCACATCGACCTCGTCCCGCTCGGCCACCCGCGCGTGCTGGTGGTGATGGTGTCCGCGACGAGCCTCGTCACCCACAAGGTGATCGAGGTCGAGGAGCGGCTCGAGCCGAGCCAGCTCCAGGAGTGCGCCAACTACCTGAACGTCCACTTCAGCGGCATGCCGCTCGCCCAGATCCGCACGCGCCTGATCGAGATGATGAGCGAGGAGAAGGCGCTCTACGACTCGCTGCTGCAGCGCGTGGTGGCGCTCGGCGAGCGCGCGTTCGAGGTCAAGGAGAGCGAGGCGAGCGTCTACCTCGACGGCGCGTCGAACATCCTGGCGCAGCCCGAGTTCGACGACACCGAGCGCATGCGCGCGCTGTTCCGCACCTTCGAGGAGAAGAGCCGCCTGGTGCGCATCCTGAACGCCTGCATCGCCGGCGAGGGGATCCGCGTGCTGATCGGCCACGAGAACCCCGACCCGGAGCTCTCGGACCTGTCGCTCGTCGGCGCCACCTGCTCGCTCGACGGCGAGCCCGCCTTCGGCGTGGGCGTGCTCGGCTCGACGCGCATGCAGTACGCGCACGTCGTCTCGCTCGTCGACCACGTGGCGCGCGCCGTCTCCGACGTGCTGCGAGGTCATCGGGCGTGAGCCGGCGCCGCAACGGCCACGAGGACGACGTCGAGGTGTCGCCTGCGTCGGCGGCCACCGAGGAGCCAGCCGGCCGAGAGCGGCCTCGAGCCCCACGCGGCGAGCGCCGAGCCGGCGCCCGCAAGCAGCGGACGAGATCGCCGCGCTGCGCCGCGAGCGGGACGAGCTCAAGGAGGCGCTGCTGCGGCGGCGCGCCGACTTCGAGAACTACAGGAAGCGTGTCGAGCGCGACCGCAGCACGGCCACCGTCGAAGCCGAGGCGGCGCGTGCTGCGCCAGCTGCTCGGCACCGTCGACAACCTCGAGCGCGCGCTGCTCGGCGCAGGACGCCGGGACGGCGCTGCGCGAGGGGGTGGTGCTGACGCACCGCGAGCTCTTGGCCCTGCTCGAGTCGCTCGGCGTGACGGCGATCGACGCGCTCGGCCAGCGCTTCGACCCGACCGCGCACCAGGCGATCCTGCACGAGCCCCACCCCGGGTTCGAGCCGGGCACGGTTTCCGAGGTGTACCGCAAGGGCTTCCGCTACCGCGACCGCCTGCTGCGGCCGGCGCTCGTGAAGGTGGCGAGCGAGCCGCCTGGCGCGGACGCCGGAGGGCGGAGACGTCCAGTAGGCGAGCGGGTCGAACGAGGAGCGAGGTTCACACGTGGGCAAGATGATCGGCATCGACCTGGGCACGACGAACTCGTGCGTCGCGGTCATGGAAGGCGGCGTGCCTCAGGTGATCCCCAACCAGGAAGGCGCGCGCACGACGCCTTCGATCGTGGGCTTCACCGCCAAGGGCGAGCGGCTCGTCGGCCAGATCGCCAAGCGCCAGGCGCTCACGAACCCGAAGAACACCGTGTTCGCGGTGAAGCGCCTGATCGGCCGCAAGTTCGACTCGCGCGAGGCCGAAGAGGCCAAGCGGTTCATGCCGTTCCAGCTCACCGAACGCGCCGAACGGCGACGTCCACCTGCAGATCGAGGACAAGGTCTACTCGCCGCCCGAGATCTCGTCCTTCGTGCTGCAGAAGCTGAAGGCGGCGGCCGAGGACTACCTCGGCGAGGCCGTCGAAGAGGCGATCATCACGGTCCCGGCGTACTTCAACGACCCGCAGCGCCAGGCGACGAAGGACGCGGGCCTGATCGCCGGCCTCAAGGTCTCGCGCATCATCAACGAGCCGACGGCGGCGGCGCTCGCCTACGGGCTCAAGAACACCGGCAAGAGCGGCCAGATGGTCGCCGTCTACGACCTCGGCGGGGGCACCTTCGACATCACGATCCTCGAGATGGCCGACGGGCTCTTCCAGGTGCGCGCGACCGGCGGCGACACCTACCTCGGCGGCGAGGACTTCGACCAGCGCATCATCGACTGGCTGATCGGCGAGTTCCAGCGCGAGACCGGCATCGACCTCAAGGCAGGACCGCATGGCGCTGCAGCGGCTCAAGGAAGCCGCCGAGAAGGCGAAGTGCGAGCTTTCGACGGCGCAGCAGACCGAGATCGTGCTGCCCTTCATCTCGGCCGACGCCTCGGGCCCCAAGCACCTCAACACCGTGCTCACGCGGCAGAAGTACGAGGAGCTGACCGACGCGCTGCTCGAGAAGACGATCGCGCCCTGCGAGAACTGCCTGCGCGACGCGCAGATGAAGCCCGAGCAGATCGACGAGGTGCTGCTGGTCGGCGGCCAGACGCGCGCGCCCGAAGGTGGCGGAGGTCGTGCGCAAGGTGTTCGGCAAGGAGCCGAACCGCGCCGTCAACCCGGACGAGGGCGTCGCGATGGGCGCCGCGATCCAGACCGGGATCATCCAGGGCGAGGTCAAGGACCTGGTGCTGCTCGACGTGACGCCTCACACGCTCGGCATCGAGACCAAGGACGGCACCTTCACGTCGCTGATCGACCGCAACAGCACGATCCCGACGCGCAAGAGCCGCGTGTTCACGACCGTGGCCGACAACCAGACGCGCGTCGAGGTGCACGTGCTGCAGGGCGAGAGCGACATGGCGGCCTACAACAAGAGCCTGCAGAAGTTCGAGCTCACCAACATCCCGCCCGCGCCGCGCGGCGTGCCGCAGATCGAGGTCGGCTTCGAGATCGACGTCAACGGCATCGTGTCGGTCGAGGCCACCGACCAGGCGACCGGCCGGCGCCAGGCGATCACGATCCATCCCTCGGGCGGCCTCAGCCAGGCCGACGTCAACCGGCTGGTGGACGAGACGCGCAAGCGCGACTCCGAGGAGAAGTCGAAGAAGGAGCAGGAGGCCGTGGTCCGGCAGCTCGACGGGCTCGTGGCCAACACCATGCGCTCGGTCCAGGCGCTCGAGGGCAAGCTCACGCCCGACGAGCAGCAGCGCATCCTCGACTCGATCGAGCGCGCCAAGAAGGCGCGCGGCGACAGCAACCTCGACGAGCTGCGCTCGCGGCTGTCGGAGATGGAGAAGGCGGCGGGCATCATCGGCCAGGCGATGCTTCGTCCGTGAGGCGGCGGAAACAAACGGAACGACGGCAGGCGAACGGAAACGAAGCAGTGGACGGCGTGGGGGGCTCCTATGCCGCCCCCCACACCCCCCGCTAGCGTGGCCCAACGCGACTACTACGAGGTGCTCGGGGTCCCCCGCAACGCCTCCGAGCAGGAGATCAAGTCGGCCTATCGCCGGCTCGCGCTCAAGCACCATCCCGACCGCAACCCCGGCGACGCGCACGCCGAGGAGCGCTTCAAGGAGGCCGCCGAGGCCTACGGCGTCCTCGGCGATCCCGACAAGCGCAGGCGCTACGACGCCTACGGGCACGCCGGGGTGGGCGGAGCCGCCGGCGCCGGCTTCGACCCGACGATCTTCGCGGACTTCGGCGACATCCTCGGCGACTTCTTCGGCTTCGGCGACGCCTTCGGCCGCCGGCGCGGCCCGCGCCGCGGCGCCGACCTGCGCTACAACCTCGACCTCAGCTTCGAGGAGGCGGCCTTCGGGACCGAGGCGCAGATCCGATCCCCCGCGCCGAGCGCTGCGAGACCTGCTCGGGCACGGGCGCCGCTGCCGGCACCGAGCCCGTCACCTGCCCCACCTGCCGCGGCGCCGGCCAGGTCACGTTCCAGCAGGGCTTCTTCAGCGTCGCGCGCACGCTGCGGCCAGTGCCGCGGCAGCGGGCGGATCGTGGCGAAGCCGTGCGCCACCTGCGGCGGCGAGGGCCAGCGCCGCGTCGAGAAGACGCTGCAGATCAAGATCCCGGCCGGCGTCGACGGCGACAGCCAGCTGCGCATCAGCGGCGAGGGCGAGGCGGGAGGCGCTCGGCGGCCCCGCGGGCGACCTCTACGTGGTCCTGCGCGTGGCGGAGCACGCCTTCTTCAAGCGCGACGGCACGCACCTCGTGTGCGAGATGCCGATCGGCGTCGCGCAGGCGACGCTCGGCGCCACGATCGAGGTGCCGACGCTCGACGGCGGGCAGCGCCAAGCTCAACGTCCCCGACGGCACGCAGTCGGGCACCGTGCTCAAGCTGAAGGGCCAGGGCGTCCCGGCGCTCGGCGGCCGCGGCCGCGGCGACCTGCACGTGCTGGTGCGCGTGGTGGTGCCCAGGCACCTCACCTCCGAGCAGCGCAAGCTCTTCGAGCAGCTCGCCAAGACGCTGCCGGTGCCGGACCTCAAGGACAAGGACAAGTCGCTGCTCGACCGGATGAAGGACTTCCTCGGCTGAGAGCCGCGGGGCGGCTCGCCTCGTGCATGCGCTGCGCGTGATCGTCGACGCGGCCCGCGAGGACGAAGCCACGGCCGCGCTCTGGGACGCCGGCACGCAGGGCGTCGAGGTGAAGCCCGCGCGCGAGGGCCGCGTCGAGCTCGTGGCCTACTTCGGCGACGATCCCGACCTCGACGGTCTCGCGCGCGCGCTGCCCGGCGCTTCGATCGAGGCGGTGCCGGTGCCGGAGGTCGACTGGGTGGCGCGCTTCCGCGAGGGCTTTCGGCCCTTCCGCGTCGGGCGCTTCGAGATCGTCCCGCGCTGGGAGGCGGCCGGACCTGCGGCGGAGCGGCTGATCGTCGACCCCGGCCGCGCCTTCGGCACCGGAACCCACGAGACGACGAAGCTCTGCCTGGAAGCGCTCGAGAGCCTCGCCGAGCGGCGCCCGCTCGGGCGCACGCTCGACCTCGGCGCGGGGACGGCGCTGCTGGCGGTGGCCGCGCGCCGCCTCGGCGCTCGGCCCGTCGTCGCCTCCGACATCGATCCCGAGGCGACGGCCGCCTCGCGCCACCACGCCGAGCTCAACGGCGAGAGGCTCCACGTCGTGCGGGCCGACGGCTGCCGCCGGCTTTCGGCCCGGCGCCTTCGACCTCGTGCTCGCCAACCTGATGGCCCTGCTGCTCGTCGACCGCGCGGCGGCGATCCAGGACGCTCGTGGCACCGGGCGGCGCGCTCGTCCTCTCGGGCCTGCTGCTCGACGACGTGCCGCCGGTGCGCGAGGCCTTCGCCGCGTCCGGCACGCCGCGCGAGCACCGGCTCGGCGAGTGGGCCGCGCTCGTCTTCGAAGCCGCGGAGCCCGCCCGGTGAGCCTGCACCGCTTCCACGTCCCGAGCGCCGCGCCCGGCGCGCGCGTCGAGCTGCCCGAGCACGCGGCGCACCACGCGCGCGAGGTGCTGCGCCTGCGCGCGGGGGCCGAGGTGCACGTGTTCGACGGAGCCGGCCACGAGTGGCACGCGGTGCTCGAGGAGGTCTCGCGCCGGAGCGTGTCCGCGCGCATGCTGCACGCGGTGGTCGCCCGCGCCGAGTCGCCGCTACACCTGGTGCTGGCGATGGCCGCGCTCAAGGGCGACCGCATGGAGCTCGTGCTGCAGAAGGCGACCGAGCTCGGCGTCGCGGCAGTCTGGCCGGTCGTGACGTTCAGGACCGACGCGGCCGCACGCCCGGCGCTCGAGGGCTCGCGCGCCGAGCGCTGGGAGCGCGTCGCATCCGGCGCCGCCGAGCAGTGCGGGCGCGCTCACGTGCCGCAGGTCGCGCCCACCACGACGCTGCGCGGCCTCATCGAGCGCCCGTTCGACGGCAGCCGCATCGCACTCCTCGAGACACCCGGTCACGCGCCGCTCGCCTCGCTCGCGATCGCCGCTGCATTCCGCGCTGCTGCTGCTCGTCGGACCCGCCGGCGGCTTCGAGCCCGGCCGAGGCCGAGGAGCTGCGCGCGGCGGGATTCGTTGCGGCGTCGCTCGGCCCGCGCATCCTGCGCGCCGAGACCGCCGCCGTCGCCGCGGTGGCGATCGCGCAGTCGCGCTGGGGCGATCTCGCGCCGTAAGCACGCCGAGGCGTCCTGCTATACTGCCCGCGCTCCATGTTCCTGCTCGGCGAGACGGTCGGGAAATACCAGATCCTCGCCAACCTCGGCTCCGGCGGCTTCGGCACGGTCTTCCTCGCCCGCGACACCTGGATCGACAAGAAGGTCGCGATCAAGGTCCCGCACCGCCAGACGGGCGACTCCGACGAGCTGCTCCAGGAGCCGCGGCTGCTCGCGGCGCTCGATCACCCGAACATCGTCTCGATCCTCACGGCCGAGCGCACGAACGGCACGTTCTTCATCGTGATGGAGTACGTGAAGGGCGAGACGCTCGAGGCGGTGCTCGACCGCGAGAAGTCGCTCGACGTGCCGCGGGCACTCACCTACGCCGTCCAGATCCTGAAGGGCGTCGAGCACGCGCACGAGGCGCAGATCCTGCACCGCGACCTGCGGCCCGCGAACGTGCTCATCTCGGAGAGCGGCGCCTTGAAGGTCGCCGACTTCGGCACCTCGCGCCTGCTCGAGCGCTCGCACGCCACCACCGTGATCGGCAGCCCGCCCTACATGGCGCCCGAGGCCTTCCAGGGGCGCGCGGTGCTGGCGTCGGACATCTACTCGGTCGGCGTGATGATCTACCAGATGCTGACCGGGGTGCTGCCCTACTTCAGCCCGAACCCGGCGCAGATCGAGCGCCTCGTCGCCCAGGGGCGCTGCACGCCGCCGAAGATCAAGAACACCCAGATCCCGCGCGAGGTCTCCGACATCGTGATGAAGGCGCTCAACTCGGAGCTCGGCGATCGCTACCAGCGCGCCTCGGAGCTGCTCGACGACCTCGCGACCGCCGCCGAGATCGACCACAACGCGAGCGAGATGGAGGACATCCGGCGGCGGCTGCGCGCCCGCGAGGTCCCGAAGCGCGGCTTCTGCTGGCACTGCCGGAAGCCGCTCCACGCCAGGAGCGAGGTCTGCGCGTTCTGCGGCGAGAAGCAGTGACTCGCGAGCCCTAGCGTCCGCCCGTGAGCCCGGCGGTCGCCTCGCTTCTCGCGCTGCTCGTCGCCATCGCGCTGAGCTTCTCGGCGCGCGTCAACGTGGGCGTCGCCGCTCTCGCGCTCGCCTTCCTGCTCGGCCTCGCCCTGCCGGGGCTGCGGGCGGAAGGCGTCGCCGCCGCCTTTCCCTCGTCGCTCTTCCTGACGCTCCTCGGGGTGACGCTGCTCTTCGCGGCCACCGAAGCCAACGGAACGCTCGCGCGCGTGGCCGCCCGCGCCGTCCGCCTGGCGCGCGGCGACGCGCGCGTGGTTCCCTGGCTGCTCTTCGCCGTCGCCTTCGTCGTGTCGGCCGTCGGCCCCGGCGCGGTGCCGAGCGTCGCCCTCGTCGCCCCGCTCGCGGCCAAGGTCGCGGCGCGCATGGGCCTGTCTCCCTTCATCGGCGCTCTCTTCGTGGCGAACGGCGCCAATGCCGGGAACCTCTCGCCCCTGAGCGCGGTCGGCATCATCGCGAACTCCCGGATGGCGGAAGCCGGAGTGGGCGGACACGAGGCGAAGGTCTTCGCCGCGAACGCGCTCGCCCACCTGCTCGTGAGCGTCGCGGCGTACGCCGTCTGGCGCTGGCGAAGCCGCGAGCCCCTGTCGGACAGCGCCCCACCGCTTCCGATCGAGGCCGCGCCTCTCGAGCCCGGGCAGAAGCTGTCCCTGGTCGTGCTGGCGGCCTGGGCGCTCGGGGCCGTCGCGTTTCGACTTCCGGTCGGTCTCTCGGCGCTCGTCGCGGTCGTCGTCCTTCTCGCCGCGCACGCGGCCGACGAGTCCAGGACCCTGCGAGCCGTGCCGTGGGCCGCGGTGCTGATGGTGAGCGGCATGAGCACGCTCGTCGCGCTCGTCGAGAAGACGGGCGGAATGGACCTCTTCAGCGGCCTGCTGGCGCGCCTCTCGACCCCCGGCACGGTGAACGGCGCGATGGCGTTCGTCACCGGCATCATCTCCACGTGGAGCAGCACGTCGGGCGTGGTGCTGCCGGCCTTCCTGCCCACGGTGCCGGGCGTGCTGACGCGCCTCGGAGGCGGCGATCCGCTGGCGCTGTCCCTCAGCATCAACGTCGGCTCGTCGCTCGTCGACGTGTCCCCCTTGTCCACCCTCGGCGCGCTGTGCGTGGCGGCGGTGGAGGACCCCCAGACCGCGCGTTCGCTCTTCAGGCAGCTGATGGCTCTGGGGGCTGTCGATGAGCCTCGTCGGTGCCCTGATGTGCCAGCTGTTCGCGAACGGCCTGGCGAGGCTTTGAGCCCGAGCCCCGCCGAAAGGGCTGGGGGTGCAAGTCCTAGGGCGTCAGTTATTTCCCCGCGGCGCTCCGTTGACAGTGGCGGGGGCGGCAGCTAAAATCGTGCGGTTATGGCGAATCCGCGATCCGACTGGATCTGGATGAACGGCACGCTCGTCCCGTGGGACGATGCGAAGATCCACCTGGGATCGCACGTCCTCCACTACGGCTCGGCGGTTTTCGAGGGCGTCCGCTGCTACAAGACGCCGAAGGGACCGGCCGTTTTCCGGCTCGACGCACACACGGAGCGCCTCTTCGACTCGGCCAAGATCTACTGGATGGATCTCGGCTACACGCGCGAGCAGCTGAACGACGCGATCCTCGAGACGATCCGCGCCAACAAGCGGGACGCCTGCTATGTCCGGCCGGTCGCCTACCGCGGCGTGGGCCCGCTCGGCGTCTACCCGCTCGACTCGCCGGTCGAGGTCGCCGTGATGGTCTGGGACTGGGGCAAGTACCTCGGCCAGGAGGCGCTCGAGCAGGGCGTCGACGTCTGCGTCAGCTCCTGGACGCGCATGGCGCCCAACACGCTGCCGGCGATGGCCAAGAGCGCCGGCAACTACCTGAACTCGCAGCTCATCAAGATCGAGGCCGTCAAGGGCGGCTTCGCGGAGGGCATCGCCCTCGACGCGAGCGGCTACGTCTCCGAGGGCAGCGGCGAGAACCTGTTCGCCGTCGTGAAGGGCAAGCTCGTCACGACGCCGCTCGTCTCGTCGATCCTGCCGGGGATCACGCGCGACAGCGTGCTCACGCTCGCGAAGAAGCTCGGGATCGAGATCCAGGAGAAGGCGCTGCCGCGCGAGATGCTCTACCTCGCGGACGAGCTGTTCTTCACCGGCACGGCGGCGGAGATCACGCCGATCCGGTCGGTCGACCGCCACCAGGTCGGCGCGGGCAAGCGCGGCCCGGTCACGGCGGCGCTGCAGAAGGCCTTCTTCGACGTCATCGAGTGTCGTACCGCCGACGAGCACGGCTGGCTGACGTTCGTGCCCGCCCTGGTCGCAGCGGCGTCGGGCGGGGCGCGGTAGCCCGGAGCGGGGAGAGCGATGCACATCAACGATCTCTTGAAGATGGCGTCGGAGCGCAAGGCCTCCGACCTCCACCTGAAGGTGGGGTCGCACCCTGTGCTGCGCATCAACGGCGAGCTGATTCCGCTCGTCGAGACCAAGCGCCTCATGCAGGAGGACACCATCGCGATGGCGTTCTCCATCATGAGCAACCGCCAGAAGCAGAAGTTCAAGGAGAACCTCGAGATCGACATCGCGTACTCCGTGCCCGGCCTCGGCCGCTTCCGCTGCAACGTGTTCCAGCAGCGCGGCACGGTCGGCCTGGTGCTGCGCGTGATCCCGGTCAAGATCATGACCGTGCGCGAGCTCGGGCTGCCGGTCGTGCTCGAGCGCATCTCGAACGAGCAGCGCGGCCTGATCCTGTGCACCGGCACCACCGGCTCGGGCAAGTCGACGACGCTCGCCGCGATGATCGACTACATCAACGCCCAGCGCTGCGAGCACATCATCACGATCGAGGACCCGATCGAGTTCCTGCACCGCGACAAGAAGTCGATCGTCAACCAGCGCGAGGTGGAGGTCGACACCCGCAGCTTCGCCGCCGCGCTCAGGAGCGCCCTCCGACAGGACCCCGACGTGATCCTGGTCGGTGAGATGCGCGACTACGAGACGATCGAGACCGCGATCACCGCGGCCGAGACCGGCCACCTGGTGCTGTCGACGCTGCACACCCTCGACGCGACGGAGACCGTCAACCGCATCATCTCGGTCTTCCCCCCGCACCAGCAGAAGCAGATCCGCCTGCAGCTCGCGGGCGTGCTGAAGGCCGTCGTCTCGATGCGCCTCATCCCGCGCGCCGACGGCCACGGCCGCGTGCCCGCCTGCGAGGTGATGATCGCGACGCCCTTCATCCGCGACTGCATCATCAACAAGGACAAGACCAAGCTGATCCACGAGGCGATCGCGGCCGGCGTGTCGCAGTACGGCATGCAGACCTTCGACCAGTCGATCTTCCAGCTCTACAAGAAGGAGCTGATCAGCTACGACGAGGCGCTGCGGCGCGCGTCGAACCCGGACGAGTTCAAGCTCAAGATCCAGGGCATCCAGTCCGCCTCCGACATGGCCGCCGAGGAGATGGAGCGGACGATGCAGTCCTTCGACCTGGAGCAGTAGCAAGAGCGATGCCCCGCAGCGCGACGGGTGCGTCGCCCCAGAGCGCGTACCAGCGGGCCCTCGGACGCCTCGCCCGCCGTGACCACTCGGTTGCTGAGCTGCGACGGGCGCTCGCCGCGCGCGGCCACGAGGAGGACGAGATCGATACGGCGATCGAGCGGCTGCGGCGCGAGCGCTACCTGGACGACGCCGGCTACGCCGAGCGCTTCGCCAGGAGCCGCCTCGCGCACCACGGGCACGGGCGCGCGCTCGTCCGCCAGAGCCTGCGCCAGCGCGGCGTGAGCCGGGCCGAGACCGAGAACGGGCTGCAGTCGGCGCTGCGCGAGGTCGACGAGAAGGCGGTGCTCGACGCGCTGGCGCGCCGCTACTGGCGCCAGCACGCGCGGACGGCACCCGAGCGGCGCCTGCCGCGGCTCTGGGCCTTCCTGCTGCGCCGCGGCTTCGCGGCGGGGCTGGTGCACGAGCGGCTGAGCGCGCTCTGGCCGCGGTGGGCGGACGCGCTCGAGGGGCTGGAGCCGGCCGAGCCGGCCGAGCCGGTCGAGGAGAGCCGTGAGCCATGGGGAGACGCGCTTGAAGACGGCCGACGACATCCGCAGCGGGTTCCTCCGCTACTTCGAGGAGCGCGGCCACCGCGTGGTCAAGAGCTCTCCGCTCGTCCCCCAGAACGACCCGACGCTGCTGTTCGCGAACGCGGGCATGAACCAGTTCAAGGACGTCTTCCTGGGGCGCGAGCAGCGCGACTACAAGCGCGCGGCGTCCTCGCAGAAGTGCGTGCGCGCGGGCGGCAAGCACAACGACCTCGAGAACGTGGGCGTCACGGCGCGCCACCACACGTTCTTCGAGATGCTCGGCAACTTCTCGTTCGGCGACTACTTCAAGAAGGACGCGATCGCCTTCGGCTGGGAGTTCCTGACGCGCGACCTGGCGCTCGCCAAGGACCGCCTCACGGTCACGATCTTCAAGGGCGAGGGCGGCGTCCCCCGCGACGACGAGGCGCACGGCTTCTGGAAGGCCCACGTGCCCGAGGACCGCATCCTCGAGCTCGGCATGAAGGACAACTTCTGGGCGATGGGCGACACCGGCCCCTGCGGCCCCTGCTCCGAGATCCACTACTTCCAGGGCGACGAGCTGCCGTGCCTCGAGGAAACGGCGGGCCGACGCTGCCTGGGCGTCGCGTGCGAGTGCGACCGCTGGCTCGAGGTCTGGAACCTGGTCTTCATGCAGTACGACCGCGACGCGGCCGGCACGCTCCAGCCCCTGCCGGCGCCCTGCGTGGACACCGGCATGGGCCTCGAGCGCGTGAGCGCCGTCGTCCAGGGCAAGCTGTCGAACTACGACACCGACCTCTTCACTCCCCTGCTCGACGCCGTCGCGAAGCGGGCCGGCAAGAGCTACGGCAAGGACGCCGCGGACGACGTCTCGCTGCGGGTGGTCGCCGATCACCTGCGCGCGATGACCTTCCTCATCTCGGACGGGGTCCTGCCCGGCAACGAGGGCCGCGGCTACGTGCTGCGCAAGATCATGCGCCGCGGCCTGCGGCACGGGAAGAAGCTCGGGATCGAGGGCAGCTTCCTGAGCGAGCTCACGGGTGCGGTCGTCGAGCGGATGAAGGCGGCGTATCCCGAGCTCGTCTCGCACCGGGAGTCCGTGGCGCGCGTCGTGGCCGTCGAGGAGGATCGCTTCAGCACGACGCTGAAGCAGGCGTTCGCGGTCTTCGAGGAGGTCGCGGCCAGGCTGAAGCCCGGCCAGAGCGTCCCCGGAGCCGACGTGTTCCGGCTCTACGACACCTACGGGCTGCCGGCCGATTTCACCGAGGAGCTCGCGAAGGACCGCGGCCTCGGCGTCGACCTCGCGGGCTTCGAGCGCGAGCTCACGGCTCAGCAGGAGCGCGCGCGGCAGTCCAGCAAGATGGGCGCCGTCAAGGGCGACCCGGTCTACCTGAAGCTCGCGGGCGAGGGTGCGCGGACCGACTTCCTCGGCTATCAGCACCTCTCGGTCGAGGACGCACGGGTGCTCGCGGTGCTGAAGGACGGCCAGCTCGCGGCGCGGCTCGACGCGGGCCAGGAGGGCCTGATCGTGCTGGACCGCACGCCCTTCTACGCGATGGCGGGCGGCCAGGTCGGGCGACCAGGGCGTGATCGCGTCCGAGGGCTCCGCGGCTCAGGTCACCGACACCACGAGCCCCCTGCCGGGCCTCTTCGTCCACCACGTGAAGGTGACGAACGGCGGCTTCGAGCGCGGCATGCTGGTGCGCGCCGAGGTCGACGCCGAGCGGCGCGCCGGCGCGATGCGCCATCACAGCGGCACCCACCTGCTCCACGCGGCGCTGCGCGAGCTGCTCGGCCCGCACGTCAAGCAGGCCGGCAGCCTCGTGGCGCCGGAGCGCCTGCGCTTCGACTTCAGCCACTACGCGCCGGTGAGCCCGCGCGAGCTCCGCCATCTCGAGAACCGCGTCAACGCCGAGGTGCTGCGCGACGCGAAGCTCACCGAAACGGTGATGGGCCGCGAGGAGGCGCTCGCCTCGGGCGCGCTCGCGTTCTTCGGCGACAAGTACGGCGAGCGCGTTCGCGTCATCGAGGTGCCGGGCTTCTCCAAGGAGTTCTGCGGCGGGACGCACGTCGGCTCCACGGGCGAGATCGGTCTCTTCCTGCTCACGAACGAGCAGGGCGTCTCCGCCGGGACGCGCCGCGTCGAGGCGCTCGCGGGCGAGGCGGCGGTCGCGCGCGCGCAGGCCGACCAGGGCATCCTCGAGGACCTCGAGCAGGCGGCGAAGGTCGACCGGCGCGAGCTGGTCGACGAGTACGCGAAGCTGCGCGAGCAGCTCAAGGCGCGCGAGCGCGAGATCCAGGCGCTGCGGCTGAAGCTGGCGACCGGCGCCGGAGCGGCCGCGGGCGAAGACCTCGCCGAGGTCGGCGGCACCCTCGTCTGGACGCCGCGGCACGAGGGGCTCGACCGCAAGGGCCACGCCGAGGTGGTGGACGACTTCCGCAACCGCCACAAGGGCAAGCGCTTCGCGCTCGTCTCGACCTCGGTCGCCGAGGAGGGTGTGAGCGTGATCACCGCGGTCTCTCCGGACCTCGCGGCGTCGCTCAAGGCACCTGAGATCATGAAGCAGCTCGGACTGCGCGGAGGCGGACGGCCGGACTTCGCGCAGGGGGGCGGCGTCGAGCCGGGCGACGTGGAGGCCCTGCGGATGAAGGCACGGGACCTGCTACGCGGCGCCCTGGAAGCGGAGCCTCATGGCTAGGACGGGGGGGACTTTGAAAACAGCCGGAACGGCGGAGCTCGCGCTCGTACTCGCGCTCGGATTTGCGAGCACGAGCGCGGCGCAGGTCTACACCCGCACCAACCCGAACGGGGTCGTCGAGGCCACGAACGTGCCCGACGAGGCGGACTTCCGGCTCACCTATCCGGGCAAGGGCACGCTGATCCACTCGAAGGGCTACCAGTGGACGAGCATGCTGCGCTCGATGTACGACCACCACGTCGATGCCGCGGCGCGCGTCTACCAGATCAACCCCGACCTCGTGCGCGCCGTGATGGGCGTCGAGTCGGAGTTCGACCAGTGGGCGGTCTCCTCGAAGGGCGCCCGCGGCCTGATGCAGCTGATGCCCGCCACGGCGCGCAGGCTCGGCGTGCTCGACTCGTTCGACGCGCGCCAGAACATCTTCGGCGGCGCGCAGTACCTGCGCATCCTGCTCGACCAGTTCCAGGGCGACGTGACGCTCGCGCTCGCCGCGTACAACGCGGGCGAGAACGCCGTGCTGCGCTACCGGGGCGTCCCTCCCTACAAGGAGACCCGCGGCTACGTGCAGAAGGTGCAGAACCTGCTCGGAGGGCTCTCGGAGAGCCAGCCCGCCGCCAACGCCGCGGCCTTCTACACGCCCGGCAGCACGGCGACGGCGCTGCGCTCCGCGGCGGCCAAGTCGAAGCCGGCGGCGCGCGGGCGCCGCGTGGAGCCGGCGCGTCCCCGCATGTACTACCGCTGGCGCGACGAGCGCGGCGTGACGCACGTGGCCGAGGCCCCGCCGCCCGAGGGCACCGTCTACGCCACGGTGCGCGCGCTCGACTGAGCCATGGCCGAGCCGATACCCCGGGGGCCCTTCGACCAGGGCCTGTTCCTCGCCCACTACAACAAGGGCCGCGAGCTCTTCGAGGCGCAGCGCTTCGACGAGGCCGAGCGGCAGCTCGAGGAAGCCTACCTGCTGCGCCCGCGCGACGCGCGCGTGCTCAACCTGCTGGGCCTCGTCTACTACCGCTCCGAGAAGCTCGGCAAGGCGGAGGAGGTCTACCGCAAGCTGATCGCGGAGAGCCCCGAGGTGCACACGCTCCACTACAACCTCGGGCTCGTCTGCTTCAAGCTCGGACGGCTCGAGGACGCGGAAGCCGCGTTCCAGAAGGCGGTCGAGCTCACCCAGGGCAACCCGAAGATCCACTTCTACCTGGGCTCGATCTACGAGCGGCTCCAGCGCTACAAGGACGCGATCTACCAGTACCGCCAGGCCGGGGCCAACATGCTGGTGCAGCGCCTGGAAGGGCGCATGAGCGGGGCCAAGCCGCCGGCCACCGCGCGCCCTGCGGTGCCGCCGAGCCCGCTGCCCGTGGCGGAGACCGATCCCGGCACGAAGCCGCCGACCGCCAAGAAGGCCGTCGTCGAGACGGCCGCCGCCGAGGTCGCGGCCGCGCTCGACCCCATGGTCTCCAAGACGATCCAGCCCGTGAGCCCGACGCTCATGGCCGGCGACAGCCTGCTGCCCGGCGACGGAGCGCTCTCGCCCGACACCCGCTCCGCGAGGCGCTTCAAGGGCCACGACGACACGTTGCCGCCGGCGCTGCGCATGGCCGCCGCGATGAAGACCGCAGCGCCCGGCAGCGACACCAAGCCCGGGACCGGCAACGACGCGAGGCCGAGCGAGGTCTTCCGCGCCCTCGAGAAGGGCCTGATGGAGATCAACTTCGCCGGCAAGGTCTACATCAAGCAGGGCACGATCTATTCCTACAGCGGCAACCTGACGTTCTGGGTGAAGGACAAGCGGCCAGGCGCCCGGCCCTCGCTCGTGATCGTGACCGGGACCGGCCGGCTGATCCTGACCGACCAGGAGCGTGAGCTGACCTTCACGCGCGTGATGGACGAGCCGGTCTACGTCGAGCCGTCACACCTGGTCGCGTGCGAGGAGGCCCTGCAGCCGCGCTACATCCGCCTCGGCGACGAGGCCGCCGGGCTCGAGGTCGTGGCCCTCGAGGGGCGCGGCATGGTGGCGCTCTCGGTCGCGAGCAAGCCGCTGCCGCTCGGCGTCAGCCCGGGGATGCCGGTGTCGGTCCCCGCGCACTCGGTGATCATGTGGACGGGCGCCATCGTGCCGCACGTCGTCGACGATCCCGCGATCTACGCCGTGGTGATGGCCTCGGCCGGCGGCCAGGCCCGGATGCTGCGGCTCGAAGGCACCGGGCAGATCCTGGTCGAGCAGACGATCAGCTAGCTATACCCACTGCCGGGCCATCTTGCCGATCACCGGGAGCTCGTACTCCTCGCCGCCGTTCGCCTTGATCATCAGGAAGATCGACGAGGCGCGAGCAGCCCGAGGCCGACCAGGATCTCGATCGGCAGCAGCACGACGCTCAGGATGCCCGCGACGCTGCTCACCACGAACCCGAGAATGACGAAGCCGACCCACAGCACGAAGAAGGCCCCGTGCAGCAGCAGGCTCTGGAACGCGTGGAAGCGCACGAAGCGGCTCTGCTTCTCGACGATCGCGGCCACGATCGCGAACACCAGGCCGACGCAGCACGGGACGTAGCACAGAAGGCCCGCGACGTTGGGCGCGACGCCCAGGTTCGTCTGCCCGCCGCCGCCCGGTGTCGAAGTCGCCATCTCTCCCCCTTGGCGGGTCGGTCGCACCCGCCGGCCGCGGTCACTCTAGCGTCCCCGCCCCCGGGGCTGTCAAGCGCCCCGCCAGCGCGGCGCCGCTCGTACCGCTATCGGCGCCCCGTCAGCACGCGCACGACGACGTCCGGATCGTCGCCGGAGACGAGCTCGACAGCGTCGCCCTCCGTGCGCATCGCGAACAGGAAGCCGGAAGCGTTGCGGAACAGCTCGAAGCCCTCGCGCGCCGGCTCGCGCGTCGCGTGGCGGTCGAAGCGGGCGCGCAGCGCCGTCTGGAACTCGCGCGCGTCGGCCGGAGTGTCCCACTCGCTGCGCCACAGCAGCAGCGTGCGCGAGCGCACGTCGTAGAGCCGCCAGCCGTCACCGCCCCAGCCCTCGGCCGCGCTTTCGGCGCCGGGCTCGAGCAGCGACCGCAGCAGCAGCTCGCCGAGCGTGCCCTCGGAGAGCTGCCACGCTCCCGCGGGCGGCGCGAGCCGCGGCGTCACGCGGCGCGGCGCTTCGCGCGCGAAGAAGCGCGACGGGTGCAGCACCTGCTCGGTCGACTCCGGCGGGCTCGCCCAGGCGTCGCGAAGCGCCGCGGCGCCGCCCCGCGCCCAGACCGCCCGGCAGAGCGCGAGCCCGGCGAGATAGGGCTGGATCAGGTGGTCGCGGACGACCGGCGGCGCGTCCGGGAGGTCGAAGAGACCGGGGGCGCCGAAGCCGGCGCTGTCCATGCCCGGGGCGGTCTCCGCACGCCTCGACGCCCGGCAGCCCCAGGCGCTGCTTCACGAAGCGCTCCATCACCAGCGTCGCGTCGCCCTCGAGCAGCGACATCCAGGCGATCCGCCGGTCGTCGAAGTCCGTGACGTCGTCGCCCAGGTACGCGTAGAGGTCGCGGTACTGGTCCTGGAGCGCGTGGCGCAGCTCGTGGGCCAGCACGATCTGGTTCATCGGCGTGAAGGAGCGATCCTCGCTCACCGCGTAGAGCCGCCGGCGGTCCGGACGCTCGTCGTAGAAGCCGGCGACGTTCTCCTCCAGCAGCCGCCCGCGCAGCGCCCGCAGGTCGGTCCGGGGCGGCAGCAGGTCGAAGGCCTGAAGCAGCCGCTCGTCGGAGCGCGCGCGGCCGCTCGGGTACTCGGAGTCGATCAGCTCCTTCAGGTAGCGGGCGAGCTCGTCGCGGCCGATGAAGGCGAGCGGCACGTCGCGCTTGAAGGGCACGCCTCCGGCTTCGGCGACCTCGGCCTGCAGGCTCGCGCCCGTGACCTCCGCGCCGCCCATCAGGCTGCCGAGGAGCGCGTTCACCAGGTCCGTGACCTCGCCCGTCTTGTCGCTCCCCGGCGGGCGGCGTCTGCGCGATCGCGCCGGGCGCGAGCGCCACCAGCAGCGCGAGCGCCGCGAGCGGGCCGAAGCGGCCGAGTCGACCCGCGGGCCGTGCGACGCCAGAGCCGCATCAGCGCCAGAAGGGATCTCCCCAGCGTTCGCCGGGGACGAGGAGCAGCAGCAGCAGCACGGCGAGCAGGGCCAGGTCGTAGGCCAGGCTCCCGCGCTCGAAGTCCCACAGCAGCACGCGGAACGCGGGGCTGAGCTTCGAGTCGGTCACGGACCAGTCATCCTAGGAGCGGCGCCGCGGGGGGTCAAGCCAAGTCATGTGCGGCCCACCTCGAGGCCCCCGGGCCGCCCCGGCGGCCCCACGTCCGCGCCTCGATCCCGAAGGCGCGGACCACCGATGCGACCGTCTCGAGGTGCGACGTGACCTCCGAGGTCGAAAGCCGCCCGCCTCCGCGCGCCACCGCGAACGGCACGGCGAGCTGGTCGGCGAGCCACGGATCGACGGCCGCCTCCTCGTCCTCCAGGAAGCGCAGCACGCGCCGGGCCGCGCGCTCGCCGAGCGCTTCGGCGCGCACGCCCCGCTCCCCCAGCAGGCCGAATGCCGCCCGCCCGTTCTCGAAGACGGCCTCGACCTGCAGGAAGGCGCCGGGCGACGCCGACGCGAGCTCGACCACGTCCCACTGCGTCTCCAGCCGCCGCGCCTCCCAGAGCCGCTGCCGCGCCGCGTCCGCCGCGCGTTGCGCCGCATCGCCACGCGCGCGGGCGTGGCCCGAGATGCCGCGCACGGCGACGAGCGCGCCGCGCTTCGACAGATCGAGCGCGGCCGGGAGCGTCCAGGGCTCGATCCTGGCGCGGATCTCGCCTCCGCCGCGGGGCATGAAGCCTCCCCGCACCAGCTCGACCGGCGCCACGAGCCCGAGCCGGCCCACGGCCTCGCACCAGTGCCGCGACAGGAAGTGGAAGGAGGGGCTCCGCGGTACGTGGGTGCCCCCGCACACCTCGACGCGGCTCGGGTCGGCCGCCGTCGCGAGAATCGGCACGACGGTCTGCAGCACGAGCGTCGCGGCGCCCGCGGTGCCGATGTCGAAGCGGAACTCCCCGGCCCCGGCGCGCCCGGGCAGGAAGCGCAGGTCGGGCGAGCCGTCGAAGGCGCCGTGCACCTCCGCCCCGCACGCGAGCCCCGCGGCGCGGACCGCCGCGAGGTGCTGGGGCCGCAGGCCCGGCCGCAGCCGCCGCGCGCGGATGCGCTCGACGCGGAAGCCCTGGCCGGTCACGGCCGAGAGCGTGAGCGCCGAGCGCAGGATCTGCCCGCCGCCTTCGCCTTCGGCCCCGTCGAGGGGGATCAGCTCCACCGGGCGCTACCCGGCCTTCTCTCCGTCGGGCTGGAAGCAGGCGCGGCAGCGCGCCTCGTACTCCCCCGCGCCCCCCACCACGACGCGATCGGCCGCGTGCACGAGGCGCTGCGAGCGGTTCGCGGGCGCGCCGCAGCTCATGCAGACCGCGAGCGTCTTGTCGACGTACTCCGCCACGGCCATCAGCTGCGGCATCGGCTCGAAGGGCCGGCCGCGGTAGTCCTGGTCGAGCCCGGCCACGATCACGCGCAGCCCGCGGTTGGCGAGCGTGTCCGCCACGTCGACCAGGCTCAGGTCGAAGAACTGGCCCTCGTCGATCCCGACCACGTCGGTGTCGGACGCCACCAGCGGCAGGATCTCGCAGGCCTTCTCGACCACCTGCGACGGCAGCTTCATCTCCGAGTGGCTGACGATCTCGGACTCCGAGAAGCGCGCGTCGAGCCGCGGCTTGAACAGCTGCACCTTCTGGCGGGCGATCTGGGCGCGGCGCACGCGGCGGATGAGCTCTTCGCTCTTGCCGCTGAACATGCTGCCGGTGATCACCTCGATGCGGCCGGCGCGCGTCGCCACGGGAGCGGACATGGCTCTCCCGCCTACTTGGCGCGCTCGACGTAGGAGCCGGTGCTGGTGTCGATGCGGATCACGTCGCCCTCGTTGATGAACGCCGGCACCTGCACCACGAGCCCGGTCTCCATCTTGGCCGGCTTGCCGACGTTCGAGACGGACGCGCCCTTGATCGCGGGCTCCGTCTCGATCACCTTCATCGTCACGTTGAGCGGAAGGTCGATGCCGACCGGACGGCCCTCGTAGAACTCGATCCCGATCTTGATGTTCGGGATCAGGTACGAGACCGCGTCACCGAGCACGTCGTCGGAGAGGCCGACCTGCTCGAAGGTCTCGTTGTTCATGAAGTGGTACATGTCGCCGTCCTGGTACAGGTACTCCATCTGCGTCTCGTCCAGGATGGCGCGCTCGACCATGTCCACCGAGCGGAAGCGGTGGTCGCTGATCGAGCCCGTCTTCAGGTTGCGGATCTTCGCCTGAACCATCCCGCGCAGGTTGCCCGGCGTCTTGTGCTGGGCCTCGACCACCCGCCAGAGGTCGTTGTCGTGCTTGATGCACATGCCCTTCTTGAGCTGCGTCGCCTGGATCATGCCCTCGCTACCTCGTCAAACCGCTCATTCTAACCCGATTGCGCTCATTCAACATCGAGCCCGCGCAGGTCGACCCGGATAGCGACCGGCTTGAGCCCGGCCGCCTTCAGGGCCTCGCGCACGGCCTCGCCCTGTCCCGGTCCGCGCGAGCCGGGAGGAGCCCAGACGGCCACCAGCCGGCCCTGGGGCAGCGAGCGGGCCGCACCACCGGCCCCCCGCACGACGTCCAGCACGCGTTGGGCGCCCGGCACGCGGGACCGGCTCCTCGCGAGCCTCCCCGGCTTCCTCTCCGAGGAGCGCCACGAGCTCCTCGGAGCGGCCGGCGACGAGCGCGGCCACCACGCGCTCCATGAGGCCGGCACTGCGGACGGCCTGGGGCCGAGCCGGCTCGGCGCCGGCCTCGCCAGCGTCGACCAGCAGGAGCGCCTCCTCGACCCGTCCGGGATCGACTCGGAGCGCCTTCGCCGCCAGGGCGTCGCCCGCGCCCTCCGTCAGTACGACGCCGCCCCAGAGCGCTCCGTGGTGCCCGTCCTCGTCGCGGCGCCCGGCGCGCCGCGACGCCTCGCGCGCCAGCCGCAGCAGCTCCTCGGGCTCGAGGCGGCGGCCCAGGATCCGCGCGACCGCAGCCGTCGCCGCGACGGCCAGGGCCGAGTCGCCGTCGACGCCCGAGCCCGCAGGCAGCTTCCACTCCGTGACGACCCGCAGCTCGCTTCGGGCGTCGGCGAGCTCGAGCACGCGCGCAGCGATCGAGCCGGGCGCCTTCGCCACGAGCTCGGCGACGTCCGCCGCCGCCGTCTTCGTGAGCGCGTCCTTCGCCTCGATCACGACTCCGGGGGCGCTCGTCTCGACGCGGCACTCCGCCCGCCGGTCGAGCGCTATGCTCACGCGCGGCCCAGGCGCGGCCCCGGACAACGGCAGCCGGCCCGGTGCGGACGCGACGACGACGGAGCCTTTCGCCGCCGGCGCGCCGCCGCTCACTCGTAGGCCTCGAAGAGCCTCCCCCAGGGCGACTTCGCGACCTCGGCCATGCGGCGACGGCCGTACGTGGGCCACCAGTAGTGATCGTGGTAGACCGACGAGCCCCAGATGAACGCGTGCACGAGGGGCGTCTTGAAGAAGAGCGACTGGATCCGCGCGAGCGGCGTGAACCACAGCAGCCGCCCGACCCGGCTCGCGAAGTGGAGGCGCACCTTGAAGTGGAAGTTCACCTCGCTCACGTCCTCCCCCACCACCTCGATCTCGCGCACGTCGCCCACGCCCAGCCCGCGCTCGTGCGCGATGCGGATGCAGTCGACTTCGGCGAGCGGGTCGAAGCCCATCAGCCACGCGCTCACCGCGTCGATCGCGACCATGTCGTCGCTCGCCAGCATGTAGTCCTTGACGACGGGGATCATCGCGCGCGGTCCGGCGCCGTCGCCGCAGATGGTGCCGTCGCTGACCGCGAACAGGCCCGGGTGGATCTGCTTCTGCACCGCGAGCAGGTCCACGAGCGTCGCGTGGATGTCGGTGTGCGCCCAGTGGCGGTTCTCGCGCAGCAGCCCGCCGAACGCGTTCTTCATCGCGCCGGTCATCGTCGTGTAGACGTGCGTCTTCACCGTCGGCAGGTGGACCACGTTCGTGCCGATCATCACCTCCGGAACGCGCACCTCGCCGAAGATGCGGTCGAGCACGAGCAGCTCCGTCTTCGGCTCGATCGTCACCCAGCGGCAGTCGGGCGAGAAGTTGTTGACGGTCGGGACCTCGTAGCGCTTGTAGACGCCGGCGAACTTGTTCAGCTGATCGCCCCGCGCCGCGTCCGTGACCACGGTCTGGTTGTGGAGCCCGAGCAGGTCCTGGAAACCGTCCTGGCGCAGCGTGCGCGACGACGCCCTCGAGCTGCCAGGGCGTCGTGTTCGCCGACAGGAACGGCAGGTGCCAGGAGATGTTGTCCTTGAGGATCGTCCGGCGCGTCGTGCGGGATCGAGCGCGTGTAGTCGAGCCCCCGCATCATCCCCGCCACGTCGTCGAGCACGCTCTCCGGGCGCGTGCGGATCACCGCCACGCGGCTGCGCGTCTTGCCCGATCCCACCTTGTGCCGTGTCCCGCCCACATCGCCTCCCGTCCCCGGCCGCGAACCTCGCCGGGATGCTCAACCTGTTAGTATAGGCGCGGCGGGACCTCCGCGGTCACGGCCGGCGACACATGGACTGTCCGCGCTGCGGCACTCGCGACGTCACGACGCCCGAGTGCCCCGCCTGCGGAGTGATGGTCGCGAAGGCCCGCTCCGTCCGGCCCCGGCCCGAGCGGACGCTGCCCCCGACGCCCGCACCGGCACCGGCCTGGCGCAGCCTGCTGCTGCCCGGCGCTCGGCCTCGCGCTGCTGATCGGCGCGGCCGTCGTGCACTTGCGCCAGACGGGCGGCGAAGCCGCCGCGGTGGCGTTCGGCGCGCCAACGCCCGGCCGGCGACGCCGTCGCCGCCTGCCGGCGCGGCCGCGCTGCCCGAGCCGGTCACGCTCCGGCGAGAACCCGCCCGCCGGACCGACCCGCCGACGTTCGTGGCCCAGGCCCCCGCGGGCGATCCGGCGGCGGCCGCCGACCTGGCGACGGCGACGCGGCTCATCTCGCGGCTCAACGCCCAGGTGCCGCTGTCGCCCGAGGACGTGCGCGACGCCGAGGGGCTCTACGCGCGTCACCCCGCCGAGGCGCGCGACCTGCTCGAGGGCGTGCTGCTCGCGGCCGCCTCGCGCGCCCAGGCCGCGCGGCGCTTCGACGCCGCCGCGACGCTGCTCCAGCGGGCGGTGACGATCGCACCGCAGAGCCCGCGGCCGCTGCGGATGCAGCTCGGGCTCGGGCTCGTGACGAGCGACTGGCCGGCCGCGGAGCAGGCCGGCCGGGCGCTGCTGGCGCTGTCGCCCAGGGACGCCGAAGGCGCCCGCGGCCTCGCGTATGCGCTCGTGCGCCAGGACCGCACCCGGGAGGCGGTCGAGCTCCTGAACGGCTTCCTGGCCGCGACCGAGGACGCCGAAGCGCGCGCGCTGCTGGCGCGCATCCAGCACGACTCGGCCGCGGAGAAGAGCCTCTCGGAGGCCAAGCTCGCCCACTTCCACGTGCGCTACGACGGCGAGGCCCACGAGGACGTCGGCCGCGAGATCCTGCGCCTGCTCGACCGCCACTACGCGACGCTCGCGCGGAGCTTCGACCACGAGCCCGGCCAGCCGATCCCCGTGATCCTGCTCTCGCGGGAGAGCTACTACGACGCGACCGGCGCGCCCGCGTGGTCGGGAGGCCAGTACGACTCGTTCGACGGGCGCGTGCGGATCCCGATCGCCGGCCTCTCGGCCGCGCTCTCTCCCGACCTGGACCAGACGCTGGTCCACGAGCTGACGCACTCCTTCGTCAACGACCTCTCGGGGGGTGCCGCCCCTCGCGAGCTGCACGAGGGGCTCGCCCAGTACATGGAGGGCCGCCGCATCGCGCAGCTCGACTCCGACCGCCTGCGGGCACTCGCCAACGGCCAGCTCGGGGGTGTCGGCGGCTTCTACTTCAACTCGCTCTGGCTGGTGGAGGACCTCGCCGCCCAGCGCGGCGCGGGCGGCCTCAACGACCTGCTGCGCGCGATGGGCTCGAGCGGAAACGTGGACCAGGCCTTCCGCAGCGTCTACGGCAGCGACTTCGCGACGCTCAAGCGGCAGGCGGCCGGACGCCTCCGGCTGCGCTACGGCGGCTAGCCGTCAGCGGACCAGCAGGTCGAACGGCAGGCGGGCGACGGGACCGCCGCCTTCGAGCGCCTGCGTGAAGCGCACGAGCGCCGCGCCCTGCCGTCCGAGCGCCCGCACGTAGACGCCCGGCTCCTGGCGCTCCAGCAGCGTCTCGAAGAAGCCCTTGGTCTCCGGCAGCACGACGACCTGGACGCTCTGGCCGGCCGGAATGCGTGCGCGCTGGCGCGCCAGCCGCACGGCCTCGTCGAGCCCGCCGAGCCCGTCCACCAGGCCCGAGAGGGCGGCCTCGCGCCCCGTCCAGACGCGTCCCTGCGCGAGCTTCTCGATCTCGGCCGGCGTCTTGTGGCGCCCTTCGGCCGCCTTGCTCACGAAGGTCTCGTAGAACGCCTGGTTGAGCGCGCGCACCTTCGCGCGCTGGGCGTCGTCCCAGGGCTCGTAGCTCGAGAAGAGCGTCGCGTTGCGCCCGCGCTGCACCGTCTCCTGGCTGATCCCGAGCTTCGAGTAGAGCCCGCGCAGGCTGAACTTCCCCGAGAAGACGCCGATCGAGCCGGTGATCGTCCCGGGCTGCGCGACGATGGCGTCCGCTCCCATCGCCACGTAGAAGCCGCCCGAGGCCGCGTAGTCGCCCATCGAGGCGACGACCGGCTTCTCCCGACGCGTCAGCTGCACCTCGCGCCAGATCGCGTCGGAGGCCGCCCCCGAGCCGCCCGGGCTGTCGACGCGCAGGACGACCGCGCGCACGGACGCGTCCTCGCGCGCCGCGCGCAGCCCCTGGATGATCGTGTCGGAGCCCGCGACGTTGCCGAACGGGCCTTCCTGGCTGTCGCCCGGCATCAGGTCGCCGACCGCATAGACGAGGGCGAGCTTCGGCCGGCGGTCGAACGCCCCCGCGCGACCCGAGCGCACGTAGGGCGCCGCTGCGAGCCGTCCGCCGGGCACGCGGCCCTCCACCTCGTCGCGGTACAAGAGCTCGTCGACGAGCCCCGCCGCCTTCGCCTCGCTCGCCAGGAAGGGCCCGCGGTCGATCAGCCCGCGCACGGCGGCCGGCTCGAGCCCGCGGCTCATCGCGATCGCCTCGACGTACTGCTCGAAGAGGCCGTCGACGAGCGCGTTCATCTGCTCGCGGTGCGGCTCGGTGAAGCCGCGCTCGGTCAGCTGGTTCGGCGCGTTCTTGTACTTGCCGACGCCTTCGAACTGCGCTTCGATCCCGAGCTTGTCGAGCGTGCCGCGGTAGAACGAGATCTCGGCCGCCAGACCGGAGACGTCGAGCAGCGCCGTCGGCGCCAGCGCGACCTTGGCGCAGCCGGTCGCGAGCAGGTACTCGAGGTTGCCGGGCGATTCGAGGTACGCCCACGACGGCTTGCCGGTCCGCTTGAACCGCACGAGGGCGTCGCGCAGCTCCTGCACGCGCGCCCAGCCCGCGCCGACCGAGGAGACGCGAAGCAGCAGCCCCTTGACGCGCCCGTCGCGCGCCGCGCGGTCGACGGCCTCGACGAGCCCGCGGATCGAGGGCGGACGCGACTCGAAGAAGCCGCCCATGCTCGGCGGCGGCCCCTCGGGGATGTCGCCCGCGAGGTCGATCGCCAGGTAGCCGCCGCTCGCGAACATCTCGCCGGGGCGCGAGCCGCCGCGCACCATGAGCGCGACGGCGCCGACCGCCGCGGCCCCGATCGCCACGGCCGCGACGCCGGCCGCGATCAGCCAGGCGCTCTTCCTGCTCATGAAGGCTCCGGCTCAGCCCTCGACGGCGAGGTACTCGGCGCGCGCCCGCGCCTGGGCGGCGAAGACGCTGGCCGGGAACTCCTCGGTGAGCTGACGGTAGGCCGCGCGGGCCTCGGCGAAACGCCGGGCGTCCTCGAGCGTCTGCGCCGCGCTCATCAGGGCCTGGTCGCGCGGCAGGCTGGCGGAAGGGTTGCTCGCGAAGGAGCGGAACGCCTCGACGGCCTTGTCGACCTGACCGCTGCGCCTGTAGCAGTCGGCGAGCGCCAGCCGCGCGAGGTCGGGCTCGAGACCCGCGCCGCGCTCCTGCAGCTCCTTGAGCGCCTTCTCGGCTTCGGCGTACTGCCCGAGCTCGAGCCGCGACAGCGCGCCGAAGTAGCTCGCTCGCACGCCGGCGGTCGCCGAGGGATAGCGCCGCGCGACGCCCTCGAACGCAGCGGCCGCCGTCTTGTACTTCTCTTCGGCGCTCAGGAACACCTGGCCCGCGGGGCGCGGGGCGCCGGGAGGCAGCT
The DNA here is from genome assembly GCA_963724555.1 of uncultured Acidobacteriota bacterium. GTDB lineage: Bacteria > Acidobacteriota > Vicinamibacteria > Fen-336 > Fen-336 > DATBSL01. Next base: position 38,216 of record CAVRVE010000004.1, read on the forward strand.
CCGATGCGAGCGGAGACTCGAACGTCGTGAGTGCGTCGCGCAGCGCGCGCTCGCCCTCGCGCAGGCGCTGCTCGCGCACGTGCGTGATCGCGAGCGCCGCTCCCGCCAGGACCAGGAACACGAGCCCGCCGATGCGCAGCTCGTCGCGGTGACGGGCGGCCCAGGCCGCGGCCTGCTCGAGGCCGCTCGTGAGCTCGTCCTGCTTGATCTGATCTTTCAGTTCCTTCCTCAACGCTGCTCCTCGTCGTGCTGGTGCGCCTGGAGGGACTCGAACCCCCAACCTCGAGCTTAGGATGCTCTTGCTCTATCCAGTTGAGCTACAGGCGCGATCCTCCGAACAGGGCATGGTATCACGCCGCCCACGGGCCCCCGGGGCCGGGCGCGCTCGGCCTCAATAGCGGATCAGGCTTCGGATCTCGCTGCCCGCGAGCTTGGCGCGGCCGTCCAGGAAGCCGAGCTCGACCAGGAAGGCGAAGCCCACGACCGTCGCGCCCAGCGAGGCGACCAGCTCCCCGACCGCCCGCGCGGTGCCGCCCGTGGCGATCACGTCGTCCACGACCAGCGCGCGCTCGCCCGGCTTCAGGGCGTCCTCGTGGATCTCGAGGCTGTCGCTCCCGTACTCGAGCTGGTAGCTCGCGCGCCGCGCCTTCCAGGGCAGCTTGCCGGGCTTGCGGACCGGCACGAAGCCCGCCCCGAGCCGCAGCGCCAGGGCCCCGCCGAGGATGAAGCCCCGGCTCTCGATCGCCACCACCGTGTCGACCGCGAGGTCGCCGCACATCACGCTCATCAGATCGAGCGCGCGGCGGAAGAGCACCTCGTCGCGCAGCAGCGTCGTGATGTCCTTGAAGACGATGCCGGGCTTCGGAAAGTCCGGCACGTCGCGGATCGCGCCTCGCAGCGCCGCCAACTGCCCGTCGAGCTCCATGCGCTCCCTCTCCTGATGACGGCGCGGCTAGCGGACGTGGAACCCGCTCGCGCCGCGCTCGGCGATCGCCTCGCGCTCGACGCGGCTCACGTGAGCGAAGGACGGCCCTTCGTTGAGCCGCTCCTCCAGCTTCTGGAGCGCCGAGTCGGCGCCCTCCGCGACGACCTCGACCGTTCCGTCGGCCTGGTTCTTCGCGTAGCCGGCGAGCCCCAGCTCCTCGGCGTGGCGCAGCACGAAGTACCGGTAGCCGACGCCCTGCACGCGACCCTGGACCACGTAACGCGCTGCCGGCAACGCTCCGCTCCCTATCGGCGCGAGACTATCACGAGCGACGCGCGAGCCCGCCCGCAGCCACCCAGCCGCTCGACCACGCCCACTGGAAGTTGAAGCCGCCGATGCGCCCGTCGACGTCCAGCATCTCGCCCACGAGCCAGAGGCCGCTCTGCCGCTTCGACTCCATCGTGGCGGTGTCGACCTCCGCGAGCGGGACGCCGCCTGCCGTCGCCTCGGCGAACGAGTAGCCGCGGCTGTCGACCACCGCGAGCGGCCGCTCGACCGTCCCGCGCACGAGCCGCTTGCGGGCGTCGCGCGTCACCTGTCCGAGGGCCATGCCCGCGCAACCCGACTCTGCGGCGATCGCTTCGGCGACCGCCTGCGGAAGCCACTTGCCGAGCGCCCGCTCGACGCGAGTCCGCGGCGTCTCGGCGGCCAGCCGGACGATCTCGCGCTCGAGCGCGGCGAAATCTCGGCCCGGGAGCAGGTTCGCCGCGAGCGTCGCCGAGGCGCCTTCGAGCCGCGCGCGCAGGAAGTCCCGCGACATGTCGAGCACGACCGGTCCGCTGACCCCGAAGTGGGTGAAGAGCAGCGACCCGCTGCGGCGCACGGGACGTCCCCCGCTCCCGCTCAGCACCAGCTCGGCCTCGAGCGCGACACCCGACAGCGGCGCGTGGAACGGCCCTGCGAGCACGAGCGGCACCAGCGCGGGAGTCGTGGGAACGACGGCGTGCCCGAAGCGGCGCGCGACCTCGAGCCCATGCCCGTCGCTCCCGGTCTTGGGCAGCGACAGCCCGCCCGTCGCCAGCACGACACGGTCCGCAGGGTGCTCCCCGTTCGACGTACGCACGCGGAACGCCTCGCCGTCGGCCACGACCTCCTGCACCCGCTCTCCAGCCAGCAGCCGCACCCCGAGGCGATCCGCTTCGGCCAGCAGCGCCTCCAGCACGACGCGCGAGCGATTCGCGTCCGGGAACAGCTTGCCGTGCTCCTCCTCGTGGAGCGGCACGCCGATCTCCCGAAAGAACGCGACGGTCGGCTCGACGCCGAAGGCCCGCAGCACCCGCTTGACGAGGTGCGGCGACGAGCCGCTGAAGTCCCGCTCGCTGACGACGGCGTTCGTGACGTTGCAGCGCGCGCCGCCGCTCACCAGGATCTTGGCCCCGGGCCGCTTCGCCCCCTCGAAGAGGGTCACGGGCTCGCGGACGCCGCGGCGGACGGCGAAGATGGCGGTGGCGAGCCCGGCAGCCCCCGCCCCGACGATCGCGATCACGCCCGGAGCATAGCTCCGCTAGAATCACCCCCCACATGATCAGACCCCACGTTCGCCGGGTGCTCCTCGGGATCGCGACCCTCGGGGCCGGGATGCTGGCGCTCGCCTTCGTCTTTTCGCTGCCGGACATCCTGAGGTCGGGGTTCGACCCCGGCCGGCTCTCCCACTTCAGCGTCGAGGAGGCACGGGCCCTCAACGGTCTCATCGGGCGGGGGCTCAACCAGCTCCTCGCCGCGACGTTCCTGACGGTCGCGGTGGCCGTCCCGCTGACGGCGAACATGTACTCGGTCAAGTTCCTGGACTTCTTCATCAAGGACCCCGTGAACACGGGGGTCCTGGGGCTGGTCGTCTTCGCCACCTTCGAGAACGCCTGGACGGCGTACCTGATCCGCGACGGCTTCGTTCCGACCTTCGCGCTCCAGGTCGCCTTCGGCCTGCTCCTGCTCTGCTCGGCCGCGTTCCTGCCCTACATCGTCTACGTCTTCCGCTTCCTCCACCCGAACACCCTGCTCCGGCGGCTGGAGCACCAGTTCGAGGACGCCCTCGCCTCGGCCCTCCGCCGCCCGGAGCGCCTCGCGCACGAGCGCTCGCGCGTGGCGGAGGCGCTCGAGCACATCGGCAACGTCGCGATCCGCTCGGTCGACCGGTCCGACCGCAGCACGGCGATCGAGAGTGTCGCGACTGTCGAGCGGCTCGCGCGGACCTACTGGGGCGTCAAGGAGCGCCTGCCGGCCGCATGGTTCCAGGCGGAGACCCAGCTGTTCCTGAGCTTCTCGTCCGAGGCGGTGGAGGAGTTCAGCGCCAGCCGGAGCTGGGTGGAGATGAAGCTGTTCTCGCAGCTGCGGCTGGTGCTGGGGGTGGCGGTGCCCCGCTTCCACGACCTCGCCAGCCGGGCGGCGAAGGCGCTGCGGCGCCTGGGGCTCGAGGCGGCAGGCTTCGGAGGACCCGGCGCTCCGCGAGGCCGTGACGGAGTTCTTCAACACCTTCGTCCGCATGACGCTCGCCGCCGGCGACGCCCGATCCGCGTTCGCCGTGTTCGGGCAGTACCGCCGGTACGCCGAAGAGCTGAACCCCACGCACCCGTCCCTCACCCTGGAGATCGCGTTCTACTTCGCCTACTACGGCAGGATCGCCCGCGAGACGAGGCTCGCCTTCGTCGCCGAAGCGGCGGCCCATGACATCGGCCGCCTGGTGCGCCGCGCCTGGGAGGCGGGAACGCCCAACCGCCAGCAGCTGCTCGACCGCTTCCTCGACTTCGACGCGGACGGCCAGCCGCCCCTCGTCGGAGCCAAGAAGGCGCACGCGATCCTGGCGAGCTACTTCCTGCTGGTGGGCCAGACCGAGCCCGCCGCGATCATCCGGGAGCGGCTCTCCTCGCTGCCCGCGGACCTCCTCGGGAGGCTGCGGAGGGAGCTCCCCCGCGTGAAGCGCGAGAAGTACTGGGAGGTCAACGACCGCCGGATGAACATGGAGTACGTGAACCCCGAGCAGCGCGAGATCCTCCGGCGCTTTCTCGCAGAGCTCGCTCCCGGCACGCCGGCCTGACGCGCGCTGCCGCTTCGGGCAGCACCACTCCGGCTACCTGGCGGTCGGCTCGTTCGCAGCGCGAGGAAGCGGCAGGGCACGCACGGCGTCGGCGATCTCGCGGCTGAGCTCGGCGATCGCCTCGTTCACGCCCGTCACGGCCCCTTCCGGCCCCGCGGCCGCCGGGTGCGCGCGGTGCGAGCTGCGGCGCTGCACGAGAGTCGCGCCCCCGGGGCCGAGAAGCGCCCAGCGTGCGTCCACGAGGACCGAGCCGTCGGCCTGGCGCCCCGCCTCCGAGAACGCGATGTCGACGCGGTAGTGGACCACCTGGTTGGGCGAGAAGGGCGCCATGACGATCCGTCGTGTCGGGAGGAGCGCCGCCAGGTTCTCGGCCACGACCCTCTGGACGCCCCTCGTGACCGGCTCGCCCCAGCGCGCGAACTCGTTCGCATGGATCTGGCCCGTCGAGGTGCGCTCGGTGACCTGCGGCCGGTCGATCCAGCCGGGCACTGCCACCCTCAGGACGCCGACGACGGCCTCGGGGGTCTGGCTGGGTGGAGCGGCATCCCGGGCGGCCACGGGGTCGAGCACGTAGGTCTCGGAGATCTTCGAGCGCTTGAAGCAACCGCCCAGGAGGACGAGTCCGCACAGGGCCGGGACGACGAGCGAGCAGGGTCCGCGCGCGCATCACTTCTTCTCCTTGGGCTCGGGCTTGCCCTGGAGCAAGGACTCCGGGTGCTGCTGCAGGGTGTCGACCAGGTAGCGCAGGGACTTCATGAGCTCGCGCATCTCGTCGAGCGTCTGCGACGCCTCGAACTGCGTGTCCGCCGTGCGCTCGACGTTGCGGTCGACGGTGGCGAGCGTGCGGTTCATGTTCTCGACCGCCGCCCCGAGGGACTTCACGGTGTCGTTGGTGGTGGTCATGGTCGTTCGCGTGTCGGCGACGAGCTCGTCCATGCCGCCCATCGTCCTGTCCGCGCGCTTCAGCGTCTCGTTGGCGGTCGCCAGGGTGATCCGAAGGTTCGCCACCGCCCCGTGCAGGTCGCCGGAGTCGAGCAGCAGCTGGGCGCTCTGGAGGGTGTCGCGCAGCTGCGTCACGACCTCGTCGATCGGTATCTCGGAGATCTTCTTGAGCGTCTCCTCGATCTTCTCGTTGAGCCGCTCCATCCCGCTCGCCGCGGTCGGCACCTCGGGGTAAGGCGTCTGTATCCCGGTAAAGCGCGGCTCGCGCTCGGGGTGGAAGTCGAGTGCGATCGACTTCTGGCCCGCGATGGGGCTGCTGGACTTCACCTCCGCGCGCAGCCCCTCGGCCACCTGCTGGCGGACGACCTCCGCGTCGCTCAGGCTCGCGACGCGGGCGACGCCGTCGAGGGTCTTGATCGACCCCCGGCGCACCTGGATCACCACCATGATCCCCACTTCGTGGCCCTTGCCCGTGAAGAAGAGCTCCACCTCCTTGACCTCGCCGATCTGGACGCCGCGCATCGTGACCGGCGAGCCTTCCTTGAGCCCCGTCGCGGAGCCGGGAAGGAACACCACCCAGGTGCGCCACGGGGTGAAGAGGCCGCCCGAGCTGATCGCCATCAGGCCACCCAGCAGCAGCAGAACGGCCGCGATCACGAACAGGCCGACGAGCCGGGGCCGCGGCTTCCCGCTCACGCCCTCCCCCTCGTCAGGAACGCGCGGACCCTCGGGTCCGGGCAGTGGTCGCGCAGCTCTTCGGGACGTCCCCTGGCGATCATGGTCTTCTTCTCCGCATCGAGGAACAGGGCGTCGTCGGCGAGGGCGAAGATGCTGGGCAGATCGTGCGACACCAGCACGATCGTGGCGCCCGTGGCGTCCCGCAGCCCGAGGATGATGTCGTCGACGCGGCGCGAGTTGAGCGGGTCGAGCAGCGCCGACGGGTCGTCGAAGAAGAGGATGTCGGGGTCGAGCGAGGTGGCGCGCGCGAGGGCGGCGCGGATGCGGATGCCCTCGCTCACCTGCGAGGGGTAGCGCTGCTCGTAGCCGCGCAGGCCCATGATCGCGAGCTTGAGCGCGGCGACCTCGTCGGCCTCGCGGTCGGAGAGGTCCGTGTTCAGCCGCAGCTTGACCGCGACGTTCTCGAGGAGCGTCATCTCGGAGATGAGCACCGCGCCCTGGAAGAGGATGCCGAAGCGATGCTTGAGCCGCTCGCGGTCGGCCTCGGAGCCGCCCCAGAGGCTCTCCCCGTCGTAGAGCACGTCCCCGGCGGCGGGTCGCTGCAGGCCGGCCATGTGCCGCAGCAGCAGGCTGCGACCGGAGCCGCCGTCGCCGATCACCGCGAAGATCTGGCCCGCGGCGACTTCGAAGTCGAGGTCCCGTTGGACGACCTCGCCCCCCACTCTCATGGTGAGCCCGCGAACCTCGATCCGGGCCGGTTGGTCCATCCCGCTCCTAGAGCTTCACCCACTTGAAGATGAGCGTGATCGCCGCGTCGCCCAGGACGACACCGACCACCGCGCCCACCACGGCCTTGCGCACTGCCCAGCCGACCGCACCCGCGGTGCGTCCGCTCTTCAGGCCGTAGTAGCCCGCCACCAGGCCGGTCACGACGCCGAAGGCCAGGCCCTTGATGAGGCCCGCGAACATGTGCTTGTAGGTGAGCACCGCCCGCGTGCGCTCGATGTACTCCTGAGCCGGCAGGCCGACGGCCGTCACTCCGACGAACAGCCCGCCGAGGAGCCCGAGCGTGTTCGCGTAGACGACCAGCAGCGGTCCGGCTATCGCGAGGGCGACGACGCGCGGCGCGATCATGTAGTCGAACGGGTCCACGCCCATGACGCCGAGGACGTCGAGTTCCCGGTACGCCACCATCGAGGCGATCTCGGCAGCGATCGCCGCGCCGAGGCGGCCGGCGATCGCGATCCCGACCATGAGCGCGCCCATCTCGCGGAGCACGGCGATCGAGACGATGCGCGCGACGAGCGGCGTGGCGCCGAGCCTCTCGAGCTGCCCCGTGGTGATCAGGGCGAGCACGGCGCCGATCGCGAAGCCCATGACCGCCACGACCGGCAGCGTCTCGAGGCCGGCCTGCTGGAGGTGGTGCGGGAAGCGCGTCCGCAGCCGTCGCGTGCGGCCGAGCAGCATGCGGACGCAGGAAAGCACCGTCGAGCCGAAGAAGTCGAGCTTCCCGCCCAGCGAGTGGAACGAGTGGATGGTCCACCAGCCGACGCTCTCCGTCCACGGCTCCGGCCCGCGCGCCGCCCGCCGCCTCTCGCGCGGCGATCGATCGTCGAGCGCCCGCTGCGCTCCGCCTCCGAGGACGGCCCCTTGTCGCGCCAGCTCGAGCAGCCGCCGCGCCTCTTTCGGCAGGCCCGAGGTGTCGAGTCCGACTCGCGCTCCGAGCAGGAATCGTGAATCCTGGCCAGGAATACCACGAGGCTCGTGTCCCAGCGCTCCACGGCGGCGGCGTCCAGACGCAGGCTGCGGGGCGGCGGCGATGCCTCGAGAGCGTCCGTCACCTCCCCCACCGGGCGCAGGCCGTCACGGAGGCTCCAGGTCCCGGACAAGCGGACGACTGCCGCGTCGCCGTCGCGAGAGACGGATACCGTCGTGGGAGCTGCGGCGTTCATTCGTTCGGGACAGCCGGAGAGGGAGCGTCCGGCGGCGGGGATGATATCCCAGACCTCCCGCGCGGAGCGCCCGCCGCCGCCCCGCTGGGGTAGACTCTCGCGCAAACCCACGAGGCTCCCCATGAAGCGCCGTCCCGAGTCCGGGCGGCTGGCGCAGGCCGTCTTCTACGGCACTGTCCTGCTGGTCGCCTGGATCGTGTGGAAGGTCGTACAGCCGTTCGTGCTGGAGATCGGCTGGGCGGTGGTCCTCGCCATCTGCCTGAACCCGATCCGCCTGCGGGTCGAGCCGCGCCTCGGGCGGACGAAGACCGCGCTGGCGCTCGTCCTCGGGGTGCTCGTCCTGGTCGTGGTGCCGGCGGTGTTCGTCGGCCACACCCTCTACGACTCGGGCGAGTCCGGCGTCGACTACGTCCAGAGGAAGCTCGCGGACGAGGGCGGCCCGGGGGGCCTCTTCCATCGGCTCTGGGAGTGGGTGCACGCCCGCGCCTCGTTCCTGCCCGACGAGCAGACCGTCATCTCCGACCTCTCGCAGCGGCTCGGCCAGGTCGTGACCTTCGCCGCGAGCCAGGCCGGCCGCGTCGTCGCGAGCGTGCTCACGTTCCTGTTCTCGCTCTGCATCATGCTGTCCATCCTCTTCTTCCTGCTCCGCGACGCGTCGGGGTTCGAGGGCACGCTCCGGCGCGTGATGCCGTTCGAGCCGGAGCAGAACGACCGCTTCGTGAGGATCGCCACCGAGCTCGTTTCGGCGAGCGTCACCGCGACGCTTCTCATCGCCGCCGTTCAGGGGATCGTCGGCGGGTTCGTTTTCTGGCTGCTCGGCGTGAAGGGTGCCGGCCTCTGGGGCCTCATCATGGCGATCCTGTCGTTCCTGCCCCTGGTCGGCGCCGCGCTCGTCTGGGGGCCCGTCGCCCTCTGGCTGGGCGTGAGCGGCCACCTGGTGAAGGGCATGGTGCTGGCGCTCGTCGGCGTCCTGATCCTCGGGAACGTGGACAACGTCGTCCGTCCGCTGCTGCTGGCCGGGAAGTCGAAGGTCAATACACTCGTGCTCATCATCAGCCTGACGGGCGGAGTGAGCGCCTTCGGCTTCATCGGCATCGTGCTCGGACCGCTCGCCGCCGTGCTGCTCGAGGCCATCCTCGAGAGCTACTACGCGCCGCGGCCGACGGATGTCGAAGTGGTCCCCGCGGAGGCGAAGGCCCCCGTCGAGACGCCTTCCCCGGAAGCGACCGCTGTCAAAGCGGCTCCTCCGGCAGCAGCCGTGGCGAAAGTCGAACGGTCGGTCGACGTGCCTCAGTAGGCAAGCTGCCCGTCAGGAGAGCGGGCGGGTTCGCGGGACCAGGGTTCGAGATGCTCTTCGATACCCCCGCCTACAGGGGACGCGGCGGCGCCCCGAATGACGGGCGCGGGTTCCGGCCCGCTACTGCGACCGCCACTTCACGTAGTCGAAGCTCCACATGTAGTTCTGGTTGAACTGCTTCCCGTTGTTGAGGTACGCCCTGGTGACGCCTCCCGCAAAGATCTGGTCTCCGCGCTCGCGATAGGTCGTGTCGCCTGTCTGCTGATACATCCAGGCGAAGGCGGGTGCGATCAGCAGGTTGAGGTCTGGCGCACCCTTTTTTTGTGGGAAGGTCTGGTTGCCATCGGCAGCCCAGTTCTCGTACCAGAACGCCCGGTCTTTCGCGACCCACGCGCGCGCCCAGAGCCAGTCGAGCGCCTTCTGGACCGCCGGCTGCACGCGCGGGTCGTGAGTGACGTCCCAATAGCGGATGAGCGCCTGCATCGTGAGCCCGACCATGAACGGCTGAATGTAGTACTGCCCGGCTGCCTGCGGGACGAGCGGGAACGTATTGGGGGCGCGGCTGATCTTGGACACGAACCACTGGTCGATGTGCCCCAGCGCCTGATCCGCCAGCGTCGTCAAGCGAGCCCGTCGCGGCTCGCCGAGGTCCTCGGCGTTGATGTAGGACAGGATGCAGTAGGCGGTCTCCCGGCTGACGATAGGACGGGCCGTCGACTCGAGTGGAGTCGTGTCGGTGCAGAAAGCGGCGTTCTGAGACAGCAGGATCGCGGCCTGCTTGGACAAGGCATCCGAGTTGCGCTCCCAATCCATCCGGAAGCCCGACGTGAAGTTCCAGTAGCCGGGGACGTTCCCGTTGTTCCGGAGAACGTAGCCGCGGTAGATCGCCTTGGCTTTGGCCGCGCAATCGTCCCAGACCGCATTGCCCGTGTAGTCCGCGATCTGTTCGTAGACGCGAGTCGCGTCGTAGTACGTGGCGGCCAGCCTCTCGTCGTCGGTCACCAGGCTCGCATACTCCAGACAGGCTTTCTGCCCATAGCTCACCATCTGCGCCTTCCAAAGGGCGAGCTCCGGGATCGGAACGGCTTTTTCCTCCCCGCGTGAGGGAGGGTTCCGCGTCTGCGGTCGGTCGCTGGTTCTTCGCTTGCGACGGCGAAGGCAAGGCCGGTGCGAGGACGCACAGCAAGGTGATGGCGTATGCCCAGGTCGTGTGACTACGCATGCGCATCGAGGGTGGGCCTCCCTGATGGGTTCGGCTCGGTGAGCTCGAACCCCGCGCTGGTTGCGCCCTCTCCAAGGCTGCCACTGGCAGCCACAGCGGGCCCTACGTTCTAGGTTAGGCCGATCCCCCCCCCTTGTCCATGTGCAATATCACCCAAGGGCAGGACATCGAGATGACGTTATCTGACGGCGGTGTCGGCTCGGCCGCCCCCGAGCCGGAACCGCCCTGGGGGCGTGAGGAGCCGCGCGCGCGGCTGGCCCTCGACGATCTCGATCCAGGTGTTCGGGCTCACGCCGGTCACGATCTGCGGCGAGCGGGCACCCGGCCAGTAAACCTCCACGCGCTCGAGGCGCGCCATCCCGATTCCCACGTGCTGCGTCAGGGGATTCGCGCCGAACGAGCCGCCGCTCGTGACCCAGCGCGTTCGCTGTGTCTCGCGGCCGTCCTCGTGGAGCACCAGCCGGAGTCGCGCGCCGATTGCGGCACGGTTGGTCTTCGTGCCGACCAGGCGGACCGAGAGCCAACGTCCGGGGTGGCCGGGGTTCTCGAACAGCACGTCCCGGTACTTGTCACCCAGGAACGCGCCGCCGAGGCTCGCGAACACGTCCTCGTCGCCGTCGTTGTCGAGGTCGGCGAAGGCGACGCCGTGGCCCTTCTGCAGGTGCCCGGTCCCGGTCGACTGCGTGACGTCCACGAACGCCCGGCCGCCCTGGTTGCGGAACATGCGGTTGGGCATCAGCGTGGCATAGGAGGGCGCGCCGGTGCCCAGGTAGAAGTCGAGGAAGCCGTCGTTGTCGATGTCGCCGTAGTTCGCGCCCATGGTGGGGATCACCCGCGCGAGCCCCAGGGCTTCCGTGCGGTCCTCGAACGAGCCGTCGCCCCGGTTGTGGTAGACGCGCAGCGTCTCGCCTCGCTGCGGCAGGCCCAGGTACTCGCGGGGCTGCTCCTCGACGGTGGGCACGTCGGTCGCGACCAGCAGGTCCTGCCAGCCGTCGTTGTCGTAGTCGAACAGCCAGGTCGCGAAGCTGTAGTACGGCAGGGCGACGCCGCGCTCCTGCCCCACTTCCTGGAAGCGGCCGCCGCCGAGGTTGCGGAACAGCAGGTTGCGCTCGCCGAAGTTGGAGACGTAGAGATCGGTCCAGCCGTCGTTGTCGATGTCCCCCGCGACCACGCCCTTGGTCAGCGAGCGGAAGCGCAGCCCGGCGCGCTCGGTCACGTCCTCGAAGGTCCCGTCGCCGCGGTTGTGGAACAGCTGGCTCCACGAGAACTCGTGGCCCACGAAGACGTCGAGCCAGCCGTCGTTGTCGAAGTCGGCCCAGGCGACGCTGTGGGTGCGGTGGGCGGGACCGCCCAGCCCCGCGCGCTCGGTCACGTCGGTGAACGTGAGGTCGCCGTTGTTGCGCAGCAGCGAGTTGCGGACCGCGGTCTCCCAGCCCCCGCGCATCACGAAGATGTCGCGCCGGCCGTCGTTGTCGAAGTCGGTCTGGACGATGTTGAGCCCGCCGAGCTGGCCGGCGAGGCCCGCCCGCTCGCTCACGTCCTCGAACGTCCCGTCGCCGCGGTTGCGGTAGAGCCGCAGCGGCTCGCAGGGGTCGCGGCTCGAGAGCACGAGATCGATCAGGCCGTCGCCGTCGAAGTCGTCGGCGATCGTGCCGCCCGCGTTGTCGCTGCGCGTCAGGCCGGCGGGCCCCGCTACGTCCCAGAAACGGCCCGGGTCTTCGGCCGAGGCGAACGCCGCCGGGCCGATCCGGAGACGCTCCGGCACGCCCTCCGGGTAGCTGCCCAGGGCCATCGCCGCCACGTTGAGCAGCCAGCGCACCTCGAGGTCCTGCGGTTCGAGCTCGAGGTACTTCGTGAAATACGCCACGGCCTGCCTCGCGCCGTCCGCCGCCTGGTGGCGGGCGGCCTGGCTCAGCGGGAAGAGGCACATCTCGCGGTTGTGGTGCATCACGCAGTTGTCGAGCTCGCCGCGCCGGAGGTTGAGGATCCCGAGCGCCTCGAGCGCCATCGGCACGCGCCCGTGCGCGTCGGGCGAGTGCTCCGCAACCAGCCGATCGGCGAGCGTCGAGAAGGCGGAGATTGCACCAGCCATGTCTGCGGTGAACGAGAGCGCCCCGCCGAGGCGGGCGTAGGCGCTCACGTACTGGCCGAGCGGGGCGTCTCGCGCAAGGCTCGCGGTCGCTGTGCGGGCCGCGTCGATCTCGCCGGCGAGCATCGCCTGCTTGGCACCGCAGACGGCGGCGAGGTCGTTCGAGTCGACCGGGACGTCGAGCGTCAGCAGGTCGGCGTTGGTGGGCGAGAAGGCGGCCCGCGACCCGATCCGCGAAGTCTCCTGACGGTACTCGGTCTCGCCGAGCAGCGCGGGCGCCGGGTCGACGAGCTGGGCCACGAGCGTGCCGCCCGGTGCGGCGCGGGCGACCGGCCGGCCGGGACCAAGCCGCTCGAGCTCCGCGGCGAGAGCCGGGTCGACGTCGGCGAGCGCAACGCGACCCATGGCTCGGGCGCCGGGGATATGCAGCTGGGCGATCAGGAAGCCGGCCTGCAGGCGTCGCTTCACGTGCTCGACCGACCCGGTCGGGTCGACGAACACGAGCTCGGCCGAGGGCGTCTGCGTCTGGCCGGGCGTCGGCGGCGTCGCCCCCGCGAGAACGCCGAGACACAAAGCACCCGCGACTGCGACGGCCGCGCCGACCAGCGCGGCGCGGTGCTGACGTGGTTGCATCCGCGTCCATCATACGGCGGTCCCTGCGTACAATTGGCTCATGGGAATCGTGCTCAAGAGCGAGCGGGAGCTGGCGAAGATGCGGGAGGCGGGCCTCATCGTGAGGGCCGTGCTCGACGCGGTCGAGGCGGCCTGCGTGCCCGGGGTGACCACCGCGGAGCTGAACAAGGTCGCCGAGCGGGAGCTGCGGCGGGCGAAGGCGACCTCGGCGTTCCTCGGGTACGCTCCGGGCGGGGCGCCGCCGTATCCGGCCGTGCTCTGCACCTCGGTGAACGCGGTCGTCGTTCACGGCATCCCGGACCGGCGTCAGGTGCTGCGGGAAGGGGACGTCGTCGGGATCGACTTCGCCTGTTACAAGGACGGCTACTGCGCGGACGCGGCCCGCACGGTCGCGGTCGGAATCGTCAGCGCGCCGGCCCGCGCGCTCATCTCGGCCACCCAGGAATGCCTCGAGCGTGCGATTCGCGCGTGCGTTCCGGGCGCGCGGCTCGGCGACGTGGGCGCCGCGATCCAAGGGCACGCCGAGGAGCTCGGCTACTCGATCGTCCGCGAGTTCGTGGGGCACGGCATCGGCCGCGCCATGCACGAGCCACCGAGCGTGCCGAACCATGGCCGCCAGGGCTCGGGGCTTCGGCTCCGGCCCGGGATGGTGCTGGCGATCGAGCCCATGCTGAACGTCGGCGGCGCCGACGTTCAGGTGCTCCACGACGGCTGGACGGTCGTCACTGCCGACGCGAGCCTCTCGGCGCACGTCGAGCACACGGTAGCGGTGACCGACGACGGGCCGCGGGTGCTCACTGCCGCCTGAAATCCGGTAGCGGCGATGGCCGCCGGTGCCTACATTTTGAGCGTGGGATAGCGTGGCGGGCAGCGGACACGTTGGCAAGCGGGTCGGAGTGTGCGTCCTGGCGGTGGCCTTGGCGCTTCGCTGCGGGGGTGGGCGTTCGCCCTCGACCCCCACTCCGTCGACCAGCCCACCCGCACCGCCTCTGACGATGCCGCCTGCGGCCGCGAGCTGCCCGTTCGGCAAGGGCTCGGCCAAGACGGAGTGCTCCCGCCGCACACCGACCGAGCTGCTCTCGGCCATCGACACCGCGATCGATCTCGTCGTGCAGCAGCCGACCGGCATCCTGGACCTCACCGACGAGAACCCGCGCGGCTCCCGCCAGTACCACATCCTCAACCAGAAGGCCTTCATCGACGCCCTGCTCGCGAACCTGAGGGCGGCGGGCCTCTGCGCACAAGCCGACTATGACTTCCCGCTCGAGGGGATCTCGGTGAAGAGCTCCAACGAGTTCTCGGAGGACTTCGTGGTCGTCCAGTGGGGCGAATGGGTCAGGCGCGGGCCGACGTCCTATGTTCGGAACTGCAAGCCGGCTGCCTTTCCCGTCGATCCCGACGCGGACTGGCCGCCTTCCGGAAGCGGGTGCGGGAAACCGTACCCCGAGCCGATCCACCACTTCAACGCGAAGGTCCACATCAAAGGACGCGATTACCACACGCTCGACTCGACTCCGATCGTGGGCCCGGACGCGAACTACTGCGCTGCCATCGGCTACACGGACGGGCGGGGCTTGTTGCCCCGTGCGCATCGAAGGCAGCCGGGACCGCGTGGAATGCGAGAACTGGCGCGTCGGCAAGGCCAAGGACACGGGGCGCGACGGCCCGACCTGGCAGTACAGGAATGGCGAGACCCTCGAGTACTGCAAGGGCCTGAAAGTGAACGGCTGCGAGAATCACCCCGACAACCAGTACGGGCTGCTCGCCGCCAGGGGCGGCACCTACGTGATGTGCGCCCAGAACGGCGCCTGCGGCGAGGTCGTGGTCGACCGCTGACGCGTCCGGCCCTCTAGCCTGTTGCCGTTCCCCGCCGCCGCGCGATCGCCGCGGCGACGATTCCGAACAGCGCACCGAACACGATCGTGTACCAGATCCAGAAGAAGAACTGCGGACCAGCCCGATCGCGACCCACCACCCGAGCGTGCTCATCTGGGGGTACGACGGCCGGGCGTCGTAGTGGGTGCCCCAGTTGCCCAGCATGGCCACGAGCATCAGCGACACGACCGGGATGCGCGCGGCCACCAGGCCGAAGGCCACCGCGAGCACCGGGCGCGACATCGTTCTTCAGTATACCCGCAGCCTCACCGCCGTCCGCCGCTCCGGGCCAGCTCGCGCAGGGCCTCCGCCAGGAGCGCGTTGAAGGCCTCGGGCTGCTCGAGCATGGGGTAGTGCCCCACTCCCTTCATTATGGCCACCTGGTAGCCGGGGACATGCCTGCGGTTGCCCTCCACGTTGGTGGGAAACAGGTCGGTGTTGATGGCGCGGATGGGGGCCTTGATCTCGCGCAGCGCCGGCAGCGGGTCGTAGGCCACGCTGGAGCGGACGGCGGCCACGCCAATCTCCTGCGGCACCGACAGCACCGCTTCCAGCACGCGCGCCTTGACGGGCTCGGGCGTGCTCGCCGAGAAAAGGCGTTGCGACAACATGGCGGTGGTCGTGGCCCGGTAGTGGGCCTGCAGCTCCGACAGGAACTTCTCCATCTCCTCGGCCGCGGGGGGCCTCTGCTCGAAGTTCACCAGCGTGTCCACCAGCACCAGGCCGGCCACCCGGCCCGGCATACGGCGCGCGGCCTCCAGGACCACCGGCCCGCCAATGGAGTGGCCGATCAGCACCACCCGCTTCAAGCCCAGCGCCTCGACCACCGACACCACGTCCTGGCCGAAAGCGGGCATCGTCCAGTCCTTGCGCCCGCCTCCGCTCTGGCCGTGGCCGGCCAGGTCGAGCGCGACCACGCGGTGCTTCGCGGCGAAGTGGGCCACCTGTCCGTCCCAGAAGCCCCGCTCGCAGCCCCCGCAGTGGACGAACACCAGGGCCGGATCGCCCTTGCCGGCCGCGTGATAGCGGATGGGGATCTTGTCCGGCGAGGTGGCGGTGCCGGAAACGGCCTCCTGGGAGCCGGCCCTGGCCGGCGGCGACAGTGCCACGAGGGCGACGGCCAGGCCGAGTGTCGTCTTCATCGAATCCTCCTTCGTCTCAGCGTGCCACCGCCGGAGGCAGCATTTCCCGAAGCTCGCGCACACCCCCATCCGCGTCTGGTCCGCCGAACACCGGGACCAGCCACACGATCCCGACGAGCCCGGGGCTCCACGCCTTGTCGCCCCGGTTGAACAGAGCAGGCGACCAGCCCTGCAACTCCCCGACGAGACGCAGCAACGTGACGGCGAGCGGATCACTGCCGGCACGAGGATCAGCTTTCCGAACCGACTGGCGTCTGGCTCACGTGGGCCTCCTGACGCGGTTGGCAGGGTGGCTCGCGCGCCGACCGCGCCGCGCTCACACCCCGGCCGCGGACAGCGAGCGCTCGAGCGATCCGCGCGTGACGTAGAGAACCCGCTCGTGGTGCTCGAATCGCAGGTCGTCGACCGGGACACGGCCACGGAGCGACCACCCGCTGGGGATGGCGGTGTGAAGGTAGTAGCAAGGCTCGAAGCCGTCGGTGCCCTTCGGCCGGTCGAGCACCGTGTACACGTCCGACCAGCCTCCTCGCTCGGGGTCCTCCTCGCGGACGAAGAGGAGCACCCGCTCCCCGCGCCGGACTTTGAAGGCGAAGGGTATTTCGCCGCCGCCCGTCCGGATCGCCACCCGCCCGGGGCGGGGCACGGCGAAGCCGTCCGCCTCGGCCACCCAGGCGAAAAAGGCGATCGCCAGTGCTGCCGAGCCCACCGACATCGCCCACCACGACGTCGCCGCTCCCACCGCCAGCAGGGCAAGGCCGCCCATCGGCGAGCCCGTGATCGGCCAGCCAGAAGCCCCATCGACGATCGGCCGAGTGTCCCTTCATGGTCTCCTCCAGTCGCTCGGCCCACAGGGGCGGGGCCGAGACGAGAGTGTCGAGCGCGACGCGGGCCAGCAGACGATAGACGCCCGCCGGGCCGGCGGAGCGCCACTCGTCCCGGCAGCAGTCCGAGAACAGGAGGGCCATCTCGCCACCGAACTCCGCGCGGAAGGACCGCCGGATAGGCCCGCAGCAGGTGCGCGTACGCCCACACGGACAGGCGCAGCGCCGCCGGCGAAGCCTGCCTCACGACCGCCCCCCCGAAGGCAGGAGGTGCAGTCGTCTTCTCCCGTGCCGGACGAGGGTGGACAACCGGTCCAACTCCGCCGCGAGCACCCGCGAGCCGAAGTGGCTCAGGCGGTAGAGGCGGCGCCGCGCCTCCTCACTCCCCGCATCGCGGCTCGCCCCTACTTCCTCGATGAGGCGAGCGGCAAGAAGCCGCTTCAGGGCCGTGTAGAGCGTCCCCGGCCCCAGCCGCCTCCGCCCGTCCGTGCGCTCGGCCACCGCCCGCATGATCGCGTACCCGTGGGCCTCGCCGTCCGCCAGCGCGATGAGGATCTCGAGCTCGGCGTCCGGCAGGGGCAGGAACGACCCGGGAGTGCGTGGGCTATCCATTGTCGATATATCGATTGACGATATAATAGGCGCGAGGCGGCCCGTGTCAAGAGGCCGCGGTAGCAAATACGAAGGGGACCCACGCGGGTCCCCGGTATGAAGTTGATGAATCTGGTCGGGGCGAGAGGATTCGAACCTCCGACCTCTTGGTCCCGAACCAAGCGCTCTAGCCAGGCTGAGCCACGCCCCGACGGGATGAACTGCTTTTATATCACGCGGGCGAAAAGGCGCCAAGACGAGCGCCCGACGACGACGCCTACGCTTCGTCCGTGTGCGGCAGGTCCTTCTGCCACTCCCGCAGCGGGCTCACGGCGCGGTGGTTGCTGGTGTCCGTCTGCAGCGGGCTCACCGAGATGAGGCCGGAGCGCACCGCGAAGATGTCGCTCAGGTCGTCGCTCACCCAGTCGTCGCGCCCTTCCTCGATCCAGTAGTAGGTCCGGTGGCGCGGGTCGAGGCCCTCGAGGATCGTGCCCTCGTGCGAGCGGCGGCCCTGCACCGTGATCGCGACGCCCGTCGGCCGCCCGGGCGGCACGTTGACGTTCAGCAGCGTGCGCTCGGGCAGCCCGCGCTCGAGCACCATCTTCGAGAGCCGCCGCGCGAAGCGCGCCGCGGGCGTGTAGTCGAGGTCGGCGCGCGCGGCGAGCGACATCGCGATCGCGTGGACGCCGAAGAAGGTCGCCTCGCGCGCGGCCCCCACCGTGCCCGAGTAGAAGACGTCGTCGCCCATGTTGCCGCCGCGGTTGATGCCCGAGACGACGAGCGACGGCCGCCGCGGCAGCAGCTTCACGATCGCGAGGTTCACGCAGTCGGCCGGCGTGCCGTCGACGGCGAAGGTCCCGCTCTCGATCTTCTCGGCCCGCAGCGGGTGCTTGAGCGTCAGCGACTGCGCGCTCGCGCTCGCCTCGCGGTCCGGCGCCACCACGAAGACCTCGCCCAGCCCCTCGAGCGCGTCGGCCAGCGCGCGGATGCCCGGCGCGTGGACGCCGTCGTCGTTCGTCACCAGGATGAGAGGCTCGCTCATGGCTCCTTCGACAAGAAAGCCCCGGCCATCAGGCGCCGGGGCTCGGACGATCGATGAGGACTGGTCGGGATGCCGGGATTTGAACCCGGGACCACCTGCACCCAAGCAGCCCAAAGCCCTTCTTTAGCTTGCTCTGGCTTTCCCCTATCTTCCTTGATATCCTTGAGTCTACTGAGTTTGAGCGGGTAGACTGAGGACACCCAGGCAAGGGGCGGGAATGGCTAACGTTACCAAAACGCTGCCAAATGAGCAGGACCACCTGTCTCCGCACAGGACACGCTTCACCCGTGACAGTGTGCTTCGGCTGCCAAGCGGAGAGCATTGGGACCCCACTCTACCGCGCTTCGGAATGCGCGTCTCGCCGAAGGGCAAGCGCACCTTCCAGATCGTCTACAGATTCGACGGGGCGACGCGGCGGCTCAAGATCGGCAGCGCGCCCGCGTGGACGCTCGACAAGGCGCGCGAGAAAGCGCAGGAGCTACTGCGCGCTGTGGACTCCGGTAGCGACCCGTCTACGACGTGGCGCAAGCACGCGAGCGTGACGGCGCCCGCCGATGGTCCGCTCACGTTCGGGAAGCTCACCGATCAGTTTTTCGAAGAGATGGAACGCCGCATCAAGGGCGGGACGCTGCGCGATACCACGCTCGCCGAGTGGCGCCGGCTGAACGAGCACGAGCTCGGGCCGCTCGCCGGCCGCGTCGCCGCCGAGATCACGCGCGCCGAGATCAAGGACTTGCTGCGGCCGATCGTAGAGCGCGCGCCCGTCATCGCGAATCGAACGCAGTCGTTCGTCGCGCGCGTCTACTCGTGGGGCACCGAAGAGGACAAGGTGCTCGCCTCCCCCGTCGCGGGCATGAAGCGCCGGCACGACGAGGGCAACGGCCGCGACCGCGTGTTGAGCCCCGACGAGATCAAGGTGGTATGGCGCGCGGCCGGCGAAGCGGGCGGCACCTTCGGCGACGTCGTGAAGCTCGCGCTGCTGACCGGCATGAGGCTCAGGAACATCCTCCAGGCCCGCGTCGAGGAATTCGACATCAAGGGGAAAACGTGGACGGTGGCGAAGGAACGCATGAAGGCGGGCAAGGCGCATACGGTGCCGCTCTCCGACCTTGCGCTAGAGATCGTGCGCCCCCGCATCGCGAACGCGACCACGTCGTTTCTGTTCCCGAGCCCGAAGAAGCGCGACGGGGCGAAGCCGATCGACTCGCAGGGACACGCCGCGGCGAGGATCCGGCAGCGCGCCGACGAGCTAGCGAAGCGGACCTTGGATCGGTGGACGCTTCACGACTGCAAGAGAACGGTCGGAACCGGCATGTGCGAGTACCTGAAGCCGCCCGTAGATCGCGCGGTGGTCTCGCTCGTCCTGGCGCACACGCCCGAAGGCGCCGCGGCGACGTCGCGGTATGACCGCGCGCCGATGCTGGACGAGCGTCGCGATGCTCTCGTGCGCTGGGCGAGGTTCATCAAGCTCACGGCGTCGTCGCTGCGGCGTGTGCGCGCGTGAGCACGCGAGCCGCGCCCGCTCCCCCATCGCGCGCCGGCGACCGTGGACGCCTTGAGCGCGAGGTGCGTGACGCGTTCATGCGAGGCTGGCCGACGCTCGCCACTGACGAAGCGGTGACGCTGTTCGTCGCGCCCGTGGTGGACGGCGCCCGGCTGTTCGTGGACGCGCTCGGCGTGCCGAATCTCAACGCGGCGGAGCAGCGCCAGCAGTACAAGCGGCTGCGGAAAGCAATCGACCACGCGGTCAAGGTAGCGTCGGCGTGTCACCAAAGGATCCTCATGACGATCGAAGGGCCTGACCCCGGAAGCGGAGCGCCCGGAATGCCGCTGCGCTTCATCCTCACGGCGGCCCGGGCTGAGCTCGACAAGTGCATAGCGCGAACGATCCCGCCGGGCAAGAATGCGAAGAAGCCCGGGGCGCCGCGGAAGCTCACGACGCATCGCGTTGCCTACTACATCGTGTGGCTGCTGGCCGGCATCGGGGTGGACGTGAAGAAGCTAGCGACTCGCGACGAGCACAAGAACGAGCACGGGGCCGTTGTGCGCGATGCTCCTGCCGTCGAGATGCTTCGCGCGGCGCTGGTCTACTACGGCCTGCCTACCCCGAAGCATCTCCGTCCATACCTGGACGCCGGCCAAACAGCGCTGATTCCAAACCTCCCGGCTGGAAAATAAGTCCCCCAAAAAAGAGGGACTTGAATTCCCTATACGGCGCGCTTCGCCTCCTTACCTTGTTCGTATCGACCCCGACCATGAAGGCGCTATGGTGGATCCGGGCGGCCTTCTGAGCGAAGAAGCGCGCAGGAAGCGTCGGGGCTACCGGTAGGATCCCCGCTCGCCCGGTTCGCTGGCGAGCGGGGCAGCCACCTCGGGTTGTTCGGCGCGCACGACGTAGGGCGGGAATGGCGCCTTCGGCTCGCCCCGCGCCGCGCTCGCAGGGGCCGGCACCTCTCATCCCCGTCGAGTCATCCCCCGTCGAGCCAGGGCGCCCCGCCGCTCGCCGGACCTCATCGTCTGTAAAGCGTCGGCGAAGTTCATCGCGTCGATGTCGGGCGCGATGTGGATGAGGCCATGAGCTGCTGGCCTTGCACAAGCGGTGGGCCCGAACCTGGCGGGACGTCTTGAGGTGAACCCCTGCGGACAGGACCACGGGATGGCCGTCGGAGCCAGCTGCGATTCGATACAGGGCCGCCGGCAGGAGATGGCTGAGCTGGAGTTGGGAGCGGGTGAGGCACAGGGAGCAGATACCGACCGGCATGCGTCTTCGGTCAGACGTTGGGGTCGAGACCGTCCCTGAGCCTGGCTGCCCCGATTGCTGCCTCGCGAGTGGGATATGCCACGCTGGGTGCGGCCTTCCCGGTCGTGGGGTGCCAGTGCCAGCCGGGGCCACTTTGCCACACTTCGATGAGGAAGGACCCAAGTGGCTTACCGGTCCGTGAGGATGTTCGCTCGATCCGGATCGTCTCGACCATCGGCATGGTGCCGTCTCTCTAGAGCGCTACCAATGCGCTACCAAATCTGAAAAAGGCAGAGGGCCGACCGTTTCGGGCCGACCCTCGTTTCGTCCTTTATATATTGGGGAAAAGTATGGTCGGGATGCCGGGATTTGAACCCGGGACCACCTGCACCCCAAGCAGGTGCGCTACCAGGCTGCGCTACATCCCGAAAGGGTCAATTACCCTTTTTACCACCCTTCTCCAGCAGGTTCAACATTCCGCGGAGCTCGTTGCGCACTTCGAGCAGGATCGCCTTCAGCTCGTCGACGCGGGCGCCGCTCTCGGGCTCGTCCGGCTCGACGTTCGCGACCTCGGTCTCGGGCAGGCTCGCCATCGCCTGCGGCGTCGCGCCGCGGCCCGACAGCTCCTGCTCGAGGCGCTTCTTGGCGCCAGCGATCGTGAAGCCCTCCTCGTAGAGCAGCTGCTTGATGCGCAGCACCGTCTCGATGTCCTTGCGGCGGTAGATGCGCTGTCCGGAGCTGTTCTTCGCGGGAGCGAGCGCCTGGAACTCCGACTCCCAGTAGCGCAGCACGTACGGCTGCGTGTCCGTGATCTCGCAGACTTCGCCGATCTTGAAGAACAGCTTGTTGGGGATCTGCTTGTCCATCGGGGCCGTTTCCGCCTAGTCGTTCACGCCCGCGTTGACCGCAGGCACGAAGAGTTTCGAGGGACGGAACACGACCGAGCTGCGCGAGCGGATGACCATCTCCTCTCCAGTCTGGGGATTGCGCCCGCGGCGCTCCCGCTTCTGGCGGACGAGGAAGGTGCCGAAGCCCGTGATCTGGACCTTTTCACCATCCCCCAAATGCCTCTTGATCGTCTCGAAAATCACTTCCACGAGGCGCGCCGCCTCGCGGTTCGAAATCCCCCCGTGACGTTCATAGACGACCCGCGCGATGTCGTGTTTCGTCATGCTGGCCACTCGTCCGGCCGGTCGAAATATCCCGACGCAAACGACACTTACACGACAAACGCGGAGGCAGTATATGAGAACTTCACAGAAGGTGTCAAGAACGGAAAAGCGTGCCGATTCTTGATCTTACGAGCGAACTGTCCTCCGCCGGCCACGCACTTTCAGGCGAATCGGGGTGCCCTCGAAGCCGAAAGCCTCCCGAATCCGGTTTTCCAGGAAGCGCAGGTACGAGAAGTGGAGGTCCCCGACCATGTTGATCTTGAGCGCGAAGGTGGGCGGAGCCGTACCGATCTGGCTCGCGAACAGGATCTTGACGGGCTGGTTGCCCTTGGCGGGCCGGGGCACGTGCAGGTCGGCCGCGCGAGCGATCACCCGGTTGAGCTCGCCCGTGGTGATGCGTGACGTTCGTGCGGCCGCCACGCGATCGACCGCCTCCAGCAGCGTGCCGATGCCGCGTCCGCTCTTCGCCGAGATGAAGACGACGGGCGCCCACGGCAGGAACTTCAGATCGTCGCGCACGCTCTCGGCGAAACGGCGCTCCTTCAGACCGCGCTCGCTCGCGAGGTCCCACTTGTTGACCGCGACCACGACGCCCGCGCCCGCGTCCACCACCTCCCCGCCGATCGTCGCGTCCATCTCGCGCAGCCCCGACTCGGCGTCGAGCACCAGCACCGCGACGTCCGCGCGCGAGATCGCGCGCCGGGCCAGCACCACGCTCACGTGGTCGACGTTCTCCTTGAGCAGGCGCACGCGCCTGATCCCCGCGGTGTCCACCAGCCGATAGCGGCGGCCCCGGCGCTCGAAGAGCTCGTCGACCGCGTCGCGCGTCGTGCCCGGTACGGCCGAGACCACGGCCCGATCGCGGCCCACGAGCCGGTTGAGCAGCGACGACTTCCCCACGTTCGGGCGTCCGACGAGGGCGACGCTCACCGGCGGCTTCGCCTCGGGCGACGCCTCGACGCGCGGCAGGCCCTCGAGCGCGGCGTCGAGCAGGTCGCCCACTCCCTGCCCGTGCTCCGCCGAGATCAGGCTGCCCTCGCCCCAGCCGAGACGCGAGAACTCCGTCGTGTCCTGGTTTCGGTCCTCGACCTTGTTCACGACGAGATGCACCTGCTTGCCGTCGCGCCGCAGTCGCTGCGCGATTGCTTCGTCGTCCGGCAGCAGCCCGTCGCGCGCGTCCACGACGAGCAGCACGACGTCGGCTTCTGCGATCGCGAGCTCCGCCTGGTGCGTCGCGGGGCCGAGCAGTGGATCGTCGGTGCCCAGCAGCAGGCCGCCCGTGTCGATCACCTCGAACGGACGGCCCTGCCATTCGACCTGCGCGTAGTTGCGGTCGCGCGTGGAGCCGGGCCGGCCGTCGGTGATCGCTTGCCGGCGTCCGCAGATGCGGTTGAACAGCGTGGACTTACCGACATTGGGCCGGCCGACGAGGGCGATTCGGGGCAGCGGGATCATATTTGGAGGGGTCCCGGGTCGCGTTTGACAGCGAAAACCGGCAAAGCGCATACTAACCGCTACTTAGGAGGAGGTCCATCCCCATGATCAAGGTGGACATCATCAACGAGGTGGCGAAGGCCGCCGACATCACGAAGGTGCGTGCCGAGGTGGCGGTCGAGGCCGTCCTCGAGGCGATGAAGGACTCCTTGATGAAGGGGGAACGGATAGAGCTGCGTGGCTTCGGCGTCTTCCAGGTGAAGCCCCGCAAGCGAGGCATCGGGCGCAACCCGCGCACGGGCAAGGAGGTACGGATCCCGCCCGGGCGCACGATCCGCTTCAAGCCCGGCAAGGACTTGCAGAGCTTGGCCCTCTAAGCCGGGAGACGACGAACCCCGCGTGGGATCTCCCTCCTGGCCCGGCGGGCCTCGCGACGCCTCCGTTCCTCCGGAGCTCATGCCCGACTATGGGTGGCTGCGGCTGCCGCCCGTGGCGCTGCCGCCGCCCACCGCGTGGAAGCGCTGGGGACGCAACCTTGCCCTGTTCCTGCTGACCGCCGCTTCGGTCTTCTGCGTCGGCGGGCTCCACGAGGAGGGCGGGTTCAGCGTCTCGGCCGGCGTGCGGCTGATGCTCGGCCTGCTGTCGATCCTGGCCGCGCACGAGATGGGCCACTACGTCGCCGCGCGTCTGCACAAGGTCGACGTGACGCTCCCGTTCTTCGTTCCATTTCCCCTGCCCTTCTTCAGCCTGGTCGGAACGCTCGGCGCCTTCATCCGCATCCGCGGCCCGATTCCCAATCGGCGCGCGCTCTTCGACATCGGCGTCGCCGGCCCGCTCGCGGGCTTTCTGGTGGCCCTGCCCGTGCTCAGGCTCGGAATCCTCGAAGCGACCGTCCAGCCGCCGAGCACCGGCGGAGGGATCTCTCTCGGCACGCCGCTGCTGTTCAGATGGTTCGAGTCCCTCTTCCGCGCCCCCGTGCCCGAGGGCTTGAATCTCGTGATCGGTCCGCTCGGTCTCGCAGCCTGGTTCGGCCTGCTGGTGACGGCGCTCAACCTGATGCCGATCGGCCAGCTCGACGGCGGGCACGTCACCTACTCCTTCTTCCGCGAGCGCGCTCACCGCATCTCGCGCGTCGCTTCGTGGGTCTGCGTCGCGCTCATCTACTTCGGGCCGAGCTGGATCCTCTGGGCCGTCCTGGTGCGCGTGCTGGGGCGGCGCCACCCGCCGACGCTCGACGACGAGACGCCGGTCGGCGCCGCGCGGGTCGCGGTGGGCGTGCTGAGCCTCGTCGTGTTCGTGCTGTGCTTCGTGCCGGACCCGATCGTGGTGTCCTGGCGGGAGATCCTGCAGGAGACGCCCCTTCGGCGTTTCCTGCCGTAGCCGTCACAGCACCGTGAGCGGGTCGACGTCGACGGCGACCCCCGGCCAGCGCGTCTCGCCGTAGCGGGCCACGAGCGCCGCGCGCACGGCCTCCCGCATCGCCTTGCGCCCGCCCTTCAGCAGGATCTGGAAGCGGTGCTCCTGCCGCAGGCGAGCGAGCGGCGCTTTGGCCGGACCCAGCACGCGGTAGCCGCGCCGCGCCCGCTCGCGGAGCGCAGCCCCGAGCGCAGCGGCCGCGTCACGACCCTTGCCCTCGTCCTCGGAGCGCACGATCAGGTTGACGAGCGCCGCGGCCGGCGGGTAGCCCATCGTGCGGCGGAACTCGAGCTCGCGCTCGAAGAAGGCCGCGTAGTCCTGGGCGCAGGCGTGGACGAGCGCGTAGTGGTCGGGCATGTGCGTCTGCAGGATCACCTCGCCCGCCGTCTCGCCGCGCCCCGCGCGCCCGGCGACCTGCGTCAGCAGCTGGAAGGTGCGCTCGGCCGAGCGGAAGTCCGGGATCCCGAGCCCCACGTCGGCGTCCACGACGCCGACCAGCGTCACGCGCGGAAAATCGTGGCCTTTCGCGATCATCTGCGTGCCCACCAGGATGTCGATCTCGCCCTGCTCGAAGGCGGCGAGCGTCTGCTGCAGCACGCCGCGGCGGCTGGCGCGGTCGCGGTCCAGGCGTTCGACTCTCGCAGCGGGTAGCGCGGCGCCGACGGCCTCGGCGACCTTCTCCGTCCCGAAGCCGGTGAGCCGCAGGTAGGCGCCGCGGCACGACGGACAGGCGTCGGGCGTGCGCGTCTCGTGGCCGCAGTAGTGGCAGCGCGCCAGCCGTCCGGTGCGGTGGAGCGTCAGCGAGACCGAGCAGTTCGGGCACATCGCCTCCTGGCCGCACTCGCGGCACAGCAGGCTCGTCGCGTAGCCGCGCCGATTGAGCAGCACCAGGCTCTGCTCGCGGCGCGCGAGGCGCGCGGCGAGCGCCTCGCGCAAGCAGCGGGCTCAGGATCGGCTCGCCCCCCGCCCGCAGCACCTCGCGCCGGTCCACGATCTCGACGCTCGGCAGGCCCTGCGCCGTGATGCGCTTCGGCAGCAGCAGCTCGCGGTACTTGCCGCTCTTCGCGTTCGCGTAGGACTCGACCGCGGGAGTCGCCGAGCCGAGCACGACCGGGCAGGCCTCGAGGCGCGCCCGCATCACCGCGACGTCGCGGCCGTGGTAGCGCGGGCTCTCGTCCTGCTTGTAGGCGCCGTCGTGCTCCTCGTCGACCACGATCAGGCCGAGGTCCGCCACCGGCGCGAAGACCGCCGAGCGCGCGCCCACCACGACGCGCGCCTCGCCGTCGCGGATGCGCCACCACTCGTCGTGGCGCTCCCCGGCCGCGAGCTCGCTGTGCAGCACCGAGACCGTCGTGCCGAAGCGGCCCCGGGCCGCGCGCACCAGCATCGGCGTGAGGCCGATCTCCGGCACGAGCAGGATCGCGCCGCGGCCGCGAGCGAGCGCCGCCTCGACGGCCCGGAAGAAGACCTCCGTCTTGCCGCTGCCGGTCACGCCGCGCAGCAGGAACGGGCTGAAGCCGCCTGCCGCAACCGCGGGCAGCAGCTCGTCGAGCGCCCGCGTCTGGTCGTCGGTCGGCGTGAGCGGGGCGGCCTCGCGCAGCGGCAGGCCGTCCGGCGCGCGCATCTCGCGCTCGGTCACGAGCCGCAGCACGCCGAGCTCCTGCAGCCGGCGGATCGCCCCGCGCAGCGACGGCTTGTCCGCGACCAGCTCGGAGACGCGCGCGCGCCCGCCCGCGGCGCGCAGCCGTGCCACGGCTTCGGCCTGCGCCTTGCCGCGCGGCGCCGGCTCGCCCGCCGCCTCCAGCACGGCGACCTGGACCTCCCGAAAGCCGGGGGTGTCGAGCGACTGCTCGACCGCGACCGTCCCCTCGCGCCGCAGGCGCGACAGCCGTGGGAGCGGATCGCGGCCGAAGCGCTTCTCGAGCGCCGACACGCGCAGCGCTCCGGACTGAAGGTGCTTCAGCAGCGGGTCGTCGGCTCCGCCGGGCTTCAGCAGGCGCACGACCGCCCGGCTCGCACGAACGCCTGCGGGAGGCAGCACGAGCCGGTAGCACTCGCCGGGCGGCGCGAGGTAGTGGTCGGCGACGAAGGCGGCCAGGTCGAGAAGCGGCGGCGGCGCGAGCGGGGCTTCGTCGAGCACCTGCGAGACTTCCTTGAGCTTCTGCCCAAGCTCGCGGCCCTTCGCGTCGTCGCCGCTGCCGACGACGACGCCGATCGCGCGCCGGCCGCCGAAAGGCACCAGCACGCGCACGCCCCGCTCCGGCGGCGGCGTGCCCTTCGGCATCCGATAGCTGAAGGGCGCCTGGAAGGGCAGCGGCACCGCGACCGACACGACGCACTCGTCCACGTCGCTCACTCTATCCGCCGGGGTGGTGGAAGGGGGTCCGCTCGGCGCGCGACGCCTACTCGCCGGGCACCGGGCGGCCGAGCAGCTTGAGGACGACCTTCATGTCCTCCCAGACGTCCTTCTTGCCGGCGGCGTTGCGGAGCAGGTAGGCCGGGTGGTAGGTCGGCATCACGGGAATGCCCTGGTACTGCCCCATGCGCCCGCGCAGGCGCGTGATCGGCTCGGCCGTCTTCAGCAGCCACTGCGCGCCGAACTTGCCGAGGCCCACGATCACGCGCGGCTGGATCGCCTGGATCTGCGCGTCGAGGAAGGGCTGGCAGGACAGGATCTCGTCCGGCTCGGGGTTGCGGTTCTGGGGCGGCCGGCACTTCAGCACGTTCGCGATGAACACGTCGGCGCGCCTGAGCTTCATGCCCTTCTCGATGATGTCCGTCAGCAGCTGGCCCGCGCGGCCGACGAATGCGAGCCCCTGCTCGTCCTCGTCGGCGCCCGGCGCCTCGCCGACGAACATCAGCTCGGCCTCGGGGTTGCCCTGGCCGAACACGATCGTCTTGCGCCCGCCCGCCAGGCGGCAGCGCTGGCAGTCGCCGAGGTCGTCGCGCACGGCCTGGAGGCTTGCCGCGCGGTCCGCAGTGGCTGCGGCGGAGACACGAGGCGCAGGCTCCGGGGTCGGAGCGGCAGCCGGCCAGGCGACGCCCACCGTGTCGAGTCCCTCGAGAAAGCGCGCGTGCGCCAGCAGATCGGCGACGAGCGCGGCCTTGTCGCTCACGCCGGCGTCGGGACGGGCGTCGCGGTGCGCAACGCGACCACCTCGTCGAGGATGCGCTCGGCCACCTCGCGCTTCGAGGCGAGCGGCACGTCGCGGCGCCGGCCGTCGCGCCGCAGGAGCACGACCGCGTTGGTCTCGCCGCCGAAGCCCGCGCCCTCGGCGGTGACGTCGTTCGCGACGATCAGGTCGAGGTTCTTGGCCTCGAGCTTCCTGCGCGCGTTGGCGAGCACGTCCTCGGTCTCAGCGGCGAAGCCGACCAGCAGGCGGCCGCCTTTCGCGTCTCCCAGCGACTTCAGGATGTCCGGCGTGCGCACGAGATCGAGCCGCAGCGCCGCGTCGGTCTTCTTGAGCTTGGAGTGGCTCGGCTCGGCCGGGCGGTAGTCGCTGACGGCTGCCGCGGCGATCACCACGGTGGCCTGGCCCGCGTGCCGGTCGACGGCCGCCTTCATCTCGACGGCCGAGCGCACGCTCTCGAACGTCACGCCCGCAGGCGCCGGGAGCGCCGTCGGGCCCGAGACGAGGACGACGCGCGCGCCGCGGTCGCGCGCGGCCTCGGCCAGGCGATACCCCATCGTCCCCGTCGAGCGGTTGGAGACGAAGCGGACGGGGTCGAGGTCCTCGAGCGTCGGCCCCGCCGTCACCAGCACGGTCTCGCGCTCGAGGTCGCGGCGGGCGCCCAGCCGCGCGAGCGCCGCGCTCACGATCACGTCGACCTCGGCGAGGCGGCCCTTGCCGAGCCAGCCGCACGCCAGGTAGCCGTCGCCCGGCTCGATCACGCCCACCCCGCGGGTCCGCAGCGTCGCTGAGGTTCTGCTGCACGGCCGGGTGGTCGAACATGTTGACGTTCATGGCCGGCGCCACCAGCACCGGCGCCCGCGTCGCGAGGTAGAGCGTGCTGAGCGCGTCGTCGGCGATGCCGTGGGCGAACTTGCCGAGGCTGTTCGCCGTGGCGGGGGCCACCAGCAGCAGCTCGGCGTCGTCGGCGAGCGAGATGTGCCGGATCTCGCCGTTCTCGCCGAGCGAGAACTGATCGTGGAACACCGGGTGGCGCGAGAGCGCCTCGAACGTCATCGGGCTGACGAAGCGCGTGGCCGCTGCCGTCATGACGACGTGCACGTCCACGCCCTGCTTCTGCAGCTCGCGCAGCACCTCGCAGGCCTTGTAGGCCCCGATGCAGCCCGTGACGCCGAGCACCACCACCGGCACGTCCCCTCGCCTCCCTACTTCTCGGTGCTCTCGCCGCCCTCGGTGCCGGGGAGCTTGTCGAGCACCTCCCACGACACGGTCTCGGCGAGCGTCTCCTCGACCGCGATGCGCGTCGACTTGCGGCTGCGCGTGTCGACGCGGGGCTTGGCGCCCGCCTGCAGCTGCTTCGCGCGCTGCGCCGCCACCGTGATGAATCGGAACTTGGAGTCCACGTCCTTCGGAAGAATCAGCTGGCTCATGCGGTCTTCGTCTCCTCTCCTGTGTCGAACGTCCTGCAGATGGCGCGCGCCCGCTCCGCGACCGCGGAGACCCGGCTGCGCGCCGCGCGAATGATGCACTTCAACCCCTCGACGCACGCCTCGAAGTCGTCGTTGACGAGGGCGTAGTCGTAGTTCTCGAAGGCGCCGATCTCGCGCGCCGCGGCGGCCAGCCGGCGCTCGATCGTCCCCTCGTCGTCCTGGCCGCGGCGGCGCAGCCGCTGCTCCAGCTCCTGGTAGGACGGCGGCAGGATGAAGACCGTGACCGCGTCCTTCATGCGCTCGCGAACCTGCGCGGCGCCCTGCACGTCGAGGTCCAGGAGCACGTCGACGCCCTCGGCCCGCGCGCGCTCGATCTCGGCGCGGCCGGTTCCGTAGAGATTGCCGTGCACCTCGGCCGACTCGAGCAGCTTGCCGTCGGCACGCAGACGCTCGAACGTCGGGCGGTCGACGTAGTGGTAGTCGACGCCCTCGC
Source organism: uncultured Acidobacteriota bacterium (assembly GCA_963724555.1). Taxonomy (GTDB): domain Bacteria; phylum Acidobacteriota; class Vicinamibacteria; order Fen-336; family Fen-336; genus DATBSL01. The sequence goes on from CAVRVE010000004.1 coordinate 68,332, forward strand.
GTTCCCCGACGCGCGGCGGGCGCGTGGTGTGCGAGACCGAGAAGCGCAGGCCCGGCACGTCGCGCAGCACGCGGGCGACGACGGTGGTCTTGCCGGCTCCCGAGGGCGCCGAGACCACGATCACGACGGGGGCGCGCTCACTCAACGTTCTGCACCTGCTCGCGGAAGCGCTCGATCTCGGTCTTGAGCCCGACCACGTCGCGAATCGCGTCCGCGTCCTGGGCCTTGCTGCCGATCGTGTTCGCCTCGCGCATCAGCTCCTGCGACAGGAAGTCGAGCGGCTTGCCCGCGGGGGCGCCGTTGCCGGCCATCATCTCGCGCGCCGCGGCCACGTGGCTGCGCAGCCGCTGCAGCTCCTCCGTCACGTCGTGGCGCTCCACGGCGCGCACCGCCTCCTGGTAGAGCCGCGCGTCCTCGAGCCCGAGCTCGGCGACGAGCGCGCGCGCCCGCTCGAGCAGCACGCGGCTGCGCGCCTCGCGCGTCGACTCGAAGCGCGCCTCGAGCCGGACCGCCGCCGCCTCGATCGCCGCGAGCGCCGTCTCGAGCGCGAGGCCGAGCCGCTCGCCCTCGGCCCGCCGGGCGCCGTCGAGACGCACGAGCGCCTGGTCGAGCAGGCCCAGCGTTGCGGCGCGCACCTCGTCGCCCACCGCCCCGGCGCCCTCGATGTACTCGAGCGCACCCGGGAAGCGGACGAGGTCGGCGACCGAGACGCCGCCGTCGAGGCCGAACTCGTTCTGCATGTCGCGCAGCGTGCGCACCAGCGAGGCGACGAGCGGCCGCGAGGCCGCCACCGCCTCGGACTTCCCGTCGGGCAGCGCCGCCTGCACCGAGATCTCGATGCGGCCGCGCCCCACCGCGGCCTTCACCCGCTCGCGCGCCTCCGCCTCGAGCGGCTGCAGCCGGCGCGGCAGGTGCAGCGTCAGGTCGAAGAAGCGATGGTTGAGGGCGCGCACGCTGACGCTCGCGTGGAGCTCGTCGCGATCGAGCGCCGCCTCCGCGTAGCCCGTCATCGAGCGGATCATACGGTCTGGCCCTCGGTCGCGAACTGCAGCTCGTGCAGCCGGCTGTAGATCCCGCCCGGCTGGCGCAGCAGCTCGTCGTGGCAGCCTTCCTCGCGCACCTCGCCGCCCTCCAGCACGACGATGCGCGCCGCGTTGCGCACGGTGGTGAGCCGGTGCGCGATCACGAACGTCGTGCGGCCGCGCATCAGGTTCGCGAGGGCACCCTGGACCAGGCGCTCGGACTCCGCGTCGAGCGCGGAGGTGGCCTCGTCGAGGATCAGGATCGGCGGGTCCTTCAGGATCGCGCGGGCGATCGCGATGCGCTGCTTCTGGCCGCCCGAGAGCCGGCTGCCGCGCTCGCCGATCAGGGTGTCGTAGCGGCGCGGCAGGTTCAGGATGAAGTCGTGGGCGAAAGCCGCGCGGGCCGCCGACTCGACGCGCGCCGCGTCGACGTCGTCCATGCCGTAGGCGATGTTGGCGCGCACGGTGTCGTTGAACAGCACCGTCTCCTGGGTGACGAGCCCGATCTGCGCGCGCAGGCTGGCGAGCGTCGCCTGGCGCACGTCCACGCCGTCGATCAGGATCGCGCCCTCGGTGACGTCGTAGAAGCGCGGGAGCAGGTTCACGAGGGTCGTCTTGCCCGCAGCCGCTCGTGCCGACGATCGCCACCACCTCGCCGCGGCGAGCGCTGAAGCTGACCTGGTGCAGCACGCCGCCGTGCGCGTCGGCGTAGCCGAAGCCGACGCCGCGGTACTCGACCCCCTCGCGCATGCGCGGCAGCGCCACCGCGTCCTTCGCCTCGGGCACCTCGTCGTGGCGATCGAGCACCTCGAAGACGCGATCGCCCGCGGCGAGCGCCGCCTGCAGCGTGGCGTTGACGCGCGACAGACGCTTCACCGGCGTGTACATCGCGAAGAGCGCGGTCAGGAAGGCGACGAAGGCGCCCGTCGTCAGGTGGCCGCCGCGGATCGAGAGGCTGCCGTAGAAGAGCGCGCCGATCAGCGCGAGCCCGCCGACGCCCTCCATCAGCGGCGGCAGGATCGCGGTCGTGCGGGTGATGCGCATGTTCACGGCCAGGAGCCGCGCGCCGGCGCGGCGGAAGCGGCCGATCTCGAAGCCCTCCATCCCGAACGCCTTCACCACGCCGAAGCCCGAGATCGTCTCCTGCAGGATCTCCGAGATGTCCTTCCAGCGCCGCAGCGACGTCTCGTTCGACACCCGCAGGCGCCGGCTCATCCGCAGCAGCAGGACGATCACGAACGGCATGCCGACGAGCGACAGCAGCGCGAGCCGCCAGTCCATGAAGAACAGCACGGTCAGCAGGCCGAGGATCGTGAGCCCTTCCTTGAGCAGGTCGCCCGCGAGCTCGGAGACCGCGGCCTGGATCTTCTCGACGTCCGTCGTGATGTGGCTCATGAGCGAGCCCGTCGTGCGGCGGCCGAGGAAGGCGAACGACTGGTTCAGGATGTGCTCGTAGAGGCTGTTGCGCAGGTCGGTGACCGCGCGCTGGCCGGCGTCGGCGACGAGCGTCGTCGAGAAGTAGGCCGAGACGCCCTTGACGACGTAGAGCAGCGAGGATGGTGAGCGACAGCCGCCCAACGTCCACCCCCAGGATGAGCGCCTTGTCGAAGATCGGCTTGACCTGCGCCACCAGCAAGGCACCCGCTGCCGCGTATCCCGCGGTCGCGATCCAGGAAGCCGTCAGGCGGCCGCGGTAGGGACGCGTGTAGGCGAAGAGCCGCCGGAAGAGGCGCGCCTCGAGCCGGACCGCCTGCCAGGCGGCGCGCGCCCGCTCCGACAGACCGCGGCTCCGCCGCGATCGGCGCGGACTTACCCCGGAATAGCTCGCTCCCGCGGGGGAATCCGCGGGGCTCGCGGGCGGCGCGATGACCTCATCTCCTTGGCCGGTCGTCACTTAAAGGCAGCCGGCGGCAGCAAAACAGTATACCGGCAAGATTGACGCGGAGGCAACCGGAAAGGGCAACGGAAAGCCGGCTCTGCCGCTAGTCCGTGAACCGATACTTCACGAGCGTCCAGAGCGCCGGGAAGCCGTCCTTCCAGGAGATCTTCTTGCCCTCGGAGTAGTCGCGGCCCTCGTACGTGATCGGGACCTCGTAGACGCGCGCGCCGCGCTTGAAGAGCTTGGCCGTGATCTCCGGCTCGATGCCGAAGCGGTCGCTCTTGAGGTCGAGCGCCTTCAGCAGGTCGGCGCGCACCGCCTTGAAGCAGGTCTCCATGTCCGTCATCGTCGTGTTGTAGAGCACGTTGGTGACGAGGTTCAGGAACAGGTTCGCCAGGTAGTGCGTGAAGAGGAAGCAGCGGTGGCGGCCGATGAAGCGGCTGCCGAAGACGGCGTCGGCCTTGCCGCGCACGATCAGGTCGATGAGCTCCGGGTACTCCTCGGGGCTGTACTCGAGGTCGGCGTCCTGCACCACGATCACGTCGCCCTTCGCCTCGGCGATCCCGCGCCTCACCGCCGCGCCCTTGCCGCGGTTCTTCTCCTGCAGCAGCAGCTTGAAGCCGCGCTCGCGCGCGAGCCGCTCGAGCAGCTCGCGCGTGCCGTCCGTCGACGCGTCGTCGACCGCGACGAGCTCGACCCGGAGCGGGACCGCCAGCACGCGTCCCACGATCTCCTCGACCGTCGCGCGCTCGTTGTAGACCGGCATCACCACGCTCAGCAGCGGGTCCGCGAGCGGAGCCCGGCGCGGGTCGGTCCGGGCGGGCGAGCTCACCGCCGCCCGATGCCCTCGTAGTGGAAGCCGAGCTCGCGCAGCAGGCGCGGGTCGTAGATGTTGCGGCCGTCGAAGATCGCCGGCCGCCGCATCAGCGAGCGGATCTTCGCGAAATCCGGCTCGCGGAACTCGCTCCACTCCGTGACGACGACCAGCGCGTCGGCTCCGCTCAGCGCCTCGTAGGCGCGCCCGCAGAAGGCGACGCGTTCGCCGAAGTGCCGGAGCGCGCTCGTCTCGGCCTTGGGATCGTAGGCCGCGACCTCGGCGCCGCCCTTCAGCAGCTCCTCGATCACGGCGATCGCCGGCGCCTCGCGCATGTCGTCGGTGCGCGGCTTGAAGGCGAGCCCCCAGACGGCAATGCGCTTGCCTTCGAGCCCACCCAGGTACGCCGCCACCCGCGGCACCAGCACCGCCTTCTGGGCCTCGTTCGTGCGCTCGGTCGCCTCCACCACGTTCAGGCAGACGCCCGCGTCCTGCCCCATCCGGATCAGCGCCTTCACGTCCTTCGGAAAGCACGAGCCGCCGTAGCCCACGCCGGGGAACAGGAAGGACGAGCCGATGCGGCTGTCCGTGCCCATTCCCATGCGCACGTGCCGCACGTCGGCGCCCACGCGGTCGCAGTAGTTCGCGATCTCGTTCATGAAGGAGATGCGCGCGGCCAGCATCGCGTTGGCCGCGTACTTCGTGAGCTCGGCCGAGGCCGGGTCCATCACCAGGATCGGCTTGCCGGTGCGCACGAAGGGCTCGTAGAGCTTGCGCATCACCTCTTCGACCTTCGGGTCGTCGGTGCCGATCACGACGCGATCGGGCTTCAGGAAGTCCTCGACCGCGGTGCCTTCCTTCAGGAACTCGGGGTTGGAGACGACCGCGAACGGGTGCGCCGTGAGGCCGGTGACCACCTCGCGGACGCGCGCCGCGGTGCCGACCGGGACCGTCGACTTGTTGACCAGGATCTTGTAGCCGTTCATGGCGCGCCCGATGTCGCGCGCCACCTCGAGCACGTGCGTCAGGTCCGCCGAGCCGTCCTCGTCCTGCGGGGTGCCGACCGCGATGAACAGCACCTCGCTCGTGCGCACCGCCTCGGCGAGGTCGGTGGTGAAGCGCAGGCGCTCCTCGGCCACGTTGCGCGGCAGCAGCTCGTTCAGGCCCGGCTCGTAGATCGGGATCTCGCCCCGGCGCAGCCGGTCGACCTTGTCCGCGTTGTTGTCGACGCAGACGACGAAGTTGCCGTTCTCCGCGAGGCAGGCCCCCACCACGAGGCCCACGTAGCCCGTCCCGATCACTCCGATGTACATCAGGCCGACTCCTCCCGCCCGAAGGCGCCGAGGTTAGCACATCCTGCTATCATTCGGTGGCGCATGGAGTTCGGCCTCGACGTCCGTCCCTCGCTTTCGCGTCCGACCGGTGTCGGGACCTACGTGCTGGGGCTCGCCGAGCGCCTCCCCGCGCTCGCCCCCGAGGACCGCTTCACGTACTTCTCGGCGTCGCTCAGGGAGCGCTACCCCGCTCGCGACTGGGGCCCGAACGTCCGCCTGGTGGACCGGCGCATCCCGGTGCGCGGCCTGAACGCGGCCTGGAACCGCCTCGGCTGGCCGCCGATCGACCGCCTGGTCGACCGCTCGCTCGACCTCGTGCACTCGCCGACCCCGCTGCTCATCCCGTGCAAGCGCGGCCGCCGCATCGTGACGCTGCACGACCTCTTCTTCCTCAAGCACCCCGAGCTCGTGGAGGGCGAGACGCGGCGCGACTTCGTCACGCTCGTGCGCGACCACGTCAAGCGCGCCGACGGCGTCATCTGCGTCTCGGAGTACACGGCTTCCGAGGCGCGGCGGCTGCTCGACGTGCCCGACGAGAAGATCGCCGTCACGCCCCACGGCGTCGACCCGATCTTCCGGCAGGAGCCGCACGCCCAGCAGGTCGACGAGACGCTGCGCCGGCTGCGCCTGCCGCGGGGCGGCATCCTGTACGTCGGCAGCGCGGAGAAGCGCAAGAACCTGGTGACGCTGGTGATGGCCTACATGACGCTCGCGCGCCGGCGCCGGCTGCCCCCGCTGGTGCTGGCGGGCCCCGGCTCCGACTGGGCGCAGGGCGGCAGCTACTCGGGCCCGCAGATCGTGGCGACCGGCTACCTCGAGCGCGCCGACGTGCGCGCGCTGATGGCGGCCTCCTCCGCGCTGGTGCTGCCGTCGCTCGAGGAGGGCTTCGGGCTGCCGGTCGTCGAGGCGATGGCCGCCGGGCTGCCCGTCGTCTGCTCGCGCGACACCGCGCTCGCCGAGGTCGCGGGCGACGCGGCGAGCCTCGTGGACCCGCGCGACGTGAACGGCCTCGCGCACGCCGTCGAGCGCGTGCTCGAGGACCGCGCGCTCGCCGCCGACCTGCGCCGCAAGGGGCTCGAGCGCAGCCGCGCCTTCGAGTGGAGCACGACGGCCGAGCGCACGCTCGCCTTCTACCGCAAGGTCCTTGGCCGCTAGCCCGCTGGTCGTCGGGATCGACGGGCGCGAGCTCGGGGGGCGTCCGACGGGAACCGGCCGCTACCTCCGCAACCTGCTGCGCCACTGGCGCGAGGGCGGCGACACGCTCGTCGTCTACTTCAACGGGCCGCCCGCGCTCGACCCGGTGCTCGACCACGCCGCCATCCGCAAGCGCCCGCTCGGCGACGGCGTGCGCGCGCGGGATCTGGTGGCAGGAGGTCCTGCTGCCCCGCGCTGCCCGCGCCGACGCGATCGACGTCTTCTTCTCGCCGGCCTACTCCTGCCCGCTGCGGCTCGACCGGCCGCGCGTCACGGCCGTCCACGACCTCTCGTTCTTCGCGCACCCGCAGGACTTCAGCTGGCTCGACGCCGCCCGCAGGCGAGCGCTCGTCAGGTCCTCGCTCCACGCCTCCAGCGTCGTGCCGGTCTGCTCCGCCTTCACGGCCCGCGAGCTCGCCCGGCTCTTCCCCCACCTCGCCGAGCGCGCGGTCCACATCCCGCTCGGCGCGGACGGCGACCTGCCCGCGCCGCCGCCGCGCGCCGAGGCGCGCCAGGCGCTCGGCGTGACCGGGCCGTACGTGCTCGCGGTGGGCGCGATCCTGAATCGCCGTTGCGTGCCGGAGCTGCTGCGCGCCCTCGCGCGCCTGCGCGAGCGCCATCCGGGGATCGTGCTCGATCTCGTCGGGGACAACCGCACGCACCCGCGGCTCGACCTCGACGCGCTCGTGGCGTCGCGGGGGCTCGCGCCCCAACGTCCGTCTCTCCGGCTTCGTCGACGACGAGGCGCTCGCCGCGCGCTACGCGGCCGCCGACGTCTTCGTCGCGCTTTCGGAGTACGAGGGCTTCGGCCTGCCGGCGCTCGAAGCGGCGACGCGCGGCGTGCCGCTCGTGGTCGGCGAGCCGCCGTCGCTCGGCGAGATCTTTCGGGACGCGGCGCTCGTGGTGGACCCGCACGACGAGAACGCGATCGCGCTCGCCATCGACCAGCGTGCTGACCGAGCCGGAGACGCGCGTGGCGCTCGTCGCGGCGGGCGAGGCGCTCGCGCGCCGCCACTCGTGGGCCAACACCGCCCGCCGCACGCGGGCGGCGCTCGCGCGCGCGGTCGGCCGGTGAGCGACGCGCCCCGGGTCGCGGTCGTCGTGGTCTCGTACGAGACGCGCGAGACGCTGCTCGAGGGGCTCGCGGCGCTCGACGGCGAAGCCCGCGACGAGCGTCGTCGTGGTCGACAACGCCAGCCGCGACGGCTCGGCCGCCGCCGTGCGCGAGCGCTTCCCGAGCGTCCGCCTGATCGCCAATCCCGAGAACGTCGGCTTCGCGCGCGCCTGCAACCAGGGCGCGCGCGAGAGCGGCGCTCCCTTGCTGCTCTTCCTGAACCCCGACGCCACCCTCGCGCCGGGATCGCTCCGCGCGCTGGCGGCGCTCCTCGACGGCGCGGCCGCGCGTCGGCGTCGTCGGCCCGCGCACGCGCAGCGCCAACGGCGACATCCAGGTCTCGACGGGCCCGGACCTGTCGCTCGCTCTCCGAGCTGCGGCAGCGGCGCCTCGTGCGGGGCGTCGCGCGGCCGGGATGCCGCGGTGCGCTCGCCGAGGCCGAGGCGCCTCCACGCCGTCGAGCGCGAGGCCGACTGGGTCTCCGGCGCGTGCCTGATGATCCGCCGCGAGGCCTTCGACGCCGTCTCCGGCTTCGACGAGCGCTTCTTCCTCTACGAGGAGGACGCCGACCTCTGCCGCCGCGTGCGCGAGGCCGGCTGTCGAGGTGCTCTACTCCCCCGCCGCCGAGGCCCGCCACGCGCTCGGCCGCAGCATGGCGCGCGCCCCCGAGCGCGCGCGCCTCGAGTACCAGCGCAGCCACCTGCTCTACTACCGCAAGCACTGCGGCCTGCTGCAGCGCGCGGCCTCCGCGCTCTGGCTCGTCGCGCGCGCGGCCCTCGCTCTCGTCCACGGCGCTTTGTCTCTGAACGGCGCCCGCACACGGGAGGCCCTCGCGCTCTTGCGCGTCTGCGCGCTGGCGGCTCGTAGGCCTTCATCCTTGGGCCGAAAACGGTCCTCATGCTACTGTTCGCATGGGACTTGGCGCCATGAAGATCGCAATCGACGCACGTAAGTGGCGCGACTACGGGATCGGCACGTACGTCCGCAACGTCGTCCGCCACCTGGCGCAGATCGACCGCGAGACGACGTACCTCCTCTTCTGCAACCCGGCCGACGAGTCCGACGCTGCGCGACCTCGCCGAGAACTTCGTGCCGGTCGTCGACAGCTCGGCCGGCTACAGCCTGCGCGAGCACGTCTCGCTGCCGCTCAAGCTGCGACGCCTCGGCGCCGAGCTTCTCCACTCGCCCCATTACGTGCGGCCGCTGCTCTGCACGATCCCGTCGGTCGTGACGATCCACGACTGCATCCACCTGCTCTTCCCGCAGTACCTGCCGAACCGCATGGCGTTCCGCTACGCGCGCTTCGTGATGGGCAGCGCGATCCGGAACAGCTCGATCGTGTTCACGGTCTCGGAGGCCTCGCGCGCGGACATCCTGCGCTTCTACCCCTCGACGGATCCGGCCAAGGTGCACGTGGTCCCGAACGCGATCGACGCCGAGCTGCTCGTGGACCCGGGCGAGGCCGAGCGCGAGCGCGTGCGCGAGCGCTACCAGATCCGCGGCCGCTTCGTGCTGTTCGCCGGAAACGTCAAGCCGCACAAGAACCTCGAGCGCCTGATCCGCGCCTTCGCGCGCGTGCGCTGCCAGGAGGGCAACGAGGACCTGCGCCTCGTGCTGATCGGCGACGACGTGAGCCGCTACGCCTCGCTGCGGCGCACGGCGGACGAGGCCGGCGTGCGGCAGGAGGTGCGCTTCTTCGGCTTCGTGCCGCACGAGACGCTCGCGGCGCTCTACCGGATGGCGACGGTGTTCGCCTTCCCGTCGCTCTACGAGGGCTTCGGCCTGCCGCCGCTCGAGGCGATGGCGTGCGGCACGCCGGTCGTCACCTCGCGCATCTCGTCGCTGCCCGAGGTGGTCGGCGACGGCGCGCTGCTCGTCGATCCCTACAACGAGGACGACATCGCGCAGGGGATCGCGCGCGTGCTCGACGACCAGGACCTGCGCGCCCGCCTCGTCGAGCGCGGCCTCGAGCGCGCGGCGAGCTACAGCTGGGAGCGCTCGGTGCGGCAGATCCACGCCGGCTACCTGAAGGCGCTCGGCCGCACCGTGCCCGCCACCGCGGAGGCGACGAGCTGAAGGTCGCCCTCGTCCACGACTGGCTGACGGGCATGCGCGGCGGCGAGAAGGTGCTGCTCTCGCTCGCCCGGCTCTATCCCGAGGCCCCGATCTTCACGCTGCTCCACGTCCCGGGCTCGGTCGCCCCGGAGCTCGAGTCGCGCGAGATCCGCACGTCCTTCGTGCAGCACCTGCCCGCCGTGGCGACGCGCTACCGGCACTACCTGCCGCTCTTTCCGCGCGCGGCCGAATCGTTCGACCTCGCGGGCTTCGATCTCGTCTTCTCGAGCTCGCACTGCGTCGCCAAGGGCGTGCGCCCGGCGCCGGGCGCGCTCCACCTCAGCTACTGCCACACGCCGATGCGCTACGTGTGGGACCGCTACGACGACTACTTCGGCCCCGGCCGCGTGTCGCCGCTGGCGCGCCTCGCGATCCGTCCCATCGCGGCGCGGCTGCGGGCGTGGGATGCGAAGAGCTCCGTGCGCGTCCACCACTTCGCCGCGAACAGCGCGTACGTCGCCGGCCGCATCCGCCGCTACTACGGCCGCGACTCGGCCGTGATCCCGCCGCCGGTCGACACCAGCTTCTTCACGCCGGGAGCGGACGTGCCGGGACAGTACGACCTCGTCGTCTCCGCGCTCGCGCCCTACAAGCGGCTCGAGCTGTGCCTCGAGGCCTACCGCGGCAGCGGGCGCCGCTTGCGGATCGTCGGCAGCGGGCCGGAAGCCGCGCGGCTTCGCGCGCAGGCTCCGGCCGAGGTCGAGTTCCTCGGACACGTCGGCGACCTCGAGCTGCGCGAGCTCTATCGCGCCTGTCGCGCGGTGCTGATGCCCGGCATCGAGGACGCCGGCATCGTGCCGCTCGAGGCGCTCGCCTGCGGCCGCCCGGCGATCGTCTTCGGCGAGGGCGGCGGCGCCGAGAGCGTCGAGCACGGCCGCACCGGGGTCGTCTTCCACGAGCCGACGCCCGAGGCGCTGCGCACGGCCGTCGTTTCTCTGGATCGCATGCGGTTTGATAGACTTACGCTCCGGGCCAGGGCCGAAGCGCACTGCTCGCGAGCGCTTCGAGGAGCGAATTCGGGAGTTCGCCCAGGACGCGCTCGCCCGACGGGTCCCCGCATGCTGAAGGCTAGAGAACGCAGACTGGTGGCGCTGCACGTCGGGGTCGACGTGGCGGTGACGTGCGCTCGCCTGGCTGCTGGCCTACGCGCTGCGCTTCCACGAGCCGCTCGCGACGCTCGTGCCGGTGACGAAGGGCGTGCCGGACGTCTCGCGCTACCTGCTGCTGCTGCCGCTCATCGTGGTGCTCTGGCCGCCGGTGCTCTACTTCCACGGGCTCTACCAGATCCGCCGCGGGCGCAGCCTGATCGACGAGACCTTCGCGATCCTCTTCAGCGTGCTGCTCGCCTCGGCGCTCACGCTCGGCGCGACGCTCTACGTCCGCGTCTACTACCGCTACCAGCCCGAGGTCTCGCCGCTCTGGGAGTACAGCCAGGCGGTGTTCGCGCTCTTCGTCGTGCTGGACGTCCTGCTGCTCAGCTTCGGCCGCGCGGCGCTGCGCTCCTGGCAGGAGCGGCAGTGGGCCGCCGGCGAGAACCTGACGCGCGTGCTCGTGGCGGGCACCGGCGAGCTCGGCCGCACCGTCGCCGAGGCGCTCGTCGCCCAGCGCCACCTCGGCTACCGCGTGATCGGCTTCCTCGGCGAGAGCGAGACGTCCGTGGGCCACGCCGGCCTGCGGGTGGTCGGGACGATCGACGGACGCCCGCGACGCGGTGGAGCGCGCACGGGCCGACCAGGTCTACGTGGCGCTGCCGCTCGAGGACCACGACCGGCTCGTCCCGCTCGTCCAGGGGCTGAGCAACGAGTGCGTCGACCTGAAGGTCGTCCCCGACGTGGTGCAGTACGCGACGATCCGCGCCGCGCTCGAGGACCTCGACGGGATCCCGATCATCAGCCTCAACGAGGTGCCGCTCCAGGGCTGGAGCAGCATGGTCAAGCGCGTGATGGACCTGCTGTTCTCGGCGCTGCTGCTGCTCGCGCTCAGCCCGGTCGCTGGCCGGTGCTCGCGCTGCTCGTCCGCCGCTACGGCGGAAAGGGGCCCGTCCTGCTGCGCCAGGAGCGCATGACGCTCGACGGCAAGACCTTCCAGATCTTCAAGTTCCGCACCATGGTCGACGAGGCCGAGAAGGACACGGGCCCGATCTTCGCGACCTCCGACGACCCACGCCGGACGAAGATCGGCGCCTGGCTGCGCAAGCACAACCTCGACGAGCTGCCGCAGCTGCTGAACGTGTTGCTCGGCGACATGAGCCTCGTCGGCCCGCGCCCGGAGCGGCCGCCGTTCGTGCAGCAGTTCCGCGAGCGGATCCCCCAGTACATGCGCCGCCACCGCGTCAAGAGCGGCATGACCGGCTGGGCGCAGGTGAACGGCTGGCGCGGCAACACCTCGATCGAGAAGCGGATCGAGTTCGACCTCTACTACATCGAGAACTGGTCGCTGCGGCTCGACCTCAAGATCCTGATCCTCACGCTGTTCCACGGCTTCGGCCAGGACCATGCGTATTGAAGGGGGGGCTGCGCCGCCCCTTGGATCCCCGCGCGCTACGCCGGAGTGAATCCGGCTTCGCGCGCCCGTGGAGGTGATTCGTTGCCGAGAGCGCTGGTAACAGGAGCCGCCGGCTTCCTCGGGTCGCACCTCAGCGAGTACCTGCTGGAGCGCGGCTTCTCCGTGGTCGGGATGGACAACCTGATCACGGGCGACGTGGCGAACATCGCGCACCTGACCGGCCGCGACTTCGTGTTCGTCGAGCACAACGTGACCAACTACATCGCCCTCGACGGCCCGCTCGACTACATCTTCCACTTCGCGAGCCCCGCCTCGCCGATCGACTACCTCCGGATCCCGATCCAGACCCTCAAGGTCGGCGCGCTCGGCACCCACAACGCGCTCGGCCTCGCCAAGGCCAAGGGCGCCCGGCTGCTGCTCGCGTCCACCTCCGAGGTCTACGGCGACCCGCTCGTGCACCCGCAGCGCGAGGACTACTGGGGCAACGTCAACCCGATCGGGCCGCGCGGCGTCTACGACGAGGCCAAGCGCTTCGCCGAGGCCATCACGATGGCCTACCACCGCTACCACAAGCTCGAGACGCGCATCGTCCGGATCTTCAACACCTACGGCCCGCGCATGCGCGTCGAGGACGGCCGCGCGATCCCCGCCTTCATGAGCCAGGCGCTGCGCGGCGAGGACGTCACGATCTTCGGCGACGGCAGCCAGACGCGCTCGCTCTGCTACGTGTCGGACCTCGTCGACGGCATCTTCCGGCTGATGACGTCGGACGCCTCGGACCCCGTGAACATCGGCAACCCGCGCGAGCTCACGATCCGCGAGCTCGCCGAGCGCGTCGTGGCGCTCTCGGGCTCGCGCTCGAAGATCGTCGAGCGGCCGCTGCCGGTCGACGATCCCAAGGTCCGCCAGCCCGACATCACGCGCGCGCGCACGCTGCTCGGCTGGGAGCCGAAGGTATCGCTCGAGGACGGCCTGCCGAGGACGCTCGACTACTTCCGGCGCAAGCTGGGCGCTCGCCTAGGCCCCCGCGCCTCGCGGCGGGCGCGCGTTCGCCAGGTAGATGTAGTGGATCGTGGTCGCGATCAGGCAGGCGAGGGTCGCCTGGTAGAGCCAACGCAGCGCCTGCGGGACACTCGCCCGTCGCGTTCGCGGCCAGCACCACGGCACCCGTCGCGACGTTGAGCGCGGTCGACACCTTGCCGAGCCGCGACGGCGGGAAGTCGACCGGCCCGAGCGTGAGGTTGATGACCAGCACGCCCACCAGCAGCATGACGTCGCGGAAGAGCAGCGTGACCGTGAGCCAGACCGGCAGCGTGCAGGCCGCGACGCCGCCCCAGGTGAGCAGCACGTAGGCCGAGTCGGCGAGCAGCTTGTCGGCGACCGGGTCGAGCATCGCCCCGAGCTTGGTGCTCTGCCCGGAGTGCCGCGCCACGTAGCCGTCGAGCGCGTCCGTGAGCCCCGCGACCGCGAACACCACGAGCGCCCAGGTGAACTGGCGCCCGAGCGTCAGCACCACGAACAGGGGCACCAGCCCCATGCGCAGCATGGTGAGCTGGTTGGCGAGGGTGAAGACCGGCTCAGGCATAAAGAAAAAATAGGCCCGTCGCAGGAGGGCGCGACGGGCCTAGTTTAAGCGCGACGGGACCGACTTCTACTCGAGGCGGTCCTTCTTCGCGATCAGCTGCTGGACGAGCAGCTTGCACGCCTGCTCCTGCGCCTCGCCGAGAGCGCTCGCCTTGTACTCGCCCGAACCCATCGAGAAGCCCGCGCCGCCGCCTCCGCCGAAGCCGCCGACGGAGATGCCGCCGCCCTTGGTGGAGATGCCCTCGCCCTTCGCCGACAGCATGATCTCGCCGGTCGAGGCGTCGATCATGCGCGCGGTCACCGTGACCTCGCTCTTGGCCTTCTTCAGCCCGAGCCCGCCGATCTTGCCGCCCACGAGGCCGCCGCCGCCGTACTTCTTGTCCGACGTCGCGAACTTCGTGATCGAGCCCGCGATGATGTACTTCACGCCGAGCACCTTGCCCACCTTCGCGAGCTTGGCCGCGCTCGGATCGGCGCGGTCACTCTGCGCGAAGTCCTGCTCGGCCAGGACGGTGTCCAGCTTCTTGCGCTCGATCACGCGGAAGCTGCCGTCGTTCACGAGCTCGTCGACGACCTGATCGGCCATGCCCTTGCCGATGTCGTAGTTGCCCCAGACGCCGCTCCACCAGTTGTTCACTGCGCCGTAGTCGAAGTCCATGATCGCCACGGTCGGCCGCTTCGCCCCTTGAGCCTGGGCCGAGCCCGTCATCGCCGCCGCCGTCGCCAGGGCTGCTCCCAGCCCCAAGATAAGCCTCAACCTCATTCGCCCTCCTCCAGTCCGTCCACGAACGAACGGGAGTGTAGCGGACTTGCCTTGCTGGTTCAATGACTTAGTACGGCTTGTTGGGCCGAGGGTGAGTCGGATCACGTTCCGGTGCGGCGCAGCTCCTCGAACAGCTCCTTCTGGCGATCTGTAAGGCTCCGTGGGAGATCCACGGCGAGAGTGGCCATCAGATCGCCGCGAACGCCCTTTTCTCCGAGGCGCGGCAGGCCGTGGCCGCGCAGCCGAAAGACCTGTCCGGCCGGCGTCCCGGGCGGGATCTTGATCCCGACCGCGCCGTCGAGCGTCGGCACCTGGGCCTCGCCCCCGAGCACGGCGGCGGTCAGGGACACTCGGACCGTGGTCTGGAGGTCGTCGCCGCGGCGCTCGAAGTCCGGATTCGGAGCGACGCGCACCCGCAGGTAGAGATCCCCCTTGCGGCCGCCGGCTCCCCGCCCGCCCTCGCCCGCGACGCGCACCCGTGAGCCGTCGCGAACGCCCGGCGGGATCTTGACCTCCACGCGGCGCTTCGACCCGGCGAGCGCGACCTCGCGCGTCGTGCCCTTCAGCACCTCGTCGAGCGTCAGGTCCACCTCGCCCTCGGCATCCGTGGCTTCCGGGATCTCCTCGCCGGGGAAGCCCGCGCCGCCGAAGCCGGTCCGGCCGCCGCCGAAGCCGGCGCCGCCTCCGCCTCCGAAGAACGTGCGGAAGAACTCCGAGAATCCCCCGGCGCCTCCCAGGTCCTCGAAGTCGATGCGCACGCCGCCACCCTGGCCTCCGGGCCAGCCCTGGGGCCGCTGGCCGTAGCTCTGCCAGTTCTCCCCGAGCGTGTCGTAGCGCTTGCGCTTCTCCTTGTCGGAGAGCACGTCGTACGCCTCGCCGATCTCCTTGAACCGCGCCTCCGCTTCCTTGTTGCCGGGATTGATGTCGGGGTGGTGCTTCTTCGCGAGACGGCGGTACGCGGCCTTGATCTCCTTGTCGCTCGCGGTCTTCGAGACGCCGAGGATCTTGTAGTAGTCCTTGTACTCCATGGGGCTCGAAACAATATAGCTCTATACTCGGCGCGTGGAGATCCGCGACGCATCCGCGCTCGTCACCGGCGCGGGCCGCGGCATCGGCCGCGCGATCGCGCTCGCACTCGCGCGCGAAGGCGCGCGGCTCACGGTCGTCTCGCGCACCGCGAGCGAGCTCGATTCGCTCGTCTCCGAGCTCGAGGCGTTGGGCGCGCGAGGCATCGCCTTCGCCGGCGACCTCAGGAGCCGCTCCGCGTGCGATGCCGCCGTCGCCGCCGCCGTCTCGACGTTCGGCGGCCTGCAGCTCCTCGTCAACAACGCCGGCGTCGGCCAGTTCGCGACTGTCGAAGAGACGGACGACCAGACCTGGGACGACGTCATCGGCACGAACCTGACGGCCGTGTTTCGGCTGACGCGGGCGGCCATCCCCCACCTCGCCCGCCACGGCGGCCAGATCGTGATGATCTCGTCGCTCGCCGGCCAGAACCCGATCGCCGGCATGGCGACCTACTGCGCCAGCAAGGCGGCGCTCGACCACTTCACGACCTGCCTGATGCTCGAGGTGCGGCCGAAGGGGATCCGGGTGACCACGATCGCGCCCGGCTCCGTCGACACCTCCTTCGGGGCCCTCGCGCGGTCCGAGGACGCGAGCTGGAAGCTGAGCGCGGCGGACATCGCCCGGACGGTCGTGGACGTGGTCCGCCTGCGGGACGGCGCCCATACGAGCCGGGTCGAGATGCGCCCGGCGCGCCCGCAGAAGCGCTGAGCGCTGACGTTAAGCCGCACATTTACAGAGCCTTATCGAGACTCGTGTCGCGTCTTCCCTTATCGCCGGCCGAGACTTTACAGGCTCAACTTGTCAAAAGGCGAAAATTAGGCGAAACTCCGGACCTGGCCTGACCGTAGTCCCTTTTAGGATCAACGCGGAGGACAGGGAACCGTGCTGATGATCAAGGTCGCCTCGGCATTTCTCCTGCTGCTGGGCAGCGGGCTCATCTTCAAGGCACTCGTCGAGATGGATGCGCCGAAGCTGCGGCTGCGGCCGCTCAAGCGGAGCGCGCTGCCGACGGAGCTTGGCGAAGCCGACCAGGCCGTGTCGATGAGGCGAGCCGCCTGACCCGCCGCTTCGACGTGGCGGAGACGAGTCAGCGCGGGCGGGGCTGCACCGGCCGACCGGACTCGCCTCGTCTGCGGATTTCGGTGCACTCGCGGCATTCGCGGAAGAGCACGCATGCATCCGAGTCGGTCGGCAGGAGCGTCGCATCGTTGCGGGGCGTCTTGCCGTCGGCCGCGAGCGGGCGGCCGCACCAGAGGCAGTAGAACTCCGCGCGACGCTCGCCGTCCGACGCCACGAGCGTGAGGCAGTTGCGACAAAGGGCCGGCCGTTGCGCTTCCCCGTACCCCGGTCCGCTGACGAGCGCCGCGAGCACGTTGTCCTCGGATGCGCGCAGGTCGTCGGCTTCGATCCGGCCGCCGCAGTGAATGCAGATCATGATGTAAGTCCCTCCTCGCGGTTCCGGAGAAGACGCCCCGCCTAGCCCTTCCGGCGACGGCGCAGGGCCAGGCCCGAGAGCCCGCTGCCCAGAAGCAGAAGCGTCGCAGGCTCCGGCACCGCGCCGGACTGGATGTCAACCCTGACTGAGCCGGTGTTGTCGGGCGTGAACGTGTCCCAGTAGAAGAGCTCGAGCTGCGTCGGGCCGCTGAGCACCAGCGGTGCGCTCGAGAAGCTCGTGCCGATCACGAAGTACTGGGTTCCGAGCCGCCCCACGAGAGTGCCGAAGTGCGCGGAGAAGCCGTCGCCCGTCGACGAGCCCGAAGTCGCTGCCGCCGTGAGGCGGGAGACCCGTGAGGCCGTCGGCGTTCGATTCCCGCACGCCGCCGGAGTCGTCGCCCGCCCTCCAGACGTCGTCGGGATCGGCCGTCGCCGTGAAGGTATCGCCCGTGTCGAAGAAGAGCCCCGTCGCAAGCGGCGTCCCCTGAACGACGCCGAGACCGTCGATCTGCGAGCTGTGGGTGAGAGCGAAGACGTCGAAAGGGACGGCGCTGGCAACGCCCGATCCGAGCGTCAGAACCCCCAGCCCTCCCAAGACCGCTGTCAGCAGCTTGCGCATCGCATCCCTCCACCCACTGTAACAGCAATGACCGTGCCGGTGTCACTTGGAATTCGAATGCATTGCGCCGCAATGCGTTACGGTGAACGGCGAGCGCTTCGCGATGCGGTCGAGTGTAAAGGGACCCGACAATTGCGACGGAGACCGAGCCGCGTTCGCTCGTTGCAGTACCTGAGGATGGCCCGCCGCCTACGGACGTGCGATACTCGCGTTTTCGACCGCTGACCCTGTGGTGCAGAGGCCCAGCACGCCACCCTTTCAAGGTGGAGACCGTGGGTTCGAATCCCACCAGGGTCGCTCCAACTCTTCCATGCGAGCCTCAACAGCCTCGAGGATGGCCTCGTAGGCCGCCTCGAGGGACGAGGAGCAAGGCCGCGGCTCAAAGTAGGCCAGCCACCCCGAGTAGGTAACCGGGCAAACGGCCCCAATGCGATGAATTCGTCCGGGCGGAATGGGCCGTGGCCAAACGAGATGCAACTCTTTCGCCCGCGCGGCGCCGCCGCTCCTGGCGCGCTCTCGTGGCGTCCGGGGCGCGCAGCCATTTTTCGAGCGTGACGGCTGGGTAAAAGGCTGGGCGACCCTTGCGGGTCGCCCAGTCCCTCGTTCGCGAACGAGCCGCGCGACGGACCTAGAACAGGATCTTCACCCCGAGCTGGGCGCGCCGGGCGTAGTTGTCCTGGTTCGAAGCTGTGACCTGGCCGAACGTGGTGGAGGTCGCGGTGGAAACCGGGTTCGGGAAGTAGGCCTCGTTGAAGGCGTTGATGAACTCGGCCCGGAGCTGGATCCGGACGTCTCCCTTGAGCACGATGTCCTTGATCAGCGAAAGGTCGATGTTGTTGATGGAGTCCCTGCGCGCGTCGTCGAACCGCATCGGGAGCGTCCGCAGGTGGTTGACCGGCGTCGCGTTCGCGGCGGAGCCGTTCAGGATGGACGTGAACACGTCGGTATCGAACCACTGATCGGTGGTCGGGTTGTCGATGCTGATCGGCCCGCCGTTGTAGAAGAGGTCGTTGGCGGTCGGCGCGAACGACGTCCCAGTGGCCGGCGCCCCGAACGGAATCGGGAAACCGCTCTGGTAGGTGTAGACCCCCTGGACCTGCCAGCCGCCGATCAGGGCGTTCACGAAGCCGCTCGCGTTCGACGCGAAGCGACGGCCCTTTCCGAACGGGAGCTCGAGGATGGCGCTGAGGCTCAGCCTGTGCGGCACGTCCAGGTCCGAGATCATCTTGGTGGGCTGCGGGTCGCCCGCGTTCAGGTACTCCGTCGCCTGCGTCCAGTGCGAGTAGGTGTAGGCGACTCCCAGCGTGTAGCCCCGCGAGAAGCGCTTCTGCACGCTCAGCTGGGCGGAGTGGTACCACGACTTGCCGTCGTTGTTCGTGGTCCGGATGTCACCGAACTGCGGGTACGGACGCAGCAGCTGCGAGCGGGCGATGGTCGCGTTGTTGAAGCTCGATCCCGGAAGCAGCCCGACGAACGGGTTCGGGACCGAGCCGGTCAGGAAGGTGTTGTTGGCGTTCATCTCGGCGGTCCGGGAGTTGTCGGTGTTCAGGTACTGGTTCGGCAGGGCGTTGATGTTCTGGAAGATCTCGATGTCGTAGCCGTAGTTGCCGACGTAGGCGGCGTCGACCACGAAGCCGCCGGGCAGCTCGCGCTGGAAGCCGATCTGCCAGCGCATCTGCTTCGAGATGTCGGGGTTCTGGTTGAAGAAGTCGATCGTCTGCCCGAGGCCCTGCTGCCGCCCGGCCGTGTTGCCGACCGGCTCGAGGATCGGCTGGGTGAGGAGGGCGTCGTCCCAGCTCCTGGGAACGGGAGCCCCGTACGCGTTGGTCGTGGTGCCGATGGTCGTGGTCTGGGACCAGCCGTTCGGGAACACGTCGCCGCGCCTCTGCCCGAGGAAGCCCGCGAACAGCCCGATGCCTCCGCGGATCACAGTCTGCGAGTTCAACTCGTAGGCGAACCCGAAGCGCGGCAGGAAGGTGTTCTTCGGCGTCTCGTAGAGCCGGCTCGGGCTGTCGACGCCCGCGAACATGAGGCCGCCCTTGACGCTGAGCTGTGGCACCAGTGCTTTCAGGGCGGGATCGTTGAGCGCGCCGTAGCGCGTCTGCACTGTCGGCTCGATCGGCTGGACGTAGCCGAAGTCGAACCCGGAGACACTCTTGTCGTTGCGCTCGGTGAGCGCCGTCTCGAGCTCCCAGCGCAGGCCGAGGTTCAGGGTCAGCTTGTCGCTGATGCGCCAGTCGTCCTGGACGAAGAAGCCCCAGGTCTTCGAATACTCGGAGTAGTCCGAGGCGCGCTGCAGCGTCGTGGTAGCGGGCAGTCCGAGCAGGAACGCGGCGTAGTTCTGGAGCCCCTGGTAGTCGGTGCCGCTCGCGCTGCTCTGACGCGTGTAGGCGTTCGTGAACTGGTAGCGCCCGCTCTGCTCGTTGGCGGTCGAGAGGCTGTCCTCGCGGTAGATCCGCATCTCCATGCCGCCCCGTAGCGAGTGCCTGGACAGCACCTTGTTCAGCGTGGCGGCAACCGTGTGCGAGGTGGTCGGCCGGAAGTCGTTGCCGAACGCCACGTCGACCATGGTGTTTCCGTCGAAGTCGAGGCGCGGGAAGTACCGGTTCGCTTCGGGGATCAGGCTGTTGTAGGACGGAGGGAAGCTGAGCGTCGTCAGGTCGAAGTTCTGGTAATCCGGCTCCTGGCCCGAGTTGCGCTCGAAGCGGTTGTAGCCGTACCGGACGTTCAGCACCGTCGTCGGGTTGATGACGTGCACGTCGTCGATCACGCCCTGCCAGGAGATGAACTGGAAGTTCGTGCTGGTGAGCCCGTTGCCCATGTAGTCGTTGTAGTGGCTGTCGCGCTGGTACCAGCTTCCCCGCACGAACATCTTGTTGCTGTCCGAGACCTTCTGGTCGACGCGGACGGTGAAGGTGTCGTAGTTGGCCGTCTCCGGCAGCGTCGAGTCGTAGATGTTGCCGGACAGGCCGGGGTTCTTGGGCAAGGCGTAGTACCCGAGCATCTGACTCGCCACGGGGCTGATGCGGTCGGCCGGGATCACGTTGCCGGGGAACGGCTGCCCGACATACTGCCCGTTGCCCGTCGGGACGCGGGTGAGCGGGTCGTAGATCGTGATGAACTGCGAGAACTCGGAGAAGTCGCCTCTGCGCAGCGCCTCGGTCGGGACCCAGCTGTCGGCGGGGGCGTCGAAGCGCGGACGCACGTCCTTGATGCGCTCGTAGCCGACCGAGAAGAAGGTCTTGTCCTTCCCGTCGTAGAGGCCCGGGATGCGCACCGGGCCCGTGAGGCTGAAGCCGGGTCGGTTCGAGGACGTGTCAGGGCGTTCCTGGCCTCTCATGTTGCCGAAGAAGTCGTTCGCCGCCAGGCTCTTCGGCTCGGCGAAGTAGTACACGGAGCCGTGCAGCCGGTTCGTTCCCGACTTGATGCTCATGCTGGTGACGCCGCCCTCGGTGTTGCCGAACTGGGCGTCGAAGGTGGCCGTCTGCACCTTGAACTCCTGGACCATGTCGGAGGGCGGGACGTAGGAGGCGATCACCTCGTTCTGGTTCGCGGTGGAGGTGCTCGGCGCGCCGTCGATCAAGAGGTCGCTGCGGTTGCCACGCGTCCCGTCGTAGGCATAGCCGACGATGTGCGTCGGCTCGTACGGCCGATCCAGCCGCTGGCTGCCCGAGTGAGCGAGGCCCGTCGCGAGGCCCATGATCTTGTAGGGGTCGCCGTGGATCAAGGGCAGCTCCGCGATGCGCTTCTGGTCCACGGTGAAGCCGATGCTTGCGTCGGACTTGTTGAGCGCGCTGACTTCAGCGATGACGCTGACGGCTTCCTCCACGGGCCCAACGTCGAGCACGATCGCGAGGTCGCGGATCTCGCTGATCTGCAGCTGCAGCCTGTCCTGAATGTACTTCTTGAAGCCCGTCGACTCGACCGTCACCTGGTAGGTGCCGGGGAGCAGGTAGTTGACCTCGAACAAGCCGTCGCTGTTGGTCGTCGCGGTGACCGCCGTGCCCCTGGCACTGTCCGTGACGATCACGGAGGCACCGGGAATCGGCGCTTTGGACGTGTCCAGCACGTGGCCTGTGATTCTCCCGCGCGTTTCTTGAGCGTTCAGGAACGCCGGGAGGATAAGCAGCGTCGACAAGAACCACCCGGCGCAGCACAGGTAGCTGGCTGGGGTCCGTTTCCTTTCCATCTCACATCTCCTTCCGCCTTGGGCGCTTGGCCGGCGTCCGCGCCGAAGCGTGCGCGCGGAGTCTCCCGCTGCTGAACAGGCCGCTGGCCGATGCGATGCGCATGGCGTCGGTCTCCGCCGGTCTTGCTCGGCGACCTGGACGTCAGCCGCGATGGTCGCGGAGTTCAAGTGGGTCCGACCTTTCCGAACGGCGCTCGTCAGACTCCACGACCACTACCACCACGTGTGACAAATGGTCAAGAACACTGAGGCTGACAAATGTCTCAGCGGGAAGGCGCCCATCGCCGTCTTCGCGCCAGGGCCGACGCTGAGCCACGGTCTGGCCCCCGGCTTGCAAGCTATCGCCTTCGGGGGACCCATGGGCGACCCAACTCTCGGCGAGACCACCCACGAGCAGATGCTCCGAAAGCTCCTCGCGGCGGAACGCGAAGCGCACGAAATGCTCGAACGCGCCGCGCAGGCGGCCGGCGACCCCGAAGAACGCGCCCTTTTCGAGCGACTCGCTCGACGCGAGCAGGAGACGCTCGCCCAGCTCGAGAAAGAGGAGGAGCGTCTCGAGGCCGAGGAGTTCGTCACGCGCGCGCTGGATTGTTGAGGCTGGAGCTCCAGGGACGCAAGTCTTGCCGAGGAGAGTGAGATGAAGAAGCACCGGATCGGATGGCTGCCCGGCGACGGGATCGGCGTCGAGGTCATGCAGGCCGCCCGCCTGGTGCTGGACGCGCTCGAGCTCGACGCCGAGTACGTGCACGGCGACATCGGCTGGGAGTTCTGGTGCGAGGAGGGCGACGCGCTTCCCGGCCCGGACGATCGAGCTGCTGCGGAGCGTCGACGCGGCGCTGTTCGGGGCCATCACCTCCAAGCCCGTGCGCGCGGCCGAGGCCGAGCTCGCGCCGGAGCTGCGGGGCAAGGGGCTCGTCTACCGCTCGCCGATCGTGCGGATGCGGCAGCTCTTCGACCTCTACGTCTGCCTGCGGCCGTGCAAGGCCTATCCCGGCAATCCGCTCAACTACCGGGAGGGCATCGACCTGGCGGTCTTCCGCGAGAACACGGAGGACCTCTACGCCGGCGTCGAGTTCTCGCCCGTGCCGCCGAGCGCTCGCGGAGACGCTCGGCCGGCTCTCCCCGCCGTTCGCGCCCTTCGCCGGCAACGAGCGAGGCCGAGTACGCGGTCTCCTGCAAGATCAACACGCGGCAGGGCTCGGAGCGCATCGCGCGCGCCGCCTTCGAGTTCGCGCGCAAGCACGGGCGCCGGAGCGTCACGATCGTCCACAAGGCCAACGTGGTGCGGGCGACGGACGGCCTCTTCCTCGAGGAGGCGCGCGAGGTCGCCGGCGGACTACCCCGAGATCGCCGTCGACGACGCCAACGTCGACGCGATCGGGATGTGGCTGCTCAAGAACCCGCTGCGACTACGACGTGCTGCGTCGCGCCGAACCTCTACGGCGACATCGTCTCCGACCTGTGCGCGCAGATGGTGGGCGGGCTCGGCTTCGGCTGCTCCGGCAACATCGGGGAGAAGCTCGCGGTGTTCGAGCCCACGCACGGCTCGGCGCCGAAGTACGCCGGCCTCGACAAGGTCAACCCGATCGCCACCATCCTCGCCGCGCGGATGATGCTCGACTGGCTCGGCGAGAAGGAGAAGGCCGAGCGACTGGACGCGGCGGTGGCCGCGGTCATCCGCGAAGGGGCCGTCCGCACCTACGACATGGGCGGCGCGCGCCTCGACGCTCGAGATGGGGCGCGCGGTCGCCGCGGGGCTCGTCGCGCGGCCCGTGGCCGTTGCGGTGCCGTAGGTCGGCCGTCACCGAGGAGGCAAGCATGCGGAAGAGCATCGTCCTGCGGCGCGCGATCGTGGAGCGGCGGGCGCTCGTGGTGCCGGGCTGCCACGACGCGCTCTCGGCGCGGATCATCGAGTCGGCGGCTTCGAGGCGATCCAGGTCTCCGGCTTCGGCCTCGCCGGGTCGCTGCTCGGCAGAGCCCGACGTCGGCCTCGTCCAGATGAAGGACGTCCTCGACGTGACCTGGAACATCGTCGCAGGCCGTTTCGATCCCGGTGATGGCCGACGTCGACACCGGCGGCGGCAACGCGGTGAACGCGACGCCGTCACCGAGCGCCTGATCGCGATGGGCGTCGCCGGCATGAACATCGAGGACCAGGTCTTCCCGAAGCGCTGCGGGCACATGGCGGGCAAGGAGGTCATCTCCGCCGACGAGATGGCCGGCAAGGTGAGGGCCTGCGCCGCGGTGCGCGACCGGCTCGACCCCGACTTCGTGATCAACGCGCGCACCGACGCCTACGCCGATCGCACGGGCTGGACGAGGCCATCCGCCGCTGCAACCTCTATCTGGAGGCGGGCGCCGACCTGGCCTTCATCGACGGCATCAGGACGCGCGCCGAGATCGAGCGCGCCGTCCGCGAGCTCAAGGGCCCGCTCTCCGTGAACCAGATGGACGCGGTCACCGGCGTGAAGACCGAGCTCGTCCCGGTCCCCGAGCTGGCGAAGCTGGGCGTCGGCCGGGTGTCGATCCCGGTGGCCTCGATCATGGTGGCGCACAAGGCGCTCCTGCGCTTCTTCAAGGCGCTCCGGCGTCGCCGACCGGCAACCTCGCCGGTCAGACGGAATGGGCGTCGACTTCGAGGAGTACACGGACTTCGTGGGCCTCGGCGCGTACCGGAAGCTGGAGGACGAGTACCTGCCGCCCGTGCGGCTCGCCGCGAAGTACGCGGAGACGGCGCCGCTCCAGGCGGCGGCAGGCGCAGCGGGCGTCCGGAGGAGATAGCCATGCCGATGACGATGGTGGAGAAGATCCTCGCGCGCGCCGCGGGC
This sequence comes from uncultured Acidobacteriota bacterium, assembly GCA_963724555.1. GTDB lineage: Bacteria > Acidobacteriota > Vicinamibacteria > Fen-336 > Fen-336 > DATBSL01. The sequence continues at coordinate 92,794 of CAVRVE010000004.1, forward strand.
AAGGGCGCGCTTCGCGCGGGCGACGTCGTCGAGCCCGCGGTCGACCTCGCCATGTCGCACGAGAACGCGGCGCTCGTGATCAACCAGTTCCACGAGATCTTCGAGGGCACGGGGCGCGCCGCGCGCGTGTGGGACCCGTCCAAGGTCGTGATCGTCTTCGACCACCGGGTGCCCGCCGAGTCCTCGAAGACCGCGACCAACCAGAAGAAGGTGCGCGAGTTCGTGGCCGCCCACGGAATCCGACGCTTCCACGACATCCGCGGGGACGTGGGCGGCATCTGCCACCAGGTGCTGCCGGAGAACGGCTACGTGCGCCCGGGGACCGTCGTGGTCGGCACCGACTCGCACACGACCAGCCACGGCGCGCTCGGTGCGTTCGCCTTCGGGATCGGCGCGACCGAGATGGCGAGCGTGTGGGCGCTCGGCACCGCGGTCAACGTGGAGGTGCCGCCGACGATCCGGGTGGACGTGCGCGGCCGCTTCCCCGAGTACGTGGGCCCCAAGGACCTGATCCTCCACCTGGTCGGCCGGCTCGGCGCCGAGGGCGCGACCTTCCGCGCGATCGAGTTCCACGGGCCGGCGATCCGCGACATGTCCACGGCGGGCCGTCTCGTGCTGTGCAACATGTCGGTCGAGGCCGGCGCCACCGCCGCGATCGTGCCCACCGACGACGAGACGATCCGCTACCTGCGGGACGAGGCCGGGGTCACGGACGGCCTGCCGATCGTGCTCCCCGACCCGGACGCACGCTACGAGTCCGCGATCATGGTCGACGCCTCGCAGCTCGTCCCCCTCGTCGCGTGCCCCCACAGCGTCGACAACGTCAAGCCGGTCGAGGCCGTCGAGGGCAAGCGGATCGACCAGGTGGTGATCGGCTCGTGCACCAACGGCCGGCTCGACGACATCGAAGCCGCGGCGCGGATCGTGCGCGGCCACCACGTGGCCCCGGGGACGCGCCTGCTGGTGTTCCCGGCCTCGGCGCGCGTCTTCCAGCAGGCCATGGAGCAGGGCTACGTGGCGGAGCTGATGCGCGCGGGAGCGGTGGTGATGAACGCCGGCTGCGGCTGCTGCCTGGGCGTCCACGAGGGCGCGCTCGGCGACGGCGAGGTGGCGCTCTCGACCACGAACCGCAACTTCAAGGGCCGCATGGGCAACCCGAGCTCGGAGGTCTACCTCTGCTCGCCCGAGGTCGCGGCGGCCTCGGCGATCCGCGGCGTGATCCACGACCCGCGCCACGCCGACTAGCGCAAGGAGGAAGGAGGCCCCCATGCCTCAGGTGGTACTGCAGCTTCGGCGACGACGTCTCGACCGACGTGATCTATCCCGGCCGCTTCATGGCGACGGCGCTGCCCGCCGAGACCCCGGCCCACGCCTTCGCGGACGACGCCGCGTTCAACGCTCGGCTCAAGGCGAAGGCGATCCCGCGCGGCAGCGTGCTCGTCGCAGGCCGCAACTTCGGCTGCGGCTCGTCGCGCGAGCAGGCCGCGTCGTGCCTGAAAGGGCACGAGCTCGTGATCGTGGCGCGCGGCTTCGCGCGCATCTTCCTGCAGAACGCGATCAACCTCGGCCTGCGCGTGGTGACGGCCCCCGGCATCCAGGCCGTGGAAGGCGACGAGCTCGAGATCCACGCGGGCAAGGTCGTGAACCGGACCACCGGCCAGACCTTTGCCGTCGAGAAGCTGCCCGCCGCGCGGGCGGAGATCGTCGAAGCGGGCGGCCTCGTCGCCTACACGCGCCGGCGGATCAAGGAGTGCGCGCTCCCGCCCGCGGGCTGAAGCGGTCAGCTGCTCTGCATCAGGTTGAAGGTGATCACCACCGAAAGGATGAAGGCGGTGGGCTCTCCGTTCAGCAGGAGCGGCTGGTAGCGCCACTGCCGGACCGCCTCGAGAGCTGCCTCGTCGAAGAGCGCGTGGCCGCTCAGTACCTTCACGGTCTTCACCACGCCGCGCGGGTCCACCTCGGCTTCCACGACCACGGTCCCGCTCAGCCGCGCGGCGATGGCGAGCGACGGATAAACGGGCTCGACCTTGCGGAGGATGCGCGGCGGGGCGAGCCGGCCGCCGATCCGCACCACCGGCGGCGGCGGCGGCGGGGGCAGCACCGTGGGCAGGCCGCCCACCACGCCGCCGACGACCCCGCCGGGAACTCCGCCCTCGACGCCGCCGGGCACGCCGCCCTCGATCCCGAGGTCGATCCCCTCCTCGGGCCTCACCTCGCTCGGGACCTCGATCGGCGCCACGAACCCGTGCGACCGCTCCACGGCGCGTGGGGCCACCACCCTCACGGCCGCCGCTGACGCGGCCGGCGGCGGGGGCGGTGGAGGCGGTGGCGGCGCGATCTCGAGCGGCCGGACGAAGAACGCCTTGAGCGAGTCCTGCGCCGGCAGCGCATCGAAGAAGAGCAGCGGCACGATTGCGATCACGAGCAGGAGCACGGCGTGCAGCCCGGCCGAGACGAGCAGCGTAGCGCTCCTGCGCCCGAGCGTCGACTCGGGCATGATCAGCATCTGGTTCGGGGACATTGCGGGCGGGGCCGCCTCGTGTCCGACGATGGTGGCGGCAGTGGCGCTGGCGTGGATCATGGCGCGCCTCCCAACCACAGGTGTAACAAGACGCGTGCCAGCCCGGCCGAACCGCCCTCGGACCAAGACGACAGCGCCCCTGGCTGCTGAAGCCCTGGATCCGCGTAGTTTCCCGAGAGCTCCTCCCGCAGAACCTGCGCACGAGCGGTGAGACTTTGCGTCCCCGGCGCCCGGTGCCTCGAGCCGGTCCGCAATGCGGCTTGCATCCCAAGGACTTGGAGCTTGCCGCCGTCAAACGCGCCGTGGGCACGGTACTTGTTGCTCGATGGAGCGACCGGTTTTCTCGTGACCCAGCCCGACCCGCTCGTCCTGGACTTCGCCGATCTCGATCGCTTCCTTGAGGCGCTGCGTGAGCGGGGCTACGCCGTCGTGGGCCCCAGCGTCAAGGACGGCGCCATTGTCCTTGACGACCTGTCGCACGCCGCCGACCTCCCCATCGGGTGGCGGGACGAGCAGGGGCCCGCACGCTACCGGCTCGTGAACGACGCGGGGCCGCGTGCCTTCGCCTGCACGGTGGGGCCGCAGTCCTGGAAGCGATACCTCCATCCCGCACGACTCACGTTGTGGCGGACCCGTCCAGACGGGGCCGTGGAGGATGGGGACGCGCCGCCCGACCGCCGCGCATTCGTCGGCGTGCGGCCGTGCGAGCTCGCGGCCATCGCGAGGCTGGACCGCGTGATGGCAGGGGGAGCCGTCCGCGACCCCGCCTACGTCGCGCGCCGCCAAAGCGTCTTCGTGGTCGCGGTGAACTGCACGCGGCCGGGCGGGACCTGCTTCTGCGCTTCGATGGAAACGGGGCCGCGCGCCCGTGCCGGCTTCGACATAGTACTGACGGAGCTCGTGACGGACGACGCTCACGTCCTGCTCGCGGAAGCCGGATCGGAACCGGGCCGCGAGCTGCTCGGGACGGTGCCCACACGGCCCGCCCGGCCGGAGGAAATGCAGGCCGCGGATGACGCCATCGCCGAAGCCGCGGCCCGCATGGGCCGCACGCTCGAGACCCGCGGCCTTCCCGAGCGGCTCCGCGCGCGCTACGAGCACCCGCGCTGGGAGGAGACCGCGCGGCGCTGTCTGGCCTGCGCCAACTGCACGCTCGTCTGCCCGACCTGCTTCTGCTGGACCGTGGAGGATACGACCGACCTCGCGGGAGGGGGCGCGGCGCGCGCACGGCGGTGGGACTCCTGCTTCGGCCTGGAGTTCTCGTTCATCCACGGAGGCAGCGTCCGCACCACGACGGCGGCCCGCTACCGCCACTGGATGCTCCACAAGCTGGCGACCTGGCACGACCAGTTCGGTGAATCGGGGTGCGTGGGCTGCGGCCGGTGCATCACTTGGTGCCCGGCGGGGATCGACATCACGGAGGAGGCGCGGGCGGTCGGAGAGTCCCGGCCTTCGGGGAGCGAGCCATGACGATCACGGACTTCACGAGCGTCCTCGCGGAGCATCCGTTCTTCGGCGGAATGTCCGCGGAGCACGTGGGCGCCCTCGCGGGCTGTGCGGCGAACGTCAAGTTCGAGCCGGGACAGCTGCTCTTCCGCGAAGGGGACGAGGCCGAGCGCTTCTACGTGATCCGCTTCGGGCGGGTCGCGGTGCAGACGCACGCCCCGAACCGCGGGCACCTCACGATCGAGACCGTCGACGCGGGCGATGTCCTGGGGTGGTCCTGGCTCTTCCCACCCTACCGATGCCATTTCGACGCGCGCGCGGAAACGCTGGTGCGCGCCCTGGCCCTCGACGGAGTGTGCCTGCGCGGCAAGTGCGAGCGCGACACCGAAATGGGCTACGAGCTCATGCGCCGCTTCGCTCAAGTCGTGATCCGCCGGCTGGAAGCGACGCAGCTTCAGATGTTCGACCTCTATGCCAACCACGAGTGAGGCCCTCGCCGAAAGCCCGGCCCTCGATCCCATGCGGCCGCTGCCGTGCGCCGTGCGGCGCTTTGTGCGCGAGACGGCCGACACCTTCACGCTCGTGCTCGACCCCCCGGACGGTTCCTTCGCCTTCGCCCCTGGCCAGTTCGACATGCTCTCTCTCCCCGGGGTGGGCGAAGTGCCCGATCTCCATCAGCGGCGACCCCGGCCGACCCGAGACCGTGGTGCACACCATCCGGGCGGTCGGCTGCGTGACGCGCGCCTTGCAGCGCCTCGGCCCCGGCGCCAGCGTCGGGCTCCGCGGCCCGTACGGCACGGCGTGGCCGGTGGAGCGGGCGCTCGGCCACGACCTGGTGATCGTGGCCGGCGGCATCGGCCTCGCCCCGCTGCGGCCGGCCGTCTACCACGCCCTCGCCCACCGCGCCCAGTACGGGCGCGTCGTGGTCCTCTACGGGGCGCGCTCGCCCAAGGACATCCTCTACACGCGGGAGCTACGCGAGTGGCGCGGGCGATTCGACGTGGAGGTGGAAGTGACGGTGGATCGCGCCAGCACGGAGTGGCAGGGCGCGGTAGGCGTGGTGACTCGGCTGGTGGACCGCTCCCCCTTCGACCCCGGAAGCGCTGTCGCCTTCCTCTGCGGGCCGGAGGTCATGATTCGCTTCGGCGTGATGGCTCTCTCCGCCCGCGGGGTGCCGGACGCGAACCTCTTCGTCTCCCTCGAGCGGAACATGAAGTGCGCTGTGGGTCTGTGCGGTCACTGCCAGATGGGCCCTTTCTTTGTCTGCCGGGACGGCCCCGTCTTCGCCTACGACCGCGTGCGCGATCTCCTCAGGCTCGCGGAGGTGTGAGGTGGCGGCGAAGCCCAAGCTGGCCGTCTTCAAGTTCGCCTCCTGCGACGGCTGTCAGCTCACGCTCCTCGACTGCGAGGACGAGCTCTTGGACGTCGCCGGCCGCGTCGAGATCGCGAACTTTCCGGAGGCCTCGCGGGCGGTCGTGAAGGGCCCCTACGACCTGGCGCTGGTGGAAGGCTCCATCACGACGGCCCACGACGCCGAGCGCATCCGCGAGGTCCGGAAGCAGTCGCGCGTCCTGATCACGATCGGCGCCTGCGCCACCTCGGGAGGGATCCAGGCCCTGCGGAACGGACGGGACATGCGCGAGTTCGTGGCCGCCGTCTACGCGACGCCCGAGTACGTCACGACCCTGGACACGTCGACTCCCATCGCCCAGCACGTCCGCGTGGACCTGGAGCTGCGCGGCTGCCCGATCTCCAAGGCCCAGCTCGTCGAGACCCTGTCCGCCATCCTGGCGGGGCGCCGGCCCAATCTCGGCACCGGCAGCGTCTGCGCCGAGTGCAAGCTGCACGGGACGGTCTGCGTGGCGATCGCCCAGGGCACGCCCTGCCTCGGCCCGGTGACCCAGGCCGGTTGCGGTGCCCTCTGCCCCGCCTTTCTGCGGGGCTGCTACGGCTGCTTCGGGCCCATGGAGTCGCCGAACACCGAGTCCTTGCGGCGCCAGTGGGAGGCTCTGGGAGTCGCGCAGGGCGACGTCGTCCGTGCCTTCCGGACCTTCAACGCCCAGGCCCCCGCTTTCCGGGCGGCGAGCGAAGCCCATGAGCGAAAGTAAGACCAGGACGCTGACCGTCCCGATGCTCGCCCGGGTGGAGGGCGAGGGGGCGCTCCGCGTGAAGCTGCGCGGCGGCCGCGTCGCCGACGTCAAGCTCGAGATCTACGAGCCCCCGCGCTTCTTCGAGGCCTTCCTGCGCGGTCGGCGCGCGGAGGAGACGCCGGACATCACCGCACGCATCTGCGGGATCTGTCCCGTCGCCTACCAGATGAGCGCCGTCCAGGCGATCGAGTCCGCCTGGGGCGTGCAGGTGGGCGACGCGATCCGCGACCTGCGCCGGCTCCTCTACTGCGGCGAGTGGATCGAGAGCCACGCCCTCCACGTCTACATGCTCCACGCTCCGGATTTCCTGGGCTACGAGAGCGGGATCCACCTGGCCGCCGACCACCCGGAGGCCGTCCGGCGCGGCCTTCGGCTCAAGAAGGCCGGGAACCGACTTGATGACGGTCCTGGGCGGGCGGGAGATCCACCCCATCAACGTCAAGGTGGGCGGCTTCTACCGCGCCCCCGCCCGCAGCGACCTCTTGGCCCTGCGCGACGAGCTGCTCTGGGCGCGCGATGCCGCTCTCGAGACCGTACGGTGGGTCGCCGGCTTCGAGTTTCCGGACTTCGAGCAGGACTACGAGTTCGTGGCTCTCCGACATCCCACCGAGTACGCGATCTGCGAAGGCCGGCTCGTCTCGAGCCAGGGGCTCGACATCGCCGTCGCCGAGTACGAGGAGCACTTTCACGAGGAGCAGGTGCCGCACTCGAACGCCCTTCACTCCGTCCGCCGTGGGCGCGGCGGCTACCTCGTGGGTCCGCTCGCCCGCTACAGCCTGAACTCCGAGCGGCTCCCGAGCCTGGCGCGCGAGGCCGCCCGCGAGGCCGGGCTCGGGCCCGTCTGCCGCAATCCGTTCCGGAGCATCGTGGTCCGCGCGGTGGAGACCGTCTTCGCCTGCGAGGAGGCGCTGCGCCTCGTGGACGCCTACGAGCCTCCCGAGCGGGCGGCGGTCGAGCACGTCCCGCGAGCGGGCACGGGCTTCGGCTGCACCGAAGCACCGCGGGGGATCCTCTACCACCGCTACGTCCTCGACGACGCCGGCCTGGTCCGGACGGCCAAGATCGTGCCTCCGACCTCGCAGAACCTGAAGACGATCGAGTCGGACCTCTGGCGCTTCATCCCGCAGAACGTGCAGCTGCCCGACGAGGAGCTGACCCGGCGCTGCGAGCAGGCCGTGAGGAATTACGACCCCTGCATCTCCTGCGCCACGCACTTCCTGAAGCTCACTGTGGAGGGGCGATGAGCACCCTCGTCATCGGTATGGGCAACCGCGACCGGGGAGACGACGGGGCCGGCCTCGAGGTCGCGCGCCTCGTGCGGCAATGTCCCCCGCCCGGGACCGTCGTCCTCGAGCAGGACGGCTGCGCGAGCGACCTGATGGACGCCTGGCAAGAAGCGCAGCGCGTGGTGCTCGTGGACGCTGCCTCCGGCGGGGAGCCAGGCACGGTGCGGCGGTTCGAGGCCCACCGCGAACCCCTGCCTGCCTCGCTGCTCCATGCCTCCACGCACTCCTGGGGCGTGGCGGAGGCGGTGGAGACGGCACGGGCGCTCGGCGAGCTACCGCGCTCCGTCGTCGTCTACGCCATCTTCGGCAGGAACTTCGAGGCTGGCAGCCATCGCCTTTCACCGGAGGTGGAGCGGGCGGCCGGGTCCGTGGTCGAGACGCTCCTCAAGGAGCTGCCGTCCCCGTAGCCGCGCTTCGAGCCAATCCCGCAAGCGCTCCACGCCCTCGCCCGTACGGGCTGAGAGGTGCAGCAGCGCCGGCTGCGGCATGACGTGCGCGATCGCGTCCTCCACCGCGGCCACGTCGTAGTCGAGGTGCGGCAGAAGGTCCACCTTGGTCAAGAGCACGAGGTCGGCCTTGCGGAACATCACCGGGTACTTGAGCGGCTTGTCCTCTCCTTCGGCGACGGAGAGGGCCACGACGCTTGCGGCTTGCCCGAGGTCGTACACGGCCGGGCAGACCAGGTTCCCTACGTTCTCCACGAAGAGATAGTCCAGCTCGAGCCCGGCCAGATGGTGGAAGGCACGGTGGACCATCTCCGCGTCGAGGTGACAGGCCGACCCGGTGGTGACCGCCACACAAGGGATCCCCGCCGCGCGCAGCCGGCGGGCGTCGCGGTCCGTCTCCAGGTCACCCGTGATCGCTGCCAGTCGCCGCGTGGGGCCCAGGGCGCGCGCCAGGGCCTCGAGCACGGCAGTCTTGCCGGAGCCGGGCGAGCCCATCAGGTTGACCGCGAGCACGCCGCGTTCGCCGAAGTGGCGGCGATTGTGGGCCGCGCCACGGTCGTTGTCGGCCAGGACGTGCTCGCGAAGCTCCACCGAGATGACGGCGGGATCGCCGCAACCGCAGGTGTTGCACATCAAGGCACCTCCAGCTCGATCCGATCCAGGAGGATCTCGTCCCCCGCGGAGAGGCGCCCGGCGGCGCCGCATTCGCCGCAGCGCAGCACTTCGCCGGGCGGGATCGCGCGCCCGCACCGGGAGCAATCCCACCGCGCGTGGACGTGCTCGATCGCGAGCGCGGCCCGCGCGCACATCGTTCCTTCCCGGCAGAGCGACCAGGCCGTCGCGAGGAGCTCCGGGTCCACGCCGGCCAGCTCTCCGATCCGCACCGAAAGCGCGCGCACCGCGGTCGCCTTGCGGGCCTGCGCCTCGCGCACGACCCGCTCGAATAGCGCCTTGGCAACGGAGTACTCGTGCATCAGCAGATCCTCGGGAGCTGCTCGCCGGAGAGCTTGTCCAGCAGGCGGTGGGTGCCGAGGCGCGTCTCGAGCACGACGCGCCCGCCGTCCTCCGCCACGACGCTCCCGATCCGCCGCGCGCCGCCGCCTTCCGGGTGCGCGCGGATGGCCGCGAGGGCCGCCTCCGCCTGCGCTGCGGGCACGATGGCCAGGAAGCGTCCCTCGCAGGCCACGTACAGGGGATCGAAGCCCAGCAGCTCGCAGGCACTGCGCACTTCGTCCCGCACCGGGACCGCACCCTCCTCCACCCGCAATCCCACCCTGGAGGCAATCGCGATCTCGGCCAGGGCCGTGGCGAGCCCGCCCCGCGTGGGGTCGCGCAGGACGCGCGTCTCCTTCACCTCGTCCAGCAGCGCGCGGACGAGCGGAACCACGGAGGCGCTGTCGCTTCGGAGCGCGGTCTCGAAGTCGATGCCCTCCCGGGCCGCCATGACCGCGATCCCGTGGTCGCCGACGGGCCCCGAGACGAGGATGGCGTCGCCCGGGCGGGCGCGGTCGGGACCCACCTCGACACGAGACCGCACGCGACCGATCCCGGAGGTGTTGACGAACACGCCGTCCGCCTTGCCGCGATCCACCACCTTCGTGTCGCCGGTCACGAGGAGCACGTCGGCCGCGGCGCAGGCGCTGGCCATCGAGCCGACGAGGCGCTCCAGCTCCCGCAGGGGAAAGCCCTCCTCGAGGACGAAGCCCGCGCTCAGAAAGAGCGGCTCCGCACCGCACATGGCCAGATCGTTGACGGTGCCGTGCACGGCCAGCGATCCGATGTCGCCGCCCGGGAAGAAGATCGGCTTCACCACGAAGGTGTCGGTGGTGAAGGCGAGCCGCTCACCGCCGAACGGCACGACTGCGCCGTCCGCCCGCGCCTCCAGGTAGGGATTCTTGAAGGCGGGCATGAAGACGCGTTCGAGCAGTCGAGAGGTCAGCTGGCCCCCGCCGCCGTGCGCGAGCTGGACCACGTCGCCCGGGCCCGCCGGGGCCGGGCAAGTGAGGATCGACGCCATCGTGCCGCTCATGTCTCACCCCGCGGTCGCAACCGCATCCTCGCCGGTGCGGCGGTAGTGGAAGTAGGCGGCGCAGGCGCCTTCAGCGGACACCATGGTCGCCCCGAGCGGATGCTCGGGCGTGCAGCGCGCACCGAACTCCGGGCAGTGTGGTGGCTTGAGCCGGCCCTGCAGCACGAGGCCGCTCCGGCACTCCGGCGGCTCCTGCGCCGCCCGTTCTCCTGCTCCAAAGACGCGGGACGCATCGAAGCGGGCGTAGGCGGGCGCCAGCTCGTAGCCGCTCATCGGGATCTCCCCCAGCCCGCGCCAGGCACGGTCACGGACGACGAACACGTCCTCGATCATCCGCAGCGCCTCGGGGTTGCCCGCCTCCCGGACGGCGCGCGCGTACTGGTTCTCCACCCTCGCCTCGCCGCGCTCGAGCTGGCGAACGGCGGCGAGCACGCCGCGCAGCAGGTCGACCGGCTCGAAGCCGGTCACCACCACCGGGACGCGGAACCGGCGCGCGATCTCCTCGTAGGCGCGATGACCGGTGATCACGCAGACGTGCCCGGGAGCCAGCAGACCCTGGATGCAGGCATCCGGGCAGGACAGAAGCGTCGCCAGCGCGGGGGGCACGAGAACGTGCGCCACCAACACCGAGAAGTTCTCGAGCCCTTCCGCGGCGGCCCGATGCACGGCCATGGCGTTGGCGGGGGCGGTGGTCTCGAATCCCACCGCGAAGAAGACGACCTTGCGCTCCGGGTGCCGACGCGCCAGCTCCAAGGCGTCGAGCGGCGAATAGACGATGCGCACGTCGCCGCCCCGGGCCTTGACCTGGAGCAGATCGCCGCGCGAGCCGGGGACGCGGAGCATGTCCCCGAACGAGCAGAAGGTGACCTCGGGTCGCGCGGCGATCTCGAGCGCGCGGTCGACGAGCGCGAGCGGCGTCACGCACACCGGGCAGCCCGGCCCGTGCACGAGCCGTACCGCCTCCGGGAGCAGCTCGTCCAGGCCGAACCTCAGGATCGAATGCGTCTGGCCGCCGCAGACCTCCATGAGCGTCCACGGACGGCTCACGGTCTCCCGGATCTCGCGGACCGTCTTCGTCACGGCGGCGGGCTCGCGGTATTCGTCAACGTGGCGCATCGCCCGCCTCCTCGAGCTGGCCGATCTGAGCCAGGGCCTCGAGGGTCTCCCGCGCCGCCTGCTCGTCGATGCGGGCGATGGCGAAGCCGACGTGGACGAGGACGTAGTCACCGACGCGGGCCTCCGGCAGGTAGGCGAGGCAGGCCTGCCGCGTCACGCCCGAGAAGTCGACGCGCCCCGTGCGCCGCTCGCCTTCGCCCGTGATCTGCGTGACCTTTCCTGGCACCGCTAGGCACATGTCCCCTCCGCCGCGCGCACGCGCGCGTCCGCGACGACCGCCTGGCCGAGCGCGATCCCTCCGTCCCCCGGCGGCACCTCGCGGTGCAGCCGCACGTCGAAGTCCGAGCCGAGCCGGGCGAGGATGCGCTCGGCCAAGAGCGCGTTCTGGAAGCAGCCACCGGTCAGCAGGACGGGAAGGCGCCCTGTTTCGCGCGCGGCCCGACGGACGAGGGCGGCGGTGGCGTCGGCGAGCGCGTTGTGGAATCGCCCGGAGATGGCGGGGGCGCGGACGCCGGCCCGCAGGTCGGCCACCAGCGCGCGGACCAGCGGACGCAGATCGAGCCGGGCGGGCGAGCCCTCCTCGACGAGGAAGGGATAGGTTCCACTCTCCGTCACGTCGGCCACCAGGTTCCAGGCGAGGGCCACCTGCCCCTCGTAGGCGGAGCGGGGCCGGGCCAGGACGAGAGCGCCCAGCGCGTCGAAGTACCGGCCCACGCCGCGGGCGAGCGGGGCGTGCAGGCTACGCGCGATCATCCGCTCCACGACCTTGAGGTCTCGGGCCGGAAGCTGCTCGAAGAGCGCCAGCCCCTCGAGCGGCGGAGCGCCGTCGAAGCCGTCGAGGAGGACCGCGAGGGCGAGGCGCCAGACTTCGCGCACCGCTTGATCCCCTCCGGCCAGGGAGATGGGCCGGAACGTGGCGAGGCGCTCGAAGCCTTCGCGCCGCACGAGGAGGACCTCCCCGCCCCACGCGGTTCCGTCCGTACCGTAGCCGGTGCCGTCGTAGGCCACGCCCAGGACCGGTCCCGGCAGGCCGTGCTCCGCCATGGCGCTCGCCACGTGCGCGTGGTGGTGCTGGACGCCGACCTTGATCGTCTCAGGGCGCGACAGAGCGTAGGCGGTCGAGAAGTAGTCGGGGTGCAGGTCGTGGGCGACGACCTCCGGCTCGACGCCCAGGAACCGCTGCAGCCGCTCGACCGACTCCTCGAAGGCATGACGGGACGCGAGGGTATCGAGGTCGCCGATGTGCGGACCCAGCCATGCCCGGTCGCCGAGGCCCAGGCAGAAGGCATTCTTCAGGTGCGCGCCGCAGGCGAGCACGGGCCGCGCGAAAGGGCGGTCGACCCGCACGGCTCGTGGCACGTAGCCGCGAGCGCGCCGAAGGACCACCGGTCGCCCCGCGATCACGCGGGCCACGGAGTCGTCGCAGCGATTCTCGATCTCGCGGTCGTGCAGCAGGAAGAGATCGGCGATCCCGCGCAGCCGCTCGAGGGCCTCCGCGTCGCGCGCGGCCATCGGCTCGTCGGAGAGGTTGCCGGAGGTCATGACCAGCGGCCGCCCCGTTTCCGCGAGCAGCAGCTGATGCAGCGGCGTGTAGGCGAGCAGGAGCCCCACCAGCGGATTGTCGGGGGCCACCTCCGCGGCGAGGCCCGAGAGCGGGAGGCGTCGCACGAGGACGACGGGTCGCTCGACGGACTCGAGCAGCCGCGCTTCTTCGTCGCCGATCGTGGCCAAGGCAGCGGCCGAGGCAAGGTCCTGGACCATCACCGCGAACGGCTTCTCGTCGCGCTTCTTGCGCTCCCGCAAGCGACGGACGGCCGCCGCAGACGTGGCGTCGCAGGCGAGATGGAACCCGCCGAGGCCCTTGACGGCCACGATGCGCCCCTCGCGCAGCCACGCGGCCGCGGTGCGGAGCGCGTCGCCCGTCATCGGCTCGCCTCGTGGCGTGACGATCCGAAGCTGGGGCCCGCACTCGGGACAGGCGTTGGGCTGGGCGTGAAACCGGCGGTCGGTCGGATCGTGATACTCGCGTGCGCAGCGCGGGCACATCCGGAAGCCGGCCATCGAAGTTGCGGAGCGGTCGTAGGGAACGTCGCGCGCGATGGTGAAGCGGGGGCCGCAGCTCGTGCAGTTGGTGAAGGGATAGCCAAAGCGCCGATCGAGGGGATCCGCGACCTCGGCCCGGCAAGCCGGACACGTCGCGAGGTCCGGCGGAATGGAGATCCGGCGATCCGAAGCTGACCGGCTGGGCTCGATCGAGAACTCTCGGCTCGGCTCCGGAGGAATCGACTCGGAGCGGAGACCCTGGATGTCGGCGGCCGGCGGCGCTTCGGCTTCGATGCGTCGCTCGAACGCGGCGAGCGCTTCCCGGGGTCCGAACGCTTCGATCGTGACACCCTGGCCATCGTTGCGGACGCGCCCTCCCACCCCCGCCTCGCGGGCCAGGCGATGGATCCACGGACGGAAGCCGACGCCCTGCACCGTTCCCTGGACCTGTATCCGGCGACCTCTCACATCGGGCATAAGTAGCGAGCCGCCGGCTCGATGAAGGTGCCGGCGCTCGCCGGACACGATCGCGTCCGCCTGCTCGATCGGACCGATGGCCGCCCAGCCGCCCGTGCGTTCGACGAAGCGGCACGCGGCCTGCACCTTCGGGCCCATCGTGCCGGCGTCGAACTTCCGGCCCATCAGCTGCTCGACGTTCGCGACCCTGATGAGCCGCTGCCTCGGCGTCCCCACGTCCTCGTACACTCCCTCGGTGTCGGTCAGCAGCAAGAGTCCCCTGGCCCCGACGCCTTCCGCCAGGAGCGCGGCCGAGTGATCCTTGTCGACGACGGCTTCGACTCCACGGATGGCACCGTCCCTGCCGACGACAACGGGAATCCCGCCACCGCCGGTGCAGACGACGATCACGCTGCGGTCCCTCAGCAGCAGGCGGACGACCTCGAGCTCGAGGATGCGACGCGGCGCGGGCGAAGCCACCACTCGCCGCAAGCCTCCCCCATCCCGCGCCATCGTCCACCCGCGCTCGCGGCCGAGCTTCTCGCCCTGGCCCGGCGGGTAGACAGGACCGATGGGCTTGCTGGGATTGCCGAACGCGGGATCGTCCGCATCCACCACCACCTGGGTGAGGAGCGTGGCCACCTCGCGCCCCGGCAGCGCGTTGCGCAGCTCCTGCTCGAGCAGATAACCGATCATCCCCTCGCTCTCGGCACCGAGCACATCCAGGGGGACCGCGGGTCCACCCGGACAGGACTCGGCCTGGAGGGCCAGCAGACCGACCTGGGGGCCGTTGCCGTGCGTGACCACGAGTGGGTGTCTTCGAGCGAGGACGGCGAGAGCCGCCACCGCGTCGTGCATTCGGCGGCGCTGGGTGGCCACTTCGGCGCGCTCGCCGCGCTTCAGGAGCGCGTTGCCGCCGAGGGCGACGACGAGTCGCATCTCACGCCCCCGCACGGCTCACTACAACCTCGCGGCGGTGCGTGGCCACGAAGGCGTCGATGAAGCTTCCCAGGGTCGGCTCACCGGCGTCCGCGTACTCGTAACGCGCGCGCACGATCGGCTTGCCCACGCTGACCCGGGCCGCGAGGTCGATGGGAGAGGCGGAGACGATCACGTCGCAGTCGGTCCGCCGCATCGTCTCCGCGAGGGCCGAGAGCTGGGCGTCGTCGTAGCCCACCGCGGGCAGGATCCGCCCGATGTGCGGGTATCGGGCATAGACCTCCGCGATGGCCGGCGCGGCCGCCGAACGGGGATCGACGATCTCCGAGGCCTGGCCCTGCACGGCCGCCACGAAACCTGCCCCGTAGCTCATCCCACCGTGGGTGAGCGTGGGACCGTCTTCCACCACCAGCACGCGCCGGCGCTCGACCAGCTCGGGCCGTTCCAGCTTGACCGGTGAGGCGGCCCGCACGATGGCAGCCCGCGAGTTGATGGCCCTCACGGCTTCGCTGACGCACCGGATTTCCGAATCGGTCGCCGCGTCCACCTTGTTCACCACCACTACGTCCGCCATCCGCAGGACCGCTTCGCCGGGGTGGTGGGTATCGACGTGTGCGGGTCGCAGGGCATCGACGATGGCGACGTGCAGGTCGGGAGCCACGAACGGGAAGTCGTTGTTGCCCCCGTCCCAGACGAGCACGTCCGCTTCGCCCTCCGCCTGCTTCAGGATTTCGCCGTAGTCGACGCCGGCGAACACAACGTTGCCGATCTCGATGTGAGGCTCGTACTCCTCGCGCTCCTCGTTGGTGCAACGGGCGAGGTCGAGATCGGCGCGCGTGGCGAAGCGCTGGGCGCGCTCGGCCTCGAGATCGCCGTAGGGCATCGGGTGGCGCAGCACCGCCACGCGCAAGCCCGCCTCCCGCAGGCGGCGCGAGATGAAGCGCGAGGTCTGGGACTTGCCGCAGCCGGTGCGGGCAGCGGACACCGCGATGACGGGGAGGCGCGACTGCAGCATGGTGCGCTTCGGTCCGAGCAGCGTGAAGTCGGCGCCAACGGCCAGCGCCCGGGAGGCCAGGTGCATGACCGCCGCGTGCTCGACGTCGCTGTACGCGAAGACGACCTCGTCCGCGTCGTTCCGCCGGCAGACCCACTCGAGGTCGGCTTCCTCCACGATGGGGATGCCCAGCGGATAGAGAGGGCCGGCCAGGGCCGCCGGATACATGCGGCCGGCGATGCCGGGGATCTGGGCGGCGGTGAATGCCACGACCTGGACGGACGGATCGTCGCGGTAGACGACGTTGAAGTTGTGGAAGTCGCGGCCGGCCGCCCCGGCGATGACGATCCGTCGGATCGGCCAGTCCTGGGCCATCGGTCGCTCCCCGGGCGGTAAAGCCCCGTTCCCTGCCCGTGCTTTGCTGCAAGGGGCGTGCAGGGGCTAATACCGCTCTTTTTCGCCTCCCTGGGCGCAGAGTCTTCGCTTCCGGCGGACTGACCGCTCGACCTTGCGCGGAAATAGCCCCCCGAACCCCATCGATCAGTGCACTCGGTGGGCCTGACGGCGGGTTGCCGCCCCGCCAGGACCCGGCATGCCCGTTGCTGCCTACCTGGATGGGCGTCCGGGCCAACTCGGGCGATGCTCATGCTGGACGCGGATTCGTCCGCAAACTACGAAGCCGACGAAGGGGACGGAAGGCGAGCCCATCCTGCGTTGCCCTTTCTGTCCCTTGGCTCGATTCGGCGACCGGTGGCCTGCCGCTGGCCGATTCTCGCCGTTTCGTTCGCGGCGCACGCCCTCGTGGTCGCCGCCTTGCTCCTCTTCCCGCTCTTTCTGCCCGACCGCATGCTCGAGAGGCCCGAGGCCGACTACCTGCGGGTACTGATCTACGATCCACCACCACCGCCGCCGGCGCCCCTGCCCAGAGGATCTCCGGATGGAGGACGGGCGGTCCTGCCGTCCCGCGCCGCTCCCGAGCCGCAACCCACCCCCGTGCCCTCCGATCGCCGGCTCGAAGCGCCGGTGGAGGTCCTCGCGCCCGAGCCCACCGGCATCACGGAAGAACGACCCGGCAGTCCCACGGGAAGCGAATCAGGCGTCTCCGAAGGGATGGAAGAGGGCGTCGAAGGCGGCGTGGTCGGTGGCCTGCCGGGAGGTGTCGTGGGCGGAGTCATCGGAGGCACCGGGACCGGCCCCGTCCCGGTCTACGACTACGACAGCCCGCCCCGTATTCTCCGCCAGAAGAAGCCCGCGTACCCATCCGAGGCTTTCGTTCAGAAGGTCCAGGGCGTGGTGCTCGTCGAGCTCCTGATCGACTCCGCGGGTCGGGTCTCTCGCGCGCGGGTGATCCACTCGATACCGCTGCTGGACGCCGCTGCCCTCGAGGCCGTGCGCGACTGGATCTTTGTCCCCGCGATCCAGCACGGACGTCCAGTGGCCACGATCGCGCGGGCGCCCGTGTCATTCGTCATCTATTAGCCTGCCTCCTGGCGACTAGGGCGTGGCCTGGTGCTCCAGACGCAGGGGCAGATACTCCGGATACCACATGGCGCGCTCGACCGCCTTCTCGAGGTTCTCCAGGCTCTCGGGATCCGCGTGCCCTTCCTTCACCGCCCTCCGAATCGTGGCGCAGGCGACGGAGAAGGAGCACTCGCGGATATGACCCAGCTCCGGATAGACCGCGCCCTCGCCGAGGTCCTGGTCGGTGACGTGGCCGGCGAGGGCCTTCGCCGCCTCCAGGAACATCCCGTTCGAGACGTGTCGGGCCCGGCTGATGGTCAAGCCGAGGCCCACTCCCGGAAAGACGAACGCGTTGTTGCACTGGCCGATGCGGTGGCGCTTGCCGCCCAGGCTGACCGGGGCAAAGGGGCTGCCGGTGGCCACGATCGCCCGACCGTCCGTGAGTCGCAGCGCGTCCTCGGGCGTGCACTCGGCCTTCGCGGTCGGGTTGGAGAGGGGGAAGACGATGGGACGCTCGTTGACCTTGCCCATGGCCCGCAGCACCGGCCTCGTCGAACACGCCCGGAGTGGCGGACGTGCCGATGAGCATCGTGGGCCTGGCGTTCTCCACCGTCTCGAGCAGCGTGATGCGCGACCGGTCCTTGGCCGCGTAGCTCCGCCACCTCCTCCGCGCTTCGCGCGTAGGTGGCCTTGAACGACTCGAGCTGGGGCCGGCATCGGGTCACGAGGCCGTGGGTGTCGATCGTCCAGATGCGCCGGACGGCCTCGTCCCGGCTCAAGCCGTCCTCGGCGAACGCCGTGACGAGCAGCTCGGCGATGCCCTGCGTCGAGGCGCCCGCCCCCGCGAACACCACGCGCTGGTCGCGCAGGCGACTGCCGGTGAGGCGCAACGCGCTCATGAGCCCGGCGAGCACCACTCCCGCGGTGCCCTGGATGTCGTCGTTGAACGTGCAGAGCTGGTCGCGGAAGCGGGCGAGCTGGAAGAGCGCGTTCTCCTTGAGGAAGTCCTCCCACTGCAGCACCACCTGCGGGAAGGCCTTCTTGACCGCGGCCACGAATGCGTCGATGAACTCCTGATAGGCGGGCCCGCGCAAGCGCTCGTGGCGCATCCCCAGGTATAGGGGGTCGCCGAGACGCTCTTCGTTGTCGGTGCCGACGTCGAGGGTGATGGGCAGGGTGCTGTAGGGCGAGACTCCCGCGCACAGGGTGTACAGGCACAGCTTGCCGATGGGGATGCCCATGCCCCCGGCCCCCTGGTCGCCGAGACCCAGGATGCGCTCGCCGTCCGTCACCACGATGACCGAAGGATTCTCGAGGCCGGCGCTCCGCAGGATCGGCTCGATCCTGTCACGCTGCTCGTAGGCCACGTAGAGCCCGCGGCCCCTGCGGTAGATGTGCGAGAACTTCTGACAGGCCTCGCCCACGACCGGCGTGTAGACGATGGGCATCATCTCGTCGATGTGCTCGAGCACCAATCGATAGAAGAGGGTCTCGTTGCGATCGTGAAGCGCGCTCAGGTAGATGAACTTCTCGAGGTTGCTGCCCTTGGCCTGGAAGCTCTCGTACGTACGCTCCATCTGTTGCTGGATCGTGCAGACGGCCGGGGGCAGGAGGCCGTGGAGGTCGAGCTCGTCTCTCTCCCGCTGGGTGAAGGCGGTGCCCTTGTTGGTGAACGGGTTCAGAAGCAGCGACCGGCCCTTGTGGGCCACGGCCATGTAGCGCTGGCCGGTGGCGGAATCGACCTTGATGCTGAAGTCCATGACGACGCTCCTTTGGCGCGAGCGTTGATGCGTTTCAGGCCTCGCCGCCTGCACTGACAAATCTGCTCCGGAAGGACCCACCGGCCAATGGGTCGTTTGGTACAGCTCGACGGTAGCAGTCGCGGCTCTCCTCCTGCGCTCGCCGGCTAGAGGCACGGCCGCGCGTGGCGGCGAAAACCGTTCGCGTCACGCCGGTCGGGATCCTGCAGAGTCTTCGCGAGACGCCGGGGTCGCCGTTCATCTCTCGGCGACTCAAAGGAAGGTCGGCGGGATGGTGCCTCCTCGGGACGCAGTGGTTCGCGCGCCACTTGGTGCTGGACCGCTGGTGCCTGCAGTCGGACCGGGACGCCCTTGTGGATCCCCCACGACCACGCGGCTGTGCAAGAGGCGCGGCCAGGGTTGGCACCGCGCCGGAGTCGTCGCGGCCGTGCAGCGCCGGCTGGCACGCACTGCCGCCGGCACTATCCGATCGACGCCCGATGGCTGTGCTCGAGCCGGTCGGGGAGACTGGCTGAATCGGGGTACACTGGCCTTTATTCCGACCCTGGACGTAGCGGTAAAGTAAACGAAACCCTCCAGGGTCGCCAACATCCCCTCTTCTAAGAGGCCAAGTGGGCACGAGGAAGGCGTAATGATCGAATTGAAGCTGACGACGGAAGAGGCCGCGGTACTGATCGAGTTGCTCGGGGACGTGAAGGGCGCGGGCCCGAAGCGGAACGTGTGCGACGCGGTATATGGACGGTTGCAGGAGCTGCTCGCGGTCGAGGGGCCGGTCGTCGAGTAGGTCAACGAACCCCAGTACCACGAGGCCCGCGCGACGAAGTAGCCTCGAGGGTCGTCTCAGGCTACGATGCCCGTGCGCTCCCGCGTTTCGGGAGGGGAGGCTCGCCATGAAAGCCGCTCTCACTCCGTGCCTAGTGGCGATCCTGGCGGCTTCAGCCATCCCGGCGGCGTTCGCCGCGCCGCAGGCGCCGGCGGCACCTGCGCCGAAGGAGGCGCCCAAGCTGGACTCGAACGCCGCGGCGAGCGGAGCTACGCCCTATCAACGCTTCTGCGCAGTCTGCCACGGCCCCTCGGCCCGCGGAGACGGGCCGCTCGGCTCCGACCTGCGTGTGCCGGTGCCCGACCTCACGACGATCGCGGCGCGCAGCGGCGGGAAGTTTCCGGCGGAGCGGGTGCAGAGGATCATCTCGAGCGGAGAGAACCTGCGCGGCCACGGATCGGCCGACATGCCGGCCTGGGGCGACGTGTTCAAGAGGACGACCGGCCTTGACGGGGCGACACCGGAACAGGCGATCCGCAACCTGACGCACTACCTCTGGTCGCTGCAGCGCGCCGCAGTCAAGTAGGCGTACGGTCCTCGTCCTCGAGGACGCGCGTCCTTCCCGTGACGGCAAGCTGGGCGCTGGACCGGATGTCGCTCGACCTGTTGAGGCGCGGTTGACGCAGGTTTCGCGTGACCGCGCGAGCCCACGCTGCGCGCGCTAGAGGCGCTAGACTAGGGGGGTGCTGAATCAGCGCTCCGACCGCCACTGGTCCTCGACGCATCCCTGGTGAGTCTCAGTCTCTCCACCTAGATCGCCCAACCCAGAACGCCTCAACGATGGGAATCAAGTCCTTTGCCAACGGGGCGTTCTGCTTCCCGAGCTCGTCCGGTTCGTGGCTGATCTCCGACCCCCAGGCGCGCCGTCTTCTGCGTGGTCGAGCCGTCCTGAAGAAGGCACTCGCCGCTCTCCTCTTCCTGACGTCCTCGGTCGCGGCCGGGGACGATGCGCTTCCCCCGTCCGCGTGGGTTCCGCGCGGACCGGCCGAGATCCGCGACGGCCAGCTCCTCGCGCAGCCGCGCCTCACGTTGCCGGCGCTGTCGGCGCGGACGCTCGGCGCCGGCCGCTCCGAGCTGCGCGTGTCGGCGCTCTGGTCGAACTCCTTCTCGTGGACGCAGGACGTGCCGGGCGAAACGCCGGAGGATCGACGCTTCCTGATCGACGGCGAGACGGCCACGCTGGACTTGAGCCTCCGACGCGGGCTGAGCGCGAACGTCGACGTCGGCCTGCGGCTTCCCGCTCACGGCCGCGGCGGCGGCACGCTCGACGCCTTCATCGACGCCTGGCACCGGCTGGTGAAGGTGCCCAACGGCAATCGCCCGTCCTTCCGGCGCGACGCCTTTCGCGCCGAAGGCCGCACGACCTCGGGCGCGCCGTTCTCCTGGAACGCAGCGACGGGGTGGGGCCTCGGCGACGCCGAGCTCGATCTCTCCTGGCGCGTCAAGGACGGCGGGCGCGAGTCGGCGTCGGTCGCGCTCGTCGCCCGCGCGGCGCTGCCGACGAGCACCAGCCCCTACGAGGGCGCCTTCGGCGCCGGAGGCCAGGTCGCCGTCGACGTTCCGCTCGGCGGCCGCGTCGACCTCTTCACCGGCCTCGGCGTCACCGCGCAGGACGCAGCGGCGGTGAGGGGGATCGAGTACGAGACCGCGCGCGTCCACGGCTACGCCGCGCTCGAGTGGCGCATCGCGCGTCCGCTCAGCCTCGTCGCCGAGACGAACGCGGCGAGCCGCCTGGTGTCGAACATCCAGAGCTACCCCGGCACGCACTGGCTCGTGAACCTCGGCGGCCGCCTCGACCTCGGCAAGCGCTCGCGGCTCGACCTGTTCATGACCGAGAACATCGTGAGCCAGCAGACCACGACCGACTTCGCGCTGTACTTCGCGCTGTCGCTTCGTCCCTGAAGCGGCCGCCGGCTACTGCAGCTTCGCCCCGGCGAGGAGCGCGATCGCCCCGCCCGTCGTCTGCGCCGCGTTCAGGCCCAGGCGGAAGTCCTTGTCGGAGAAAGTCGCGAACACGTCGATCGGCTGGTGCCAGGTCGGGTCCCAGCCCGCCCCGATCTGCATGCCGCGCTCGTTCTCGCGCAGGCTGATCGCGGGCACGAAGTCCATGAAGGGCGTCGAGTCCGTGTTGGTCATGTGCTGTCCCACCGCCGCGGGATAGTCGGTCGCGAACTTCTCGTTCGCGCCCTGGACGACGAACGCCAGCTTCATCGCTTCGTCCGCGCGCTCGGCCGTCGACTGGAACTCGATGTTGACGTCGGCCTCGGGGCGCTGCTCGGGATTCCAGCTGCCGTCGGCGCGCGGCATGCCGTGATCCCACAGCATCATGTCGTGCTGGATCATCCCGAGCCAGCGCGGCTCCGGGTAGCGGCCCGATCCCGGCGGATCCTCGCGGCCCTGCAGCCCCGCGCGCTGCTCGACGTAGGCGCGCGCGCCGTCGAGGCCCGTCTCCTCGTTGTTCCAGAGCGCGAAACGGATCGTGCGCTCGGTCTGGACGTCCGGCATGCTGAAGATCCGCGCCAGCTCCATCACGAGCGCCGTGCCCGAGCCGTCGTCGTTCGCCGCCTCGCCCCAGCCGTGGCCGTCCATGTGCGCGCCCACGATGTACATCTCCTGCGGCCGCGTGCTGCCGACCTTCGTGCAGTAGACCTCTTCCCGCGGCCCGTTCGCCGCGGCCTCGCTGTCGAGCTCGCGCAGCTTCGCGTCGGGCTGCGCCGCGGGATCCTCGTTGACGCCCGTCCGCCGCTGGATGCCCCGGTAGCGCGAGCCCCCCTGCCCGAGCCGCACTTCCCCGCTCTTGATGACGGGTTCGAACGCGGCTCCAGCGGCGCGCCCCGCGGCCCGAGGCGGCCGGTCGTAGACGTACTTGATCCGCTCGGTCGGACAGCCGTAGCTCTTGAGCTGCGCCTCGATCCAGTCCACGGCCTTGCGGTTCCGCTCGGTGCCCTGGCGGCGGTCGCCGAACTGCGTGAGGCCCTTGATCGTCGCCTTGTACTTCTCGAGGTCCAGCCGGCCGATCAGCGTCCGGACCATCTCGTCGCGCGGGTCGGCGGGACGCGCCGGAGCACCCGGCGCCTGCTGCGCGTCCGAGCGCGGCGCGCCGGCGCTCGCCAGGACCATCACCGCGACCAGGCCGATCCGATTCTTCCGCATGTCTAGCCGATGCCCGCGACCTGCCGCAGCACGTCGTAGCGGTTGACGAGCCCCACGAGACGGCCCTCCTCGCGCACGAGCGCCGCGGGCGTCTCCTTCGAGAGCATGGTGACCAGCCGGTCGATCGGGATGTCGGAGTCCACGACCGGAAAGGGCGCGCCCATCACGTCGGAGACCGGCCGGTCGAGGAGCTTCGCGTCCTCGAGCACGCGCGCCATCAGCCCCTCGGTGACCGAGCCGACGCAGTCGTCGCCGTCGAGCACCGGCACCTGCGAGATGCTCCAGGTGGTGAGCAGGTTGAGCGCCTGGCGCAGGTTCGCGCCCGGCCCCACCGACACGAGCGGCGGCGTCGCGCCGGGATGGCGCCGCAGCAGCTGCCCGGCCGTCGTGCGCTCGGCCTCCAGCATCTGGTTCTCGCGCATCCACGCGTCGTCGTAGAGCTTCGACAGATAGCGCTCGCCGGTGTCCGACAGGATCGTCACCACGCAGGCGTCGGGGTCGTCGACCCGGCGCGCCACCTCGAGCGCCGCCACCAGGTTCACGCCCGTCGATCCGCCGACGAAGATCCCCTCTTCCCGGGTGAGGCGCCGCGCGGCGCGGAAAGCCTCGGCGTCCGAGACCGTGATCCACTCGTCGACGACGGAGAAGTCGAGCGAGGTCGGGATCTTGTCGCCGCCGATGCCCTCGACCTTGTACGGCTCGCCCTGCCCCTTCACGTGGGTTTCAGCGTACTCCTTGTAGATCGAGCCGACCGGGTCGCCGGCCACGACGCGCAGCTTCGGGTTCTTCTCCTTCAGGTAGCGCCCCGCCCCGGTCACGGTGCCGCCGGTGCCCGGCGCGCACACGAAGTGCGTGATCTTCCCGCCGGTCTGCTCCCAAAGCTCGGGCCCCGTGCTCGCGTAGTGCGCATGCGGGTTGTCGTCGTTGTAGTGCTGGTTCGCGAAGATCGCGCCCGGCGTCTGCGCCACGATCGTCTTCGCCTTCTGGATGTAGTACTCGGGGTGGTCGGGCGGCACCGCGGTCGGCACCACGATCACCTCCGCGCCGAAGGCGCGCAGCAGGCGGATCTTCTCGCTCGACATCTTGTCCGGGATCGTGAAGATGCAGCGGTAGCCCTTGATCGCCGCGGCGATCGCGAGGCCGATGCCGGTGTTGCCGCTCGTGGCCTCGACCACTACGCCGCCCGCCTTGAGCTCGCCGCGCTTCTCGGCGCCCTCGATGATCGCGAGCCCGATCCGGTCCTTGACCGAGCCGCCCGGATTCAGGTTCTCGGCCTTGCCGTAGACGGGCGTCCGCAGACCGCGCGCGATGCGGCGCAACCGCACGAGCGGCGTCCAGCCCACCACCTCGACGATGTTGTCGTAGGGCTCGAGGTTGCGCTTCATGGCCCAGAGCATCTCACGGGGCGACCGGCTCCGTCTCCGGCGGGAGCGCGTGCGGCTCGATCACGCGCAACGACTTCCAGTGCCCCGCGCGGAAGCGGCGCCGCATCAGCAGCCCCAGCAGGAACACGTAGAGCGTCGCCATCCACCACGCGAAGTAGACGCCCAGGCCCAGGTAGAGGCAGCCGATCCCCGCGGGCACCAGCATCACGATCCAGCCCAGCACGAACGTGAGCAGCATCGAGTAGGTGGTGTCGCCCGCGCCGCGCAGCCCCGCCGCGTGGATCAGGTTGAGCATGTCGAAGATCGAGTAGAAGGCGACGAAGCGCAGCAGCACCGTCGCCATCGCCGCGATCGTCGGGAAGGTCGCGGGATCGGCGCCGGCCGCGTAGGGCGCGAGCAGCAACGGTGCGCCGAAGACGTAGAGCAGGCCGCAGAGGCTCATGTAGACGAGGCTGAGCCGCAGCGCGGAGCCGACGGCGCGCTCGGCGAGCGCCGGCTGCTCCGCCCCGAGGTAGCGGCCCACGAGCGACGAGACGGCGATCGCGAGCCCCACCATCGGGAAGAAGACGATCATGTTCAGGTTGAAGGCGATGCCGCTCGCGGCGAGCTCCAGCGTGCCGATCCGGCCCACGATCACCATGAAGACGGCGAAGGCCGAGACCTCGAGCGCGTACTGGAGCCCGGTCGGCATCCCGAAACGGACGAGGCGCACGACGAGCCACGGCTCGAACCTGTAGCCCGCGAGCGTTCCGTACTTCTCCCGATTCGCCCGGCCCAGGATCAGCGTCAGGTAGACGGCGGCGCCCGCCACCTGCGAGACGACGGTGCCGAGCGCGGCCCCCGTCACCCCGAGCTCGGGAAAGCCGGCCTTTCCGAAGATCAGCACGTAGTCCAGCACGACGTTCACGAGCGTCGCGAGCACGTTCACGTACAGGATGACGCGCGTCTCGCCGCGGCCGGCGAAGAAGGTCGAAAGCGTCGCCATCAGGATCACCGGGAAGCTCCCGAGCATCAGCGCGTGCGCGTATTCGACCTCGTAGCGGCGCAGCAGCGGCGCGTGGCGGGCGAGATCGAACGCGGGTCCCGCGAGCGGGCTCAGGAGCGCGATGAGGGCGCCCGCGCCGATCGAGAAGTAGATGCCCTGCCAGACCGCGGTGCCGATTCGCTCGAGGCGGCCGGCGCCGAAATACTGCGCGATGAACGTCGTCAGGAACTCGCCCGTGCCCGTGAAGAGCGCGACCAGCGACCAGACCGCGAAGAGGCCGGTGACGGCCCCGGCCACGGCCTCGGCGGAGTACCAGGTGAGGAAGAGCCGGTTGATGAAGGTCTGGATCGTGAAGGAGAGGTGGCCGAGGATGAGCGGGTACGCGACGAGGGCCACCTCGCGCCCGCCGGCCGGGCCCGTCCAGAAGCGTTCCGCCGACTGCCGCCACGACAAGGTTCGGAAGCCTCCGAGCGGACTCTAGCTCAGCCGGCGATCTCGGACGCCGCCACCTCGAGCTCCGGGCCCGAGGCGGGCTCGACCGGCAGCGCCGCGAGCCGCAGCGCGCGCTCGAACGCCTCCTCGCGCGAGCCGGAGGCGACGAGCTCCTCGGCGAGCCGCTGGTGCAGCTCCGGCCGCGCGTCGCCCAGCAGCCGCTCGAGCGGCGACGACGGCGGCGGCGCCTGCAGCCGCGACTGCAGCAGCGGGTGCACGCGCGACGGCTCTTCGTACTGCTCCTCGGGGAGCGGAACGTAGCGGCAGAAGAAGTTGAGGTGCCACGGCAGGAAGCGCAGCGTGCGCTTCACCCCGCGCTCGTCGGTGCCGAAGTGCTCGCGCAGCAGCTCGACGAAGCGCCACAGCAGCGCGAAGCGCTCTTCGGGCGACGGCAGCCAGGTGCGGCCCTCGTGGATCTCCCGGAACAGCCACGGCTTGATGAGCGCCCCGCGCGCCAGCATCACCGAGCGCACGCCGGAGCGCGCCATCCGCTCGCGCGCCTCGTAGTGCGTCAGGATGTCGCCGTTGCCGATCACGGGCACGGAGCGCTCCGCGGCCACGCGACCCACCGTGTCCCAGTTGGCGGCGCGGCTGTAGCGCTGCTCGCGGGTGCGGCCGTGGATCGTGATCGCCGCGGCGCCGCTCTCCTCGCAGGCGCGCGCCACCTGCGAGACGTTCTCCTCGTCCTCCTTCCAGCCCAGCCGCAGCTTCACGGTCACCGGGATCTGGACCGCCTTGGCCATCGCCCCGACCAGGCGGCCGAGACGCGAGGGCTTGCGCAGCAGGCTCGCGCCCAGGCCGCGCCGCGTGATCTCGTGGATCGGGCAGCCGCAGTTGAGGTCGACGAAGCGGGCGCCGCGCGACTCGGCGAGCCGCGCGCCTTCGGCCAGGCTGTCGGGCTTGTTGTCGGCCAGCTGGACGCCGAAGAACGGCTCGTCGGCGTGGCTCTTCAGAGCGCGAACTCGGCCGAGCTGCCGCGCAGCAGCTTGCGCACGACCGCCATCTCGCCGAACGTGACGCGCGCGCCGAGCTCGACGCACAGCCGCCGGAACGGCAGGTTCCCGCCGACGGTGAGCGGCGCCAGGACCACCGCGTCCTGGAACGGCAGACGCGCTCACGGGTTGGCGCGCCCGCGCTTGCCGCCGGGTGCCGCCGAGGCGGCGGGCTCCGGCTCCTCGGGCTCGCCGCCCTCGCCCGGAGCGAGGAACAGGTTCGCCTCGAGCCCGTGCTGCCGGTCGTACATCTCCCGGTAGCGTCCGCCCTTCTCGTAGAGCTCGGCGTGGGTGCCGCGCTCCACGACCTCGCCCTTCTCGACCACCAGGATCTGGTCGGCGCGCCGGATGGTGGACAGGCGGTGCGCGATCACGAAGGTCGTCCGGCCCTTCATCAGGAAGCCGAGGCCCTCCTGGATCAGGGCCTCCGACTCGGAATCGAGGCTCGAGGTCGCTTCGTCGAGGATCAGGATCCGCGGCTCGGCCAGGAGCGCACGCGCGATCGACACCCGCTGGCGCTGCCCTCCCGACAGCCGCACGCCGCGCTCGCCGACGAGCGTGTCGTACCCCTCCGGGAAGCTCTCCGCGAACTCGCCGACGTGCGCGACCCGGCAGGCCTCCAGGATCTGGGCCTCGGTCGCCTCGGGCCGCGCGAAGGCGACGTTCTGCCGGATCGTGCCGTCGAACAGGAAGGTCTCCTGGAGGACGACACCCAGGTGTCTCCTGTAGCTCTCGAGCTTGACCGTCGTGAGGTCGATACCGTCGACCAGCACGCGGCCCGAGCTCGGCGCGTAGAAGGCGCACACGAGCCCGATCATCGTGGTCTTGCCGGCGCCCGAAGGACCGACGAGTGCCGTGACCGTGCCGGGCTCGGCGCGCAGCGAGACGCCGTTCAGCACCGGCTCGCCCTCGCGATAGGAGAAGCCTATGTCCTCGAACACCACGCGGCCGTCCAGGCGCGCCATGTCGACCGTGCGGCGCGGGTCGTCGTCCTCGCGCCGCTCGCCCAGCAGCTCGCGCGTCCGCTCGAGACCGGCCATGGCCTCGCTGAGCTGCGAGCCCAGCGATGCGACCTGCATGAGCGGCGTCACCATGAAGCCGAGCAGCACCGTGTAGGTGAAGAACGAGCCCACGGTCATGCGGCCCGCCAGGATCTCGTGGGCCCCCACGTAGAGGACACCGGCGCCCACGCCACCGAGCAGCAGCGTCGAGGACAGCGAGAGCAGCGACGTCCCCGCGAGCGTCCGGAAGACGTTCTCGAGGATGCGCTGGACGCCCGCGGCGAAGACCGAGGACTCGCGCGCCTCGGCCTCGTAGGCCTTGACGACGCGTACGCCGGACAGCGACTCGGTGAGGCGGCCCGTCACCTCGGCGTAGATCTTGCCCCGCTCACGGAAGATCGGCCCCAGCACCTTCACCGCGCGGTACACGACGAGCCCGAACGAGCTGAGCGCCACGACCGTCAGCAGCGTCACGCGCTCGCTCAGGCGCAGCATGATCGTGAACGCGAAGGCCGCGGTCAGCAGCCCGCCCAGCAGCTCGACGAGCCCGGTGCCGATCAGGTTCTTGAAGCACTCGACGTCGTTCATGATCCGCGACACGAGCTCGCCGGCCTTCGTCGCGTCGTGGAACGCCACGGGCAGCCGGCCCACGTGCTCCTGGACCTTGACGCGCATCTCCGCGATCAGCCGCTGCGCGGCTTTCGAGACGAGCTGGACGAGCGCGTAGGAGCAGATCCCCTGGAGCGTCGTCGCGCCGAGCACGCCGAGCACGAGCGGCACCAGCCACTCGACCCTGTGGCGCCCGATCACGTCGTCGATGAAGAAGCGGGTCGAGACCGGCAGGAAGAGCCCCGCCGCACGGCTCACCGCCATCAACAGGAAAGCGAGCGCCAGCACCCCTCGGCGCGGCCGCATGAGCGCCCAGACCTCGGCCAGCAGGGCGCGAAGGAGCTGGGGGCTGACACCCCGGGCCTTCTCTTTCGAGAGCTTCTTGGCGGCTCGGGTAGCCCCCTTCACCGCGGTATTCTACCGCGGACCCCACCTAAGGGGCCGTTCGAGGGCCGGGACCCCGAGCGCTAGGGCTCAGGCGGCGCGAGTTCTCGAGCGACGCGCCGCTTTCGGTGCCCTTCTCCGCTCGGCATCTCGCGCCGAGCGAAGCTTGTCGAAGATACGCCCCAAGTCGTCCACGCGCCCGCACTTCAGGCACGTGACGACCGGGCGGTTCAGCCGGTGCAGGAATCGCTTTCCGCACCGGCATCCGACGAAAAGGGCGATGAAGCGTTGCGTCACGCGGTGGTTCAGGATCTTCATCACGCCCCGGTGATACGCAAGCCGCATACCGGGGCAATCCGCACTGACAGGAATGGACTTATACGATTCCTGTCCTGTTTTCCGCCGAGTCCGGCTGTCCGACTGGCGGCAGGCCGGCTGCCACTCGAGCCGGCACGCGTCTCAGGTCCTGGACTTCGAAGCGACCCGTTCCTGAGGCGTCACGCGGTCACCGGCTCGGCTGCGAGCTCCGCCGGCTCGCGCCGTGGCCGTGCGCGTCTTCGCCACCACCAGGTAGACCGCCGGTACCACGAACAGCGTGAAGAAGGTGCCGATCACCATCCCGCTCACGAGCACGATGCCGATGCTGTTGCGCGCCCCGGCGCCAGGACCCGTGGCGAGCACGAGCGGGAAGTGCCCCACCACGGTCGCCGCGGTGGTCATCAGCACCGGACGCAGCCGCGTCGCGGCCGCCTCGATCACGGCCTCGAGCTTCTGGCGCCCCTGCTCCTGCAGATGGTTGGCGAACTCGACGATCAGGATCCCGTTCTTCGCGACGAGCCCCACGAGCGTGATGAGCCCGACCTGGCTGTAGATGTTGAGCGTCGTGAAGCCGAGGAACGAGAAGACGAGGGCACCCGAGAGCGCGAGCGGCACCGAGCCCGCGAGGACGATGAACGGGTCGCGGAAGCTCTCGAACTGCGCCGCGAGCACGAGGTAGATCAGGATCGCCGAGAGCAGGAACGTCGCGAGGAACCTGCCGCTCTCGGTGCGCAGCTGCCGGGACTCGCCCGCGTAGTCGATCGTGAAGCCGGGCGGCAGGATCGCAGCGGCTTCCTTCTCGAGCACGGCGAGCGCCTGGTCGAGCGGCACCGTCGGCGGCGTGACGCCCTGGATCCGCACGGCGTTCAGCTGCTGGAAGCGCTTGAGCTCGCGCGGCTCGGTCGTGGTCTTGAGCGTCGCGAAGGTCGAGAGCGGCACGAGCTTTCCGCCGGCCCCCGTCACGTGGATCTGCGCGAGCTGCTCGGGCGTGAGGCGGCCCTCCCGCTTCACCTGCGGGATCACCTTGTAGCTGCGGCCCTGGATGCTGAAGCGGTTGACGTAGTCGCCGCCCAGGAGCGTCGAGAGGTCGCGGCCCACCTGGCTCAGGTCGACTCCCTGGGAGCGCAGCTTGTCGCGGTCGAAGACCACCTCGGCCTGCGGCTGGTCGAACTTCAGGTCGGAGTCGGCGAAGAAGAAGAGCCCGCTCGCGAACGCCTTGCCCACCAGCTTGCCCGCGATCTCGACCAGCTGCTCCGGCTCGGCCGTCGAGGAGATCACCAGGTCGACCGGGAAGTCGCCGCCGCCCGGCAGCGGCTGCGGCGTCATCGGGATGACGCGCACGCCTGCGATCTGCGAGAGCTTGCCCGCGGACTCCATCAGCAGCTCGGAGGTCGTCTTCTTCCGCTCGCTCCAGGGCTTGGTCACCATCCCGCCGAACCCGCCGCGTGGGCGAGATGATCTGGAACGTGTTCGCGGTCTCCGGGAAGGACGCGTAGACGTCCTGCACCTTGGCGGCGAACAGCTTGGTCTGGTCGAGCGTCGAGTTCGCCGAGGCCTGGACGATGCCGAACACGACGCCCTGGTCCTCCATCGGCGCGAGCTCCTTGGCCGAGAAGAGGTAGAGCGGCAGCATCAGCGCCACCACCATCCCCCAGAGCCACAGCACCGAGCCGCGGTCCCTGAGCGTCCAGGCGAGAGCGCCGCGCGTAGCGGGTCCGCACCGCCTCGAAGCGGCGGTTCACGAAGCCCGCGAAGCCGCGCTCGGCGTCGCCCTGGCGCAGCAGCCGCGAGCCCATCATCGGCGAGAGCGTGAGCGCCACGACGCCCGAGACGATCACGGCGCCCGCGAGCGTGAAGGCGAACTCGCGGAAGAGCGCGCCCGTCAGCCCGCCCTGGATCGCGACCGGCGTGTAGACGGCGGCGAGCGTGATGGTCATGGCGACGATCGGCCCGACCAGCTCGCGCGCGGCGTCGCGCGCCGCCTGGAGCGGCGTCGCGCCCTTCTGCAGGTGCCGCTCCACGTTCTCCACCATCACGATGGCGTCGTCGACGACCAGCCCGACCGAGAGCACGATCGCGAGCAGCGTCAGCAGGTTGATCGTGAAGCCCGCCGCCAGCATCAGGAACACGGCGCCGACGAGCGAGACCGGGATCGCCACCACCGGGATCAGCACCGCCCGGAAGGAGCCGAGGAACAGGAAGATCACCACCACGACGATCAGCAGCGTCTCGCTGAGCGTCTTCAGCACCTCGTCGAGCGCGTCCTGGATGTACGCGGTCGCGTCGTAGGGAATCCCCGCGCGCATGCTGGCGGGCAGCCGCTCCTGGATCCCTTTCATCTCGGCGCGCACGCGAGCGATCACGTCGAGCGAGTTGGCGGTGGGCAGCACCCAGATGCCCATGAAGGTCGCGGTCTGGCCGTCGAAGCGCACGTCCTCGTCGTAGTTCTGCGCCCCGAGCACGACGTCGGCGATCTCGCCCAGGCGGACGACGACGCCGTCCTTCTGCTTCACCACCAGCTGCCGGAACTCTTCGGGCGTCTGCAGGTCGGTGTTCGCGACCAGGTTGACCGAGACCATCGAGCCCTTGGTGCGGCCGAGCGCCGACAGGTAGTTGTTGCGCGCGAGCGCGTCGTGCACCTCGGAGGGCGAGATGCCGAGCGCCGCCATTTGATCGGGCTTGAGCCAGACGCGCATCGCGAAGGTGCGGTCGCCGAGGATCTGGGCGCGCTGGACGCCCGAGATCGCGCTGAGCCGCGGCTGCACGACGCGCGTCAGGTAGTCGGTGATCTGGTTCTGGTCGAGCTCGTTCGAGGCGAAGCCCACGTACATCGCCGCGAACTGCGCGTCGGCGGTCTCGAGCTCGATCACGGGCGCCTCGGCCTCGGGCGGCAGGTCGTTGCGCACCTGCGCCACCTTGGCCTGCACCTGCGTGAGCGCCGCGCTCGTGTCGTAGTTGAGCTTCAGGTGGATCGTGATCAGGCTCACGCCCGACGCGCTCGACGACTCGAGGTAGTCGATGCCGTCGGCGCTCGCGATCACCCGCTCGAGCGGGGTCGTGATGAAGCCGCGCACGAGGTCGGCGCTCGCGCCGACGTAGGCGGTCGAGACGCGGATCACGGCGATGTCGCTGCGGGGGTACTGGCGCACGCTCAGCGAGCGGATCGACCAGAGTCCCGCGATCAGGATGACCAGGTTGACGACGACCGCCAACACCGGCCGGCGCACGAAGACGTCGGTGAAGCGCATGGCCCTGGCCTCAGTTGTCCTCGGGTTTCGGGTGCGCGTCGTTCGCCGGCTGCACCTCGTTGTTGACCCGGACCGAAGCGCCGCTTCGGAGCTTGAACGCCCCCGAGCTCACGACCTCGACGCCGGCCGCGACACCCGACAGCACCGCCACCTGGTCGCCGCGCGCCGGCCCGAGCTTCACGAACTGCTGCGTGACGGTCTTGGCCGGCTCGCCCGCCGGTCCCTTCGCGTCGGCCACCACGATAGACGGAGTCGCCGTACGGCGCGTAGCTGATCGCCGAGGCCGGCAGCACCACCACGCTGGCGCGCTCGCCGGTCGCCACGTACGTCTCGACGAACATCCCCGGATGCAGCTCGCCGCGCGGGTTGGCGAGCGTCGCCTGCACCTGCACGTTGCGCGTCGCCGCGTCCACGACCGAGTCGACCGCGGTGATCCGCCCGACGCTCGCGTCGGACTTGCTGCCCGCCGCCGTGACGTGCACCTCGCGGCCGACCCCCATCTCGGCCACCTGCTGCTGCGGCACCGAGAAGTTCACGTAGATCGGGTCGAGCGACTGCAGCGGCACGATCGGGTCGCCGGCCTTCAGGTACTGGCCGAGGTCCACCTGCCGGATCCCCAGCACGCCGGCGAAGGGAGCGCGGATCTGCTTGCGCTCGATCGTGGCGCGGATCTCGCCGACGCGCGCCTCGGCCTGCTTGTGCTCCGCGCTCGCGCGGTCGAGCTCGGCCTCCGCCAGGATCCCCTGCCCCACGAGCCCGACGACGCGATCGAGGTTGACCTTCGCGAGCTCCCGCTGCGCCTCGGCGGCCGCGAGCTGCGCGAGTTCCTGCCGCGCGTCGAGCCGCACCAGCACCTCGCCTTCCCGGACGGCGCGGCCGGAGTCGAAGGCCAGCGACTCGACGACGCCCGGCAGGTCGGCGCTCAGCACCACTCCGCGCACGGCCCTCACCGTTCCGATCGCCGAGATGCGTGGTCGGCCACGGCTCCTCGCGCGCGACCGTGGTGGTGACGGCCTCCGGCGGCGGCTGGAACGACGACGCCTGCGCGACCATCGCCTGGATCTGCCGGGTCTTGACGGCGCCGAGCGCCGCCACCGCTCCCAGCACGACAACGAGCATCAGTCTCGTCCGTCTCGTCATGACGCGTTCCTCCCCTAGAACGACCGGAACTCCGCCTCGAGCTGTCTTTGGGATCCGTTAGCAGAAGACGATCCCCGCCGAGGCGGTGGATCCATGAAAGGACGTCAACGCCTTCATGCTCTTGGGGATGGAGGAGGGGCGTGGTGCGCCCGCAGGGAATCGAACCCTGAACCACGAGCTTAAAAGGCTCTTGCTCTACCGTTGAGCTACGGGCGCAACCCTCTCGATGGTAGCAGCTTGAGATCCGAAGCACTGGGGGGCTCCTCAGCCGCCCCCCAGACCCCCTGCTGTGCGTCAGTCGAACCAGCGCGCGAGGGCGCTTTGTCCGCGGATGATCGTCTGCTCGCGGTCGGGGCCCGTCGAGACGAGCCCGATCTCGGTGCCCACGAGCTCCGAAAGCCGCTCGACGTAACGACGCGCGTTCTCGGGCAGATCGCGCCACTCGCGGATCCCCACCGTCGGCTGGCGCCAGCCGGGCAGCGTCTCGTAGACGGGCTTGCAGGCCTCGAGCACATACGAGTCCGACGGCATTTCCGTGAGGGTCTCGCCTTCGAAGCGGTATCCCGTGCAGACCGAGATCTCCTCGAGCTCGTCGAGCACGTCGAGCTTCGTGATCGCCAGCGTGTCGAAGCCGTTGAGGCGGACGCCGTAGCGCACCGCCACCGCGTCGAAGAAGCCGCAGCGGCGCGGCCGCCCGGTGGTCGCGCCGTACTCGCCGCCCCGCTCGCGCAGCGCGTGCGCCACGTCGCCGTCGAGCTCGGTCGGGAACGGGCCCGTGCCCACGCGCGTGCAGTAGGCCTTCGCCACCCCGATCACGCCGTCGATCCGGGTCGGCGGCACGCCGGTCCCGGTCGCGGCCCCGCCCGCCGCCGCCGCCGAGCAGGTGACGTAGGGGTAGGTGCCGTGGTCGAGGTCGAGGAGCGCCGCCTGCGCGCCCTCGAACAGCACCGAGTAGCCCTGCGCCATCTGGCGCTGGAGCACCAGCGAGACGTCGGTGATGCGCGCGCGCTGCCGCTCGCCGAACGCCGTGAGGTCCGCCACCACGCGCTCCCAGTCGACGTCGGGCGTGCGGCCCGCGCCGCGCAGCACGTGCTCGTAGTGCCGGCGCGCCTCGGCCAGCTTGTCCATGAGCGTCGCGGGACGCCGCAGGTCGCCGAGCGTCACGCCGCGACGGCCGGCCTTGTCCTCGTAGGCGGGGCCGATGCCGCGCAGCGTCGTCCCGATCTTGTGCGCGCCGCGCTCCTCTTCCGAGAGCGCCTCGAGGCCGCGGTGGTGCGGCAGGATCAGGTGCGCGCGCTCCGAGAGCAGCAGGTTGTCGCCGATCTCGACGTCGAGCTTCCGCGAGCTCGCCGGTCTCCTTCTCGAAAGCCACCGGGTCGACCACGACGCCGTTGCCGATCACGCACAGGATTCCCGTGTGCAGGATCCCGGACGGGATCAGGTGGAGCACGAACTTGCGGCCGCCCACGATCACCGTGTGGCCGGCGTTGTGCCCGCCGTTGTAGCGCGCGACGACCTGGACCCGCGAGGCCAGCAGGTCGACCAGCTTGCCCTTGCCTTCGTCGCCCCACTGGGCGCCCGCGATCACGATGTTCGGCATGGTTGGGAACCCGACATTCTACGCACGGCTGGCATTCGCCCAACAAGGCGCTCGGGCGGGTGCTAGCATGGGCCCGTGGCCTCTCGCCGCGGCGCTCTCGATCGACGGCGGCACGCTCGATCTCGCCGGACTCGAAGCCGTCGCGCGCGACGGCCAGGCGGTCGTGATCGGCGACGACGCCAGCGCGGCCGTGCGCGCGTCGCGCCAGGTCGTGGACGCGGCGGTGGCGCGCGGCGACGTCGTCTACGGCGTCACCACCGGGTTCGGCAGCTTCGCCGACGTCCGCATCCCGGAGGACCGCCTGCGCGAGCTGCAGGTGAACCTGGTCCGCTCGCACGCCGCGGGCGTCGGCGCGCCGCTCGACGAAGCCGAGACGCGCGCGCTGATGCTGCTGCGCGCCAACGTGCTCGCCAAGGGCTACTCCGGGATCCGGCTCGAGACGCTCGAGCGCCTCGTCGCCCTGCTGAACCGCCGCGTGCACCCGGTCGTGCCGTCGCAGGGCTCGGTCGGCGCGAGCGGCGACCTCGCCCCGCTCGCCCACCTGGCGCTGGCGCTCATCGGCGAGGGCGAGTGCGTCTACGACGGCCGGCGGATGCGTCGGCGCAGGCGCTGCGCGGCCGCCGGGCTCTCGCCCGTCGCTGCTCGAACCCAAGGAGGGCCTCGCACTCGTCAACGGCACGCAGCTCGTCACGGGCGTGGCCGCGCTCGCGCTCGCCGACGCGCAGCGCCTCGCCCAGAGCGCCGACGTCGATCGGCGCGCTGACGCTCGACGCGCTGCAGGGGACGGACGTCGCCTTCGACCCGCGCATCCACGCCGCCCGCCCGCACCCGGGCCAGGGCGCCTCGGCGCGCAACCTGAAGCGGCTGCTCCAGGGCAGCGCGCTCCGCGAATCGCACCGCAACTGCGGGCGCGTGCAGGATGCGTACAGCCTGCGCTGCATGCCGCAGGTGCACGGCGCCGTCCGCGACGCGCTCGCCTACGTGGCGCGGGTGCTCGCCGTCGAGATGAACGCGGCCACCGACAACCCGATGGTCTTCGCCGCGACCGCCGAGATCCTCTCGGGCGGCAACTTCCACGGCCAGCCGGTGGCGCTCGCGGCCGACCTGATGGCGATCGTGGCGGCGCAGCTCGCGGGCATCAGCGAGCGTCGCACCGAACGGCTCGTCAACCCGACGCTCTCGGGCCTGCCCGCCTTCCTCGCGCGCGAGGGCGGGCTCCACTCCGGCCTGATGCTCGCGCACGTCACGGCCGCGGCACTCGCCTCCGAGAGCAAGACGCTCGCCCATCCCGCGAGCGTCGACTCGATCCCCACCTCGGCGGGCAAGGAGGACCACGTCTCGATGGGCCCGACCGCGGCCTGGAAGGCGGCGCGCGTCGTCCAGAACGCCGCGCGCGTCCTCGCCGTCGAGCTGCTCGCGGCCTGCGAGGCGATCGAGTTCCATCGGCCGACGCGCTCGTCGGCGCCGCTCGAGGCCGTCCACGCGCTCGTGCGCGTCCACGTCGCCGCGCACGGCCACGACCGCCCGCTCGCCCCCGAGATCGAGGCGCTCGCCGTCCTCGTCCGCTCGGGTGCGGTCGCCCGCGCGGCCGAAGCGGCGTGCGGTACGCTGGAGTAGCGATGACTCTCGGGCTGGCTCGGTGACCACGACGGCTCCGGCGGCGCGCGTGGTGCGCGCTCCGCGCGGCACGAGCCTCTCGTGCCGCTCCTGGCAGCAGGAAGCCGCCCTGCGCATGCTGATGAACAACCTCGACCCCGAGGTGGCCGAGCGCCCGCAGGAGCTCGTGGTCTACGGCGGCATCGGCAAGGCCGCGCGCAACTGGGAGTGCTTCGACGCGATCGTGCGCGAGCTGCAAGCAGCTCGGGAACGACGAGACGCTGCTCGTGCAGTCGGGCAAGCCGGTCGGCGTCTTCCGCACCCACGCGGACGCGCCGCGCGTCCTGATCGCGAACTCGATGCTGGTGCCGGCCTGGGCGACCTGGGAGCACTTCCACGAGCTCGACCGCAAGGGCCTGACGATGTACGGCCAGATGACGGCGGGCTCCTGGATCTACATCGGGACCCAGGGCATCCTGCAGGGCACCTACGAGACCTTCGCCGAGGCGGCGCGCCAGCACTTCGGCGGCTCGCTCGCTGGACGGCTCGTGGTGACGGCCGGCCTCGGCGGCATGGGCGGCGCGCAGCCGCTCGCGGCCACGATGAACGGCGGCGTGCTGCTCGCGGTCGAGGTGGACGCGACGCGGATCGCGCGGCGGCTCGAGACGCGCTACCTCGATCTCTTCGCGCCGACGCTCGACGAGGCGCTCGCGCGCGCGCGCGAGGCGCTCGAGACGCCGCCGGCCGCTCTCGATCGGGCTCGTCGGCAACGCGGCGGACGTGCTGCCCGAGCTCGTGCACGCGCGGCGTCGTGCCGGACCTCGTGACCGACCAGACGAGCGCCCACGATCCGCTGAACGGCTACGTGCCGAACCGCATGAGCTACGAAGCAGGCGCTCGCGCTCCGCGCGCGCGAGCCCGAGCGCTACATGGCCGAGGCGCGCCGCAGCATGGGCGAGCACGTGCAGGCCATGCTCGAGCTCAAGGCCAACGGCTGCGATCGTGTTCGACTACGGCAACAACATCCGCGCCGAGGCGCAGAAGGCCGGCGTCGCGAACGCCTTCGACATCCCCGGCTTCGTGCCGGCGTACATCCGGCCGCTCTTCTGCGAGGGCAAGGGTCCGTTCCGCTGGGCCTGCCTCTCGGGCGACCCGCAGGACCTGCGCGCGACCGACGACGCCGTGCTCGAGACCTTCCCCGACGACGCGGCGCTCGCCCGCTGGATCCGGCTCGCGCGCGAGCGCGTCGCGCCGCAGGGCCTGCCGGCGCGCATCTGCTGGCTCGGCTACGGCGAGCGGGCGAAGCTCGGGCTGGTCGTTCAACGAGCTCGTGCGGACGGGACGCGTCAAGGCCCCGATCGT
Source organism: uncultured Acidobacteriota bacterium (assembly GCA_963724555.1). Lineage (GTDB taxonomy): Bacteria > Acidobacteriota > Vicinamibacteria > Fen-336 > Fen-336 > DATBSL01. Next base: position 130,529 of record CAVRVE010000004.1, read on the forward strand.
GATCGGCCGCGACCACCTCGACGCCGGCTCGGTCGCCTCACCCCATCGCGAGACGGAGGCGATGCGCGACGGCTCGGACGCCGTCGCCGACTGGCCGATCCTGAACGCGCTCCTGAACGCGGTCGCCGGCGCGACCTGGGTGTCGGTCCACCACGGCGGCGGCGTCGGCATGGGCTACTCGATCCACGCCGGGATGGTGGTGGTCGCGGACGGCACGCCCGAGGCGGCGCCGCGGCTCGAGCGCGTGCTGACGACCGATCCGGGCACCGGCGTGATGCGCCACGCCGACGCCGGCTACGAGAAGGCGCTCGCGGTCGCGCGCGAGCGCGGCGTCAAGCTGCCGATGGCCTGAGCGGCCGCGCGGCCGCCGCGGCCTAGAGGTGGGAGTCGAGCAGCTTCGCGAGCTGCTCGCGGCTCATCTTGCCGACGCGCTGCTCGGCGACCTTGCCGCCCTTCAGCACCAGCAGCGTCGGCATCGCCGTGATGCCGTACTGGAACGGCACCTGCTCGTTCTCCTCGACGTTGAGCTTGCCCACGCGCACGCGGCCCTCGTACTGGGACGCGACCGCTTCGAGGTCGGGCACCATCGCCTTGCAGGGAGCGCACCACTCGGCCCAGAAGTCCACGAGCACCGGCTTGTCCGCGGCGAGCACGTCGGCGCCCCAGTTCTGGTCGGTGAAGGTCGCGATCTTGTCGGCCATCCGTTCGTCACTCCTCTTGTTGCTTCTAGCGTAGCCGAACCCCGGCGCGCTTGTCGCGTCCGTCCTCGCGGACGCTACACGCGCGCGATCGCGCGCCGGTAGAGATCGACGTAGCTCTGCGCCTGCTTCTGCCACGAAAAGTCGCGCTCCATGGCCCGGCGCATCAGCGCCTTCCAGCCGCGCGCGCTGCCCATGCGCCGCGAGCGCCTGGTCGAGCGCCCACAGCAGCCCCGTGCCGTCGGGCGTGTCGAAGCGGAAGCCGGTCCCGCTGCCGCGCGCGGCGTCGAAGGGCTCGACCGTGTCGACGAGCCCGCCCGTCGAGCGCACGATCGGGATCGTCCCGTAGCGCAGCGCGTACATCTGCGTGAGCCCGCACGGCTCGGTGCGCGAGGGCATCAGGAACATGTCGGAGCCCGCCATCACCTTGTGGGCGAGCGACTCGTCGTAGCCGAAGCGCACCGCGAAGCGAGCGGGATCGCGCTGCTGCAGGTGGCGGAGCCCCTCCTGCACGGAAGCGTCCCCCGTGCCCAGCACCACCATGCGCAGCGGCCGCTGCAGCAGGTCCCACCAGGCGCCCGCCACGATGTCGAAGCCCTTCTGCCACACGAGCCGCGACGTGACCCCGACGAGCGGCAGGTCGGGGAACTCGGGCAGCCCGTAGCTGCGCAGCAGGTCGGCCTTGCACGCGGCCTTGCCGGCGAGATCCGCGGACGAGTACGTCTTCGCGATGTGCGGATCGCCGCGCGGGTCCCACTCGTCGTAGTCGACGCCGTTCAGGATCCCGAGCACGTCGCGCGCGCGGGAGCGCACGACGCCGTCGAAGCCGAACGAGTGCTCGGGGCCCTGGATCTCGAGCGCGTAGGTCGGCGAGACCGTGTTCACGAGCTCGGAGAAGACGGTGCCGCCCTTCAGGTAGCTGACCGCGCCGTGATACTCGAGCGCGTCGGTGCTGCCGAGGTTCCAGGGCAGGCCCAGCACCCCGATCGTGTCCATGCCGAACTGGCCCTGGTACGCGACGTTGTGGATCGTGAAGACGCTGGCGGTCCGGTGCAGCGTCGGGTCGTCCCAGTAGAAGGCCTTCAGGTAGACCGGCACGAGGCCCGACTGCCAGTCGTGCGCGTGGAAGACGCTCGGCCGCTCGCCGCGGCTCCTGAAGTACTCGAGCGCCGCGCGCGCCAGGAAGGCGAAGCGCAGCCGGTTGTCGGCGTAGTCGCCGTAGATCAGGTCGCGGTCGTAGAACGGCGGGTACTCGATGAACACGACGTCGACGCCCGCCGCGGTGCGCGTCCTGTAGAAGCCGGCGCTCCTCGCCATCCCGTCGACCGGCACGTGCACCGAGCCCGCGAACTCGCCCGGCGGAAACGCGATCCCCCGGAAGCGCGGCAGCACGACGGTGACCTGGTGGCCGAGCCGGCAGAGCGCCTTCGGCAGCGCGGCCGAGACGTCGGCCAGCCCGCCGGTCTTGACGTACGGCACCATCTCGGGCGTGACGAACGCGACGTGCAGCCGGTCCTTCGCGTTGAGCTCGGGCAAGCCCGCTCAGGCTAACACGCGCGGCTTCGCGATTTCGAGCTACGCTGCCGCATGCCGCGGCGGCTCGGGCAGCACTTCCTTCGCGAGGCGTCGGTCGAGAAGCTGCTGCGCGCGATCGCGCCGGCCGCGGACGAGGTGTTCCTCGAGATCGGCCCGGGCCGGGGAGCGCTCACGCTGCCGCTCGCGCGGCGTGCGGCCCGCGTGGTCGCGGTCGAGATCGACGCGCGGCTCGCGGACGCCCTCGCCGCGCACGCGCCCGCGAACGTCGAGATCGTCCGCGCCGACGCGCTCGCGGTCGACCTCCGCGCGCTCGTCCCGCGAAGGCGGCCGGCTGGTCGGCAACCTGCCGTACTACGTCAGCAGCCCGCTGATGCGCCGCTTCCTCGCGCTGCGCGGGCACGTGCGCGACCTCCACGTGATGCTGCAGGAGGAGGTCGCGCGGCGGATCGCGTCTCCTCCCGGCTCGCGCGAGTACGGGATCCTGTCGGTGCTCTACGGCCTCACCTGCGACGTCGAGATCGCCGCGCGATTCCCGCCCGGGAGCTTCGTCCCGCCCCCGAAGGTCAGCTCGGCGCGTGCTGCGGGCGCGTTTTCTGAGCGCTCCCCGGGCCCAGGTGGACGACCTCGCGGCCTTCGAACGCTTCCTCCAGAAGGCGTTTTCCAGGCGTCGGAGGACCCTTGAAAACAACCTTCAAGATAGCTATGCTAACCTCAAGGATTACTTGAGGTTCCTCAACCTTGAGGGGTCGAAGCGCGCCGAGGCCCTATCGGTTGTGGACCTGGCGCGCCTTTGGGCGGCGTTGGCGAGCGACGGCGACGAGGAGCGAGGCAGTGGAGCGAGGCCCGGCTGAGGCGAAGGAGGCCGTTCGTCTCATCCCGCTCGGCGGCCTGGGCGAGTTCGGACTGAACGCCCTGGTCCTGGAGTGGGAGGACCATCTGCTCCTGATCGACGCGGGGATGCTCTTCCCCACCGCGGAGATGCCGGGCGTCGATTCGATCGTTCCCGACTTCGAGTACCTCGCCGAGCGCCGCGGCCGGGTGCGCGGCATCCTGCTCACGCACGGGCACGAGGACCACATCGGCGCGCTCTCCTACGCGCTCCAGGCGGCCCCGGTGCCCGTCTACGGCAGCCGGCTGACGCTCGGCTTCACGCGGCGTCGACTCGTGGAGCGCGGGATCAAGGCGGATCTGCGGACGCTCCGCCCCGGCGAGCCCGTGGAGATCGGCCCCTTCCGCGTCCACCCGATCCGCGTCGCGCACAGTGTCCTCGACAGCCTGGCGCTCGCGATCGAGACGCCGGCCGGCGTCGTGCTCGCGAGCGGCGACTTCAAGCTCGACCCGCAGGCCGATCCCGCCGACCGCACGGATCTCGAGACGCTGTCGCAGTGGGGCGACCGCGGAGTGCTGGTCCTGCTCTCCGACAGCACGAACGTCGAAGTGGCCGGCTCGACGCCGGGCGAGAGCACGCTCGTGCCCGCGTTCGAGGAGACGCTGGCGCGGACGCGCGGGCGCGTGCTCGTCTCCTGCTTCGCCACCTCGATCGCGCGCATCGAGACCGTGGCGCGGCTCGCGGCCGAGGCGGGCCGCCCGGTCGCGTTCCTCGGCCGCCGCATGGTGGACAACGCCGAGACCGCGCTGGAGCTGGGCCTCTTGCGGCTGCCGGGCGTGACGCGGATCGATCCGGCGTCGCTGCGCGACGGCTTCGCCTCGCGCGCGCTCGTCTTCGTCTCGGGCAGCCAGGGCGAGCCGCTGTCGGCGCTGTCGACGATCAGCCACGGCGAGCACCGCGACCTCTCGGCCGGCCCCGGCGACACCGTCGTGCTGTCCGCGCGGGCGATCCCGGGCAACGAGCGCGGCGTCTCGCGCCTCATCAGCAACCTGTTCCGCCTCGGCTGCGACGTCGTCCACCCGGGCACCGCGAAGGTCCACGTCTCGGGCCACGGCAGCCGCGACGACCTCGTCGAGCTGCTGCTGCGCACGCGCCCGCGCTACCTGGTGCCCGTGCACGGCGAGTACCGCATGCTCGCCCAGCACCAGCGGCTCGCCGTGCAGGCGGGGCTTCCCGCCGACCGCGTGCTGCTGGCCGAGGACGGCGACGTGCTCTCGGTCTCGCGAGAGCGGCGCGCGCCGCGAGGCCCGCGTCGAGGCCGGCCGCGTCCTGCTCGACCGCGGCGGCGCCTCGGAGATCGAGGACGTGGTGGTGCGCGACCGCCGCCACCTGTCGTCCGAGGGCATCGTGGTGCCGATCGTCGTGATCGGCCGGCGCACCGGAAAGCTCGAGTCGCCGCCCGAGATCGTGACGCGCGGCATCGTGGACGACGACCACGCGCGCGAGCTGGCCGACGAGGCGGGCCGGCTGCTGGCCGGGGCGATCGACGGCCGCCCGGTCGAGGAGCGGCTCGACTCCGAGCTCACGCGCGAGCGCGTGCGCGACGAGCTCCGGCGTTTCTTCAAGCGGCGCACGCAGCGCCGCCCGATGGTGATCCCCGTGGTGATGGAGGTCTAGAGTCGCGATGATTGCTGCCCACGCCGAAGCGAGATCGAACCGCGGTGCGGAGCTGCTGGGCCTCGTGGCCTTCGCGCTCGCGCTGATGCTGCTGATCGCGCTCGCCACCTTCGACCCGCACGACCCCGCCCCGTTCTTCAAGGCGGGCGCCGACGGCTCCGCGCGCAACTTCATCGGGCCCTTCGGCGCGTTCCTGGCCGAGATGCTGATCCCGCAGCTGTTCGGGGTCGCGGCGCTGCTGCTGCCGCTCGCGCTCGGGCTCGCGGGCTGGAAGCTCTTCTGGTGCCGTCCGATCGAGGCGCCCTACACGAAGGCCGTCGGCAACGTCTGCCTGCTGCTGATGCTCGCGGCCCTGCTCGCGCTCACGTTCGGCACCGTGCCCTTCGAGGGCGAGCCGGTGCGCGCCGGCGGCGCGACGGGCGAGCTGCTCGCCGCGCTGCTGGTCGCGGACTTCGGCCGCACCGGCGCCTACATCGTGGCCGCGACCGGCCTCTTCGTCGCGCTCATCCTCTCGACGCAGTTCTCGTTCTCGGCGCTGCTCAAGGGCACGGGCGGCCGCCTCGGCGGGCGGCTGCGCGCGCTGCAGACCGCCTTCACGCACTACCGCGAGAGCCGGCGCAAGGAGAAGATGCGCCGCGAGGTGATCCGCAAGCACGCCGCCGCCCGCGAGGGCGTGAGCGGCCTGCCGCGGATCCGCCGCGTGGTCAAGGCGAACGGCGAGGAGCTCGAAGCCGAGGCCGCCCTGAGCGAAGCCGAGCGCGAGGACGACCTCCCGCTGCAGGCCGCCACGATCACGGGCCGCCCCGCGCAGAAGCCGCTGCCCTTCGCCGGCGCCGACGGCGAAGGCGACGAGCCAGGCGTTTCGCCGACCGAGACGCAGCCCGTGCGCTCGCGCCGCCGCCGCGCGCAGGAGGCGGCCGCCGCCCCCTCCCCCGAAACGCGCGGCAGCTACACGCTGCCCCCGCTCACGATCCTGGACGCGGCCAAGGGCGGCGCCATCCTCGACAACGACCGCCTGCTCGAGCGCGGCAAGATCCTGCAGCTCAAGTCGGCCGAGTTCGGCGTGATGGGCACCGTGCGCGAGATCCACCCCGGGCCCGTCGTCACCACGTACGAGTTCAAGCCCGACGCCGGCGTCAAGTACTCGAAGATCGTCGGGCTCGCCGACGACCTCGCGCTCGCGCTCGAGGCCGAGTCGATCCGCATCGACCGCGTGAGCGGCAAGGGCAACGTCGGGATCGAGATCCCGAACGAGGTGCGCGAGACGATCTACCTGCGCGAGGTGATGGAGTCCGAGGTCTTCAAGCGCGCCTCGGGCCGCCTCACGCTCGGGCTCGGCAAGGCCGTCAACGGCGACGTCTGGGCGACCGACCTCGCGACCATGCCGCACCTGCTGATCGCCGGCTCGACCGGCACCGGCAAGAGCGTCGGGCTCAACTGCATGATCGCGTCGATCCTGTTCCGCTCCACGCCGGACGAGGTGCGGATGATCCTGATCGACCCCAAGCGGCTCGAGCTCGGCGTGTACGAGGACATCCCGCACCTGCTGACGCCCGGTCGTCACCGACCCCAAGGTCGCCGCCAACGTGCTCAAGTGGGCGGTCGCCGAGATGGAGCGCCGCATCCGCATGCTGGCCTCGGAGGGCGTGCGCAACATCGAGCAGTTCAACAACATCATCCGCGCCGGCACCTCCGAGCGGGACGACGAGAACGGCGAGGAGCTGCGGCCGCTGCACTACGTGGTGATCGTGATCGACGAGCTCGCGGACCTGATGATGGTCTCCTCGCACGACGTCGAGGAGGCGATCACGCGGCTCGCGCAGATGGCGCGCGCGGTCGGGATCCACCTGATCCTCGCCACGCAGCGGCCCTCGGTCGACGTGATCACCGGCCTGATCAAGGCCAACTTCCCCTCGCGCATCTCGTTCCGCGTGGCCGCGCGCGTCGACAGCCGCACGATCCTCGACTCGATCGGCGCCGAGCAGCTGCTCGGCCGCGGCGACATGCTGTTCCTGCCGCCCGGCTCCGCGCGGCTGATCCGCGTGCACGGCGCCTACGTCACCGAGCACGAGATCGCCCGGCTCACGTCGTTCCTGCGCAAGCAGGGCCGTCCGAGCTACGACGACAACGTCGGCAAGCCCGAGAAGTCCAGCGAGACGGCCGAGGTGACCGACCGCGACGAGCTGTTCGACGAGGCCGCGCGCTTCGTGGTGCAGAGCGGCCAGGCCTCGACCAGCATGCTGCAGCGCCGCTTCCGGATCGGCTTCTCGCGCGCGGGAAGGCTCGTCGACATGATGGAGCGCGACGGCATCATCGGCCCGGCCGACGGCGCGAAGGCGCGCGAGATCCTGGTGGCGAAGGACTACTACCAGACGGTGGACAACTGGCAGCGTTGACCCGAGTCCGCAGGCCCCTCGCGGGGCTCGCCCTGGCCGCCGCCGCGGCGCTCGTGGCGGCGCCCGCCGCCGGCGCCGCCAGGAAGGGCGCGCCCGGCTCCGGCCGCGGCGCGCTCCTCCGCCGCACCGAGCTCGCGGCCTGACGCCGCGCTCTACGCCGAGGCGCAGGCGGCGGAGACGCGGCTGCGGGCGTCGGCGAAGCGGATGGCGCAGCGCTCGGAGTGGGAAGCCGTCGTGGTGCGCTACCGCAAGGTGGTCGCGCGCTATCCCCGCTCCGGCTACTGCGACAACGCGCTGCTCGCCGCCGGCTCGCTCTATCGCGAGATGGCCGAGCGCTTCCAGGCCCGGCAGTACCGCGACGACGCGCTCACGGCCTACCGCACGCTGGTGATGGAGTACCCCTCGAGCAGCCTGGGCGACGACGCGCTCTGGTTCGCGGTCGAGGTGGCCCGCAAGGGCAGCGACCGCCGCAAGGTGGTCGAGACGGCGCGCGCCTACCTCGAGACCTACCCCGAGGGAGAACGGGCCGCCAAGGCCAAGGCGCTGCTGCGCGAGCGCGAGCCCGCGAGCCCGCTGCCCAAGACGCCGCCGCCGGGCCTCGCGCGCGTCTTCGACCTGCGCGCCTGGAGCGGCGAGGCCACGACGCGCGTCGTCGTCTACCTCGAGCGCAAGGTCGAGATCCAGTCCGACCGCGCCTACGGCCCCGACCGGCTCTGGGTGGACCTCGTCGGCACCCGGCTCCACCCGAACCTCGCCCAGCGCACGTTCCCCGTCGGCGACGGCCTGCTCGAGCAGGTGCGCATCGCGCAGAACCGGGACGACGTCGTGCGCGTCGTGCTCGACTTCAAGGACGTCTGGGAGCACCAGGTCTTCCAGCTGGACGACCCGGTCCGGCTCGTGATCGACGTGCGCGGCCGCGCTCGCGCTGGAGCGCAGACGGCTACCGGACGCAGGCCCGAGGCCGGTGCGCCTGCCGTGCCACAGGCCGGATCCGGTGCCCTTCAGGAAGCGCCCACGCAACGGGTCGACGCGATGCTGGAGCCCTCGCCGATCGGAGCGGCAGCCGCTCCGATCGACATCAAGGGCGTCGACCGTCTGCCTGGCGGCGCACCTCCGCCGACGACTCGAACGGCGACCGGCGCTACCCCCGCCGCCCCCGCCGGCGGCGACCGTCGCCGCTCCGCCCGCGCCGACGCTCGCGGCGCCCGAGCCTCCGGCCGCCAACCGCGCCGGCAACTACAGCCTCGCCCGCCAGCTCGGCCTCACCGCGCGCCGGATCGTGATCGACGCCGGCCACGGAGGCCACGATCCCGGAACGATCGGCCGCCGCGGGCTCCAGGAGAAGGACCTGGTGCTCGACGTGGCCCTGCGGCTCGAGCGCCTGGTCCGCCAGGAGCTCAGGACCGACGTGATCCTCACCCGCTCGACCGACGTGTTCGTGCCGCTCGAGGAGCGCACGGCGATCGCGAACCAGAAGGAAGCCGACCTCTTCGTCTCGATCCACGCCAACGCCAGCCGCAACCCGACCGCGAGCGGGATCGAGACCTACTACCTGAACTTCGCCAAGAGCCCGCACGCCGAGCAGGTCGCGGCGCGCGAGAACGCGATCTCGCCGGCCACGCTCAAGGACCTGCAGAACCTGGTGAAGGCGATCACGCTCAACAGCAAGATCGACGAGAGCCGCGACCTCGCGAGCTCGATCCAGGAGAGCATGGTGAGCGGCGCCGGCGAGCAGCACGAGGCGAACGACCGCGGCGTGCACACGGCGCCCTTCTACGTGCTGATCGGCGCCAACATGCCCGCGATCCTCGCCGAGATCGCCTTCGTGACCCACCCCGAGGACGAGAAGCGCCTCAAGACCCCGGAGTACCGCGAGCTCGTGGCGCGCAGCCTGCTGCGCGGCCTGCGCGGCTACCTCGAAGCCCTGGACCGCACGCCGTCTCGGCAATTGACCGATGCCGGCCGCCGGCCTACAGTGGCCCGAGGGCGATGAGTCACGGCGTCTTCCTCCTGCTCGAGCCGGCCGTCACCTGGATCAAGGTCCAGAAGCCCGTCTTCGACCTGACCGGGGTGGTGCTGGGCTCCTTCCGCCTGGCCGGCTTCCTGCTCTTCCTCGCGCTCGCGCTCGGGCTCCTCTTCGGGGCGGCGCTCGTACGCTCCCGTCGCCGCCAGCGGCAGACCCCGATCGAAGCCGTCTCGCTGCGACTCGACACCCGCGCCTGAAGCCCCGGGCGGCGCCTCTCGATGCCGCACTGCGTTAGTTCTTGCCAACTATTGACGCAGTGCGTTATAGTGGCCGCGTGACCCGGAAGGACGCCCCGCGCACGATCAAGCGCTACGGCAACCGCAAGCTCTACGACGCGGCCGCGGGCCGCTACGTGACGCTCGCCGAGCTCGCGGCTCTCGTCGCCCGGGGCCAGGAGGTCGAGGTCCTCGACCAGAAGACGGGCGACGACCTCACCAACCTGACGCTGGCGCAGGCGCTGCTCGACGGCATCCGCCAGGGCGCGAGCCGCCTCCCCCGCCAGGTGCTGACGCGGCTCATCCGGATCGCCGCCGCGCCGAAGGCGCTCGGCGGTGAGTGGCCCGGGCCCGAGGAGGCGGCCGGCCGCGCCCGCAGCGAGGCCGAGCGGCTCGTCGCGGGCCTGCTCGGGCGCGGGCGGCTGAGCCTCGACGACGCCGTCGCCCTGCGCCACGAGCTCGGCCAGCTCGTGCATCGCCTGGTGAGCGACGCCCAGTCCGGCGTCGAGTCGCGGCTGCGCGGCCTGCTCTCGCGCGGCGAGGAAGCCGCGGAGCGCTCGATCGGCGCGCTGCGCGGACGGATCGAGGCCTACATGGAGCCGGAAGCGCCGAAGAAGGCCGCACGCCCGAAGAAGACCGCACGCCGCCGCGGAGCCCGCTCCCGACGGCCACACAAGTGAGGAGAAGCACGATGGCACGCAAGAAGAGCCCGTACGCCCGCCCGCGCACGAGCGGCGACGCAGTTCGAGACGACCTGGAAGGACGCCCGGCAGGCCATCCGCTCGGCGGAAGGCGTCCTTGGCAAGCGCGTGGCGGCGTTCGCCCGCCGCCGCGGCATCGACACGAAGCAGCTGGCGCACCGCGCCGAGCTCTGGAGGAGCCGCCTCGATCGCGAGGGCCGCAAGGCCCGCAAGCGCGTCGAGGTCCGGCTGGCCGAGCTTTCGAAGCGCGCGCACCAGGAGCGAAACGCCGTGGCGCGCGTGGCGGACGACGCCGTCGCCCGAGCGCTCGCCGCGCTCAACATCCCCACCCGCCGCGAGGTCCAGGAGCTGTCGCGCCGCGTGGGGCGGCTCTCGAGCCGGATCGACACCATCCGCGCCCGCTGACGCGGCGGCCGCGAATGCCGAACGCCTCCCGAGGACGGCGTGCGACGGCCGGGGCTCACCGCCCGTCGCGCGCGCGCCGCTCGAAGATAGCCCTCGTCTGCGCCGGAGGCGGCGTGACGGGAGCCGTCTACGAGATCGGCTGCCTGCGCGCGCTCGACGAGCTGCTGGGCGGCGAGCTCGGCGAGCTCGACCTGTACGTGGGCATCTCGGGCGGCGCGTTCGTGGCCTCGCTGCTCGCGGCGGGCGTCTCGCCGCGCGAGATGTACGACGAGGCGGTGCTCCCGAGCCGCGGCTCGCTGGGCGCCCCCTTCGCGGACCTCTTCCGCTGGAGCGCCCCCGACCTCGTAGGCCGCTTCGGCCGGGCGCCGCGCGTGCTGGCAGGTGCTTTGCGGACGAGCCTCTCCGGCGACGGGCGCGGCTGGAGCGACCTCGCCTGGTCGCTGTTCGAGCTGCTGCCGGCCGGCCTGCTCTCGACGGCGGGGATCCAGGAGTACCTGGAGCGCGTGTTCCGCGCGCGGCTCGGCGCCGACCGCTTCGCGCGGCTGCGGCGCGAGCTCAACGTGGTCGCCGTCGACCTCGACAGCGGCGAGCCGGTCGCCTTCGGCCGCAAGCGCCACCGCGACGTCGCGATCTCGAAGGCGGTCGCGGCATCGACCGCGCTGCCGGGGCTCTACCGGCCCGTCCGCATCCAGGGACGCGACTACGTGGACGGCGGCGTTCGCAAGACCGCGCACATCAACCTCGCGATCCAGTCCGGCGCCAGGCTCGTGATCTGCATCAACCCGATCGTGCCGTACCTGAACGACACCGAGAACGGCGAGCTCGCCGGGCATCTGAGCAACCGCGGCGTGACCTGGGTGCTCGACCAGGTGATGCGCATCATGCTGCACGGCCGCATGGCCTACGGCATGGAGCGCTACTCGCGCGAGCACCCCGAGGTCGACATCCTGCTGCTGCAGCCGACGCGCGACGACATGCGCATGTTCGGCTACCACATCATGCGCACGAGCGCGCGGCGCGTGGTGGCGGAGCACGGCTATCGCACGGCGCTCGCGTTCTTCCGGGCGAACGCCGCCCGCCATCGCCGGCTGTTCGCGAAGCACGGGATCGCGCTGCGCGACCCGCGCCTGTGCGCCCGACGAGCCGGTGCCCCGCGCTCGCGCCGCTCGCGGCTCGCGCGCACGCTCGAGGCCGCGCTCGACCGGCTGGAGTCGCGGCTCTCCGGCGCGCCGCTCCTAGCCGAACCAGATCGAGCGGCGCCGCGCGAGGCGCCCGTCGACCATCCGCTGGATCGTCTCCCGCACGCTCTCGGCGATGCGGTTCACCAGGATCGGGTCCTCGGCTCCCTCCGGCCCGTGCTCGCGCGAGGTCGATCGGCTCGCCGAAGTCGATCGACCACTTCGTCGGCAGCGGCAGCGAGCCCGAGCGGCCCGAGCCAGGGGAAGGTCGGCGTCAGCGGGAAGTACGGCAGGCCGAACGGGCGGCCGAGCCAGTCGGCCTTCCCCAGCACCGGGTGGATCTCCTCGGCGCCGACGATCGCGCACGGGATGATCGGCGTCCCGGTGCGCAGCGCCACGCGCACGAAGCCGCCGCGGCCGAAGCGCGCGAGCTTGTAGCGCTCGCGGAAGCGCTTGCCGACGCCCTTGACGCCCTCGGGAAAGACGCCCAGCAGCTCGCCCTCGCGCAGCAGGCGCTCGGCGTTCTCGGGGCTCGCGCGGACCGATCCGGACTTGCTGAGCATCGGCGCCAGCATCGGCAGCAGCGCGAACATGTCGAGCGCCAGCATGCGGCAGAGCCGCCGCGCCGGGTGCTCGTGCTTGATCGCGAGCTGCACCATGAGCGCCGTCGTAGGGCAGGACACCCGAGTGGTTCGCCACGACCAGCCCGGCCCCGCGCGCCGGCACGTGCTCGGTGCCCGTGGCCTCGACGCGCCACCACATCGCGTAGAGGAACTCGAGGAAGGGCTCCAGCGTCTCGGCGAAGCGCGCATCGGCGCCGTAGGCGTCCGTCTCCTCGGAATGCCAGGCGAAGTAGAGCGCGCGCTGAAGCCGGCCGAGGCTCGCCCAGTCGAGTGCGCCCGCGCCCGAGCTCACGGCGCGCGCGAGCGCCACCAGGAGGCTGTCCGCGCGCTTCGCCTCACGCTCGCCGCGCAGCTCGCGCTCGAGCTCGTGGACCCGCTGCTCGAGCGCGCCCGCCGCGGCCTTCGGCTTCGGCCGCGTCGCCTGCCGGCGCCCACGGGCGATCGGGACCACCTTTGCCGTCTCGCTCATGCGCCGAGCTCGCGCGCGTCGGCCTCGGACACCGCGGGCTTTTCGGGAGCCGGTCGGCGCGCCTCGGGATAGCGATAGGCCAGGAACGCCTCGAGCGCCTCGCGGCTCGAATGGCGCGCCTCGAAGCCGAGCGTCCTCCGCGCCTTCGCGCCGTCCGCCACGAACGGGAAGCGCGCGTAGTCGAGGAAGCCGCCGGGCGCCTCTCCCACACCCGCGCCCCACCAGAGCTCCGCGAGCGGATAGGCGGCCGGGTGCGGCACGGGCAGCGTCACCTTGTCGGCCAGGTGGAGCGCGGTCAGGAGCGTCATCGCCGTCCGCGGCACGACGTTCACGACCTGCGCCGGCCCGTGCTCGAGCGCGAGCATCGCCGCGTCGAGCGCGTCGTCGGGATGAAGCAGCTGCAGCAGCGGGTCGTAGCCGAGCAGCACGGCCACCGCGCGCTTGCTCAGCAGACGCGTGTAGAAGGTATGGACACCCGGGCCGAGCAGCGTCGCGAAGCGCAGCACGGTCACGCCGAGGCCGGGGTAGCGGCGCGCGAACGAGAACGCGTGCTCCTCCGCCTCCGCCTTGTCGCGCAGCCAGCCGAGGCGCGAGCCCGAGTCCGGCCGCTTCTCCTCGGTGAGGAAGCTCGGGTTCTGCCCGCGCGCGCCGTAGACGGCCGTGAACGAGCGCATCACCAGGTGCCGCACGCCGGCAGCCGCGGCGGCCGCCGCGAGGTGGAGCGTGCCGATCGACTCGAGCTCGTGCGCGTAGCTGGTGTCGCGCCGCGGCGTCGTGAAGAACGCGGCGTGGAACACCGTGTCGACACCCTCCTCGCGGAACACCTCCACGAGCCTGCGGTCCGCGCCCGGCAGCGTCAGGTCCAGCATGCGGTGGCGCACGCCCGGGAGCGTCGTCGGCGGAGGCGTGATGTCGACGGCCAGCACCGCGTCCGCGCCGCGCGCCGCGACCAGCCGGCGCAGCAGCCGCCCGCCCAGGAACGAAGCCGTCCCGGTGAGCGCGATCCGCGCCACGCGGCTACCCGGCCGCCTTGCGCGACGGCTTGCGAGCCTTCTTGCGGCTCGACGCGGCCTTGGGACGAGCGCGCGCTGCGCGCCGCGAGCTGCTTCTCGAGCGCGTCGATGCGCGCGACGGCACGCTTCAGCTCGCTGCGCGTCGGCACGTTCATCTGCCGGAGCACCCGCCCCACCGCCTCCTCGAGCTTCTCCTTGCCGCGCATCGCGCCGGCCACGGCCTGCATGAAGCGGGGGTTCTGGCTGAGCTCGGCCGAGACCTGCGTGAGGTACTCCTGGCCGCGCTCGCGCAGGCGGTTCAGAAAGCCGGTGTCTTCTGACATGCGGGGCTCCCTTCTGCCGGCGCCACGCGCAACGGCCGGCGGCAGGCCCGAGGATACGCCGCGCCCGCGGCGCGCGCCAGCCGCGCTCAGCGCTCCTTGAAGGATGCGAGCTCGATCTTCTCGCCCAGCAGCTGGCGGAACTCGCGCGGCGGGATGCCGGCCACCTGGCGCCCCGTCTCGTACTCGATCGCGTCGATCGCCTGCTCCCAGACCCGCTCGCGCCGCGCGATCTCGTCGAGGTCGCGCACCTTCGCGAACTCCTGGACGTACTTGTTGTGGCGGCAGAGCATCCTGAAGCCGGCGGCCGTCTCCGGCCGCCGGATCGGCAGCCCCAGCAAGCGCACGTCGTTGCCGACGTCGTGGATCGGCTGGCCCCACTCGCCGTAGACGCCGAAGATCGTGCCGAGCTTCTCGACCACGTTCGCGAGCTTCTGGTCGCCGGCCGCCACCAGCACGGCCTTGTAGAGCGGCAGCGTCACGTTGCGCGAGAGCGTCGGGTCCGCGAGGCGCACCTTCACGCCCGATCTCCTCCTCCGCGATCCGGCAGATCTCCTCGGAGCGGATCCGGTTGTCGGTCGCGAGGTGGATCCGCGCCCCGATCGCCTCCGGCGCCGTGAGCGCCGCCAGGATGCCGGCCGCCACGCGGTCGACCGGCACCAGGTTGATCTCCGCCGAGCGATCGGCCGGGAAGCTCGTCGCGATGTGGGTCGCGAGCAGCGTCTTCAGCCGGTCGATCGGCTCGCGCCCCAGCTCCGCCATCGCCTCCTGGGCGCGGCCGAACGCGTTCACCGGCGCGTTCAGCACCTTGGTGTCGCCCCGGTTGTTCCCGGTGCGCGCGTGGCCGATCACGATCGAGGGCAGCAGCTGCGTCACGCGCAGCCCGTCCTGCACGAGAGCGCGGTCGGTCTCGATCGACGCCATCGCCTTCGTGAGCTCGTAGTAGTTGTTGTAGAAGTGGCGCGGGAAGACGAGCGCGTGCTCCTGCGCGATCGTGCGCTTGCGGCGGCCGTGGATGTACGACGTCTCGATCGCCACGTGCGCCACGAAGCGCGAGCCGGGCGCCGCCTGGACCTGCTTCGAGAACGCGAGCGCGTTCCTGCAGCCGAGCACGTTGGAGCGGAACGAGCTCTCGTAGGGGTCGTCGAAGGAGACGCTCGCGGCGCAGTGGACCACGTGCGTCAGCTCGCGCCGGAGCCGCTCCAGCTCGGGGGCCTCGATCCCGAAGTCCGGCTGCTCGACGTCGCCCTCCACGAAGCGAAAGCGCGCGGCCAGCTTCCCCGTCACGTGCAGCCGCTTCAGCAGGAGCGCCCCGCGCTCGCGCGCCGAGAGCACCTTCACGATCTGCTTCGTCTTGCGGTCGCGGATCGTCTCCTTCCGCACGACGCAGACGACCTCGTCGACGTGCGGGTGCGCGGCCGCCTGCGCCAGGAGCTCCTTGCCGAGGAACCCGGTCGCTCCCGTCAGCAGCACGCGCAGGCGCGGGCGCTTGCCGAGCGCCGCGAGCCGCGCGCGCGCCTGCTTCTGCAGGTCCGCGACACGCGCCTTCACCTCGCGCTCGGAGAGCTGGGTCGGCTCGCGGAACTGGAAGGCGTAGTCGCGGGTCCTCACGCCGAGCAGGCGTGCGACGCGCGTCGCGTCGGCGGGATTCCCGGTGACGCCCGCGACCGTGCGTCCCACGCTCGAGCCGATCCGCTCGATGCCTTTCAGGCCGAGCTTGACCAGGCCCTCGTTGCCCGTGACGTGGATCAGCCGGCTCGCGAGGAACTGCGCGGCGATCTCGGCCGGGTGACGGTCGCGGTGCGCGTGGACCAGCAGATCGCTCGGCTCGATGGGACCTTCGAGCGGCTCGCCCGTCGCGCGATCGACCTTGACGATGTACTGGCCCGGCGACATGTCGAGGGGCGCAGCTCGGTCGGCCCTCGCCGTCGCGCGCCGACTTGCGGGGCGCTTGCGCGCCGACCTTCGACTCGATCGGCGGGCGCATTCCCTTCGCCTGGCGCATGGGACGCCGGAGCCTACTCCATCGTTCGGACGCGCACAAAAGAGGCGAAGCCGCGTGCAGAACTTACACGTGAGGCGCGGCGGACGGACTGCTAGACTGACTTCAGGGATCGCCTCGCCGGGGCCGCTCGGCCCGGACGCGGCATGAGGAGGAATCGAGAGATGAAGTGGCAATCGAAGGCAGGTTTGATCTTGCTCGCCGCCGCAACCGTCGCTCCGCCGGCGTTCGCCCAGAACCTGCACAAGGAGCGGGGCAACATCCTCGCCGTCGACTGGAACGCGATGCAGGTGCGGCTCAAGGACCCGCAGGGCCGCGAGAGGACCTGGCCCGTCTCGCGCACTGCGGTCGTGGAGTTCAACGACAAGACGAGCTCCTTCCCGAACCCGAAGCTCCAGGACCTGGTCGCGCCGATGTACGTGCACTTCACCTTCAACGCGGACACGAAGGAGATCGTGAAGTTCGAGGTGGCCGAGGTGGGCTTCGAGCCGGGCAAGCCCGAGAACAAGCCGGCGGACCCGCCAGGCGTGCAGACCGCGGTCATCACCGCCGTCGACGCGAACGTGGGCCAGATCGAGGTGCAGACCGCGACCGGACGTCAAACGTACTGGGTCGAGCCCAAGACCCTGCTCAAGAGCTACAAGGCCGGCGACCGCGTGAGGCTCCAGGTCCAGAAGCAGGGCGACAAGGACGTCGTCACCGCCATGAGCCGCACTAAGTAGGAGCAACGAGCAACCGACTGCGAGCGAAGCCCGATTCACTCGGGCGAAGCGAGCGGGGGGGTTGGAGGGGGGACGCGGCGGAGCGTCCCCCCTGATCTAATGGAATTCCCTGGCCGGGGTGGCAGGCGCCCCGGCCAGGGCCGGCCGCACCGCGACGGCTCGCACCGAGAGCCCGTCCGTCGCCTGCAGCACGCCGTCGATCTCCATGAACGCGGCCCCCACCAGCGTCTTGTGCTCGCGGTCGAAGAGGTCGGGCCTCACGATCGCGTTGACGAGCCCGGTCTCGTCCTCGAGCGTCAGGAACATGAAGCCCTTGGCCGTGCCCGGCCGCTGGCGGCAGATCACGGCGCCGGCGACGCGCACGAAGTCCCCGTCCGCGAGGCGCGGCAGGTCGGCGGCACGGCGCACCCCCCGCTCGAAGAGCTCCTGGCGGTAGAACGAGACCGGGTGGCGCCCGACGCTCACGCCCGTGCCGGCGAGGTCGCTCGTGAGCCGCTCGGCCAGCGTCCATCTCGGGCACGCGGCGAGGCGTCGTCCGGCTCGACCTCGCGGAAGAGCGGCCCGCGCGGGCGGCCCGCCTTCTCCACCTGCCAGAGCGCGCTCCGGCGCGTGAGGCCGAAGGCGTTGAGCGCGCCCACCTCGGCGAGGCGCCGCTGCTCGTCGCGCTTCAGGCCGGTGCGGTCGACGAAGTCCTGTAGCGAGCCGAAGGCCGCGCGCGCCCGCTCCTCCTCGATGCGCGACGCCGCGGCCTCGCGCAGGCCCCGCACGTAGCCGAGCCCCAGCCGCACCTCGCCCTGCTCCAGCGCGCAGCGCCTGCCGCTCCTCGTCACGTCCACCGGCCGGAAGCGCACGCCGTGGCGCTGCGCGTCCTTCACGAGCGTGAACGGGTGGTAGAAGCCCATCGGCTGGTTGTTGAGGAGCGCGCACACGAACGCGGCCGGGTGGTGCGTCTTCAGGTACGCGCTCGCGTAGGCGATGAGCGCGAAGCTCGCCGCGTGCGACTCGGGAAAGCCGTAGAGCGCGAACGAGGAGATCGAGCGCACGACCGTCGTCCGCGGCCTCGCCCGTGATGCCGCGCTCGGCCATCCCCGAGCGCAGCCGCGCCTCGATCGCCTTCATGCGCTTCTCCGAGCGCTTGAAGCCCATCGCGCGCCGCAGCTCCTCGGCCTCGCCGCCCGTGAAGCCGGCCGCGACCATCGCGATCCGCAGCAGCTGCTCCTGGAAGAGCGGCACCCCGAGCGTGCGCTTCAGGATCGGCTCGAGCGACGGGTGCAGGTACGAGACCGGCTCGCGCCCGTTCCGGCGGTCGAGGTACGGGTGCACCATCTTCCCCACGATCGGCCCGGGGCGGATGATCGCCACCTCCACCACCAGGTCGTAGAAGCGCTCGGGCTTCATGCGCGGCAGCGTCGCCATCTGCGCGCGGCTCTCGACCTGGAAGAGGCCCACGGTGTCGGCCGCGCTGCAGCATCCCGTAGACCTTCGGGTCGTCGGGCGGCAGGTGCGCGAGGTCGATCGTCACCTGCTCCCGCCGCGAGCATCGCGAGCGCGTCCTCGAGCGCCGCCATCATCCCGAGCCCGAGCAGGTCCACCTTGATGATGCCCGAGGTCGGCGCAGTCGTCCTTGTCCCACTGCACGATCACGCGTCCCGGCATGCTGGCGGGCTCGAGCGGCACCACCTCGTCGAGCCGTCCCTGCGCGATCACCATCCCGCCCGAGTGCTGGCCCAGGTGCCGCGGCAGGTCCTGGATCTCCTGGAAGAGGCGCGCGAAGAGCGCGACCCGCCGGTCGGCCTGGCCCGCAGCCGGCGCGCGCCAGCCGCGACTCGAGCGTGTCGCCTGGGGTCGACGTACTCGAAGCGCCGCATGTGCCGGGCGAGCTGGTCCAGCTCGTCCTGCGGGATCCCGAGCACCTTGCCGATCTCGCGCGAGGCGCTCCTGTCGCGGTAGGTGATCACGTTCGCGGTCATCGCCGCGCCGGCGGCGCCGTAGCGCGTGTAGACGTACTGGATCACCCGCTCGCGCTGGTCGCCGCTCGGCAGGTCGAGGTCGATGTCGGGCCACTCGCCGCGCTCCTCGGACAAGAAGCGCTCGAAGAGCAGCTCCATCCCCACGGGATCGACGGCGGTGATGCCGAGGCTGTAGCAGACGGCGCTGTTGGCCGCCGAGCCGCGGCCCTGGACCAGGATCCCCTCGCGGCGGCAGAAGTTCACGAGGTCCCACACGATCAGGAAGTAGCCGGCGAGCTCGAGCTTGCCGATGAGCGCGAGCTCGTGCTCGATCTGGCGGCGCGCCTTCTCGTGGTACGGCCGGTAGCGCTCGCGCGCGCCCTGCTCGGTCGCCTGGCGCAGGAACGAGAACTGCGACTCGCCCGCCGGCACCGGGTAGTCCGGGAAGCGGTAGCCGAGGTCTGCGAGCGTGAACGACAGCCGCTCGGCGAGCTCCTCCGCGTTGCGGAGCAGGTCGCTGCGGTCGGCGAAGAGCGCCGCCATCGCCTTCGGGGACTTGAGATGGCGCTCGGCGTTCTGCGCCAGCAGGCGCCCCGCGTTCGCGAGCGTGCGCTTCTCGCGGATGCAGGTGAGCACGTCCTGGAGCGCCCGCCGCGCCGCGGTCGCGTGGCGCACGCCGTTCGTCGCCACGGCCTGGAGCCCGAGCGCGTCGGCGAGGTCGAGAAGCGCCTGGTTGGCGGCTTCCTGCTCGCGGCGCCTGTGGCGCTGCACGTCGAGGAAGACACGGCCCGGCCCGAAAGCTTCCACGATCCGCGCCAGGCGGTCGGTGTCGAGCGCGCTGCCGCCTTCCGGCTGGAGCGTCTCGACTCCCGGCAGGGCGAAGAGCCCGGCCTCGAGGCCCGCGAGCATCTCGAAGCGGAGCCGGCCCTCGCCTTTCGGGACGCCGTCCTTCATCCGCGTGATCAGCCGGCTCAGATTCCTGTACCCCCGCTGCGTCTCGACGAGGAGCGGAAGCACACCTCCCCCGTCGAGGCTCAGCTCCGCCCCGACCAGCGGCCGGATCCCGCGCGCCTTCGCGGCCTTGAAGAAGCGCGGCGCGCCCGCGAGGCCGTCGCGGTCGACGAGCGCCACGGCGTCGTACCCCAGCTCGGCGGCGCGCTCCACGAGGTCCTCGGGCAGCGACGATCCGCGCAGGAACGAGAAGGCCGAGGCGGCATGGAGCTCGACGCGCATGCTTTCGCTTTTATTTCGCCTATGCTGTCGCAGAGCGGACCCCTGGGTCAAGGAAGGGGTCAGGTCTTGAATCGTGCATCGCCCCCAGGGGCACAATTCAAGACCTGACCCCATTACAGGCACCTCGGGGCCACCGTGCGCAGCCAGTCGCCGAGCGCCGTCTTCCTGGACGTGGGCGCCGACTGGATCGCGCTCTTCGGCCCCGGGGCGGTGAGCACGGGCTTTCCCCCGACCGCGTCCGGCGTCGACCACGTCAGCTTCCACTCGACAGCCGCCCGCAGCATCGAAGACCGCGTGCGCGTCCTGCGCGAGCACGGCCTCGATCCCCACAATCCCGCGGGCTCCGAGCGGGTCTATTTCAAGGACCCCGACGGGATCATCCTGCAGCTGAGCTGACGGACGCGAGCTCGACCGCCAGCGTCATTGCGGCGAGCAGGCTCCCGGGGTCGGCGCGGCCGAGTGCGGCGATGTCGAACGCCGTGCCGTGGTCGACGGACGTGCGCACGAACGGCAGCCCCAGCGTCACGTTCACGGCGCGACCGAAAGCCAGGAGCTTCACCGGCACCAGGCCCTGGTCGTGATAGGCGGCCACCACCGCGTCGAACTCGCCCTGCACGGCGCGCACGAAAACGGTGTCGGCCGGCAGCGGCCCGGTGACCGAGAGGCCTTCGGCCCGCAGCGCCTCGACGGCGGGGCGCAGCACCTCCTCGTCTTCGCATCCGAAGAGCCCGTGCTCGCCCGCGTGCGGGTTCACGCCGCAGACCGCGATCCGCCGCTGCGTTCGCTCCGAGCCGCGGCAGCTCGCGGTGGACGAGGCGCACGATGCGCTCCGTCTCCGCCCGCGTCACGGCGTCGGGCACCGAGCGGAGCGAGCGGTGGATCGTCAGGAGCGCCACCCGCAGCCCGCCGCCGACGAACAGCATCGCCACGTCCGAGACGCCCGCGGCTTCGGCCAGGAGCTCGGTGTGCCCGGGCCAGGGATGGCCGGCGGCCCGCAGGGACTCCTTGTGAAGCGGCGCCGTGACGATCCCCGCCACGCGGCCGGCGAGCGCGTCCGCAACCGCCGCCTGGACGGCCGCGGCGGCCGCTCGCCCTGCCTCGGCCGAGACCACCCCGAGCGCCACGGGAGCCGTCTCGACGTCCACGGCCGCGGCCGCGAGTGTCGCGGCAGCGGGCAGGCTGAACCGCCGCGAGCGTTCCTCGAGGAGCGCGAGCGGCCCGTAGACCACCCATTCCGCCGGCGGGCAGCTCGCGGACGCGAGCGCCTTGAGCACGATCTCCGGCCCGATCCCGGCAGGGTCGCCGACGGTGAGCGCCAGCCGCGAGGCGGCGGCTCACGCGTCCGCCCGGTCGTCCCTCCGGCCGCGCTCGTCCTCTTCCTTGTACATGTACTTGACGCTGTCCTTCATCAGCAGCAGGTTCGGCGCGTCGGCTCGGTGCACCTTGAGCGCGTCCTTGTCGTACCACTCGATCGTGCCGCGCAGCTCCTCGCCGTCCGTCAGCACGATGACCATGCGCGTGTGGGCGGCCATCTGCTTCAGGTAGTAGTTGGACTCGGCGTTCGTCTCGTCGGGCGGGATCGAGCGCCGCCGGTGCAGCTGCTTGCTGGTGAGCTCGGAGTCACGACGCTCCCTCGAGTCCCGCAGGTCCGGACGGATCAGCTTGCGGTTCATCTCCCGCCTCCCCCGCGAACTAGGTAGCACACGGGTTCCGCCCGGCGCAAGGCTCAACCCCGAGCGCGAGCGAGGTGAAGAGCCTCGGCTTCCCCCCTTGGGGAAGGCGAGGCTCAATCCCCGGCGAGCGCGTTCACCAGCCGGTCGAAGGTCAGCAGCTTGGCCGTGAAGCCCCTGAGCGCCTCGCGGGCGTCCTCGGCCTCGCTCGCCAGCGGGATCGCGCGCTCCCCGAGCGGCCCCGCCGCGAGCGCCGCGAGGCGATCGGCGCGGTCGGGGTTGAGGAGCGCCTGGGGCGCGGCCCCCGCGCGGAGCGCCGCCAGGTCGCGCAGCAGCGATCGCAGCGTGGTGAGGAGCGACGAGAGATCCTCCGACTGCTCGAGCGCCTCGGCCGCCTCCATGCGCGCGAGCGCGTCGGCGCCGGACACGCGCTCGAGGATCGCGACGAGCTCGTCGCGCGTGCGCAGCTCGCTGCCCGGATCGTGCGAGAGCGCCGCCGCCAGGCTGCCGCCGGCCAGCGCGGCCTGCAGCTCCGCGGCCGGGCCGTCGAGGCCGCGCTCGCGCTGCAGCAGCTCGCTCACGATCGCGCGCGGCAGCGGCCCGAAGCGCAGGCGCTGGCAGCGCGAGCGGATCGTGGGACGCAGCCCCGTGGCCGCCGACGAGACCAGGATCACGTGCGAGCGGGAAGCCGGCTCCTCCAGGCTCTTCAAGAGCGCGTTCTGCGCCGAGTCGTTCATCGTGTGGGCGTCGTCGATCACGAACACCCGGCGCCGCGCCTCGAAGGGGGTGCCCGCGATCTCGCGCACCAGCTCGCGCACCTGGTCGACGCGGATCTCGGGCTCGCTGCGCGGGCGCCCCGTGCGCGTGAGCCACCAGCCCTCGGCGAGCACCAGGTCGGGATGCAGCCGGAAGTTGCGCCAGAGGTCCTCGTCCGGATGGCGATCGGCCTCGAGCCGCATCTCGGCGAGGCGCTCGGCGCGCAGAGCGCTCCCGACCTTGCGGCAGGCCAGGCATTCGCCGCACGGCTCGGCGAGCGGCGCCCGCTCGCAGAGCGCCGCCTGGGCCACGGCGAGCGCCAGCGTGCGCTTGCCCACGCCGTCGGGCCCGTCCAGCAGAAGTGCCGGCGGCAGCCGATCCCGTTCGAGCGCGCGGCCGAGGACCGCGCGCACGCGGTCGTGGCCGCGGACGTCCGCGAGCCTCAAGCCGCCGCTCCCTGGATCAGCCCGCGCCGCGCCAGCCCGCGCCAGACCGCCTCGATGACGTCCTCGGCGGCCCCGCGGGCGTCGACGCGCAGCCAGCGCTCCGGCTCCGAGAGCGGCGAGCGCGTCGTAACCGGCGCGCACCCGCTCGTGGAAGGCGAGGTCCTCCGCCTCGAGCCGGTCCTGGGCGCCGCGCCGGCTCGCCCGCTGCAGCCCCAGCGCCACGGGGACGTCGAGCAGCACGATCGCGTCGGGCCGCAGGCCCCCGGTCGCGAGCGTGCCGAGCGCGCGGATCGCGTCGAGCGGCAGGCCGCGCCCGTAGCCCTGGTACGCCAGGCTCGACTCGACGTGGCGGTCGCAGAGCACGATGCGGCCGTCCGCGAGCGCGGGCCGGATCACCTCCGCGACGTGCTGGGCGCGGTCGGCGAAGTAGAGCAGCAGCTCGGCCATCGGCGCGAGGCCGCGGGTCTGCGGGTCGAGCACGATCCCGCGCACGGCCTGGCCGATCGTGGTGCCTCCGGGCTCGCGCGTCTCGAGGGCCCGGGGCCCGAGCCGCGCGGCCAGGAGCCGCACCTGCGTGCTCTTGCCGCAGCCCTCGATGCCCTCGAACGTGATGAACGCCACGCAGGGATTCTAGCGGCAGTCGGTGCCTTGACGGGCCCGCCGCCCGCGGATAGCGTGGCTCGCGTGCTGACTCTCACAGGCCAGAACGCGCTCGTCACCGGCGCGAGCCGCGGCATCGGCCGCCACACCGCGCTGCTCATGGCGCGGCTCGGGGCGCGCGTCGCCGTCGCCTACGGCCGCGACGAGGCTGCGGCCAAGGAGACGCTCGGGCAGATGGGCGGAGCCGGGGTGGTGCTGGGCGCCGATCTCGCCAAGCGCGGCGAGGCGGAGCGGCTGGTGGCGCGCGCCGAGGAGGCGCTCGGCCCGCTCGACGTGCTGGTGGCGAACCACGGCATCTGGAAGCGCGCGGCGATCGAGTCGATGAGCGCCGAGCAGTGGGACGAGATGCTCGACACCAACCTCGGCGCGGTGCGCGCGCTCGTGAGCGAGGCCGCCCGGCGCATGGTCGCGCGCGGGCGCGGCTCGATCGTGCTGGTGGCGTCGACCGCCGGTCAGCGCGGCGAGCCCTTCCACAGCCACTACGCGGCGAGCAAGGGCGCGGTCATCGCGCTCACGAAATCGCTCGGCGCCGAGCTCGGGCCGCGCGGCGTGCGCGTCAACTGCGTGGCGCCCGGCTGGGTGATGACCGAGATGAGCCGCGCCGCGCTCGACGGCGCGACGGGCGACACGATCCGGCACGCCATCCCGCTCGGCCGCCCCGGCACGCCCGGCGAGATCGCCGGCCCGATCGCGTTCCTCGCCTCCGACCTCGCGAGCTACCTGCACGGCCAGATCCTGTCGGTCAACGGCGGCGCCGTGATGATCGGCTGAGACCAGGCCGCTGCGCGTCCTCGTCACCGGCGCGGGCGGGCTGCTGGGCGGGCGCCTGGCGGCGCTGCTCCACGAAAGAGGGCTCGACGTGACCGCTGCCCACCGCCACGGCAGCCCGCCGGACGGTCTGCCGGCGATCGCGGCCGACCTGGTGGACGCGGCGTCGGTCGCGCGCCTCCTCGACGCGGCGCGCCCGCAGGCGGTCGTCCACGCGGCCGTGCTGGGTCGCGCCGACCTCTGCGCGGCGCGTCCGGACGAGGCCGAGCTCGTGAACGCTCGCCTGCCCGGTCTCGTGGCCCAGGCGTGCCGGGAGCGCGGCCTGCGGCTCGTAGCACTCTCGACCGACCTCGTGTTCGACGGCGGCCGCGCCCACGTGAGCGAGAGCGATCCCGCCCACCCGCTGAGCGTCTACGGCCGCACCAAGCTCGAGGGCGAGCAGGCCGTGGTCGCCGCCTGGCCGCGGGCGGCCGTGGCGCGCGTGGCACTCGTCCATGGCCGCGGCCACGGGCCGCGCGCCACGTCGACCGAGTCGGTCCTGCGAGCGCTGCGGGCCGGGCGAAGGACCACGCTCTACACCGACGAGTACCGGACGCCCGTCGATCCCGAGTCGGTGGCCGACGCGGTGGCCCGGATCCTGGAGCGGGACGGGGATGGGCTCTATCACCTGGGAGGCCCCGAGCGGCTCAGCCGCTTCGAGCTGGGCCGCCGCGTCGCCCGCGCCTTCGGCCTGTCCGAGGACGGCCTGGTGCCGGGAAGCCAGGCGGAGCACGCCGGGCCCGACCGCCGCGCTCCCGACGTCTCCCTCGACTCGAGCCGCGCCCGCCGCGAGCTCGGGTGGGAGCCGAGGCCGCTCGACGTCGCGATCCGGGAGAGCCGGCCCTAGGCTACTTCCCCGCCGGCATCCGGAACGTCAGCGCCAGGCGGCACAGCACGAACTCGTCGCCGTCGCTGATCGGCGTGAGGACGCCGGTCGCGAGCTTCGTGTTGTTGAGGAAGGTCCCGTTCATGGTCCCGATCTCCTCGGCCACGAAGGGCTTGCCCTCCTTCATCACGAAGCGCGCATGGCGGCGCGAGATGTTGCGCGCCGAGTCCTCGTTGGTGAGGTCGACCTCCGGGGTCTGCCCCGTCACCGAGTCGTAGCGTCCGATCAGGGAGTCGGTCTTGAACACCGGGAACACGTTGCCGCTCGCCTTGGAGATGAAGTAGGCGACCGCCTCGGCCTGCTGCGGTGCGGCCGGCTTCGACGAGGTCTCCGGGCCGGCGCTCTTGGGCGCGACCGGGGTCCCCTCGGCGCGCGCGGCGAGCTCCTCGATCTGCTTGGTGGTCTCGCGCAGCCGCAGCGAGTACTTGCGCAGCATGCGGACGCCGATCTCGGGGTTCGACTTCACCATGTCCCCGAAGATGTCGCTGCCGATCACGATCAGGTCGCCGTCTTCGATGATCTCGGCGCCCGCCGTGCGCGGGATGTGCTCGAGCATCGCCATCTCGCCGAAGAAGTCGCCCTTCTCCAGCACGGCGACGGTGATCTCGCCGTGAGCGACCCTCTTCTTGATCGCCACCCTGCCGGAGCGGATGATGTACATCTCCTCGCCCTCGTCGCCCTCGTTGAAGAGGACGGTTCCCTTGGTGAAGTGCTTCAGGAACTTGGCGAAGGAGTCCTTCTCGGCGCCCATCGTTGCGGTGCGGAGTGTAGCAGAAAGCCGCGGAGATCGAGCCCCCCGGCCTCAGCGCCCCCCGTGCCTCCCCTCGATCAGGTCGGTGACGTCCTCGCGGGCCGGCGCGCCCTGCAGCTGCGAGCGCTTCTGGACCTCCCGCAGCAGCGTGATCAGGAAGGTCTCGAAGCGGTGCGCGATCTGCTGCAGCGCCTGCAGGCTGCCGCACTTCAGGATCTCGATGTAGAAGAGCTCGAAGCCCGACCAGTCCCGGTACATCAGGTACTTGATGTGGTGGTCGTAGAACTCGGAGATGCGGTCCTTCATGCGCTGCGCCGCGGGGGCGTCCTTCTGCTGCTGGAAATCGTGGAGCGCCCGTACCACCTCCGCCAGGCCGTCGCGCAGCTCGACCGACTGGTCGCGCCGCGCGCTGAAGTCCGGGAAGATCCGGCCGCCGTCCACCTCGGCGTCGAAGGTCTGGGCGAGCTGGACGATCGACTGCTGGAAGCAGTCCTTGAGGATGCCGTGGCTGTTCTCGACGCGGGTCCTGACGTTGTCGGCCTGGCGGGTGACCGAGATGTCGCTGAGCTCCGTGTTCACCACCTTCTTGAGCTCGAGCGGGATGCAGTAGACGAACGAGTCGTAGACCTGGTAGAGCGGCAGCGTCGCGTCCTTGCCCCGCAGCACGCGCCGCTCGACGTAGGACAGGAGCAGGCGCGTCTCGGACACGATGAGCGCGAACAGCAGGATCGTGTCGCGCAGCACCTCCTCCGGCAGGTGCTGGGGGTCGGTGTACTCGAGGTAGTGCAGCAGCCGGAACAGCTCCAGAAACACCTTGGCGGCCTGGCGGCGCTCCACCGGGTCGGGGATCTCGCGGATCAGCCGGCTCACGGCGCGGTTGCCGATGCGGTCGTGGACGGGCTTGAACTTCTTGTCGATCAGGAGCGCCAGCAGGTCGCTGCGCCGCACTTCGCGGTAGACGATCTTGCCCACCGAGTTGAACGTCGAGTACGGCAGGCGCGAGAGCTTGACGAGGTCGAGCAGCAGCAGGTGCAGGTCCTCGAAGGACTCGCGCAGCAGCGTGAGCGCGGTCTCGGGCATCGCGTGGCGCACCAGCTTCTCGATGTAGGGGTCGAGGCCCTCCTCGGTGTTCAGGTTGGACTCGACGTAGCGGTCGAAGCGCGCGAGGTCCACCTGCTCCTCGCTCAGGATCGAGGTGGTCAGCTGGACCACCCGCAGCAGCGCGTTGTCGACGAGCCGCAGCTCCTCCGACCAGTTGCGCGCCGCCATCGCGCGCGTCTCACGGTCGGACAACGGCTGGGCGCCGATCCTGAAGAAGCGCTCGAAGCTCCGCAGCCACATCTCGAGCTCGAAGAGCTCCGCGGTCTTCCCGGCCATGGCGACCTGGTCCGTGAAGCGCCGGAGCTGGTTGCGGAGCAGCTCGGAGCGCGATTCCGGAGAGCCGCTCCTCAGGTCGTCTCCGCCGTCCCTCGGCATCGCGACGGATTATAGCCTTCCCGGCGTTGACCCTCAGACGGCGCGCCTGTACCATCAAGAGTTGGTTATCTAGCGGAGTTTCAGGCAGTTGAGCCTCCAAGACGCCTTCATCTGGTTTGCCGGGCTGTCCCTGCGCTTCAAGGTCCTGGCTTTCGCCAGCCTCGTGGTGCTGGTCGAGCTCGGCTTTCGCCGGTTTGCCCCGAAGAGCAAGGCCTACGTGCGCTGGACGGCCTTCTTCCAGGGGATCGGCAGCGTCTGGACGGCCGTGCTGCTGTCCGTCGTCTACACCCTGTCCGTGGGCCCGATCGGGCTCCTGATCCGTCTCTTCGGCAAGGATCCGCTCGACCGCGAGCTCGCGCCCGAGCCCAGCTTCTGGCGCGCCCACGAGCCGAATCCGCTCGGCCCCGAGCGCGCCGCCCGGCACCAGTTCTGATGAGCGAGACGCCGACCTACGTCCTCGGGCTGTCGTGCTTCTACCACGACTCCGCCGCCGCCCTCCTGAAGGACGGCGTCGTGATCGCCGCCGGCCAGGAGGAGCGCTTCTCGAGGAAGCGCCACGACTCCGGCTTCCCCGAGAAGGCGATCCAGTACGTGCTGCACGAGGCGGGCATCAAGCCGGACGAGCTCGACGCGGTCGGCTTCTACGACAAGCCGCTCCTGAAGTTCGAGCGCATGCTCTCGACCTACGTCGCCACCTTCCCGCGCTCCTTCGGCTCGTTCCGCAAGGCGATGCCGCTGTGGCTGCACGAGAAGCTGTGGGTGCCGTCGATCATCCGCAAGGAGCTCAAGCCCTACAAGGGCCCGATCCTGTTCGCCGAGCACCACATGAGCCACGCCGCCTCCTGCTTCCTGCCCTCGCCCTACGACGAGGCGGCGATCCTCACGGTCGACGGCGTCGGGGAATGGGCGACCGCGTCCTTCGGCGTCGGCCGCGGCAGCGACATCACGCTCTTCAAGGAGATCCGCTTCCCGCACAGCCTCGGGCTGCTCTACCGCGCCTTCACCTACTACCTCGGCTTCAAGGTGAACAGCGCCGAGTACAAGGTGATGGGCCTCGCTCCCTACGGGAAGCCGGTCCACTTCGAGCGGATCATGAAGGACATGGTCCACCTGAACGAGGACGGCTCGTTCAAGCTCAACATGAAGTACTTCTCGTACGACTACGGCCTGCGGATGACGAACGGAGCCTTCGACGACTTCTTCGGCGGCCCGCCGCGCAAGCCCGAGGCCTGGATGGCCGAGCGCGAGTTCGACATCGCGGCCTCGGTGCAGAAGGTGTGCGAGGAGGTCGTGCTGAAGATGGTGCGCCACCTGCACCAGGAGACGGGGCTCGACAAGCTCTGCATGGCGGGCGGCGTCGCGCTCAACTGCGTGGCGAACGGCCGCGTGATCCGCGAGACCCCGATGAAGCAGCTCTGGGTCCAGCCGGCCGCGGGCGACGCGGGCGGCGCCGTGGGGGTGGCCCACTACATCTACAACACGCTCCACAAGAAGCCGCGCGCCTCGGCGTGGACTCACGCCTACCTCGGGCCGGAGTTCAGCGACGCCGAGATCGCGCGCTTCCTGGACGAGGCGGGCGCCAAGTACGAGACGCTGGCGGACGCCGAGCTCGTCAAGCGCACGGCGAAGCTCATCTCCGAGAGCAACGTGATCGGCTGGTTCCAGGGCCGCATGGAGTTCGGCCCCCGCGCCCTCGGCGGGCGCAGCATCCTGGCCGACCCCCGCGACCCGAAGATGCGGGACACGCTCAACATGAAGATCAAGTTCCGCGAGGGCTTCCGTCCGTTCGCGCCCTCGGTGCTGCTCGACAAGGCCTCCGAGTGGTTCGAGATCGACTGCGACAGCCCCTACATGCTGCTGGTCGCCCAGGTGCGCGAGGGCAAGCGCACGATCCCGTCGGTCACCCACGTCGACAACTCCGCGCGGCTGCAGACCGTGACCCGCGCCGAGGCGCCGCTCTACTACGACCTGATCCGCGAGTTCGAGCGCCTCACCGGCGTGCCGATCGTGATCAACACCTCCTTCAACGTGCGCGGCGAGCCGATCGTGTGCACGCCTCGCGACGCCTACCTGTGCTTCATGCGCACGAACATGGACCAGCTCGTGCTGGGCCACCACCTGCTCGACAAGAAGCAGCAGCCGCCCCTGCGCGACGACGTGGACTGGCGCTCGCTCTACGAGCTAGACTGACGGACCGGAGAGAACCGAGCATGGCGTTCGAAGGATCGAGGGAAAAGGTCGGCATCCTGGGCGAGCTGTGGGCCTTCATGCGGGTCCGCAAGAAGTGGTGGCTCGGGCCGATCGTGCTCATGCTGGCGCTCCTGGGCCTGCTGGTCGTGTTCACGCAGGGCTCCGCGATCGCCCCGTTCATTTACACGCTGTTTTAGCCCTGCCCGGACGCCCCCTTGCCCTGGCCGACGGGGGCGTGCGGGCAGCCCTGGTGACTCCTTGCGCTTCCCCTGGCTCGCCTCCCGCGTTCCGTTTGCCCTCCTCGTTCGTCCTGGAGCTCCTCGCCTTCCAGCCTCCCCTCGACGCCGCCCCGCTCGAGAAGCTGACGATCGAGCGCATCAACTCCGAGCCCTCCCTCTCGGGCACGCTGCCCGACCCGGCTGGCCTGGCATCCGGACGGCAAGCGCCTCACCTTCCTGCGCCGCTCGGGCGAGAGCTCCAGCCTCTACGCGCTCGACGTGACGAAGGGCAGCGAGGCACGGCTCCTCGACGGCAGCACGCTCAAGGCGCCGGGCGACCAGCCGCTGCCGCTCGCGAGCGCGAGCCTGGCTCCCCGACGGGCGCACGCTGCTGGTCCCCGCGCACGGCGACATCTTCACGGTCGACGTCCGCACGTCGCAGGTGCGGACACTCGTGCAGTCGCCCGAGACCGAGGAGTACGCCGAGGCCTCGCCCGACGGGCGCTTCGTGGCGTTCGTCCGCAAGAGCGACCTCTACGTGGTCGAGGTCGAGAGCCGCGAAGGTCGTCCGGCTCACGCAGAACGGCTCCGACACGCTGCTGAACGGCAAGCTCGACTGGGTGTACGAGGAGGAGCTGGCGTCCCGCTCCGGCCAGGGCTTCGTCTGGTCGCCCGACTCGCGGCAGATCGCCTACCTGCAGCTCGACCAGTCGCGGGTGCCGACCTTCCCGATCGTCGACTTCCTGCCGGTGCGCAACGAGGTCGAGTGGGAGCGCTACCCCAAGGCCGGCGCCCCGAACGCGATCGTGCGCCTGGGTGTCGTGGGTCTCGACAAGGACGGCTCCCCCGGCCCCGAGCGGCTGCTGTCGTTCGATCCCGACGACGTCTACGTCCTGCCCGCAGCTCGGCTGGAGCGCCGACTCGCGCGCCGTCGCCTTCCAGCACCTGAACCGCGCCCAGGACAGCCTCGAGCTGCGCCTGCTGCCCGTGCCGGCC
Source organism: uncultured Acidobacteriota bacterium (assembly GCA_963724555.1). Lineage (GTDB taxonomy): Bacteria > Acidobacteriota > Vicinamibacteria > Fen-336 > Fen-336 > DATBSL01. The sequence goes on from CAVRVE010000004.1 coordinate 161,377, forward strand.
TCGCCGCGCGAGGCGCTCGGCACGCCCGCGGACGATCCTGACCGAGACGCTCGAAGGCCTGGGTCAACACCTTCGGCGCTCCGCGCTTCCTGAAGGACGGGCGGCGCTTCCTCTGGATGTCCGAGCGCGACGGCTACGCGCACCTCTACCTCTGCGAGCTCGCCGGCTCGTGCCGCACCGTGACCCAGGGGCCCTGGATCGTCGACGGGCGGGTGTCGTTCACCGGCTCGGGCCCCGACTTCGTGATCGACGAGCGCAGCGGCTTCGTCTACTTCAGCGCGACCGAGAAGGACCCGCGCGAGCGCCACCTCTACCGGATCCGGCTCGACGGCACCGGGCGCACGCGGCTCACCAGGAGGACGGCACCCACCGCTGCGTCGTGGCGCCCGACGGCCGCTTCTACGCGGACAGCTGGTCCGACGTGAAGACACCTCCGCGCGTCTGGGTGACGAGCCAGGACGCCACGCGGCGGTTCACGCTCGAGGCCAACGCCACGCCGGAGATCCTCGGCTTCGAGCGCGGCACGCTCGAATGGGTGGAGCTCAAGGCGAAGGACGGCACCCGGCCTCTACGGCTCGCTGCTCAAGCCGGCCTCCTTCGACGCCGCGCGGCGCTACCCGGTGATCGTGAGCGTCTACGGCGGCCCGCACGCGCAGACCGTCACGAACAGCTGGGGCCACGTCTCGCCGCTCGACAGCCTGCTCGCGAGCCGCGGCTTCCTGGTGTTCAAGCTCGACAACCGCGGCATGGCCGCGCGCGGCACCGCCTTCGAGTTCCCGGTCCACCTGGAGATGGGCAAGGTCGAGCTCGAGGACCAGCTGGTGGGCGTCGACTACCTGAAGTCGCTGCCCTACGTCGACCCCGCGCGGATCGGCATCACCGGCTGGTCGTACGGCGGCTACCTGACGCTCTACGCGCTCACCCACGCGCCCGGCGTCTTCAAGGCGGCCGTCGCGGGCGCTCCGGTCACCGACTGGAAGCACTACGACACGATCTACACCGAGCGCTACATGGGGACGCCGCGAGGGCAACCCGAAGGGGTACGAGTCGAGCTCCCCGCTCCAGAAGGCGGGTGCGCTCAAGGCGGACCTGCTGCTGATCCACGGCGCTTCGGACGACAACGTCCACCTCGCCAACACGCTCGCGTTCGTCGCCGCGCTCGTCAAGGCCGGCAAGCCCTACGCGCTGCAGGTCCACCCGGGCCAGCTGCACGGCTTCCGCGCAAAGGAGGACCGCGTCGCGCGGGACCGCGCGCTCGTTTCGCACTTCGAGCGCACCTTGAAGCCCGGCAGCTAGCGGCGCGTCCGCGCCCCCGGCACCACCTTCAGCCTGCCGGCCGAAGGCCGCCTCGAAGCGCTGCGCCCAGATCGCGCACGCCCCACGACGGCTAGCGCGCTCACGCCGGACCAGCACCTCGCCGCCGCGCACGCGGCAGTCGAGGCTGGCGCGCACCCCCGGCGGCGTGCGCTCGGTGATCTCGTCGGCGAGCGCCAGCAGCACCGCGGCCCGCTCGAGCGGCTCCGCGTCGTCCCGGGTCACGAGCGGCGCGAGCGAGCGTCCGTGGCGCTCGTCCTCGTCTCCCGCCTGGCGCACCGTGGCGGCGAGCAGCGCGACCTGCCGGTGCGAGAAGCCGCGCGAGGTCGGTCGCGAGCACCAGGTCCGCGACGTGCTCGTGGCGGTCGAAGAAGTCGACCGTGCGCCCGATGTCGAGGATGCGCGCGGCCTGCAGCAGCGCGTCCTGCAGCTCGGATGCGGGCCAGGGCTCGAGCGCCTCGTAGAGCGCGCCGGCGAGCTCCTGGCGCCGCTCCCCGCGCTCCCTCGACCAGCCCACGAAGCGCGCCGCGAGCGCGTCGAGCGAGCGGTGCCTCACGCTCGCCACCGGCTCGAGCGTGTCGCGCGCCATGCTGAGCGCCAGGCCCTCGCGCACGCCCTGGCCCGACACCACGACACCCGAGGCGTCCAGCACGTCCATGAGCGTCTCGATCACGAGGCCGCCTCCGACCACCGAGTCCCGGCGGTCGGCGTTCAGGCCCGGCACGCGCGCGCGCTTCTTCTGCTTCTCGGAGGCGAGCTCGCCGTTGATGTCGTGCAGCCGGCGCGCGGTCGAGCACGTATCCGTGCAGCCGCGCGATCGGGTAGCGCGACGCGCGCTGGTCGATCTTGGCCAGGTTCCGGAGCGATGCCGCCGGTGCCGACGAGCTGCTCGTCGGCCGAGAGCGACTCGCAGCCCCGCCTCGCGCAGCGTGTCCCGCACGTGCTCGCGGAGCTTCTTCACCTCGCGCGGAGTCGGCGGGTCCGACTTCAGGAAGGCGTCCGAGACGCGCAGCGAGCCGAGCGGCACGCTCACCGCGCCCACGAGATGCCGGTCGCGGAAGCGGCCCACCTGCAGGCTGCCGCCCCCCAGGTCGAAGAACACCCCGTCGATCGACCGGCAGGCCGCCCACCGCACCCAGGAAGCCGAAGCGCGCCTCCTCGAGCCCGGACAGGATGCGGATCGTGATGCCCAGCTCGCGCTTGACCCGCCGGATGAAGGGCGGGCCGTTCGCGGCGTCGCGCAGCGCCGAGGTGCCCGCCGCCTCGAAACGACGCACGCCCGAGCCGAGCGCGATCGCGCGGAAGTCGCGCAGCGCCTCGAACGCGCGCTCGAGGGCTTCCGGCGGGATCCGCCCGGTGCGGTCGAGGTCGCGCGCGAGGCGCAGCGCCGCGCGGCTGCCGGCGAGCACGTGGAGGTGCCCGCCCGCCTCGGGACGGAACACCATCACGCGCCCCGAGTTCGAGCCGATGTCCACGACCGCGATCGGGTCGTGAGGCGAGGAACGGCGCTTCGCGCGGCTCTTCATGGGCGCGCGCCTACGCTACACGAAGCCACGGCAACGAACCAGGGCAAACGGATATCAAACGACAAGACGGGACGAACCAGACGAAAACGGAAACAGCAGAGCCGGGCGGTGCTTCGCACCGCCCGGAGCATTACTTCCCGAAGATACCGCAGCTCGAGGACGACGCTGCGCTTCAGGATGTCGCCGAAGACGTGCTGCTGGATCGTCTCGTTCGTGAGGTTGATCCCCTTCAGGCTCAGCGTCACCTTGTCGGCGGCGAGCTTCACGCCGAGGGTCGCGTTCAGCATCGTGTACGCGTCCGTGTATCCGGCGTAGGTCGCGCCCAGCACGTCCACCCAGAGCGCCTTGCCCGCGTAGTTGACGTTGGCGTTGCCCGAAGAAGGTCTTGCCGCTGTAGCCGAGGCCGGCGTTGAAGCGGTGCTCCGACGGAGAGCCCGACCTCCTTGGCCGGGTAGGGGATCTGGCCGGAGTCGGCGTCCAGGACCTCCGGCGTGTCCTGCCAGGAGTAGTTGGCGATAGGCCGACCACGTCTCGTTGAATCGGTGGTCGATCGAGGCCTCGATCCCGCGGTTGCGGATCGGGCCCAGGTTCAGGTAGGTCGCGGCCTTCTCGGGCAGCAGGATCGGGCCGCCGAACTGCGGCGGAATCTGGGCCAGGATCCCCATCAGGATCGGCGACAGCGTGACCGGCTGCGACGGCGTCGTGTTGGTCGGCACGGTGACGCCTCTCGCCGGGTTGGTGACGCTATAGAAGGTCGGCAGCGGAAAGCCCGGCGTACCGACGGGAATCAGGGTCACGAAGTTGATGTTGTCGTCGGTGTCGGTCTGGTAGACCGAAAGGCCGATCGTCGTCTTCCCGCCGAAGGTGCCGGTGTAGGCGAGCTCGAAGCCGTCGGTGGACTGCTCCTTGAGGTCCGGGTTCCCGTAGGCGTTGATGGTCAGGAAGAAGGGCGGCGGGCACGAGCGCCGCCGCCGGCCCGATCAGCGGCTTGAGCGGCGTGAGGTCGATGATCGGATCGGTGTTGGAGATGTTCTGGTTCAGGTAGTTGTTGATGAAGGACGGCGACACGAACGCGCGGTTGTAGGAGGCGCGGATCGAGTGCGTGGGCGTGGGCTTGAACATGATGCTCACGCGCGGCGAGAACACCGGGTCCTCGATGTTGCCGAACTTGTCGACGCGGCCGCCGAGCGCGAAGCGGAACTTGTCGACGAAGTACTCCCAGTGCAGGTAGGCGCCGAGCTCGGTGCGGTCGTCGCCCTGCGCGAGCGAGATGTCGAAGTTGTTCTGCCGGACGTTGCCGCCGTAGGTGAAGATGTGGTGCCCGCCCAGCACGTTCGTGTTGCCGATCTCGAAGTCGTAGGTCTGGGTCTTGAAGTCCAGCACCACCGGCCCCAGCGTGTCGGGATCCGTCGCCAGCAGGTTCGGGGCCGACGCGTCCAGGAAGTTGCCGAAGGCGCTGATGCGGAGCGCTCCCTTGTTGTAGGACACGCGGCCGTACGCCATGTACGACCCGCTTTCGAGCCGAAACGGCCCGATCCCGGTGTGCACGATGCCCTCTGTGCCGTAGTAGCCGCCCTCGTACGTCATGCGGCCGCCGTTCGTGAAGTCCTGGTCGAAGCGCAGGCCGGCCTTCGGCTGCTGCGTGCCCTCGTTCTGGAACTGGCCGAGCTGATTCCCCTCGGTCGGGTAGGTGGCTCCGCCGATCGGCACGCCTCCCGACACGGCCGCGCCGCTCGAAGTTCGACAGGGAACCACTCCGAACGGGTGACAGTCGAGCGGGATCGTGCCGGTGGGGCGGGAGTACGGGTCGGACTGGAGGTATCCGCCGTTCAGCCGGTACGACCAGCTGTCGTTGATGGCGTGCGCGTAGGAGAAGCTGCCGTTCCACTGGTAGCCGTCGCCGTCTCCCTCGCGCGAGCCGCCGTCGCGGTTGAAGAGCCCTGCGCCGAGCACGACGCCGAAGCCCTCGTTCTCGCGCGGCGTCTTGGTGATGATGTTGACGACGCCGTTGACGGCGTTGGCGCCCCACACGACCGAGGCCGGGCCGCGCACGACCTCGATCTGCTTGATCTCGCCGGAGGTCGGCGAGGGCACGATGTCCCACAGCACGAGCCCGAAGAAGTCGAGGTAGACCGAGCGGCCGTCGACCGTCACGAGCTGCGAGGTGGCAAGCGTCGAGGTCGCCGCGCGCGCGGTCAGGTTGATGTCGCGGGCCGACATCTGGATCACGTTCACGCCCGGCACCGAGCGCAGCGTGTCGGCCATGTTCTGCGCTGGCTGCGCCGCGAGCTGCTCGCTCGTCACCACGCTCATCGTGGCCGGGGCGTCGATCAGCTTCTGCTCGACCTTGGAGGCGCTCTCGACCGTGATCTCTTCCTGCGCGTGGTGCGGTTCCCCGGGTACGGGCTCCTGAGCGGGCTGAGCGGCCGGCGGGGGCGACGGGGGCTTCTGCGGGGCGGCCGTCTGTGCAGCCTGGGACGGCCGCTCGGCGGGCTCGGCTCCCAGGGCAACGACCGGGGCGGCAGCCAGAAGCAGGGCGAGGCCCACGAGAGCCAGGAGTTCGCGCCTCATCGTTTCCTCCTCACGGTGCTGATTCGTGTCTCCGGCACAGGTCTGGTGCCGGCAACGACCACCTCGGCCGACGCGCGGGAAAGAGTGCATAAGCCGGCCGAATGCAGGCGATTTGTAGCACAGATCCCAACGGGCTTCTACCGCACTTGAGACGGACGCGGCGCCGTGGGTTCTCCTCCGAGCGCGCGGAGCAGCTTCTCGTGGATCCCCCCGAAGCCGCCGTTCGAGAGGATCGCCACGCAGTCCCCGTCCCTGAGCTCCGCCGCCAGGGCCGAGACGATCGCCTCGACCCCGGGAAGGAAGACGGCTCGGCCTCCCGCGCGGTTGGTCGCCTCGACGAGCTCGGCTTCCGACAGCCGCGAGGCCTCCGGGACCTTGCCGGGCAGGTGGGCGGCCGCGACGTAGACCTGGTCGGCGGCCATGAAGGCGCGCGCGAAGTCGTCCTGGAACACCCTCGTCCGCGAGGTGTACGAGCGCGGCTCGAAGACGGCCACGAGCCGCCCGCTTCCTCCGAGAGCGCGCAGCGCTTCGAGCGTCACGCGGACCGCCGTCGGATGGTGGGCGAAGTCGTCGTAGACCGTGACGCCCCGCGCCTCGCCGCGCCGCTCGAGGCGCCGCTTGACGCCCCGGAAGGCGGCGAGCGCCTCACGCAGCGTCTCCGGCGGCGCCCCGGCTTCGGCCGCGACGGCGAGCGCGGCGAGCGCGTTGCGGACGTTGTGCTCCCCCGCGAGCGGCATCGTGAAGCGGCCGGCGTCCCGCCCGGCGCGGAGCAGGCGGAAGCTCGAGCCGGAAGGCCCCGTCTCGACGTCGACCGCCCGCCAGTCCGCCCCGGGCGCGAGCCCGAAGGTCAGGACGCGGCAGCGAGCCTCCGCCAGGATCGAGACGAGCGCCGGGCTCTCGCTGCCCGCCACCAGCAGGCCGCTCCGCGGAATGACGTGCAGCAGCCGCGTGAAGGCCGTCTGCACCGCCTCGAGGTCGGGATAGATGTCGGCGTGGTCGAACTCGACGTTGCCCACGATCGCAACCGACGGCAGGTAGTGCACGAACTTGGGCCGCTTGTCGAAGAAGGCCGAGTCGTACTCGTCGCCTTCGATCACGAACGTCTCCCCCGCGCCCAGCCGGTAGCTGCGGCCGAAATCGAGCGGCACGCCGCCGACGAGGAACGACGGCTCGAGGCCGGCGCGATCGAGCAGGAAGGCGAGCAGGCTGGTCGTGGTGGTCTTGCCGTGCGTTCCCGCCACCACCAGCGAGCGGCGCTCGCGCAGGAACGCCTCGGCGACGAGCGCGGGCAGGCTCGTGTAGCGCTGGCGGCGGTCGAGCACCGCCTCGACCTCCGGATTGCCGCGCGAGAGCGCGTTGCCGATCACCACGAGGTCGGCGTCCCGCGGCACGTTCGCCTCGGCGTAGGGCGAGCGCACCTCGATCCCGAGCGCCTCGAGCTGCGTCGACATCGGCGGGTAGACGTCCTGGTCGGAGCCCGTGACCTCGTGTCCCTGCTCGCGCAGCAGGCCGGCGAGCGACGCCATCGCCGTGCCGCAGACGGCGGAGAGGTGGACCTTCACTCGACCGGCGCCTCCAGCACGCTGAAGCGCGCCTCGCCGCTGCGGCACTCGAGCCGCGCGCGGACGCCGAACGGCAGCGTGACGTTCGGGTGCGCGGTGTGCCCGCTCGAGAGCCCGAGCGCGATCGGCCCGTCGAGCCCGTCGAGCGCCTCGAGCAGCACGTCCTCCAGCCGATAGTCGTCCTCGAAGGACGGCGAGCAGCCCTTCATGTCGCCGAACACGATGCCCGTGACGCCCTGCAGCGCGCCCGAGGCCCGCAGCTGCCGCAGCATGCGGTCGACGCGGTAGGGCTTCTCGTCCACGTCCTCGAGGAAGAGCAGCGTCGGCTCGTCGCCACCGCGGCGTCCCCACGGCGTGCCGGCGGCCCCCGCGAGGAGCGACAGGCAGCCGCCGCGCAGCACCCCCTCGGCGCCGCCCGCCGCGAGCGCCAGCAGCTCGTCGGGCTGGCTCGCGTAGGGCGCGCCCTCGCCGGTCAGCCCGTGGTGCAGGGTCGCGGGATCGTAGGCGCCGTCGCCCTCCGCCAGCTCGCGGGCGATCATCGGCCCGTGCAGGCTCGCGAGCCCGATCCGCTCCATCTCGAGATGCAGCAGCGTGACGTCGCTGTAGCCCAGCAGCAGCTTCGGGTTGTCGCGCAGCAGCTCGCGGTCGAGGTGCGGCAGCAGGTGCAGGATCCCCGCCCCGCCGCGCGCGCAGGCGACGGCGGCGACCTCGGGATCTTCGAAGAGCTCGTGGAGCTGATCGACGCGGTTGTCGACCGAGCCCGCCGTGAAGCCGCGGCGCTCCAGGATCCCGTCGCCCAGACGCACCGCGAAGCCCAGCCGCTCGAGCTCGGTGGCTCCGCGCCGCAGCCGCTCCTCGTCGACCGGGCCCGCCGGCGCCGCGACGCCGATCAGGTCGCCGGGGCGCAGCGCCCTGGGCTTGCGGATCACGTCAGGCCGGGATCCCCGAGCGCTGCGCGATCTCCTCCGCGAGCGCCCGGTGCCTGCCGTCCTGCGCCGCGAGCCGCGCCTGCTTCGGGTCGGGATCGAGGTAGCCCGCGAGGAAGCGCTCCTTGAGCGCGCGCACCCGGCCCTCGGCGGCTTCCTGCTCCTTGAACGCGACCTCCCCCGACTCGCAGGCGCGCACGAGCGCCTCGATCGCCTCCACCTGCGCGTCGTGGCTCTTGCAGAACTCGAAGAGATCGCAGCCCGCCTGCGCACCGAGCACCGCGATCTCGGCCGGCCGCCAGTGCTTCGTGAGCGCCTGCATCTCGAGGTCGTCGGTCACGACGACACCCGTGTAGCCGAGCTCCTTCCGCAGCAGGCCCGAGATCACGTCCCGCGACAGCGTCGCCGGCCGCGCGTCGTCGATCTCGCGCACCAGGACGTGGGAGGTCATGACGCTGGCGACGCCCGCCGCGATCGCGGCCCGAAACGGCCGCAGCTCGATCTCGTCGAGCCGCGAGCGCGAGTGGTCGACCGCGGGCAGGTCGAGGTGCGAGTCGACGTCGGTGTCGCCGTGACCCGGGAAGTGCTTGGCGCTCGCCGCGACGCCGTTGTGCTGCAGCCCCTCGATCATCGCGACGCCGAGCCGCGCCACCAGGTCCGGATCGTCGCCGAACGAGCGGTCGCCGATCACGGGGTTCCTGGGATTCGTGTCGACGTCGACGCACGGCGCGAAGTCGTAGCGGATCCCGCACGCGCGCAGCTCCTCGGCGAGCGCCCGGCCCATCTCGCGCGCGATCTCCGCGCTGCCGGTGCGCCCGACCGCGCGCGCCGCCGGCCAGAGCGTCCAGGGCTCCTTGAGCCGCGCGACGCGGCCGCCTTCCTGGTCGACGGCGATCAGCAGCGGCCGCTCGTGAGCGGCGGAGCGCGCGGCCGCCTGCAGCTCGCGCACCAGATCCGCGACCTGCTCGGGGGCGGCCACGTTGCGGCCGAAGAGGACGACGTGGCCGACGCCGAACTCCCGGACGAGCGCCTTGACGTCGGCCGAGGCCGCCTGGCCCTCGAAGCCGACCATGAAGCGCTGGCCGACGCGGCGGACGAGGTCCCTCACCCGCCCAGCTTCTTCTTGACGGCCTCGTTCACGCGCTTGCCGTCGACGGCCTTGCCCGAGGCCGCGAGCGCGGCGAGCGCGGCCTTCATCGCCTTGCCCATGTCCTTGAGCGAGCTGGCGCCGGTCTCCGACACGGCCTTGTCGACCGCGGCAGCGACCTCGGCGTCCGTGACCTCGGCGGGCAGGTACGACTTCAGGATGACGATCTCGCCCTGCTCCTTCTCCGCGAGCTCGGGCCGGTTCGCCTTCTGGTACTGGTCGGCCGAGTCCTCGCGCTGCTTCACCAGACCCTGCAGCAGCTTGATCGCCTCGCCGTCGTCGAGCGCGCCCTTCTTGTCGATCTCCTTGTTCATGATCGCGGCTTTCGCCATCCGCAGCGTGCTGGTGCGCGCCGCGTCGCGGGCCTTCATCGCCGCGGTCAGGTCCTGGTTCAGGCGTTCGACGAGTGTCATGACGCTAGAGGATACCTCGCCCTAGCCACCCGGCCGGGAGCGGGGCCCGGCGAGCTCGTGCAGCCAGCGCGCGTAGAGGTCCTCGACCAGCTCCAGCTTCGCGACGGGCGCCTCGAGCTCGAGCAGCAGGCTGCCGCCGTCTCGCCGCAGGAGCGTCCCGCGCACGCCGACCGCCACCCCGAGCCGGTCGAAGCGGGACTCGTAGCTCGGGTCGGCGTCCGCCTCCCGCGAGCGCCCCGTGCGCCCCTCGCAGCGTGCGAGAGCCGCCCGCAGGGTCGCCTCGGACCCCGACCAGCGCAGCGCGCGGAACACGACCGTGTAGTCCGCCGGATGGCGGACCAGCAGGCCGGCGTCGCTCGCGGGCAGCGCGCGGCAGCCCGCCTGCGTCGCGGGCTCGCGCGGCCACGCTCGCGGCGCCACGACCGCGCCGTCCCCGTTCGAGAACGTCGCCGGCTCGAGCGGCGGCTCCTGGCCCGGCTGGGACCGCCGCGCCATCCCGAGCGGCAGCGGAGCGGCCTCGAAGCTTCGCAGCGACTGGCGGAGCAGGCCCAGGTTGAAGGCGAGCGCGTCGGCCGGCCCGAGGTAGCGCGCCACGACCTTCTCGCGCCCGAGGTCGACGATCGCGTACTCGACACGGAAGCGCCTGCCGTCCCGGTCGATCCCCACGCCCGAGCCGATCAGGCTCGGCGGCCGCCCGGAGGCGAGCGTCGCGGGAGCGTGGCGATCGCGCGCGATCCTCTGACCCGGCCGCGCGACGGCCGGGATGAACTCCGGCGCCGCCTCGCCTCCCAAAAGCGCCTCCTCGAGCCCCGAGGCCGGCCAGGGCGTCTCCCAGCGGTCGATGCGGAAGCCGATCTCGCCCATGTCGCCGGCGTCGGCGAGGACACGGGCGGACGAGCGGTCGGAGTAGCCGTCGGGCAGGTCGACGGCGAGCTGCTTCCACTCCAGCAGGTGGCGGACCCCCGCGTGGAGCCTCGCGACCGGCAGCCGCTCGATGAAGGCCGTTCGACTCCAGGAAGTCCTTCACGTCGTTGACGGGGATCGCGAAGCCGGCTCCCGAGCTCGTCGCGTCGGCAGCGAGCTTCATGCGCACGACGCCCATCACGTAGCCGTCCTCGTCCAGCATCGGCCCGCCGCTGTTGCCGGGCTGCACCGAGGCGTCCGTCTGCAGGAAGCGGGTTTCCCCCGCGTCGTCCTCGCGCGTCGCCGAGAGCGATCCCACCGTGACGCTCACCTGCGGGATCACGTCGGCGTCCGCGCGCTTCGCCACCTCGGTCTGGCGGCCGAACGGGAAGCCGAGCACCTGGACCGGCCGTCCCGCTTCCGCCGCGTCGGAGTCGCCGAGCGGCAGGTACGGCAGGTCGGCCGCCGTCATCTGCAGCGCGGCCAGGTCGCGCTCCGGGTCCGCCGCGACCACGTGCGCCTCCCACGCCCCGCTGCCCACGAACACCTGCAGCCTCCGGTTCTCGACCACGAGATCGGGACCGTCCGCGCGTACGCTCGGCTCGACCTCGACGACGTGGTGGTTCGTGAGCACGAGGCCGGACGGCGCGATCACGAAGCCGCTGCCGGTGGCGATCGGCACGTCCTTCTTGACGACCGGCAGCCGCGCGTCGTGGTAGTCGAGCGTCACGTCGCCGACGACGCGGATGTACGCCATGGCGTCCCGGGGACGCGGGCCGTCCGGCGGCGCCGACGCGGGCGCGAGGCCCGCGAGGGCACTCGTGAGAACCAGGCTCGCGAGGACTCCCACGGTCCGCCGGCGCACGACCGCCCGCGCGCTCGCCATGTACTCGAGGAGCTTAGCAGGTCGACAAGCACGCGAGCCCGGTGGAGGATTGCGCCATGCCCCGAAAGAAAGCCGGCAGCGCACGACCGCGTCGACGGCCGGCCGTCTCGCGCGGCCCGCGTGCGGCGGCTGCGGTGGCCGCGACGGCCGGGGCCTTCGACACGCTCGCGTACTGGCTGATGCCCTCCGGGCTGAAAGGCCTGCTGACGACCGTCTTCTGGTCGGGATCGGCGTGGGCCCGTGCGCGCACGCGAAAGGGCCGTGGCGCGCCGCCGCAAACCCGGCCCTTCCCCATCCTGGCGCCCGGCAAGGTCGGCCTCGCGCTGGCCGAGCACGCGTTCTGGCGCGGGCGCCTGTGGAATCGCATCGTCGCCCTGCAGGGCGACAGCACCTTCACGAAGTTCGATCTCTTCGAGGCGACGGCCGACGCGCTCCTCTATTGGGGGACGTTCCGCGGCAACGGCTACTACGGCAGCGAGGAATGCCACAGCTTCGCGGAGCCCTTCGTCTGGCTCGACCGCTTCATGAGCATCGGCGACTTCAAGCAGCAGCGCGTCGCCGACACCGTCCTCGACCCCCGCCACCGGAGTGTCGCGAACGCGGACGAGCTCACGCTGCGCGTCGAGATCGTGGCCCACTACGAGTCCTGGAAGGACCCCGACAGCGGGACCTCGTACACGGACGTGCTCGAGCTGCACTACTGGGGCCGCTACCCCGAGCCTGCCTCGCGGGAGGTGTACCACCTCGGCAACGGCCTCGGCACGATCCGGTTCGAGACCTTCAACGCTCAGGAGCCGAGCGGCGTCCGCCTCCAGTACGCGCAGGGTTTCGAGCGCTTCACGCCCCCCGACCTGCCGTCACTGCCGTGGTACGACCCGTTCAAGAGCGCCACCCACGTCCGCAACGGCTTCTGCGAGGACTTCCTGACGCCACCCGAGCAGGGAGGCGAGGTCGGACGCTACCTGCGCGGCTGGTCGGGATCGAAGGACGCCGTGATCACCACCGACGGCGGCGACCAGGGGATGAGCCCGTGGAAGATCGCGCTACGCGGCTCGAACGGAGGCGGCGACGCCGAGGCCGACTTCGTGGTCGCCTCGGACTGGATTCCCGTCACGCCCGGGCGGCGCTATCGCCTGAGCGGCAGCCTGTGGCGGGTGTCGCCCGAGGACAACGTCTACCTGGACTTCAACGACGGCGTCGGCCAGGGTGGCCGCTTCGAGGACGCGCAGGCGCTCGCCGCCCACAGCCAGGTCTGGGAGCGCGTGGCGGCCGAGGCCACGGTCGGCCCGACGACGACCGCGATCAAGGTCCGCTGCGTGCGCGACGGCGCCAACAAGGGCAACGCCTACTGCGACGGGATCACGCTTCAGCGGCTCGACTGACCGGCGTCAGCTCGAGCGCTGCTGCGCGTGCTGCAGCGGAATCCGCACCAGCAGCCACACGAGAGCCGCGAGCGGCACGAGCGATGCCCAGGCGCCGAGCGGCCCGTCGACCCAGGCCATCTCCGGCAGGCCCAGCGCCTGCCCGATCGAGCGAAAGCCGTGGAAGGCCAGCACGAGCCCGGCGAGCAGCACGCCGGTGAGCGACTCGCCGGCGATCAGGCCCGATGCCACGAGCGTTCCGGTGCTCTCGGCCTGGGTCGCCTGCTCCGTCGTGAGCTGCTGGCGCTTGGCCCACCAGTCGGCGAGAGCCTTCAGGCAGCCGCCGACGAAGATCGCGCCGGTCGTCTCGGGCGGCAGGTACATGCCGACCGCGACCAGCATCACCGAAGGCGCCTTCAACAGGATCAGGAAGACCGCGAGCGCCATGCCGAACAAGATCAAGGCCCACGGCATCTCGCCGCCGACGATGCCCTGTGCCATCTGCGCCATGAGGCCCGCCTGGGGCGCCGGCAGGTTGCGGTCGCCGATCCCGATGCCGCCGAGCGCGATGTTGCCCTCGTGCAGGATCACGATCGGGAACACCAGCACGAAAGCGGTCACGACCGTCGAGAGGATCTCGGCCAGCTCCATCTTCCAGGGAGTGGCGCCCAGCAGCTGACCCACCTTGAGGTCCTGGATCAGGCTGCCCGAGACGCACACCGCGCAGCAGACGACGGCGGCCACGCCGAGCACCGCCGCAACTCCCTGCAGGCCCGTGATGCCGAAGCCCACCATCAGCAGCGCCGAGAGGATGAGCGTCGAGAGGGCGAGACCCGAGACCGGCTGGTTGGAGCCGCCCACCAGGCCGACCAGGTAGCCGCCGACCGCGGAGAACAGGAAGCCCGTCACCATCATCACCGCGGCCGCCACCACGGCGCCGATGACGCTCTGGCTGAAGTGGTAGAAGATGACCGCGACCGGGACGCTCAGCGCCGCGATCGCGAGCAGCACGCCGCTCGCGGGCAGGTCGCGCTCCGTCCGCAGCTTCTCCGCCGCGCTGCCTTTGTGGAAGGCGCCGCGGAACGCCTGCAGGATCGAAGCGCGCATCCGCCAGAGCGTCCAGGCGGCGCCCACCAGCATCGAGCCCACGGCGATCGGCCGGATCTCGTTGTACCAGATGCTGAAGACCAGCTCGTCGATCGGCGGCGCGCCCGAGCCCGAGGACAGCTGCGCCCCGAGCTCCGGGTTCAGGAACAGCGCGAGCGGCACGAGCACGAACCACGCGAGCAGGCCGCCCGCGAAGTTGATCGCGCTCAGCTCGAAGCCGATCACGTAGCCGACGCCGATGAGCGCGGGCGAGATCGCGGGCGTCGACCACACGATGGCACCGTGGTGCGTCACGTCCCCGAGCGGCGCGCGGCTCGAGTCGAAGTGGTGGACGACCGAGGCCGGGAACTCCTTGACGACGGCGACTGTCTCGCGGAACAGCCGGATCCCGGAGGCGTCCTTCAGCACCTGGATCAGCATCCCGAGCCCCATCGCCCCGAACACGTAGCGCGCGCCGGTGTCGCTGCGCTGCCCGGCCTTCACGATCTCGGCGCAGGCGCGACTCTCGGGGAACGGCAGTCCCGCGTCCACGCACAGCGTGCGGCGCAGCAGGACGATGAAGAGAATGCCCAGCACGCCGCCCACCAGCAGGATCAGCGACGTCTCCCAGTAGTTGAAGCTGGTCCAGAGCCGCTGGCCGTCGACGTTCACCATCACGAACGCCGGGATCGTGAAGATGGCACCGGCGACGAGCGCCTCTCCCACCGAGGCCGCGGTGCGCATGGTGTTCTGCTCGAGCACGGTGCCGCGGAAGAACGGCAGGCGGAACGCCGCGATCGCGAGGACCGCCGCCGGGAAGGTGGCCGACACCGTCTGGCCGGCCTTGAACCCCAGGTAGGCATTGGCCGCGCCGAGCAGCGATGCGACCAGCACGCCCAGCACGACCGCCTTCACCGTCAGCTCGGCGAGGTTCTCCTCGGGCGGGACGTAAGGCTTCGTGTCGTCGGCCATTCGCGTCTCCAGAGTTGTCGGGCGGAAGGCGGGATTCTAGCGCGTCCGCGTCAGAACAGGCGCTCACGCAGGGCGGGTAGCCGCAGCACCTCTTCGGCCGCCAGCTGCGCCCACTCGCCGCGCCGGCCCTCCGGCAGCCGCGTGTGCGGGAGCCTGCGCTCCTCGAGCAGCTCGTCGACGAGCCGGTCGATCTGCTTCATGAAGAACTCGTCGGTGTCGCGGATGCCGTCGGCCTGCGCCCCGCCGACGTAGGGCACCTTGAAGAGCACGTCGTAGCTCTTCATCCAGCGGTTCACGAGCGGCTCGAGCCACTTCTGCCGGCCCGCCGCGAAGACCAGGTAGGCGTAGTTGTCGAGGACGCTCCTGTCGCACACCACCACCTCGTGGTGCGCCGCGGAGCGGATCTCCTCGGCGATCTGCGTCGTCAGGATCCACAGCTGCGCTTCGAGCGAGGTCTTGCGATTGATCGGCAGCGGCGACAGCCGCGCCACCTCCTTCACGAGGTCGACGTGCAGCCCGCGCTTCTTGAGCACCGCGCCGACGTCGAAGCAGAGCGTCGTCTTGCCCACGCCGTGCGTGCCGATGAAGGCGAGCTTGATCATGAAGCCGCGCATTCTATGCTGTAATCCCGGGCGGGGGTGGCGCCTTGTCGGACGTCTACGAGCCGTGGGAGCGGCTGATCCGCATCGTCGTGCTCGGAAAGGCGCTCGACGTCCCGGAGAAGAACCTGCTGCTGCGTCAGCTGCAGTACGTCTCCGAGGACGTCGGGATGGGACGCTACTGCTGGAACGCCGAGTGCCGCTACTGCGAGGTGTCCTACCAGCGTCCCGGCGACGACACCGAGCACACCGGGCTCGCCTGCCGGCTGCGGGGCTTCGACGGCATGCGGCTCACCAAGCTCGCTGCCGAGGTCCGCTACAACATGAGCGAGGCCCTGGCGCGGGCGCCCAGGGAGGAAGACGCAGAGGCGCCGGCCGCAGGGGCTAGCCCCCCACGCGAGTGAGCCGCGCCCGCACCTGGCGGTAGGCGGTCACCAGGCTGTTGCGCGTCATGTCCAGGTAGCGGGCGGCGAACTCGCTGGGGCTGTCGCTGCGCGTCAGGCTCTCCTTCGCGCGCGCCAGCAGCTTGGCGCAGGTGGCCTGCAGGATGTCGTCGGCGGCCCCGCGCGCCTTGAGCGCCGACAGGTCGCGCCGCAGCTCGTTGCCGACGCGCTCGATCTCGAGCACGAGCTCGCGCTGGTGCGCGTCGAGCGGGTAGACCACCTCTTCGACGGGTGCAGCCTCGGGCGGCGGAGGCGGCACTTCGGCCGTCGGCGGTTCGGCTCGCCTTCAGCTCCTGGAACGCGCGCGCGAAGACGAGCGGGTAGAGCCGGTTCGCTTCCTCGAACTCCCGCTTGGCGTCGTCGTCGCGCGTGCGGTAGTAGCGCTCGAGCAGGTTCTTCACGCGACCGACCTGTCGCTCTTCCTTCTCTTCGAGGACGAGCGCCACCTCGGCCGCCAGGTCGTGGATGCGCTGCGCGACGAGGCGGTTGTGCTCGTGAGTGCGCGTGTCCGCCAGGTCGTGGTCCTTGCCGTAGACGATGCGCGCCGTGGGCTCGCCGTAGTTCGCGTAGGCGATGACGTTGAGCCGCCTCACCCACGCTTCGGTCGCCTCGTCGAAGATCGGTCCCAGGTCCTCGACCTGGAGGTGATACAGGGTGCCCGTGCGCGAGGAGTGGTTCTTGTTGAAGCCCATCACCCGGCACAGGTGACGCGGCAGGAGGGACGCATCGCTCGCGGGGTTATCGTCGTCGATCGGCGTCACTCTCCCCCAAATACCTCTACCAGCGAACTTTAGCAGAGCTCGCCCAGGCTCGCAACCGGCGCTGCCGCCGCCCCTGGAGTGCCCTGGAAGATGCGGAAGCGTACGGCGGAGCCCAACGGCCGCCTGCCCAGCCGCCTCACGTCAGGCCCTCGAACGCCCGGCCAGTTCGCCAATAATCGACTATATATCAGTAAGTTACATTGATGAGCGTAATCTACTCATATTCTCTGCTTGACATACGCTAACCACGCCCTATATTGAGTTCGAACGCACGAAGTCCAGGAGGACGCGTAGAGCCATGAGCAAGGTGATCGGAATCGATCTCGGGACGACGAACTCCGTCGTCGCAGTTCTCGAGGGCGGAGACCCCAAGGTCATCGCCAACTCGGAGGGAGGGCGCACGACGCCGTCGGTCGTGGCCTTCGGCAAGGACGGCGAGCGTCTCGTCGGCCAGGTGGCGAAGCGACAGGCCGTCACCAACCCGGAAAACACCATCTTCTCGATCAAGCGCTTCATGGGCCGCAAGTACGCCGAGGTTTCCGAAGAGCAGAAGATGGTCCCGTACAAGGTCGTCCAGGCGGGCAACGGCGACGCACGCGTCTCCGTCGGCGGCAAGCTCTCATTCCCCGCCGGAGATCTCCGCCCAGATCCTCCAGAAGCTCAAGCAGGCGGCCGAGGACTACCTCGGCGAGAAGGTGACGAAGGCCGTCATCACGGTGCCTGCCTACTTCAACGACTCGCAGCGCCAGGCGACGAAGGACGCCGGCCAGATCGCCGGTCTCGAGGTGCTGCGCATCGTCAACGAGCCGACGGCGGCGGCGCTCGCCTACGGGCTCGACAAGAAGAAGGACGAGACGATCGCGGTCTACGACTTCGGCGGCGGCACCTTCGACATCTCGGTGCTCGAGGTGGGCGAGGGCGTCGTCGAGGTGAAGGCGACGAACGGCGACACCCACCTGGGCGGGCGACAACCTCGACCAGCGGGTGATCGACTGGATCGTCGCGGAGTTCAAGAAGGACCAGGGCATCGACCTCTCGAAGGACAAGATGGCGCTGCAGCGGCTGAAGGAAGCCGCCGAGAAGGCGAAGTGCGAGCTGTCGACGACGCTCGAGACCGAGATCAACCTGCCGTTCGTCACGGCGGACGCCTCGGGCCCGAAGCACCTCGCGCTGAAGCTGACGCGCGCCAAGCTCGAGCAGATCACCGACGATCTGCTCGAGCGCTCGATGGCGCCCGTGCGCCAGGCGCTGAAGGACGCCGGCATCGAGCCCAAGGACGTCGACGAGGTCGTGCTCGTCGGCGGCATGACGCGCATGCCCAAGATCCAGCAGCTGGTGAAGGACTACTTCGGCAAGGAGCCGCACAAGGGCGTCAACCCCGACGAGGTCGTCGCGGTGGGCGCGGCCGTCCAGGCCGGCATCCTGGCGGGCGAGGTGAAGGACGTGCTGCTGCTCGACGTCACGCCGTTGTCGCTCGGCGTCGAGACGCTCGGCGGCGTGATGACGCGGCTCATCGAGCGCAACACCACGATCCCGACCAAGAAGAGCGAGGTCTTCTCGACGGCCGCCGACAGCCAGCCCTCGGTGGAGATCCACGTGCTGCAGGGCGAGCGCGAGATGGCGAACGGCAACCGCACGCTCGGCAAGTTCCACCTGACCGGCATTCCGGCCGCGCCGCGCGGCGTGCCGCAGGTCGAGGTCACGTTCGACATCGACGCGAACGGCATCCTGAACGTCTCCGCCAAGGACCGCGCCACCGGCAAGGAGCAGGCGATCACGATCAGCGCGTCGTCCGGCCTCGCCAAGGAGGAGGTCGAGAGGCTCGTGACGGACGCCGCGGCGCACGCGGCCGAGGACCACGCGAAGCGCGAGCTCGTCGACCAGCGCAACCAGGCGGACAACCTCGCGTACCAGGTCGAGAAGCTCGTCGCCGACAACAAGGGCAAGCTCCCCGAGGCCGACGTGGCCGCGGTCGAGCAGGCCGATCGCCGAGGCGCGCAAGGCCGCGGCAGGCGACGACGCGGCGGCGATCAAGTCCGCGGTCGAGAAGCTGACGCAGGCCAGCCACAAGCTCGGCGAGCTGCTCTACAAGCAGGCCGGACCGGCCGCGGGCGCGCCGCGGGCGCGGAGCAGGCGCCGCCGCCGCCGCCGCAGAACGACGTGGTGGACGCCGAGTACACCGTCAAGGGCAACTGAATTGTTTCGTGAATCGAAGGAGGAGTAGCAGTATGGCAATCGTGAGATGGGAGCCGTTCCGTGACCTGGTGGCGGTCCAGGACCGCCTGAACCGGATCTTCGACGACGCGTTCCGCGGCAACCCGCGCGGCAGCGAGGAGGACTGGGCGCTCGGCGGGCAGTGGGCGCCGTCGGTCGACATCTTCGAGCACGAGGGCAACCTGGTCCTGAAGGCCGAGCTGCCCGGGATCGACCCGAAGGACGTGGACGTGCACGTCGAGAACAACGTGCTGACCCTGCGGGGCGAGCGCAAGTTCGAGTCCGAGGTGAAGCGCGAGAAGTACCACCGCGTGGAGCGCGCCTACGGCACGTTCAGCCGCTCGTTCACGCTGCCGAACGTCGTCGACACCGAGAAGATCAAGGCCGAGTACAAGGACGGCGTGCTGCAGGTGACGCTGCCGCAGCGCGAGGAAGCCAAGCCGAAGCAGATCCAGGTCGCGGTCGGCAAGTGACCGCGGCGCAGGAAGGCCAAGGCAAGTCACAGCGCCCGGCCGGGCGGGGCACACCCCGCCCGGCGCGGGCGCAGTCGGCGCGCCCTTCCCCCGCCACGAGCGCGCGGCGGGAGAAGAGCGCGCCACCCGCATTCCCTCAAGCGACAGGAGGACGGCCGATGGCGAAGGTGAAGCCGCTCCGCGACCGCGTGCTGGTGCGGAGGATCGAGGAAGCCGAGCAGAAGGTCGGCGGGATCATCATCCCCGACTCGGCCAAGGAGAAGCCGCTGCAGGCCGAGGTGATCGCGGTCGGCTCGGGCCGCGTGCTGGACAGCGGCCAGAAGCTGCCGCTCGACCTGAAGGCCGGCGACAAGGTGCTGATCGGCAAGTGGTCGGGCACCGAGGTGAAGGTGGACGGCGAGGAGCTGCTCATCCTCAAGGAGGACGAAGTCCTCGGTGTTCTGAGCTAGGGAGATCGGCAGACATGGCGAAAGACATCGTTTATCGCGAGGACGCGCGCGCGGCGGTGATGCGCGGCGTGAACGCGCTCGCCGACGCGGTCAAGGTGACGCTCGGCCCGCGCGGCCGCAACGTCATTCTCGACAAGAAGTTCGGCTCCCCCGTCATCACCAAGGACGGCGTGACGGTCGCGAAGGAGATCGATCTCAAGGACCCGATGGAGAACCTCGGCGCGCGCATGGTGCGCGAGGTGGCCTCCAAGACCTCCGACGTGGCCGGCGACGGCACGACCACGGCGACCGTGCTCGCGCAGGCGCTGCTGCGCGAAGGGCTCAAGAACGTGACGGCCGGCGCCAACCCGATGTCGCTCAAGATCGGCATCGAGAAGGCGGTGGCCGCGGTCACGAGCGAGCTCAAGAGGCTCAGCAAGCCGGTCAAGGGCAAGGCGATCGCCCAGGTCGGCACGATCTCGGCGAACAGCGACGAGACGATCGGCACGATCATCGCCGAGGCGATGGAGAAGGTCGGCAAGGACGGCGTCATCACGGTCGAGGAATCGAAGTCGATGGAGACGAGCCTCGACGTGGTCGAGGGCATGCGCTTCGACCGCGGCTACGCGTCGCCCTACTTCGTCACGGATCCGGAGCGCATGGAGGCCGTGCTCGAGGACCCGTACCTGCTGATCTTCGAGAAGAAGATCTCCAGCATGAAGGACCTGCTGCCGGTGCTCGAGAAGGTCGCGCAGCAGGGGCGGCCGCTCCTGATCGTGGCCGAGGAGGTCGAGGGCGAGGCGCTCGCGACGCTCGTCGTCAACAAGCTGCGCGGCACGCTCAAGGCCGCGGCCGTCAAGGCCCCGGGCTACGGCGACCGCCGGAAGGCCATGCTCGAGGACATCGCGATCCTCACCGGCGGCAAGGCGATCACCGAGGACCTCGGCATCAAGCTCGAGAACGTCAAGCTCGAGGACCTCGGCCGCGCCAAGAAGGTGACGATCGACAAGGACAACACGACGATCATCGAGGGCTCCGGCACGGCCAAGACGATCGAGGGCCGCGTCAAGCAGATCCGCACCCAGATCGACGAGACGACCTCCGACTACGACCGCGAGAAGCTGCAGGAGCGGCTCGCGAAGCTGGTCGGCGGCGTCGCGGTGATCAAGGTCGGCGCTGCGACCGAGACCGAGATGAAGGAGAAGAAGGCGCGCGTCGAGGACGCGATGCACGCGACCAAGGCCGCGGTCGAGGAGGGCATCGTGCCCGGCGGCGGCGTCGCGCTGCTGCGCACGATCCCGGCGCTCGACAAGCTGCTGAAGGACGAGAAGGACCTCCCCCACGACGTGCGGGTGGGCATCGAGCTCACGCGCCGCGCGATCGAGGAGCCGGCGCGCTGGATCGCGACCAACGCCGGCCAGGAGGGCACGATCGTCGTCGCCCAGGTGAAGGCGGCGAAGGACGCCGACCACGGCTACAACGCCGCCGCCGACCGCTACGAGAACCTGGTCGAGGCCGGAGTCATCGACCCGACGAAGGTGGTCCGGACGGCGATCCAGAACGCCTCCTCGATCGCGGCGCTGATGCTCACGACGGAGGCCGTCGTCGCCGAGATCCCGGAGAAGAAGAAGGACGCCCCCCCGTCCCCGGGGATGGAGGATTATTGACGCCATGCCGGGATGGGAGCCCGCCGCGCGCTCCCATCCCGGCATCTCTGGCAATTTCGTTGGGCCGTTGTCCGGTATCCGTTTTCCGGTCCTTCCGTCCGTTTGGCCTCATCCGCCAGTCCCCCGTTTTCGTAGGTCGTTCAGCACCCGTTTGTACGTTCCGGACGCCCGTCCTCGCCGGTGGACGGGGCGCACACAACTTTTCACCTGGATGGTGCGTCAATCCCTTGTAGATGCGTGACTTGCGGGACCCCGTCGAGCGCCGGAAAACGGCACCGGGATTGCTCGCTGGGCTATACTGAGCGGCTTCTGGAGGCCAGTGAAAGGCTCGCGGGAAGCCACAGTGGTCGACAGACGTACTTGAATGGCGAGGACGTGACCTCGCCGCGGAGGTTGGAAGTTCGATGAGAACGCGCACGCTGACGATCGGCTCGTTTTTCTCGATCGCGATGGCCGCTACCCTGGTGGGGGCGCTCGTCACGTCGCAGGCCCGCCGGCCCGAACCGGTGGCGGCCAGCACCGTGGACGCGCCCGCGGCGCGGCTCGCTCCCAACGCTCCCATGGGCCTCGAGACCTTCCGCGACATCGCCCGCACGATCAATGCGGGCGTCGTCAACATCAACACCTCGAAGACGGTGCGCCTGCCCCGCAATCGCAACCCGTTCCGCGACTTCTTCGGCCTGCAGGAGGACGACAACGGCCAGTCCCCGCTTCCCGAGAACGACCGCGGCGGCGAGCGCCACTCGCCGCACCAGCCTCGGCTCGGGCTTCGTGATCGACGACCAGGGCTACATCCTGACGAACCGCCACGTGATCGAGGGCGCCGACGAGATCAACGTGTCCTTCCCGGACGGCAAGCGCTTCGACGCGAAGGTCGTCGGCCAGGACGCGCGGACCGACGTCGCGCTCATCAAGATCGAGCCGAAGGGGCACCTGACGACGATTCCGCTCGGCAACTCGGACGGCGTCGAGGTCGGCGAGTGGGTGATGGCCGTCGGCAACCCCTTCGGGCTGCCGGGCGGCGGCAACAGCGTCACGGTCGGCGTCGTGTCCTTCAAGGGCCGCGACCTCGAGCTCGGCGTGCGCAACACCTCCGTCGAGATGATCCAGACCGACGCCGCGATCAACCCCGGCAACTCGGGCGGCCCGCTCATCAACACCCGCGGCGAGGTGGTGGGCATCAACACCATGATCGTCACGGGCGGCGCCCAGGCGAGCGCCGGCGTCGGCTTCTCGGTGCCGATCAACGTGGCGCGCGAGATCCTGCCGCAGCTGCGCGACAAGGGGAAGGTCGTGCGCGGGTGGATGGGCGTCACGATCGGCCCGATGAGCGAGGACCTCGCGGCCACCTACGGCCTGAGCGAGGCGCAGGGCACGATCGTCAACTCCGTCGACGCCCGGGCTCGCCCGCCGACAAGGCCGGGCTGAAGCCCGAGGACGCCATCCTGTCCGCCGACGGCCGCACGGTCCAGGACAACGGCGACCTCTCGCGCTACATCGCGTCGCTCGCCCCGGGCACGACCGTGAAGCTCGACTTCGTGCGCGGCAAGGACAGGAAGAGCACGTCCGTGACGCTCGGCACCTTCCAGGATCGCGACGACCGACGAGGCCGGCGACGAGGCCGGCCACGCCAGCCTCGGCATGACGCTGCGCGAGCTGACGGCGCCGGTCGCCGAGCGCATGGGCCTGCCGCGTGAAACCAAGGGCGTGGTAGTGGTCGAGGTCGAGCCCGGCGAGGCCGCCGAGACCTCGGGCCTGATCCGCTCCGACGTGATCGTGAGCGTGAACGGCCAGCCGGTCGCCACGACCGCGGACTTCGAACAGCAGATCACCGCAGCCAAGCCGGCCGGCCGCGCGCGGCTGCGCGTCTACAACTCCCAAATCGACGGCTATCGCATGATCGCACTCAGGCTGAAGTGAGGACCGCAATGACGACACGCAAGACCGAAAACAACGACCGCGAGCGCTACCTGCTGCTCAGGGGAATGCTCGAGGACCGCCGCCGCGAGATCCACGAGAAGCTGCGCTCGCTGCGCGAGGCGATTCCGGCCGCCTCGCACGACGTGCGCGACGCCGAGGAGCAGAGCGTCGACGAGTTCGTCCAGGAAGTGGACCTCGCCCTGATGCAGATGAAGTCCGAGACCCTCAAGAAGATCGACGCCGCGATCCTGCGGCTCGAGCAGGGAAGCTACGGGCGCTGCCAGGAGTGCGACCAGGAGATCGCTGCGGCGCGCCTGCGCGCGCTGCCGTTCGCGGTGCTGTGCCGCGACTGCCAGGAGCAGACCGAGGACCGGGTTCGCTACGAGCGCGAGGCGAAGGCCTTCGCGCGGCTGCAGAAGGAGCTCGCGAGCGTCACGCTGCGCACCGGCGCCCGCGACTGAGGAGGCAGATTTGAGCGACGAGCGCAAGCCTGACTTCGAGTCGGACGGCGTTCACGAGATCGACCTGGACTGGAGCTCGCCGACCGAGATCGGCATCCTGCCGCTGCGCGACACGCTGCTGTTCCCGCAGGCGGTGCTGCCGCTCGCGGTGGCGCGCGAGAGCTCCGTCACGCTCGTCAACGAGGCCGTGAAGGAGCGCAAGGTGATCGGCGTCCTCACCCAGCGCGACCCGGCGGTCGACGAGCCGCTCGAGAGCGACCTCTACCCGATCGGCACGCTCACCCACATCCACAAGATGTTCCGCTTCCCGGACGGCTCGCTGCGCCTCGTGGTGCAGGGGCTGCAGCGCTTCCGCATCCTCCAGGTGAGCCAGTACCGCCCCTACCTGAAGGCGCGCGTCGAGCTGATCAAGGAGACGGTGCCGGCCGACCAGGAGGTCGAGGTGAAGGCGCTCGCCCAGAGCGCGCTCTCCTTCTTCCAGCGCGTGGTCGAGCTCTCCCCCACGCTCTCGGACGAGCTCGCCACCGTGGCGGGCAACCTGCAGAAGCCGGAGCAGCTCGCCGACCTGATCGCCGGCAACCTGCCGACGCTCAGCACCGCCCAGAAGCAGGAGTTCCTGGAGACGATCGACGTGCACGCGCGGATCGAGCGCGTCAACAAGGTGCTCGTCAAGGACCTCGAGGTGCTCGAGGTCGGCAGCAAGATCCAGAGCCAGGTCAAGAGCGAGCTGCAGAAGAACCAGCGCGAGTACTACCTGCGCGAGCAGATGAAGGCGATCCAGAAGGAGCTCGGCGACAGCGACGACCAGCAGCGCGAGACCTCGGAGCTGCGCGAGAAGATCGAGGCCGCCGGCATGCCCGAGGAGGCCAAGAAGGAGGCGCTGCGCGAGCTCGAGCGGCTCTCGCGGATGGCGCCCGCCGCGGCCGAGTACACGGTGACGCGCACCTACCTCGACTGGGTCGTCTCGCTGCCCTGGAACAAGCGCACCGAGGGCGAGATCGACCTGATCAAGGCGAAGGAAGTCCTCGACAACGATCACTACGACCTCGAGAAGGTGAAGGACCGCATCCTCGAGTACCTGGCGGTGCGCAAGATGAAGCCCGACATCAAGGGCCCGATCCTGTGCTTCGTCGGCCCCCCGGGCGTCGGCAAGACCAGCCTCGGCAAGTCGATCGCCTCGGCGCTCGGGCGCAAGTTCCATCGCCTGAGCCTGGGCGGCATGCGCGACGAGGCCGAGATCCGCGGCCACCGGCGCACCTACATCGGCGCGCTGCCGGGCCAGATCATCCAGGGCCTGCGCCGCGCCGAGAGCAAGAACCCGGTGATCATCCTCGACGAGGTCGACAAGGTCGGGGCGGACTTCCGCGGCGACCCGACGGCGGCACTGCTCGAGGTGCTCGACCCCGAGCAGAACAACACCTTCAAGGACCACTACATCGACCTGCCGTTCGACCTCTCGGAGGTGCTGTTCATCACCACCGCGAACATCCTCGACACCGTGCCGCCGGCGCTGCGCGACCGCATGGAGGTGATCCGGCTCGCCGGCTACACCGAGGAGGACAAGCTCCACATCGCGCGCCGCCACATCATCCCGAAGCAGCTCGAGAACCACGGGCTCACGGCCGAGCAGGTGGCCTTCGGCGACGAGGCGCTCGTGAAGCTGATCCGCGAGTACACCCGCGAGGCGGGCCTGCGGAACATCGAGCGCGAGGTCGCCAGCATCATCCGCAAGGTCGCGCGCAAGAAGGCCGAGGGCCAGAACGAGACGGTGGCCGTCACGCCCGAGAAGGTCGAGGAGTTCCTCGGCGCGCCCTACTTCCTGCGCGAGGAGGAGATGACCGAGCGCACCCAGATCCCGGGCGTCGCGACCGGGCTCTCCTGGACCGCCGCGGGCGGCGAGGTGCTCTACATCGAGGCGAGCCAGATGTTCGGCAAGAAGGGCCTCACGCTCACCGGCCAGCTCGGCGACGTGATGAAGGAGAGCGCGCAGACGGCGCTCAGCTGGGTGCGCTCGCACGCGCGCCAGCTCGGGATCGAGGACTCGTTCTTCGAGCGCGTCGACCTGCACCTGCACGTCCCCGAGGGCGCGATCCCGAAGGACGGGCCGTCGGCCGGCATCACGCTCACGACCGCGATCGTGTCGCTGCTCACCGGTCGGCCCGTGCGGCCGCGCCTCGCGATGACCGGCGAGATGACGCTCTCGGGGCGCGTGCTCCCGGTGGGCGGCATCAAGGAGAAGGTCCTGGCAGCCCACCGCCTCGGCATCAAGGAAGTCCTGCTGCCGAAGCGCAACGAGAAGGCCGTCAAGGAAGACATCCCCGAGAACGTCAGCCGCGACCTGAAGATCCGGCTGGTCTCGTCGATCGAGGAGGTGCTCGAGGCGGCGCTCTTGCCCGGCGACCCGCCGCAGCTCCCCGACCGCGAGCGCTGGCAGCTGCGCCTGTCGAACTGAGCCGAGCTACCCGGGCTCGGCACTCTCGGGTGCGACCGTCGCAGCGGGCGCGGGCACGCCCGATCAGCCGGTCGATGATGGCGCCCACGAGCAGGAGCGCCAGGACGGGAACGGCGAAGCTCCGGAACAGGGCGTCGACGCGCGGGCGGCTGCGCGCCAGGTGATCGAGCACGAAGAGCAGGCCGAGGACGGCCAGCCAGACGATCGCCACACGCGTGCTCGCGCTCCGAGGCGTGCGTGAGCGATCGGCAGGTAGTCGCCGATCGCCGGCCCTCCGGACAGCGCCGCCCATAGCCGCGTCGGGCGGTTGCCGCGGTTGAGCAGGAGCCGGGCTGCGGGATCGGCCACGGTCACCGCGGCGAGAAAGACGTCCCGTGATCCAGAGTCCCGGGAACCAGCGCCGAGGCCGCTGCCCGATCCCGGCGAGCCGCAGCGCGAGCGGCGCGCGCGAGAAGCGGCAGCAGCGGCACCAGGAAGCGCGCCGGCGGGCACTGGCCTCCCCACCACATCCGCCAGGACACGAGCGGCACCACGACGGCGAGCCCCACCAGCACGTGCGGCCACGCCTCGCGCTTGCGCAGCCAGCCCGAAAGGCCGGCGAGCGCCAGCAGGAACACGGGCGCGATCGGCAGCAGGCCGTAGGACCGGTCGAGGAAGAGACCCGCGGGAGACCGCCACGTCAGGACGCGGGCGTCCGCCGGCACGCCGCCGTAGAGCGCGAGCGGCGAGGCCACTCCGAAGACCGAGAAATAGTAGAGAGCGAAGCCGGCACCGGCGGCGCCGGCCACCAGCAGGAACGCCGCGAGCGCCTTTCCGCGCAGCCGCGCGAGTGCCACGACGCCGAGCGCCACCGCCGCGGGAATCATCTTGACGTGGAGCCACGGCAGCGCCGCCGCGCGAGAGCGCCGCGAGTGCCGCGCCCGGCGGCCCGGGCACCCCCAGGATCAGGACGAGCGAGCCGCCGGCCGCCAGCGCCGAGGGAGCCTCGGTGTAGAGGTGGAACGAATAGAAGAAGAGCGGCGGGCCGACGACTGCGAGCCAGACGGCGAGGCCGGCGCTCGCATCGCCCGTCACCCCCGACGCGAGGCGCTGGCAGACGAGTGCGGCGGCCGAGGCGATCAACGCCATCACGAGCACGCAGCCTTCCCTGCCGAGCGCGGCGTACGCAGGAGCCAGCAGCATCGGCAGGCCGGGGCTGTGCGCCGGGAACGGCCGGCCGTCCGCCCGCGGCGCGCCCCAGTGCGGTCGCAGCGGTCCCGGCACGAACTCGCTCCACTCCTCGCCGTCGTATTCGTCGCGCAGGTCGAGGTCGTGGTCGCGCCAGAGGCTCTGTGCCATCACCAGGTAGTGCGGCTCGTCTCCCGAGACCTGCACGCCCGCCGCGTAGTGGAGCCCGACCGCCGCGTAGAGCGCGAAAGCGACCGCGAGCAACGCCAGCGGCCGCCGTCCCAGGGCGTCGCCCCAGCGTGCGAGCTTCGGGGCGAGCGCCTGCGCCAGAAGCAAGCTGGCTCCGACTGCGACCAGCAGGAGCCCCGCGGGTCCCCGCAGCACGCCCAGGCTCGGAAGGCGATCGACGAGCGGCGGGACGTGCGCGAGCCCGAGCGGGATCAGGATGCCCAGCAACACGTCCGCGGCGAGGCGGCGGCCGTCGGGCAGCGGCATCAGTCGCAGATGCTAGCCGAGAAGCTACCAGCGATCGACTGCGACGACCGCGCCCGCCAGGCCGAGCCTCACGCGCGCGAAGAAGCGGCTCGGCAGCAGGCCGTCCTCGACGCGCGCGGGCGCCGACTGCGGCCTGACCAGGACGCGGAGCGGGCCCGAGCGCTCCCCCGCCACGCAGAGCGAGTCGAGACGCGCTTCGCGCCATTCGGCCTCCCCGGCGTTCGTCGCCGCTCGCACGGTCGCGCCCAGCGCGAGCCCCAGCGCTCGTCCGCCGTGGTCGAAGAGGACCGGAGCGGCGATGCCGGAGTCGAGCACCAGCCGAACCGGAGAGCCTCGGCACCCGAGCCTCGCTTCCAGCACGGGGCGGGGCGCGAGCGACCCTGCGGCCGGCTCCTTCGCTCCGCCCACGGCGTGGACGACGAGGCGGCGCCGCAGGTGGTCGATCGTGTACTCGAGCCGTGCCAGGGCCGACTGCCCGAGGATCCCGCGGATCCTCGGCTCGTCACTCCGGATCGCCGGCAGCTCGGCCACCAGCACCTCCACGCCCTCGAGCGTCGTGCCTCCGAGCCGCAGCGCGACCGCCCCGAGCGCGACCGGACGGCTCCCGGCTGGCGTCACCAGGTTGGCGAACGAGCTCGACTCGAGCCCGAGCTCCTCGGCCAGCCCAGGCTCCAGGATCGTGGACGTCGTGCCCGTGTCGAGCAGCAGCTCGTGCACACCGGAGCCACCGACCGCCACCGGCACGACGACCGCCCATCCCCAGGCCTCCCGAAACGGGATCGTTTCGTCGGCTCCGGCCGCGAGCTGGTCCGAGGACGCAAACGACGGCCGTGAGCAGAGTGAGGCGGGAGCCCATGGGCCGAAGCTGGCTTCCGGCCCCGAGGGAATCCTGACCTTCCCACGATGTTCTCCCCGCCGCCGAACTTCCGAGGACCGTCGAGCGTCGGATCCAGAGATGAGACCGCGCTTCTGCTTCGACGACGTCGTCCTCGACCTCGAGGCCTTCCGCCTGACGCGCGGCGGGCTGCCACGTCCACCTCGAGCCGAAGGTGCTCGAGCTGCTCGGCTATCTCGTCCAGCATCGTGGACGCCTGGTGGAGAAGGCCGAGCTCCAAGGCGCCGTCTGGAGCGACACCGCGGTGTCGGAGAGCGCCCTGACGCGGGCCGTGGCGCAGCTGCGCAAGGCGCTCGACGACGACGCCCGCGAGGCACGCTACGTCGAGACGGTCCCGACGCGCGGCTACCGCTTCCGGCCCGAAGTCCGGGTCCGCGAGGCGCGCGCGGCCCGAGCCGACGCCTCCCCAGACGGTGGCACGCCGAGCGACTCGCGATCGGCGCGACGCCAGGCGCTCCTCGCGCGACTCGCGGCCGCCTCCCTGGCGCTCGCCGTCGGCCCTCGGCGGGCTCTACGCCTTGCGAGCCGGCCGCTCGCGCGCCGCCGTCCGCCCGTCCGTGCGCGAGCACCACCGCACGCTCGTGAGCACGTCGCGCGGCTTCAACGGCTACCCCGCGTTCTCGCCCGACGGTGGCACGCTCGCCTTCTCCTCGGACCGCTCGGGACGCCTCGAGCTCTACGCGCGTCCGCTGGCTCCCGGCGCGCGCGAGACCCCCGTCACGAGCGACGGCAACGACAACGTGCAGCCCGCCTGGTCGCCCGACGGCCGCTACATCGCCTACCACTCGATGCGCCGGGGAGGCCTGTGGCTCGTCCCGGCGCTCGGCGGCACGCCGCGGCAGCTCACGACGTTCGGCTCGGCCCCGGCCTGGTCGCCGGACGGACGGCGAGTCGCCTTCTCGTCGCTCGGGCTCGCGTCGCTCGACGGCATGACGCAGCCCACGGCGACGCTCTTCGTCCTGGATGTCGCCACGGCAGCCGCCGAGCCGCGGCCGCTCACGACGGCCGGCGAGCCGCCCTTCGGACACGGTCCGCCCGCGTTCTCGCCGGACGGAAGCCAGGTGTACTTCGCCGCCGACGGCGTGTGGGCCGTGGATTCCAGAGGAGCGAGCGCACCGCGACAGCTCGTGCACGGCTCCGCTCTCGACGTGGCCCCCTCACCCGACGGCCGCTTCCTGCTGTGGACCGGCTGGGAGCGGGGGAACTGGCACGTCTGGAGCGCCCTGCTCGGCCGCCCAGGCGCGCCGGCCGGCGAGGCGAGCGAGGTGCTGAACACGGGCGACCTCGCGGCGCGGCACCTGGCCCTGTCGAAGGACGGCCGCCTCGCCTGCAGCCTGACCGCGCTCGTCTCCGAGCTGGCGCTCGTGTCGCTGAGCCGCGACGGCGGCCCGGCCGCGGCCCCCGTCGAGCCCTGGCCCGGGAACACCGGACGCAAGGTGCAGCTGCACTTCGCACCCGACGGACGCACGCTCGCGTTCGCGCGCGTCCAGCCGGGCCAGTCGCTCGAGGTCTTCGGCCTCGACATCGGGACGAACAGCGCGCGTCCGCTGCTGTCGGACGCGCAGCTCGGACAGCTCGGCGGCTGGTTTCCGCAAGGCGACGCCCTGCTCGTCACGAGCCGCGGCCAGACGGAGAAGTCCCTGCTGCGCGCGCCGCTGTCGGGAGGGCGCAGCGAAAGGCTCGCGAGCGCTTCCGCCATGGGCTGGGCTCGGCTGCTGCCGCCCGGCCGCGAGGTGGTCTTCCAGTCGGCGGCGGGCGGCATCCTCAACATCCACCGCGCGCGTCTCGACGGCGGCGGCGCGCGGGCGCTCACCGACGATCCCGAAGGCGTCGGCTGGCCGGTCCCGAGCCCGGACGGCAGGACGCTGGCGGTCGAGATGTTCCGCGGCAACGACACCCAGCTGGGCCTGCTCCCCGCCGACGGCGGCGTTGCGCGCGCCCTCACGCGCCTGCCGGGCCAGCACTGGGTGCACGACTGGTCGCCGGACGGCCGCCGCGCTCTCTACGCCGCCCGGCGCGACGGCCTCTGGAACGTCTACTGGATGGACGTCGAGACGGGCGAGGAGCGCCGCCTCACGGATCACGGCCGGGTGCGCGACGCCGTCCGCACGCCGGCCTGGTCGCCTTCGGGCGACCGCGTCGCCTACGAGCGGATCGAGACGACGGGCGCCGTCTGGCTGATCGAGCTGCGGCGGGCCGCCGGCTGCCGGGACGCTCGCGCTCGCGCGCCAGGATTGACGCCGCTCCGAGCCGTCGGTCATCATGGCCGTTCATGCTGTGCCCGAAGTGCGCCGCCGAGAACCCGGACGATGCGACGCGCTGCGCGAAGTGCTCCGACTCGCTGTCCGTCGCCGTGCTCGAGGTGATCCGCGGCGAGGTGCCCGAGAAGATCCGCTTCCTGAAGCCGCGCTCCTACGAGGTCGGTCGCGCGCGCCACAACGACATCGCGCTCAACGAGCCGTCGATCTCCAAGCTCCACGCCCGCATCGAGTACCGGGACGGCCGCTTCTTCGTCGAGGACGCGGGCAGCATGCACGGCGTCTACGTCAACGCCGCCAAGGTCCGGCGCGCCGAGCTCGCCCCCGGCGCCCAGGTCCAGCTCGGCAACGTGACGCTCAAGTTCTCGCCGCTCGGCAGCGAGAGCGCCACGGGTGCGATGGCCAAGCTGCCGTGGGTCGAGCAGCAGCAGCTGCTGCTCCAGCTGGTGCAGACGCTCAACGCCACGCTCGTCCTGAGCCCGGTGCTCGAGCAGGTCACCGACGCGATCATGCAGATCACCGGCGCCGAGCGCGGCTTCCTGCTGCTCGCCGACTCCTCGCCCTCGGGCGCCCACTACCCGAGCGTCGCGGGCCTGCGGCTGCGCGTCGCGCGCGGGCGCACCGATCGCTCCGCGGCCAACGGCCACGGCATCTCGGGCCCGATCGTGCGACGCGCCCTCGAGACCGGCGAGGTCGTCTCGACGCTCAAGACGCGCGGGGAGGCGCTCGCGCCCCCGCCGGCCCGGCCCGAGGACGACACGCGGCCGGTCCAGACCGTCGTCTGCCTGCCGCTCAGGTCGCCCCGCGGCGGCGGCGACGGCAGCGGGCGCTTCCCGCGAGCGCTCGGCGTGCTCTACGTCGACAACGCCGGCTCCTCCGAGCCCTTCAGCAGCGAGGCGCTGCGCGCCGCGGAGGCGCTCGCGCGCCACGCGGCGCTCGCGATCGAGAACGCGCAGCTGTTCGAGCGCGAGCAGCACACGATCGAGGCGCTGCAGAAGGCACAGAAGCAGCTGCTGCAGTCCGAGAAGCTCGCCACCATCGGCCAGATGGCGGCGGGCATCGCGCACGAGCTGAACACGCCGCTCACCTACATCATGGGCAACCTCGAGCTGCTCGAGCTGCAGCAGCTGACGCCGGCCCAGGCCGAGATGCTGTCGTCGATCGCGCGCGGCGCCGACCGTATCCGCGCGCTCGCCCACCGGCTGCTCGCCTTCAGCCGCCCCGCGCGCGAGGAGATGTCGCCGCTCTCGCTCAACGACGTGATCGAGCGCAGCCTCGAGCTTTGCCAGTACCAGATCGCCAACGCAGACGTCACGCTCGAGAAGACGCTCGAGCCGGAGCTGCCGCGCGTGCTCGGCGTCTCGAACCAGCTGGAGACGGCGCTCATCAACCTCGTGGTGAACGCCGTCCACGCGATGGGCGACAAGGGCGGCGTGCTCAGGGTCGCCTCGCGCCGGCGCGGCGACGAGGTCGAGGTGGCGGTCTCCGACGAGGGTCCGGGCATCCCCGAGCGGGTGCGGACCACCCTCTTCGAGCCGTTCGTGACCACCAAGCCCGAGGGCAAGGGCACCGGACTCGGGCTGTCCACGGTGCTGATGGTGGTCGAGCGGCACAACGGCCACGTCGACTTCGACACGCAGGAAGGCCGCGGGGCGACCTTCCGCATCACGCTTCCGCCAGCTCCGGCCTGAGAGCCGACGCTCGAGACGAGCGCCCAGACGGCTGTGACATTGGTGTGGCGTTCTGCCGCCCTCCAGAAAGTCGACCACGCGCCTCCGAGGGGTGCGGTAGCATCTCGCGTCGACCGGGCCGCGCAACTCGCGGCCGATGGGTTGAAGGAGGAGCAAGATGAGCAAGCGGGTGCTTGGAATCGTGGCCGGCCTCGCCGTGACGGCCCTGGGTTGGGCGCCGGCGTGGGCGCAGGTGGAGAGCAAGCGCGAGGCGGGGATGCCGAAGCAGACCACCACCGCCCAGATCACGGGAGAGGTGGTCTACGTCGAGGGAAACTACTTGATCGCCAAGATACACCCCAGCGGCCACTACCGCGGCTTCAACGTGCGCCCGGGCCAGGAGTTCGTGGTCGACGGCCAGAAAATGAGAAGATCGGCGACCTCAAGACCGGGACCGTGCTCACCGCGAGCGCCGTCACGACGGAGCGGCCGATGATCGCGCGAACCTACGACGTCCTGGACGGCACCGTCTGGTGGGTTTCCGGGAACTACGTGATTCTCACCAACGCCAAGGGCGAGAACCACGAGTACAACGTTCCGGAAACGTACAAGTTCACGGTTGCAGGCAACCCTGCCACCGTCCACGACCTGAAGAAGGGCATGAAGGTTCAGGCCGTCAAGATCGTGGAAGAGCCTTTCACCGAGATCTCCACCAAGGTGGTGGTGACCGGCAAGGCGCCCAGGTAAGGGCGGCGGTGGCAAGGCCCCCGCGGCCAAGCCGCGGGGGCCGCTACTCCGAGACGACGAGCTCCCCGCGCTCCAGCTCGGCCTGCTTGCCGCTCTCCAGGCAGCAGTAGAACGGAAAGCTGCCGGTGCGCTCCGGCGTCAGCTCGAGGCGAGTCGGTCGATCGCGTGCAACGCGCTTCTCGATGCGCAGCGCGTCGATCGCGAAGCAGTGCTCGCCGTCGTCGCTCGCGAGCACGAGCCGAGCCGTCTCGCCCCGACGCAGCGTGATCCGGGCCGGTGCGAAGCCCCGGCGGGACACCTTGACGTCCACGCTCGGGCCCGCGGGCGCGGCCGGCGAGAGCGCGGCGGAGGCCAACGCCCCCGCCGCGAGCACGTAGCTCGCCCGCATCCGGCCAGTCACGTCAGTGGCGGTCGCGCCCGCCGCCGCCGCCCCGCCGTGGCCGCCGGTCGTGACCGCCCCGGCCGCCACCGCCGCCGCCGGGCCGCCGATCACGATCGCGGCCGCCACCGCCGTGGCCGCGATCGTGTCCGCCGTGCGGGCGATCGCCGTGCGAGGGACCGCCCGAGCCTTCGCCGCCGCCCGCGGCGACCGCCGCCGGCGTTCCGCCCTGGGCCTCCTCGAGGAGGGCCTTGCGCGACAGCCGGATCTTGCCCGAGGGGTCGATGCTCACCACCTTGACCAGCACCTGGTCGCCCTCCTTCACCTCGTCGTGCACGTTGTTGACGCGGTGGTGGGCCATCTCCGAGACGTGGAGCAGCCCGTCGGTGCCGGGCAGGATCTCGACGAACGCGCCGAACTCGACGACGCGCACCACCTTGCCCAGGTAGCTCTTGTTGAGCTCCGGTGTCGCGGTGAGCTCCTCGATGATCGCGATCGCCTTGCGCGCCGCCGACTCGTCGACCGACGCGATCGCGACGCGCCCGTCGTCCTCGATGTCGATCTTGCAGCCGGTGCGCTCGACGATCGAGCGGATCATCTTGCCGCCCGGCCCGATGATGTCGCGGATCTTGTCGACCGGCACGCGGATCGTCAGGATGCGCGGCGCGTAGGGGCTGATCTCCGTGCGCGGCTGCGCGAGCGCCTCGAGCATGCGGTCGAGGATGTGGATGCGGCCCACGCGCGCCTGCTCGAGCGCGCCGGCCATGAGCGCCGGCGCCAGCCCGTCCACCTTGATGTCCATCTGCAGCGCCGTGATGCCGGTGCGGGTGCCGGCGACCTTGAAGTCCATGTCGCCGTAGTGGTCTTCCTCGCCCGCGATGTCGGTGAGCACCTGGTGGCGGTCGCCGTCCATCACCAGGCCCATCGCGACGCCCGCGACGGGGTTCTTGATCGGCACGCCGGCGTCCATCATCGCGAGCGTGCCGCCGCAGACGCTGGCCATCGAGGACGAGCCGTTCGACTCGAGGATGTCCGAGACGACGCGGATCGTGTAGGGGAAGGCCTCCTCGGGCGGCAGCATCTCGCGCAGCGACCGCTCCGCGAGCGCGCCGTGGCCGATCTCGCGCCGGCCCGGGCCGCGCAGGAACTTCACCTCGCCGACCGAGAACGGCGGGAAGTTGTAGTGGAGCATGAAGCGCTTTCGATACTCGGCTTCCTGCACGGTGTCGATGATCTGCGAGTCCTCGGAGGTCCCGAGCGTCACCGTGACGAGCGCCTGCGTCTCGCCGCGGGTGAAGAGCGACGAGCCGTGGGTGCGCGGCAGCACGCCCACCTCGCTCGTGATCTCGCGCACCTCGTCGAAGCGCCGGCCGTCGAGGCGCCGTCCCTGCCCGAAGATCTCGCGCTTCAAGAGCTTCTCGCGCAGGCCGTCGTAGACGCGCGGGAACCGCGGCCTTGATGTCGGCCTGCTCCTCGGTGAGCGAAGCCACGTAGTCGTCCTTGACCTTCTTCATCCGGGCGTAGGACTCGATCTTGCCCTTGTGGCGCACCGCCGCGAGCAGCGGCTCGGTGAGCGCGCCCTCGATCGTCGCCACCACGTGCGGGTCGATCGTCTTCCTGGCGTGGGGCCGCTTGGACTTCCCGGCCCTGGCGCGCAGGTCCTTCTGGATCGCCACGATCTGCTTGATGACGGCGTGGCCCTCGACGAGCGCCTGCGTCATCACCGCCTCGCTCACCTCGTTGGCGGCGGCCTCGACCATCACGATCGCGTCCTCGGTGCCCGCCACCAGCAGGTTGAGCTGGCTCTTGGCCTTGAGGTCCGCGGTCGCGGGATTGACGACGCATGCGCCGTCCCAGTAGCCGACGCGCACGGCGCCCACCGGCCGGTCGAACGGGATGTCGGAGATGTAGAGGGCGGTCGACGCGCCGATGATCGCCAGCGTGTCGGAGTCGTTCTCCAGGTCGGCCGAGAGCAGGAGCCCGATCACCTGCGTCTCGCAGGCGTAGCCCTCGGGGAAGAGCGGCCGCAGCGGGCGGTCGATCATGCGCGAGGTCAGGACTTCCTTCTCGTTCGGCCGGCCCTCGCGCTTGAAGAAGCCGCCGGGGATCTTGCCGCCGGCGTAGTTGCCCTCCCGGTAGTCGACCGTGAGCGGCATGAAATCGATGCCGGCTTTCGGCTCCTTCTGCGCGCAAGCCGTCGCCAGCACCACGGTGTCGCCCACGCGCACCACGACTGCACCATCGGCCTGCTTGGCCATCTTCCCCGTCTCGATCGACAGGGTGTGGCGGCCAAGGGCCATTTCCACTCGTTCCATTTGTCTCTTGCTCTCCGCTCACCGCCGGCGGCCGCCCTCGCGGTACGCCGGGAACAGGAGGAGCGGGCCTTACGGACGCACGACGCCCTTCATCGCGGGCGGCATCGCCGCGGCCTCAATCCAGGTCAAGTCGATTTACTTGCGGATGCCCAGCCGGCCGACCAGGCCGCGATAGCGCTCCAGGTCCTTGCCCTTCAGGTACTCGAGCAGCCGACGGCGCTGTCCGACCAGCTGAAGCAAGCCCCGACGCGAATGATGGTCTTTCGGGTGGGACTTGAAATGCTCCGTGAGATAACTGATCCGCTCACTCAGGAGGGCTGCCTGCACCTCGGGGGAACCCGTATCCGTTGCGTGGATGCGGTAACCCGAGACGACCTCCGTTTTCTGGGCCTTGCTGAAACTCACCGACTGACCTCCCTTGACTCCTCTTTCCTCTCTTCAATCAACGGGAGAGAATACCACGGCGCGGCGAGCCCTGTAAACTCTTGGAAACCCTCGATCTCTCCCTGTTCGTGGCCTTCGCCGCGGCAGCCGTCCTGCTGCCGGGAGCGGCGCTGCAGCGGCTTTTCCGCGTGCAGATCGATCCTTCGCTCGTCGTCCCGCTCGGCACCGCCTGCTGCGCCGCCAGCTACTGGTTGAGCCTGCGCACCGGGGTTCCCGCCCTCTTCCCAGCGGCGCTCGCGGCGATCCTCCTGGGAGCATGGCTCCTCGGCCGCGGCCCGCTCGGCTTCGCACCCGGCCCGCCGCTGCGCGGTGCCCTCGCCCCCGCCCTCGGGCTCGTCGCGCTCCTGGCCGTCACCCAATACCCCTGGAACCGCCTCGACTCCGCTACCGGCGAGTTCATGCTCGATCCGCTCGTCACGTTCGACTCGGCCTTCCACGTCGGCCTCACGAACGAGCTCGCCGCGTCGTACCCGCCGCAGGTGCCGGGCGTCTCGGGCTTCCCGATCGGCTACCACCTCGGCACCGACCTCGTGCGCGCGGCGGCACGGCGCTGGGCCCACGTGTCGCCCTGGGACTCGCTCACCCGGCTCGACGTCACGCTCTGGGGGCTCGCCCTCGTCCTCTCGCTGCGCGCGCTGGCCGCGCGGCTCGGCGCTCCCCCGCTCGCCGTCACGCTCGCTGCCGTGGACGCTGCTGCTCACGGACTTCTCGTTCGCGTTCGCGCGCAACCCGCAGGCCCACTGGTGGACCGACCTGCTGCGCGGAAACCTGCTGCTGTCGCTCGTCTACGCCAATCCGCTCGTCCCGGCGCTCGGCCTCGCGCTCGGCTGCCTGCTCGCGCTCTCACGCTTCGAAGAGACCGGACGACGCGGGCATCTCGCGCTCGCCGCCCTGCAGGCGGCGGCCGTGCCCTTCTTCAAGGTGTTCCTCGGCGCGCAGCTCCTGCTCGGCCTCGGAGTCGCGTTCCTGCTCGCACGCGGAGCGCGTCGCTCTGCGCTCCTCGCCGTCGCGGCGCCGGCCGGACTCGTCACGGCGCTCCTCGTGCTCGGCCAGGGCGGCGAGACGCTCGCCGTACGGCTCGCGCCGCTCGACCTCGTGCGGGTCACGCGCGAGACGCTCGGCCTCGCCCCGGTCGACGGGATCGCGCTCGTCGCAGCCGCGCTCGTCTGGCTGTTCCTGTCGCTCGGCCTTCGGGCCGTCGGCCTGCCGGACGCGCTTCGCGCGCTCCGCGGGCCGACGCTCGGCTCCGCCCTCGCGGCGATGGCGCTCTGCGGCTGGCCGCTCGGGCTGCTGCTGCGCGTCTCGGCTCCCGAGGTCCTCGCGGGCCAGAAGGTGGTGAACGACGCGGCCTATCTCGTCGAGCAATCCGGGCCGCTGCTCTGGGTCTTCGCCGCGCTCGGCCTGGCGCGCTTCGCGACCTCGCGCGCGCGTCGAGCGGTCGTCGTGGCGGCCCTGCTGCTCTTCGCGACGCCCGCGACCTGGCAGTACGTCGTCAAGAAAGCCCGCACGGCGCCCGACCGCATGCCGGCGCCGATGGTGCGCGCGATGAACGCGCTCGCCACGGCCTCGAGCCCGGGCGACGTCGTGCTCCAGCGGCCCGGCGGCCGCTGGCCGCCGGCGCCCGTGGTGCTCGCCGGCCGCCGCGTCCCCTACGAGCGCTTCACGCCGTACTTGACGCAGTTCGTGGCGAAGGCCGACCTCGAGGCGCGCCACGAGTCCGTGTTCCGCTTCTTCCGCACGGAGGATCCGGCCGAGGCGATGCAGATCGCGCGCTCGCTCGGAGCCTCGTACCTCGCGCTCTACGGGAGCGACCGCGTGCGGTTCGACACCACGGGACTGCTGGAAACCGTCCACGACGAGCCAGGAGCGAAGGTGTACCGGATTCTCGGCACGAAGTGACCCCGCCGTCGACCTCGCCCCCGATCAGAACGCTGCGGGATAGCAGGTCGCGCGGTAGATGCCCGGGCCGATTCGGACGTACTTGTCCTGGAAGTTGATGTCGAACTGCTCGCTGACCGTGTTCGAGCCCTGCTTGACCGCGATCTCCTCGCCGTCGTCCTTCGCGCAGTAGCCCTTCTTCGCCATCGCCTCGACGACCGCGCCGTGGTAGGCCGGGATGCTCTTGACGGCCGGCCAGGGTGTTCCCGGCGCCACCTGGTCGAAGTTGAAGAGCTCCGGCTTCTCCTTCATCACCTGCTCGACCGCCGCGGTGATGTCGTTGATGTAGCGGCTGTCGTCCTCGCGCGCGCAGCTTATCTCGCGGCTCGGGGCCAGCGGGCAGCCCGCGGGGGACGGCGGCAGCGGCGCCAGCGCCTGCGCCGACGGCACGACGGACGGGCTGCACGTGGTGCGATAGCTTCCGGGTCCGAAGCGCGCCTGCCTCCACGAGGTGAGCACGTGGAACTGCTCGCTCGAGCTCGCGCGATCGGTCACGGCGAGCTCCTCGCCGTCGAACTCCGCGCAGATGCCCTGGCGGTCGAGGATCTTGATGAGGCCGACGTAGTAGGCGCCGTTGCTCTTCACGATGTCGCCTTCGAAGATCGCCGGCTGCTCGGTCTGCAGCGTCCGGATCGCGCGATCGACGATGTCGACGTAGTCCGACCCTTCGATGCGGCAGCCGGCGTTCGGGTTCCCCACCGGGAGCTTCGCGCAGCTCAGCGAGAGCGGCTCGGCGAGCGGTGTCGGCGCGGGCGTCGGCGCCGCCGGCACGCTCACGGGCGGCTGCGTGGGACCGGCGGAGCCGCCGCCGCCGCAGCGCCCAAAGGAAAGTCCCGCCAAAACGATCAACAAGACTGTCGACGCACGCCGGCTGGATCGCGTCATGATGAACGCCTCAAGCAGTCGTTCGTGTTCACCCCGCCCTGCTAGAAGGCAGCCGGGTAGCAGCTCGAGCGATAGATGCCCTGGCCCAGCCGGATGTACTTGTCCTGGAAGTTGATGTCGAAATGCTCGCTGAGCGTGTTCGAGCCCTGCTTGACCTGGATCTCCTCGCCGTCGTCCTTCGCGCAGTAGCCCTTCGTGACCAGGAGCTCCACCACGGCGCCGTGGTAGGCCGCGAGGTTCTTCACGGCCGGCCAGCCCGTGCCCGCCGCGGTGTCGCCGTAGTTGAAGAGATCGGGCTTGTCCTTCAGGACCTGCTCGATCGCTGCCGTACATGTCGTTGATGTAGCGGCTCGAGCTCTCGCGGCCGCAGGCCACCTCGCGGCTCGAGGGCAGCGAGCATCCGGCGGGTGCAGGCGGCAGTGCTCCCGCGGCCACGGGGACGACCGACGGGCTGCAGGTCGTGCGATAGCTCTGGGGCCCGAAGCGCGCGCGCGACGCGGAGGTCAGCACGTGGAACTGCTCGTTCGAGGTCGGACGGTCGGTCACCGCGAGCTCTTCGCCGTCGAACACCGCGCAGATGCCTTGCCGATCGAGGACCTTGATCAGGCCGACGTAGTACTGGCCCACGCTCAGCACCTGGTCGCCCTCGAAGATCGCCGGCTGCTCGGCCTGCAGCGTGCGGATCGAGCGGTCCACGATCGTCTGGTAGTCCGACGGCTCGATCCGGCAGGCCGCGCTCGGGTTGCCCGGCGGCAGCTTGTTGCAGCTCGCCGAGAGCGGCGGATCCGCCATCGGCGTCGGCACGGGAGTGGGTGTTGCAGGGAGCGTCACCGGCGGCTGCGTGGGACCGGCAGAGCCGCCCCCTCCGCAACGTCCGAACGCCAGGCCCGACACGACGATCAAGATCAATCCAGAAGCACGCCGACTCGACTTCATCATTCCCAACGCCCCCTGCGCGCCGCAATCGCGACGCAATAAATGCGAAATTTTAGCACGGGGCTTCGCTTCTGGTTCGTAAAATCTCGCGAACGCACGCTTTTCCGCTCAGGACTCTCTTAGTTCCCGGGGCCGAGAAGCACCACGTCCGGGTGCAGCGCCGGCCGCCGCGGCAGCTCCGAGCCCGAGCCTCGAACCCGCGAGGGACGGCGAGCGCAAGCAGGTCGCCGTCCTCGTCGACGACGCGGACGCGCTCGACGGCCGTCAGCGGGAAGCCGAGCAGCACGTCCTCCGCGCCGAGCTCGCGGCCGTGGCCGACGCGCTTTCGTCCCTCCGCGCCCACCTTGACCGCCGGCCATTCCGGAAGCAGCTGCGCCATCGGGATCACGCGCTCGCGTGCCCGCTCGAAGCTGTCGCCCGGCACCGCCTGGTCGAGCCCGAAGCCTCCCGAGCGCGTGCGGCGGAGCGCCACGAGGTGCGCGCCGCATCCCAGCCGCTCGCCGAGATCGCGGGCGATCGCACGCACGTAGGTGCCCGCGGAGCAGCGCACCTCGAGCTCGAGCGTGTCGCCGGCACGCGACACGAGCTCGAGTGCCTGGACCTCGACCGGCGTCGCCGCGCGAGCGGTCGCCTCCCCGCGCCGCGCCAGCTCGTAGAGCCGCCGGCCGTCGACCTGACGCGCCGAGAACGCGGGCGGCACCTGGTCGAAGCGGCCCACGAGCCCGGCGAGCGCCGCCCTCAGCGACTCGTCCGTCGAGCTCGATCCGGCGCGGCTCGCCGAGCGGCTCCCCCGTCAGGTCGTCGGTGGTGGTCGCGAAGCCGAGCCGCAGCGTCGCACGGTACGTCTTCTCGCCCGCGGTCAGGAAGCGCGCGAGCCGCGTCGCGCGGCCGAGGCACAGCGGCAGGACACCCGTCGCGAAGGGGTCGAGCGTGCCCGTGTGCCCGACGCGCCGCGTTCCGAGCGCGCGGCGCGCGCGGTCGACGATGTCGTGCGACGTCGGGCCGGCGGGCTTGTCGACGACGAGGACGCCGTCCACGGGAGCCGCTACTCCGGCTCCTCGCCGCCCTCGCCTGCGTCCCCGCTCGCAGTCGAGGCGCGGCGGCGCTCCTCGTCCAGCAGCTGCGCGACGCGGTCGGTCGCGTCGAGGCCCTTGTCGTAGCGGAACTCGACCTCGGGCGTGTGGCGGATGCGGAGCCGCTTGCCGAGCTCGCGCCGCACGAAGCCGCTCGCCTGGCCCAGCGCCTTCATGGTCTTCTCGCGCTCGGCCTCGCTGCCGAGGACGCCGACGTGCACGCGCGCGAGCCCGAGGTCGTGCGTCATCTCGACGCGCGTCACCGTCACGAAGCCGAGCCGCGGGTCCTTGAGGTCGGAGGCGATCATCCGCGCCACCTGCTCGCGGATCTCCTCGGTCAGCCGCTGCGCCCGCCGTCCCATCAGAGGATCTCCAGCTGCTGATCGACCAGCAGCACGTCGCGCGCGGTCGCCGCCTCGCCGGCGACCGCCGACAGCGTCGACTCGAGGTGGCCGTGGTCGGTGTTGACCGAGACGACCGCGACACGCGCCCGCTGCCAGAGGTCCTGATGCTCGACCTCGGCGACGGCCACGTTGTGCCGGTTGCGCGCGCGGGTTTCGAAGCTCCGCAGCGCCTGGCGCTTGTCCTTGAGCGACCTCGCGCCCGGGAAAGTGCAGCTCGAGGGTCAGCAGGCCGATCACCATGAGCCCTAGCCTACTACGACCGTCAGAAGGCGCCCGAGAGCACCACTTGCCCGCCGCTGTAGCGCAGCCTGCCGCCGAGGTCCGAAGACAGGGCCTCGCGGTCGTAGCGGAACTTCGAGTAGGTGTACTGGAAGCCCAGGCCGACGTGTCGGCCGATGTGGTAGATCAGGGCGGCGCGCCCGTCGGTGATCGAGGCTTCCGAATCGCCGGGCTTGACGATGATGTAACGAAGGTCGCTGCGCGCGAGCAGGCGGCGCGCCGGCCACCAATAGAAGTAGGCTCCCAGATCGCCCGTCGGCTGGCCGAGGCTGTTCGAGACGTCGAACGGCCGCGTCGTCGTACCGCTCGAGGGCGTCGTGATGCTGCCCTGTCCGGAGATCCCAGCCTCGATCGAGAGGTACCCGAGTCCGAGCGCCGGGCCGATCTCGAAGCGGTCGTTCTTGTAGGCCGCGAAGCGGTAGACGCCGGACAGGTAGTAAGACTTCGTGCGGCCGGCCGCGGTGGCGCCCGCGTGGATGACCTGGTCGCCCCAGTCGATGTCCCGCTGCAGGGTCACCCCGTCGCCATCGCGGTTGTGGCGGTACCAGCTCACGCTGAGCTGGTGGCGCCGGCCCGGCCGCCAGAACGCTTCGAGGTAGCCGCGCGTCGCGCTGTCCGGCAGGTCGAGGCCCTCGAAGTCGACGGGCGGCGCGGTTTCGCCTCCGGCGGTGAAGGTCAGCTGCGTGTCGGACAGGATCTTGAAGCCTGCGAACTCGATGCGGAACGTATCGGGAACGTCGGAATAGCTGTCGGTCTGCGCGTGGGCCAGGCTCGCGACGAGC
Organism: uncultured Acidobacteriota bacterium; assembly: GCA_963724555.1. GTDB lineage: Bacteria > Acidobacteriota > Vicinamibacteria > Fen-336 > Fen-336 > DATBSL01. The sequence continues at coordinate 204,129 of CAVRVE010000004.1, forward strand.
GACGCGGCAGCCACGAATCCGAAGACAAACGTGTGACGGCTGACTCTCACTCTGGCTCTCTCCTTGGCAGCGCCCTTATTCCCCATCATCGCACTCTAGGCGCCCCCTCAGTAAACCACTGTACACGGGTGAGAGTACTGGTTCGTATGGACCGTGATGCCCAGCTGGTCGGTTCAATTGGACCTTGGGGACCATCTCTCGGGCTGGTGCAGGCAGCCGTGCGCCCGCAATCGTTTAGACTGGGCCCGCTGCTCGAGGCGGTCGCCCGAGCGCTCGACGGCTCGGAAAGGAGCGACTCCATGCGCGCCACGGTTCTTCTCGGGTTTCGCGCGGCTGCGGCTCTCGCCGCCCTCGCGGCCCCGGCGGCGCTCGGAGCGCAGGACGCTCCGCCGCCCACGCCTCCCGCGGATTCCGAGACGGCCTGGGAGTTCGGCCTGTCGGGTGCCCTCTACGTGCTGCCCGACGAGGAGGACTTCGTGCAGCCGACGCTGCGGGCCGACCGCGGCGTGCTGCACCTCGAGACCCGTTACAACTACGAGGACCGCGACTCGGTCTCGTTCTTCGCGGGAGCCAACTTCGAGTTCGGAGACAAGGTGAAGCTCGCGCTCACCCCGATGCTCGGCGGGCTGGCGGGCAACACCGAGGGGATCATCCCCGCCCTCGAGGCGGACTTCAGCGCGGGGATCTTCGGGGCCTACGCCGAAGCCGAGTACGTGTTCGACCTCGAGGACAGCTCGAGCAACTACTTCTACATGTGGTCGGAGCTCAGCCTGTGGCCGACGGAGTGGCTGCGCGCGGCGTCGTCACGCAGAGGACGCGCGTCTACAAGACCGAGCGCGACATCCAGCGCGGGCTGCTGCTCGGCTTCTCGTTCAAGCGGCTCGAGGGAACGGTCTACTTCTTCAACCCCGGCAGCGACGACCACTTCACGGTGGTGTCGCTCGGAGTGTCGTTCTGAAAGAACGACTCTAGGTGAGCGTCTCCTTCACGCGTTCGGTCGTGAAGAACTCGATCACGTCGCCGGGCTTGACGTCGTTGTAGCCGGCGATGCCGATGCCGCACTCCATGCCGTTCTTCACTTCGCTGGCGTCGTCCTTGAAGCGCTTGAGCGAGCTCACCTTGCCGGTGTGGATCACCACGTTGTCGCGCAGCAGCCGCACGTTGGCGGTGCGGGTGACCTTGCCGTCCTGCACGTAGCAGCCGGCGATCGTGCCGATCTTCGAGATCTTGAAGGTGTCGCGCACCTCGGCCGCGCCGAGCCGCACCTCGCGAACCTTGGGCTCGAGCAGGCCCTCCATCGCCTTCTTCATCTCCTCGGCGACGTCGTAGATGATCGTGTAGAGCCTGAGCTCGACCTCGTCGCGCTCGGCGATCTCGGCGGCCTTGCGCTCGGGCCGCACGTTGAAGCCGATCACCACGGCGTTCGACGCCGCCGCGAGCAGCACGTCGCCCTCGGTGACGGCGCCCACGCCCTGGCGGATGATGCGGACCTTGATCTTCTCCTGCGGCAGCTTGGCGAGCTGGTCGGCGACCGCCTCGAGCGAGCCCTGCACGTCGGCCTTCAGCACCAGCAGCAGCTCCTTGAGCTGGCCGTCGGCGATCGCACGCCCGAGGTCTTCGAGCCGGACGCGCGACGAGGCCGAGAGCGCCTTCTCGCGCATCTTGAGCTGGCGGAAGTTGACGATCGACTGAGCCTTCAAGCTGTCGCTCACGCCGAGCAGCTGGTCGCCGGGCTCGGGCAACGACGGCAGCCCCAGCACCTCGACCGGCGTCGACGGACCGGCCTCCTTGAGGCGCGCGCCGCGGTCGTCCACGAGCGCGCGGATCTTGCCGGTGACGGCGCCCGCGACCACGGTGTCCCCGATCTTCAGGGTGCCGTCCTGGACGAGCACGGTCGCGACCGGACCGCGGCCCTTGTCGAGCCGCGCCTCGAGCACCGTGCCGAGCGCCGCCTTCTTGGGGTTGGCCTTGACCTCCTGCATGTCGGCCACCAGCAGCAGCATCTCGAGCAGCTGCTCGAGCCCCTGCTGCTTCTTCGCCGAGACGTTGACGAAGACGTTGGTGCCGCCCCACTCCTCGGGCATCAGCCCGCGGTCGGAGAGCTGCTGGCGCACGCGGTCGGGCTGCGCGTCCGGCTTGTCGATCTTGTTCACGGCCACCACGATCGGCACGCCGGCGGCCTTGGCGTGGTCCATCGCCTCGAGCGTCTGCGGCATGACGCCGTCGTCGGCGGCCACCACCAGCACGACGATGTCGGTGACCTTGGCGCCGCGCGCGCGCATCAGCGTGAAGGCCTCGTGGCCGGGCGTGTCGAGGAACACGACGCGCCGCGTGCCGACGTCCACGTGGTAGGCGCCGATGTGCTGCGTGATCCCGCCGGCTTCGCCCGCCGCCACCGTCGGTCTGGCGGATCGCGTCGAGCAGCGACGTCTTGCCGTGGTCGACGTGGCCCATGACCGTGATCACGGGCGCGCGCGGCACGAGGTCCTCCGGCTTCGACTCGACCTCGCCGACCTTGAACTGCTCTTCCTCGAAGGACTGGATCGACGCCTCGTAGCCGAACTCCTTCGCGATCTCGATCGCGAGCGCCGGCTCCAGGCTCTGGTTGACGGTCGCCATGATCCCGCGCGAGATGAGCGACTTCATGATGTCGCGCGACTTGGCGTCGGGCATCTTCTCCGAGAGCTCCTTCACCGTCACGCCCTCGGACAGGTTGATCTGGCGCAGCGGGCCGGTGTAGACCGGGCGCTCCTCGCGCTGGACCACGATCGGCGTGCCCCGCTTGGGGCGCGGCGCGGGCCGGCCCACCGGACGGGGCGGCCCCGGCGGCGCGGGACGCGCGTACGGCGAGGCGGGACGCGCCAGCATGCCCGGGCGACCCGCGACCACGTGCGGAGAGCGCGGCAGCGCGGCGCCGGCCGTGAGGTGCGGGCTCGTCGGGTGCGGGCTCGTGGGATGCGGGCCCACGGGCCGCGGCGGAGCGATCGGCCGCAGCGGGGCGCGCGGCGGCGCCGGACGCGCCACGACGGGCCGCGGCGCGGGAGCGGCAGGCGGCGGCGCTGCCGCAGGCTCGACGGCCGCGTCCGCAGCGGCAGCCACGGGCGGCGGAGGCGGAGCCGCTGGAGCGATCGGACGGACGGGACCCGCCAGGCGCGCGGCCGTCACGGTCGTGCGCACGGGACCGGGCGGCGGGGGCGGCGGCGCCTGCGCGACGGGCGGCTCGGGCAGCGGCGCAGCCTCGTCCTCGGCGGGCGCCTCGGCCTCGTCGATCGCCTCCTCCGGCTCGTCCTCGGGGATCTCGACGCGAACCATGGTGCTCTTGGGGGCGAGCCGCGGCGCGCCGGGCGTGTGCGTCAGCACGGTCTGGGGCGTCTCGACCTTCTCGGCCTCCACCTTGCGACGGCGTCCGGACTTGCGCTCTTCGGCGGCCACGCGCGCTTCTTCGGCCGCTGCCTCGCGCGCGGCGCGCTCGGCGGCGACCCGCTCCTGCTGCTCGCGCTCGAGCCTGTCGCGCTCGTCCTCGTCCTCCTCCGAGCCGTAGACGCGCCTCTTCTTCGCGGTGAGCGCGTCGATCTTCAGGATGCGGCGGAGCTTGTCGGCAGTGTCCTCGTCGACCGAGCTGGAGGCGGTCTTCACCTCGACCCCGAGCTTCTTCAGGCGGTCGATGACCTCCTGGCTCGAGAGATTCAGATCCCGGGCGAGCCCGAAGACCCTAACGTTCCCCATCCGTCCCACCCTCCTCGGATCCACTCTCCGCCGTCGCGGCCGCCGGCTCGGCGGTCGCGCCTTCCGGCTGGTCCGCTGCTGCCTGGTCCGCTGCTGCCTGGTCGGCTGCTGCCTGGTCCGCTGCTGCCTGGTCCGCTGCTGCCTGGTCGGCCGCTGCCTGCTCTGCTGCTGCCTGGTCCGCCGCTGCCTGCTCGGCCGCGAGCCTTTCGGTCTCCGCCGCGTCGCGGGCGTCCCACTCCGACTGCGCGAGCGCTGCCGCTTCGCGGATCTTCTCGACCGTCTTCGGGCCCACGCCCTCGAGCCCGCCCAGCTCCTCGTCGCTCATCTCGGCGAGGTGCGCGAGCCCGTGGATGCCGGCCTCGACCAGCTTCTGCACGATGGTGTCGGCGACACCGTGGGCCTCGAGGCTGCGGATCTCGTCGACCGCGCGCTCCATGCGCGCCATCTCGGCCTCGACCTCGCGGCGCTTCTCTTCCTCGCTCTTGATGTCGATGCGCCAGCCCACGATCTTGGCCGCGAGCCTGACGTTCTGGCCCTTCTTGCCGATCGCGAGGCTCAGCTGCTTGTCCTCGACGACGACCTCCATGATGCGCTGCTCCTCGTCGACGACCTGGACGCGGCTCACCTTGGCCGGCGAGAGCGCGTTCAGCACGAAGGTGGTCGGATCGTCGCTCCACTCGACGATGTCGATCTTCTCGCCGCGCAGCTCGCGGATGATCGACTGCACGCGCGTGCCCTTCATCCCGACGCAGGCGCCGACCGGGTCGACGTCGCGCTCGCGCGAGATCACCGCCACCTTGGCGCGCTCGCCCGCCTCGCGCACGGCGCCCTTGATCTGGACGGTGCCGTCGTAGATCTCGGGCACCTCCATCTCGAACAGCTTGATCAGCAGGGCGGGATCGGTGCGGCTCACGATCACCTGCGGGCCCTTGGCGGCCTTCGCCACGCGCACGATCGCGACGCGCACGCGGTCGCCGGTCTGGTAGGCCTCGGCGCGGCTCTGCTCCTTGCGCGGCAAGAGCGCCTCGGCGCGCCCGAGGTCGACCACGAAGTCGCCCATCTCCTGGCGCTTGACGATGCCGTTGACGACCTCGCCGACGCGGCCCGAGTACTCGGCGAACACGTTGTCGCGCTCGGCCTCGCGCACCTTCTGGAAGATCACCTGCTTCGCGGTCTGGGCCGCGATCCGGCCCGAGCACGTCGGTCGGCTTCGGGAACTCGATCTCCTGGCCGAGCTCGAGCTCGGCGCCCGGGAAGAGCTGCTTCGCCTCCTCGAGCCCGAGCTGGGTCTCGGGGATCTCGACCGTCTCGACCACCATCTTGACGGCGAAGACCTCGATCTGCCCGGTCTCCTCGTTGAAGCGGCTGCGGAGATCCTCCGCGCCCTTGTAGTACTTCTTGGAGGCGGTCAGGATCGCGTCCTCGATCGCGGCGATGATCACGTCCGGGTTGATGTTCTTCTCCCGGCTGATCTGCTCGATCTGCTGACGCAGCTGATTGGCCATCGCTCTCTTCGCTCGTTATCCGTGCTTCGGAAACTCGACCTCGAGGCGCCCGTGGGAGACCTTGGCGAGCGGAACGCGCGCGCTCGCCTTCTCACCAACGAGCTCCAGGGTCACGATGCCGTCGTCGCAGGCGACGATGCGGCCGGTCCAGTGGCGGCGTCCGTCGACGGGCTCGTAGCTCGACAGCTTGGCGAGCCGGCCGACGAAGCGGCGGTAGTCGGCTTCTCCGTTCAGGGGGCGGTCGAGCCCGGGGGAGGAGACCTCGAGGGTGTAGTGGCCGTCGATCGGGTCCTCGGCGTCGAGGATGGCCGAGACCTCCTCGGACACCGACTGCAGCGCGTCGAGGCCGATCCCGCCGCCAGGCTGGTCGACGAACAGCCGCACCAGCTGTCCGTCCTGAGCGCGCTTCAGCTCGACGTCCACGAGCTCGAGGCCGCGGTCGGCGGCTACGCGCGTGGCGACGGACTTCACCCGCTCAACCGTCCCACCCTGCCGCGTCAGTTTTCCCTCCAAAAAAAAGAGTGGGCTAGCCCACTCTGGTCCAGCGCCCGTTGCCAGAACGGAAAGTGTAGCAGGGATTGGGGGTCCGTCGCAAGAATCCCGCGCGGCTCCAGTGCCTTGAAGCACGCTCATCGCATTGAAGAAGGCCGCTAATCCGCTTGATGTGGCCGGCGCCGACGAGGTATACGTTGCACTCAATTTCACGAGCGCGACCGCATGCGTACGCTCCCGTCCTGATCGAACAAGGAGGCTTTTGCCTATGATGCGTTCCCGCCGTCTTGCGGGCCTTTTGGCGTTCGCACTGCTCGTCGTCCCTGCCTTCGCCGTCGCACAGTCGCAGGCCACCACGGGCGTCATCGAAGGAACCGTGAGCGACCCGAGCGGCGCGCCGATCGCCGGCGCCACGGTCATCGTCAAGAACACCGCGACCAACCTCGAGCGCACGCTCGCGACGGACGCCGACGGCCGCTTCCGGGCGCTGCTGCTGCCGCTCGGTCCCTACAAGGTGACCGTCTCGCTCACGGGCTTCGCGACGCTCGTGCGCGAGGGCATCGTGCTGACGGTCGGCCAGTCGGCGAACCTCGCGCTCTCGCTCAAGGTCTCCAGCGTCCAGGAGGAGATCGTGGTGCAGGCCGACTCGCCCGTGATCGAGACGACGCGCGCCGAGTCGTCGACGCGCATCAACTCGGCCTCGATCCAGGGCCTGCCCAACAACGGCCGCAACTTCCTCGACTTCACGAAGCTCACGCCCGGCGTGAGCATCGTGCAGGGCCCGGACGGCGACGAGCTCACGATCAACGGCCAGAAGGGCATCTACAACAACGTCTCGGTGGACGGCGCCGACTTCAACAACCCGTTCTTCGGCGAGCAGCGCGGCGGCCAGCGGCCGGCCTTCACCTTCAACATGGACGCGGTCCAGGAGGTGGTGGTCGTCGCCTCGGGCGCCAACGCCGAGTTCGGCCGCTCGAACGGCGGCTTCGTGAACGTGGTGACCAAGTCCGGCACCAACCAGATGCACGGCACGCTTCACGCCTACTTCAAGGACGACTCGCTCTCCTCGGCGCCCAAGAAGGCCGACGGCAGCGAGGCGGACAAGTTCCCGTTCTCGCAGCAGCAGTACGGCTTCACGCTCGGCGGCCCGATCGTCAAGGACAAGGCGTTCTACTTCGTCGCCCTCGACTACCAGAACGGCGACTCCACCAAGCAGACCGACCCGAGCCGCATCGAGCAGCGCGTGGTCGACTACTTCTCGGCCCTCGGCAGCCCCGGCGAGAACGGCTCGATCGAGCGCACCAACGACGCCCGCGTGTTCCTCGGCAAGATCGACTGGCAGCTGAGCCCCAAGCACCTCGCCACGATCCGCTACAACTACACCTGGTCCGAGCAGAAGAACGGCACCTTCGACGTCGACTCGTGGGGCGTGAGCGCCAACGCCATCGAGAAGGACGACTCGAACGCGGTCACCGGCTCGCTGATCTCGAACCTGTCGAGCTCGCTGCTCAACGAGTTCCGCTTCCAGTGGGCGCGCGAGAACCGGCCGCGGCCCTACGACGGGCCCGACATCACCGGCCAGAGCCGCCCGCTGCCGGACACCGCGTTCGACTTCGGCCGCGCCTACCGCTTCGGCGAGCCGTTCTTCATCCCGGTCGACTACTTCGACGAGCGCATCCAGTTCAACGACAACATCTCGGTGATCAAGGGCCGCCACTCGATGAAGTTCGGGGTCGAGTACAACCGGGTGCACTCGAACCAGACCTTCCGCGGCTTCCAGAACGGCCGCTACATCTTCGGCTCGACCGACGGCTTCCTGAACTACGCGCGCAACCCGAAGTACGTCGAGTGCTCGAACGGCGCCACGTCGGAGACCGGCGCCTGCCCGGCCGGCGCCGACATCACCGGCCCGCTGCTGCTGTTCCTCCAGCAGTTCGGCGTGGGCGGGCTCTCGGCCGAGGAGGCCGGCACGCAGGACATCCCGCAGACCGAGCTCGCGTTCTTCGCGCAGGACAAGTGGCAGCCGAACCGCAGCCTGACGGTCAGCTACGGCCTGCGCTGGGAGATGCAGCAGCAGGCCGACATGATCACGCCGGCGAACGAGGTGTTCTACGCGCCGCTCATCGGCCAGACCGTCACCAACTCGTTCGGCACCTGGAAGTTCCCGTCGAACGGCGAGATCCCGTCGGACAAGTCGATGTGGCAGCCCCGGCTCGGGATCTCCTGGGACCCGAAGGCCGACGGCAAGACCGTGGTGCGCCTGAACGGCGGCCTGTTCTACGGACGCGTCCCCGGCCTGGCGCTCGCCTCGTCGCGCTCGACCAACGGCAGCCGCGCGCAGAACGCCTTCCGCGCCAGCTTCTTCAACGGCTTCGGCGTCACGCCGCCCACCTATCCCAACCTGCTGCCGGCCGAGGCCGGGCAGGGCGTGCCCGACCACCCGGGCGTCTTCGTGTTCAACGAGGACTTCCAGAACCCGCGCACCTGGTCGGCGTCGGCGTCGATCGAGCGGGAGGTGGTGACGGACCTGGCGCGTGCTGGTCCAGTACAACTACGCCAAGGGCGAGCACCTCACGCGCTTCCTCGAGCAGAACGACACGGCCTTCGGCTGCCCGTGGGGCACCGGCATCAGCGGGACGAACGGCATCGCCTGCGGCAACTCCGGCGGCGCCGGACTCACGAGCGTCGAGTCGACGGCCAAGAGCAGCTACAACGGGGTCACCTTCGGCCTCACCAAGCGCTACGCCCGCAACTACCAGTTCCAGGTCAACTACACGCTGTCCTGGGACAAGTCCGACGACGACAACGAGCGCGACCCGTTCACCTACCGCTACATCGCCTACAACAACCTCGACGCCGAGTACGGCTACTCGGACCGCGACCAGCGCCACCGGCTGAACGCGGTGCTGCTGTGGCTCGCGCCCGGCCAGGTGAACGTCAACCTGCGCTACTCGTACCGCTCGGCCCAGCCGCTGTCGCTGAGCGCGACGGGGGCGGTGTCGCAGGCGGTCTTCGGCCCGGCCTCCGACCGCATCCGGTCCGACGGCTCGATCGTCGAGCGCAACACGGGCCGCAAGGACAACGAGTACTCGTCGCTCGACCTGCGCGCTCTCGCGCGAGTTCGGGCTCGGCAAGCGGGTGTCGATCGAGCCGATCTTCGAGGTCTTCAACCTGTTCAACTCGAAGAACCTGCTCGTGCCCCAGACCACCAACCTGGTGTTCAACTTCGACGGCACGATCACGAGCGGCCTCGGCGCTCCGCGCCAGGCGCAGCTCGGCGCGCGGCTGATCTGGTAACGCCTGATCGCTGACGCGACGGGGCCGGCCTTCGGGCCGGCCCCTTTTATTGTCGCTGCTTCGCGGCTCGATCCGTCAGATCGTCGGGACGGCTGTTTCTGTCTTGAGCGGTTCGTCGACCGTCGCGTCTACGGCTCTAGACGATTCGGGCGACGAGGTCGTAGGGGTGCGCTTCGGTGACCTCGCAGGTCACGAACGAGCCCGGCTCGGCGCTGCCGTCGTTGACGATCACCTGGCCGTCGATCTCGGGGGCCTGCGTGGCGAGGCGGCCGCGGAGCAGCAGGTCGCTGTCGGCGTGAGTCCCCTCGACCAGCACCTCGACGCGCTCGCCCACGCGCGCGCGGTTGCGGCGCAGCGACAGCTTCTTCTGGAGCGACATCAGCTTGCGGCGGCGGGACTCCTTGACGCGCTTCGGGACGCGGCCCGGCAGCTCGAAGGACGTCGTGCCCTCCTCGTCGGAGAAGGTGAAGACGCCGACGTTGTCGAAGCGGCCCGCCTCCACGAAGCCGAGCAGCTTCGCGAAGTCCTCGTCGGTCTCGCCCGGGAAGCCGACGATGAACGAGGTCCGGATCGCGACGCCCGGCACGCGCTCGCGGATCCGCTCGACCATGCCGAGCAGGTTGCCCTTGCCCGTGGGCCGCTTCATCCGCTTCAGCACCGGCTCGCTCGCGTGCTGCAGCGGGATGTCCACGTACTTGACGACCTTCTCCTCGGAGGCGATCGCGTCGAGCACCTTGTCGCTGAGCGTCGAGGGGTAGGCGTACATGACGCGGATCCAGCGGATCCCGTCGACCCGGCCCAGCCGGCGCAGCAGGTAGGCGAGGCCGTCGCGCACGCCGTGGTCGAGGCCGTAGCGCGTCGAGTCCTGCGCGACCAGCACCAGCTCGCGCACGCCGCGCGCCGCCAGCGCGCGCGCCTCGCTCACGATGTCCTCGACGCTGCGGCTACGGTGCCGGCCGCGCAGCTTCGGGATGATGCAGAACGAGCAGGTGTAGTCGCAGCCCTCGCTGATCTTCACGTAGGCGAGCCAGGGCGGCGTCGAGAGCACGCGCGGCTGCTGGTGGTCGTAGACCCAGGTGGGCAGCTCGGGCCCGGCCTGCTCGCGCGTGGTGGCTTCCCCGTCCACCGCGCGCAGGATCTCCGCGACCTGGCCGGTGCCGAGCGTCGCGTCGATCTCCGGGATCTCGCGGCGCAGCTCCGCGTCGTAGCGCTCCGAGAGGCAGCCGGTCACGACGAGCCGCTGCGCGCGGCCCGTCTCCTTCTCGCGCGCCATCTCGAGGATCGCGTCGACCGACTCCTGCTTGGCGCGGTCGATGAAGGCGCAGGTGTTGACGACGATCACGTCCGCCTGCTTCGCGTCGGGCACGAGCGCGTAGCCCGCGCCCTGCAGCCGCCCCAGCATCACCTCGCCGTCGACGAGGTTCTTGGGGCAGCCGAGGCTGACCATTCCGACTGTCTTCAATGGGCCTTGCCGCCCGCCGCGTCGATCTCGTTGCCCCACTCGCGCAGCTTGTCGCGGTCGCTCGCGGCGTAGAGCTCGTCGCCGATGTCGGCGATCTGGTCGGAGATCCCGCCCAGGACCTCCATCTCCTCGCCCTGCTGCGACATCAGGCCGAGGTGGTGCGCGATGGCGTCGAGCCGCGGCACCGCCTTGTCCATCGCCAGGCGCAGGCCCTCCACGAGCTCGACCAGGGCCGTCCGGCTGAGACCGTCGTGCCACGTCGGTTCCATCGATCCTCCAGGCACGGCCCGAGCGCCGGGCCGCAAAACCCCATTCTACCCCGGACGCGGCCGAGCCGCCCCCGCGTATACTCCCGCTCCGGAGGCGAGCGATGGGCACCGGAGCGAAGATCGCCATCGGCTGCGGCTGTGCCGCGCTCCTGGCCACGGCCGCCGCGGTAGGCGTCGTCGGCATGGGCGCCTGGTGGGCCAAGGGCAAGATCAAGGACGCCAAGGCCGGCGTCGCCAAGATGACGGGCCAGTCCGAGGAGATCGAGCGCTACCAGCAGCAGGCCGACGCCAACCCGTACACGCCGCCCGCGGACGGCGTCGTCGGCGAGCCCCGCCTGCTGAAGTTCATCGACGTGCGCAAGCAGGTCTACGCCGTCTACGAGCGCTACGAGACGCAGCTCAAGGAGCTGCAGAAGAAGTCCGAGTCCGCCACCGACAAGATGACGCTGTCGGAGGTCTGGTCCGCGGGCGGCACTCTCGCGTCGATGGCGAGCGAGATCCGGCTCGCGCAGATGAAGGGCCTCGCGTCCGTGGGCATGAGCGAGAGCGAGTACCGCGACATCCAGATGGCCGTCACCAAGGCGGCCTGGGCATTCCAGACGGAGAGCCAGTCGGGAAAGCTGCCGGCCGAGCAGGTGTCCGAGAGCATGGCGGAGGCGGGAAAGCAGATGGCGGACGCGATGCGCACCAGCGTCGAGGCCGCCCGCAAGCAGGGCGTCCCGGGCGCGGACAAGATCAGCGAGGCGGACGCGCGCAAGCTGCAGGAGGACATGCAGCAGGCGGGCAAGACCGCCGGCGAGTCGCTGCACGTGCCGCGCGCCAACGTCGAGCTCTTCCGCAAGCACGCGGCCGACCTCAAGAAGTACGCGATGCACGGGCTCGCGTTCCTGGGGCTCTGAGCGCTACAGGAGCGACAGGATCCGCGCCGCGGCCACGCTCGCACCGTCCGCGGGCGCCGCCGCCGGGAAGTCGATCGCCCGCACGTCGCCGAGCGCCTCCCCGAGCCGGCCGGCGCGCAGGTCGTCGTTCGAGACGTAGCGCACGGGCAGGTAGCGCGGCATCTCGGCGACGAGGATCTCGTACTCGGGAAAGTCCCCGCGGTCGGTGTAGACGAAGCGCGTGCGCGGCGCCGATGCAGTCGGTCACGATGCCGTAGCCGGGCTTGCTGACGACGACGTCCACCGCGCCGACCAGGTCCGTGTACTGGAGGCGGGCGGCCGCGAGGTCGCCCGCGCCGAGACGACGCACGTTCGGCGCTTCCCCGCTCCCGACACGGCCCGTGAGCAGGAACTGGTAGTCGTCGAGCCGGCCGAGCGCCGAGGGCTCGAGACCCGGCATCCCGATTCCGCCGAACGACAACAGCACCGCCGGCCGGCTCGTCGAGCGAGAGACGCCCTCGGGCCTCGGCCTTCGCCACCGCGGGCCGACGCGCCACGAGCGGGATGTCCTCGATGCGCGGGAAGACCGACGAGATCGCCCGCGAACGGCAGCCGCAGCAGCAGCCCGGCCCGCGCGTAGGCGCGCGCGGCGTGCTCGGCGGCCTCCAACAAAAGAGGATGCCGCGCGGCCGAGATGGCGGTAGATCCAGTCCCACGAGAAGTTGCCGAGCGCGACCGAGCGAAGGCCCGCGGCGGCAGCGGCGGCGAACGCGAGCGGCGGGATGTCTCCGAGCACGAGCGACGCACCCGCGTCCCGCAGCCAGCGGGCCTCGCGCTCGACGAGCGCCGGCCAGCCGGAGAGAAAGCGGGCGACGGCCTCGGCGCTCGCCGCCTCGTCGATCGTCAGCGCGTCCTTCTGGACGAGCCCGACGTCGACCTCGATCTCGCGGAACGCGAGCGGCGGCGCCACGGCATCGGAGAAGAGGGCGGCAGGCGCCGACGTGCAGACGGTGATCGGCAGCTGCGGCGCCTGCTCGCGTAGCTGGCGCAGCACCTCGCCCGTCCGCGTGGCATGCCCAAACCCGTGACCGGAGACGTAGGCCGCCAGCACGCTACGGGTGGATCAGGTCGGGCATGCCGATGAAGTTGATCACCATGACGGAGACGCTACCACGAGCGAGGAGGCAACTAGTGCCTCGCCAGGTGGCGCATGGCCCAGGGGACCCCGACGAACACGATGAGGAGCGCCAGGATGAGCAGCGCCCACACGGCGAGCGAGGAGTTGCCGCGCATCCTGATCCTCCGAAGCCTCCTGCGAGACCCTCGGTAGGCCATCAGCGCACGGCCGCTGCCTCCGAACGGATAGGCCATCGTCCACCGTCGGTCCGGCGGGGCTACGAGTCCTCCGCCAATGCCGAAGACGCACCGCTCGCCCGCTCACTCTGTGCGGGCGTGTCCGGCCTGCGCTTCGCGCGCCGTCAGAAGCGAACGCCGTACACGAGCCTGAAGCTGCGGCCCATCTCCGGCGTGAGGTCCTTGATGTAGGAGAGGTGGTTGCGGTAGAGCTCGTCGCCGACGTTGTCGGCCCGCACCGTGACGGTGTGCACGGCGTGGCCGGTGGTGATCTGGTACGAGCCGTGGAAGTTCACGACCGTGTACCCGTCCGTGGGCGTCTCCGCGCCGTAGACGCGCGTCTGCTCGCCGACGTTCTTGACCTCGCCCTCGAGGTGGAACTGCTTGTGCTCGAAGCGCAGGCCGGCCCAGAGCCGGTAGGGCGGGATGCGCGGCAGCGGCCCGCCGCCGTCGCGCAGCTCGCCGCGCACGGCGTCGCCGCCCAGGACGAGCCAGAGCGCCTTGGTCAGGCCGGCGTCGACGTGGGCCTCGAAGCCCGTGAACCTGCTGTCCGCCGACGTGAAGTTCACGACCGGCAGGTCTTCCTCCACCTCTCCGGTCTGGAACGGGAAGATGAACTTGTCGATGCTGTTGAAGAAGACGGTTCCCTCGCCCACGAACCGGGCCGTCCGATACCGCAGTGACAGGTCGGCCCCGTAGGCGACCTCGGTGGGCAGCGTCGGATCGCCGATCTCGAAGGCGAAGTTCCCGACGTGCGCCCCGAGGTTGTAGAGCTCCTCCAGGCTCGGGTTGCGCGCGGCGCGGGCCAGGTTCAGCGCGAGGGTCAGGTCGTCGCGCAGGTGGCCGAGCACGCCGACCGACGCCGAGAAGTTCGTGAAGTCGCGCTTGGGGACGTCCGGCCGCTCCACGGCGGCGCCGTCGGGATCGAAGGAGGTGTGGTCGACGCGCCCGCCGAACTGGAGCGCGACGTGGCGGTAGGTCAGCTCCTCGTAGAGGAAGCCCGAGATGCTGTTCTGGATCGTCGGCGGCGCGAGCGCTTCCTCCCCGACCGCGCTGTAGTCGCGGTGCTCGCCGCGCACGCCGAAGGTGCCGGTGAGCGCCCCGAACGCGCGGTGGTTCAGGTACAGGTTGCCCTCGGTGACCTTGTTCGTGAAGGTCGTGGCGATGTCGCCCGATGCCTCGATCTCGTCGTGCTTGTAGTCGCGGAAGCCGCCGAGGAACTTGACCCCGCTGATGAATCCGCCCAGGTTGCGCCTTTCGCCGCGCAGGTCCACGCGGTGGCGACGCGGATGCAGGGTGGTCCCTCCCTCCTCCACGTAAGGGCACGCCGTAGCGCGTGTCCACGTACTGGTACGAGGCGCCCAGGAAGCCGTCCTCGCCCGTGTAGGCGAGCGATCCGCCGCCGGACTTGGAGTTCGACTGGCTGTTGGGCACCTTGCCGTCCGGCGTGTCGTAGTCGTCGGTGCGCTGAGCCGCGCCGTTGACGCGATAGGCGACCTTGCGGTTGCCCCCGCTCAGGTTCCCGGCGATCCCCGCGTTCTCGTCTGCGGTCGCCCCCTGGGCCGTGAATGCGCCGTGAACGCCCTGGAGCGGCTTGGTGACGATCTCGTCCGAGACGAGGTTCACGACGCCGCCGATCGCGCTCGATCCGTAGAGCAGCGTCGCCGGCCCGCGCACGACCTCGATCTGGGTGGCCGTGGCGGGATCGAGCGTGACGCCGTGGTCGGCGGACTGGCTCGAGAGGTCGCCGGTGCGGGCGCCGTTCTCGAGGATCAGCACGCGGTCGTTGTCGAGACCTCGCACCACCGGCCGCGCGTTGCCGGAGCCGAAGCTCCGCACGTTGACGCCCGGCTCGCTGGCGAGGGTCGCGCCCAGCGTGTTGCCCAGGCGCTGCTGGAGGTCCTCGCCGCCCAGGACGCGTGGCCGGCTGGTACGACTCGAACGTGTCCCGCGCGTTCGGGCTGACGGTGACGGTCTCTGAGAGGTGGACCTGCGAGGAAAGGCCCACCGGCACGCGGATCGGCTCTCCTTCGGCAACGACGACGTCGGTTCGAGCGGGAGAGAATCCTGAGAACCGGACTGCCACGTCATAGGTCCCGGGTGCGACGTTCTCGAACCTGGCGACCCCTTCGGTATCAGTGAGAACCAGTCTGTTGGTGGGCACGAGCGTCACGGACGCGCCGGCCAGCTGGCGTCCGTCCGGATCGGAGACCCGGACCTCGACGGTGGCGGCGCAGAGTGTCGTTGCGATGAAGACCGGCACAGCGCAGACGCCCAATCGAATTGCGGCAAGCAAGACGGAGTTCTGATTTCGCATGACTGCCTCGACCAAGAAAAAATGGAGAGCGAAGATCGCGCCTCGAAGACGGATCGAGGCGCGGCCGGCCAGAGCCGGCGGTGAACTGAGGCTCTCTACTTAGGCGAGGGGCGGAGCGCGGGAGCCCGCGGTGGGAGCATCTGGGTCGAGAATCGCAATGTGGTCGCCCACATCGACTCGACCCACCGGCTCGATCGATGGGTACCAGGATGGGGCTGTCGCCGCGATGCCAACGGACCCCAGGACGCGCTGGCAGGCGAGACAGTGTGTCTCGACCTGGCACCCGTCATCCGTGTGTACGAAGTCCGCTGCGAACCCCCACGCGAACGCGAGCATCAGCAGCAGGGATGCCGCGAACGCCCACCGGGCTCGCACCGAATGCAGCATACGAATGCCTCAGGCTAGCTGGATCGCCTAGAACGCGTCAAGACGAAAAACGAAGTCTACGGATAGATCCGGTACAGCATGCGCGGGAAGGCGATCGTCTCGCGCAGGTGGTCGATGCCGCAGAGCCACGTCACCACGCGCTCGATCCCCATGCCGAAGCCGGCGTGCGGGAAGGTGCCGAAGCGCCGCAGGTCGAGGTACCAGCGGAACGACTCCTCCGGCAGGCCGTGCTCGTGGATCCGCTTCAGCAGCAGCTCGTGGTCGGCGAGGCGCTCGCCGCCGCCCACGATCTCGCCGTAGCCCTCGGGCGCCAGGATGTCGGCCGACAGGCTGTACTCGGGCTCGTCGGGATCGGGCGCCATGTAGAAGGCCTTGATCGCGGACGGAAAGTGGTGGACGACGACCGGGCGGTCGTAGGCCTCGGCGATCAGCGTCTCGTCGGTGCCGCCGAGGTCGCTGCCGAGGGGCGTCTGCGATCCCTTCTCCTGCACGAGCTTCATCGCGTCCCGGTAGTGCAGCCGCGGGAAGGGCGGCTTCACCGCCTCGAGCTTGGCGAGGTCGCGCTCGAGCGCCTTGAGCTCGGCCTGCCGCGTCTTCAGCACCTGCTCGACCACGTGGCACACGAGGCCCTCGGCGAGTGCGATCGCGTCGTCGAGGTGCGCGAACGCGATCTCGGGCTCGACCATCCAGAACTCGGTCAGGTGCCGGCGCGTCTTGGACTTCTCGGCGCGGAAGGTCGGGCCGAAGCAGTAGACCTTTCCGTGCGCCGCCACGGTCGCCTCGCTGTAGAGCTGCCCGCTCTGCGTGAGGTAGGCCGTGCCCTCGTCGAAGTACGGCACCCCGAAGAGCGTCGACGTCCCCTCGCAGGCCGCCGGCGTGAAGATCGGCGTGTCCACCAGGATGTAGCCCTGGTCGTCGAGGTAGTCGCGCACCGCCTTCACGACGCTGTGGCGCACGCGCGCGATCGCGTGCTGGCGCGTCGAGCGCAGCCACAGGTGGCGGTGCTCCATCAGGAACGCCGTGCCGTGCTCCTTCGGCGTGATCGGGAAGTCGTGGACCGCCTGGAGCACGCGCGCCGCGCTGACGTCGATCTCGTAGCCGCCGGGTGCGCGCGCGTCGGCGCGCACGCTGCCTTCGAGCTCGAGCGACGACTCCTGCCCCGCGCCCTCGAGCGCCTCCCAGGCCTCGGGTGCGATCGCCTTCTTCGAGACCACGGCCTGCGCGTAGCCCGAGCCGTCGCGCACGATCAGGAACTGCAGCTTGCCGCTCGAGCGCTTGTTGTGGATCCAGCCGCAGACGCGCACCGGCTCCCCCACGTGCGCGCCGAACTCCTCGATCCTCACCGTCTTCATCGGTCGCTGTCTCCTCAGGCGAGCTCGGGTACGTGGCGCGCGAGCGTGCGCCACAGCCGCTCGAGCTCCGGGTAGCGGGCCAGGTTCCTCCGCGCGTGGGCCGCGGTGCGCGGGATGTACTGCATGGTAGACGGGGTTCTGGCGCACGGTCGCCATGAAGCCGAAGGTGCCGAGCGTCTTGAGGTTCCGCTGGACGCACATCAGGTCGTAGCGCCTGCGGAACACCTCGCGCGGCTCGTCGGGCGCGGCCTGCTGCCGGAAGCGCTCCTTCAGGTCCTCCTGCAGCTCCTCCGGCAGGTCGACGTAGGCGTCGCGCAGCAGCGAGGCGAGGTCGTAGCTCGCCGGCCCCATGCGCGCGTCCTGGAAGTCGATCCAGACCAGCCGGCCGCCGTGGGCCATCAGGTTGCGGCTGTGGTAGTCGCGGTGGCAGAGCACGCGCGGCCAGGACGCGATCTCCTGGCTGAGCTGGTGGAAGGCCTCCGAGAGCACCGAGCGGTCCTCGACCGTGAGGTCGGCCGCGCGCAGGCCCTCGAGGAAGTGCTTCTGGAAGTAGTGCAGCTCCCAGCTGAGCTTCTCGATGTCGAAGGCGATCTGGAAGCACGCCGCCTGCTGGGGGCCCTGGGCCGCGCGCAGCTGCAGCTGCGCGATGCGGTCGACGGCCTCGCGGTAGAGCTCGGCCGTCCGCGCCGGGCTCGCGTCCTTCAGCAGCGCCTGCAGCGTCTCGTCCCCGAGGTCCTCCTGGAGCACCACTCCGCGGCCGCCGTCCACGTCCTCGGTCCCCGGCACCGGCAGCCCGTGGCTCTCGAGCAGCGTCCGCACGGTCAGGTAGCTGAGCTCCGCCGGCTCGAACGGCTCCGGATAGAGCGCGAGCACGAAGCTGCGATCGCGGCAGCTGCAGGCGGTAGTAGCGCCGCGTCGACGCGTCGCCCGACAACGCCACGACCGCGGCACCCGCCTTGTCCCGCGGCCGTCGCTCCGCCAGGTACTGCCGGATGAGAGCGAGCGCCGCCTCCGCCTCGAGCGCGCGGTCCGTCGCCGCCGGCTTCGTCGTCACGCGATCCGCACCCAGGCCATGTCGCCGTGCTCCTCGAACGCCTCGCCCTCTCCCGCTCCGAGCGCCGCGCGCGGCATCACGATCACGTCGGCCGCCCGCTCGCCCGCGCGCACCACGCCGCCCGCCGTGACGATCGCACGCGTGACGAGCGCTCCCGCCTCGACCACCACGTCCTCCCAGAGGATGCTGGAGACGACGCGAGCGCCCGCCGCCACCCGGGAGCGTGCGCCGATCACCGAACGCCGCGCCGCGGAGGCTGCGACCCGCGCGCCTCGCCCCACGACGAGCTGCCTGCGGCCGCGGCCCGCGAGCATCCGCAGCTGCGCATCGCGATAGAGCGACGGGCGGCCAAAATCGTACCACGCGCCCGTCTGGCGCACGCCCTGGAGCTGCGCGCCCTCGGCGAGCAGCGGCAGGTAGAGATCGCGCACGCTGTCCGAGACGCCGTCCGGCAGCCGCTCGAGCAGGCGCGGGTCGAGCACGTGGATGCCGGCGAACATCGAGACCGTGCCGGTCGCGGGCTTCGGCTTTCCGGCGATCGCGAGGATGCGGCTGCGCCGGTCGCTCACCACCGCCGAGTACGCCCCGGGGTCGGGATGCCGCCGCAGCGCGAGCGTCGCCGCGGCGCCCGAGCGGCGATGGCGCGCGACCAGCTCCCGCAGGTCGAAGTCGAAGTACATGTCGCCGTTCACGAGCAGGACCTCCTCGCGGCCCAGGCGCTCGCGGACCGCGCGCGGCCCGCCGCCCGTGCCCAGGATCTCGGGCTCGTGGACGTAGCGGATGCGCACGCCGAAGCGGCGGCCGTCGCCGAGCGCCGCCCTCACCGTGTCGGGGAGGTGGTGCAGGTTGACGACGACCTCGCGCACGCCGGCGCGCGCCAGCCGTTCGAGCGTGTAGGCGATCAGCGGCCGATCGAGCACCGGCAGCACCGGCTTGGCGCGCAGCCGCGTGAGCGGCCGCATCCGCAGGCCCAGGCCCGCGGCCAGGACCATCGCCTTCATCCGAAGACCATGTCCCCCTGGCCGCCGGCGGCAATGTAGAGGCCCACGTACGACTCCGCGACGTAGTCCGACGGCACGAAGCCGAGCTCGGCCGCGACCGCGGCGATGCCGGCGAGGTCGCCCTCGATCTCGAGGAAGACCCCGATCGGCGTCTCGTCGATCTCGATCTCCTGCTCGCGGTGGACCCAGCTCTCGCGGTACTTCTGGTAGCGAAAGACCGGGTGGTAGCCGAGGTGGCGCAGGATCGCGCGCACCTGCGCGGGTGACTCCACCGCCGTCTCGCGCTCCTCGCGCGACTTCACCCCGCCGAAGGTCTCGCGCGGGCCCTTGAAGGTCAGCGAGCCGCCGTGAGGCGTCTCGCGCAGCCGCAGCAGGCTGCCGCTCGCGCGGAGCGAGCCCGCCGCGTCGTCGAACAGCTCGTTGTCCTCGAGGTGGCGCTCGCGGACGAGCACCGCGCCCAGCGACTCGAGCTTGAGGCGGATCTCTTCGGGCGACGCGAGCCGGACCTTGACCTCGGTCTCGGTCGATTCACGCATCGGACGACTGCTAGGCGGCGCCCGCCACGCGCACCTTCATCTCGACGCGCTCGTTCGGGTTGTCGCGGCCGTCGCGCGGCGAGGCGACGATCTTGTCCGCGACCTCCATGCCGCGCACGACCTTGCCGAAGGCCGTGTACTGCCGGTCCAGGAACGTCGAGTCGCGCGACGACGATGAAGAACTGCGAGCCGGCGCTGTTCGGGTCCTGCGAGCGCGCCATCGACACGATCCCGCGCTTGTGCGAGGTGTCGTTGAACTCGGCGTTGACGTTGTAGCCGGGCCCGCCCGTCCCGTGGGCGCCCTTGCCCTTGCTCGCGTCCTTCGTGTTCGGGCAGCCGCCCTGGATCATGAAGCCCGGGATCACGCGGTGGAAGGTGGTCCCGTCGTAGAAGCCCTTCTTCGCCAGGTCGAGGAAGTTCTTGACGTGGCCGGGCGCCTTGTCGGACAGGAACTCGATCTCGATCTCGCCGAACTTCGTCTCGATCACCGCTGTCTCGGCCATCTGCAGGAACCTCCGCCGTCGACTCTACCCTACTTCGAAGCCCGCGACCGCTTCGAGCAGCTGGTCCACCTTGTCCTCGAAGCGGCTGTCGCCGGTGCGCAGCAGGATGCGGCGCGCCGCGTCGCGCTGCCCCGCGCGCGCCAGGCACATCGCGCGGTCGAGCCTCGCCTCGGCGGGCAGCAGCCAGCCGTCGCCCTTCGCCTCGAGCGCGTCGATGAGCTTCTGCGCCTCGCCCGCACGGCCGGCCTTGTAGGCCGCGACGGCGGCGTCGAACTCCGGCGGGAAGGGCGCGTCCTCGCCCGGCGCCATGCCCTCGGCCAGCAGCCCCGGCTGCGGCGGCAGCGGCGAGCGGTCGACCGGCCGGCGATTCCAGCTCGCGCGCGGGGCCGTCTCCTGGACGTCCTTGCGCTGCAGCGCCTGAAATGCGGCCCCCAGCTCCTGCCCGAACGGCGCCTTCAGCACGGCCTGCGTCCAGCCCCCGCGCGCCAGCAGCAGCACGGAGCGCGGCGGCAGCGAGAGGCGCGCGCCGAGGTCGCGCCCGAGCAGGAGCGGCCAGGGCCGCCGGTAGAGCTGGAGCACCTGCCGCAGCGCCGCGTCCTGGTCGTCGCCCGGCGGCAGCGTCAGGACGCGCGCGGTCTTCGGCGCCTGGCGCCCCAGCTCCTCGAGATCGGCCGAGCAGCTCCGGCAGCTCGCTTCGGCGGCGTAGATGACGGTGAGCTCGGCTTCCTCGAGCTTGAACAGCGGGGCGTTCGACAGCTTCACTCCCGTCGGCAGCTCGAACGGTCCCTCGCGCAGCGTGACCGCGGCGCCCAGGTTCGCCGTGAGCCGCCCGCGGTCGATCTCGGCCTGTGCGCTCGGCAGCCCCGCAACGTCGGCCGCACGCTCGATCGCCGCTACCGCCTCGGGCGTGAGGCTGACGAGCCCCCCGATGGCCTTCTGCACCGTCGCGAGCGCCTCGCGCCCCCGCCCGAGCTCGTTGAGCGAGCGCGCGAGGGCGAGCCCTCGAGCGGGCGTGGGCTCGAGCAGGAACGACCGGCGCTGGTAGCGGCTCGCCGCGAGCGCCTGCCCCTGGCGCGCAAGGGCGTCGCCGACGGCGTCGTAGATCGCCGCGCGGTGGCGCTGATACGCCTCGCGCGCCGCCTTGAACTCGTCCTCGACCACCTCGCCCTTGCGGCCCGCATTCACGTAGTCGGTCGGCACGAACTCGGCCGTCAGCGCGAGCGCCTTGCGCGCCTGCTGCAACGCCGCGGCGGCGTCGCGCGGCGCGAGTGCCATCGCGTCCTGCGCGAGCTTCTCCGCCTGCACGTTGGCCTGGCGTGGCACGGGCGCGCCCTGCGGTGCGATGAGCGTGGACGACGAGCGGCAGCGCTGCGATCAAGGGTGCCTCCTCACTGTGGCACGGACGGCGACGACGCGGCGGCGGCCGCGGGCGGGGCGCTCGGCGCCGGGGACGGCTCGAGCGCCACCAGCGTCATGTCCGCCGGCAACGGGCGCGAGAGGTCGATGTGGCCGCCGAGCGAGCCCGTGAGCTGGTCGCTCACCACGAGCTGCACGCGGCTCACCGCCGGGAAGTTCGTGACGACCGTGTTGACGACCGAGTAGACGGTCAAGAGCTCGGCGCGCGATCCTCCCGGCAGCCCGCGCGCGGCCTCGCTCGAGAGGCTGACGCAGGCGACGCCGTGCGCCTGCACGAACACCTCCTGCACGCGGGTGCCGGCCGCGAGTGTCGCGACGAGCCCGGCCTGCTGCGGCCCCTTGGCGAGCTCCTCCACCACGGTGCGGATCTGCTGCGGGAGGTCGGACGAGAAGGTGATCTCGCGCTCCTCCGGCAGCAGGCCGTCGCGCGCGTCGCTCTCGAAGTAGAGCCGCACGCTGATGCGGCGGGCCGTGGCGCCCGCGGCATCGCCCGGCGCGGGCGCAGGCTCGCTCGACGCCGCGTCGTCCGCCTCGATCGCTCCCGCGGGCGACCGCAGCAGCGACGACCAGCGCGGCGCGGTGAGCGCGACGGTCGCGAGCAGGCCCGCGAGGCCCAACACGGTGAGCGCGTTGGCCTGCCGCGGCGTCATGGCCGGCCGGACGAGGCCGGGATCTGCCCTCCGCCGCCGCCGAGGCGGGCGCTGCGCTCGCGCCGGAAGCGCTCGATTCCCCGCGCGAGCGACGCCGCGACCTTGGCCTGGTAGGTCTCCGAGGCCAGGAGCTTCTCCTCCTCGGGATTGCTGATGAACGCAACCTCCACGAGCACGGCGGGCATCGCCGCGCCCACCAGCACGCGGAAGGGCGCCTGCTTCACGCCGCGCCCCTCGCTGCCGGTCACGACCGCGAGCTCCTCCTGGATCCGCGAGGCGAGCGCCGAGGACTCCTCGAGGTGCTCGGCCTGGGCCATGTCCCACAGGATGAGCGAGAGGTCGGCGCTCTGCGTGGTACCGGGCGGCGGCTCGACCGCGCCTTCGAGGTGCGCCGTGCGCCGCGACTCGTCGTCGCTCGCCTGGTACGACAGGAAGTAGACCTCGCTGCCCTTCGCGCCGCGCGCGCGGCTCGCGTTCACGTGGATCGAGACGAACAGGTCGGCCTTGTAGTTGTTGGCGATGGCGGTGCGCTCGTCCAGGTCCACGTCGACGTCCTTGTCCCGGGTCAGGAACACCTGGAGGCCGCGCGCGTTCACGAGCTCGGCGCGCAGGCGCCGCCCGATCGAGAGGGCGATGTCCTTCTCGAGCGCGCCCGTGGGGCCGCGGGCGCCGGGGTTCTCGCCGCCGTGGCCGGGGTCGATCACGACCGTCCTCACGGCGGGCTCGGGCTCGCTCGGCTTCGGCGTGGGCCGCGGCGGCGAGGCTGCGGCGATCGCGGGCTTCTCGCCGGGCGGAAGCGGCGGCCCCTGGAACTCGAGCACCAGCCGGGCCGGCTGTTCCTGCTCGGTCGCCTTGAGCGTCTTGAAGCGCGGACCCAGCTCGACTGCGAACAGGTTCTCGCGCCCGCCCACGAACTGGACGGAGCTCACGATCCCGCCGGCGAGCCGCGGAGGCTGCAGCTGCACGTCCACGAGGTCCCGCGCCACCGTGACCGTCACGCGGCTCTGCTCCTGCTGCACGCGGAACGGCACGCTCTCGTTCGCCTCGAGAACCACGCGCACGAGCTCGCCCGACGCGAAGGTGGTGACCTGGATCTTCGGGATCGCGAGCGGCCCGATCACGAGCACGCGCTGCCCCACGCGCCACTCGACCGGCCGCTCCAGGAGCGGCGGCAGCACGCGCGCCAGCCCCTCGACCGGCACCAGCCAGTGCCCGGCTTCGAAGAGCGACGGCGAAGGCAGCAGCTTCAGGTCGCCGTCGACCGAGGCGAGGCTCTTCTTGTGGTGCAGCACCAGCTCGTGCGAGCCGCGCTGCACGGTGACCGCGAGCCCCTTCGGATCGGAGGTGTAGCTGACGCCGAATCCCGCGAGCACCGCGTCGATCGGCACGACCTCGACGTCGCCCCGCAGCACCGGCTGGACCTCGCGCCGCTGCGTGGCGGAGAGGATCGTGAGGGGGCTCTCGGCGGCCCGAAGCGCCACGTCACCGAGGAGACACGAGAGAGCCCCGACGGTGGCGAGCGCCAGCGAGCGACGTTCTATGCCCTTCAAACCAAAGCAGTTTAAAGGTATACACTGCCGGCCCGCAAGGCGCGCGCACGGGGGCCGGCGTAGAATCGAAGCAGGAGGCGGCCGCGAAGCCGCGGCGAGGCGAGCATGGCGAGCGACGACAAGCAGCCCCACGTCACAGAGAAGGAGTCGCTCCGTGTCGCCGAGGCCGCGCGGCAGACCGAGTGGGAGCGGCCGAGCTTCATGCGGGAGCTGTTCCTCGGCCGCTTCCGCAAGGACCTCGTCCATCCCTATCCGCTGCCGGGCGCCGCGCGTCCCGAGTTCACCGCCTTCTACGACCGTCTGTCCGACTTCCTGCGCGACCACGTGGACGCCGCCGAGATCGACCGCACGGGCGAGTACCCGGCACACGTGCTCGACGGACTGCGCCGCCTCGGGGCCTTCGGCATCCGGATCCCGAAGGAGTACGGCGGGCTCGGGCTGACGCATGTCGAGTACGGCCGCGTGATGACGCTGCTCGGCAGCCACTGCGGCAACGT
The DNA here is from genome assembly GCA_963724555.1 of uncultured Acidobacteriota bacterium. GTDB lineage: Bacteria > Acidobacteriota > Vicinamibacteria > Fen-336 > Fen-336 > DATBSL01. The sequence goes on from CAVRVE010000004.1 coordinate 228,374, forward strand.
CTCGTCGCTGCTCTCGGCCCACCAGTCGATCGGCGTCCCGGCGCCGCTCTTGACGTTCGGCACCGAGGAGCTCAAGCGCAAGTACCTGCCGCGCTGCGCCGCGGGCGAGATCTCGGCCTTCGCGCTCACCGAGCCGGAGGTCGGCTCCGACCCCGCGCGGATCTCGACCACCGCCGTGCGCACGCCGGACGGATCGGGCTACGTGCTGAACGGCACCAAGCTCTGGACCACGAACGGCACGATCGCGAAGCTGCTGGTCGTGATGGCGGTGGATCCGGACACGCGCAGGATCAGCGCCTACGTGGTCGAGACCGACTGGCCCGGCGTGAAGGTCGAGCACCGCTGCCACTTCATGGGGCTGCGCGCGCTCGCCAACGCGGTGATCCGCTTCACGGACGTGCGCGTCCCGGCCGCGAACCTGATCGGCAAGGAGGGCAAGGGCCTCAAGATCGCCCTCACCACGCTCAACGACGGCCGGCTGTCGATCCCGAACATCTCGGTCGGCACCGCCAAGGTCTGCCTGGGGATCGTCAGGCGCTGGGCCGGCGAGCGCGTGCAGTGGGGAAAGCCGGTCGGACGCCACGAAGCGATCGCCCACAAGATCTCCGAGATCGCCGCCCACACCTTCGCGATGGAGTCGCTCGCGAGCCTCGCGACCGAGATGTCCGACCGCGGCGGCTACGACATCCGGCTCGAGGCCGCGGCCGCCAAGGAATGGAACACCGCCCGCGCGTGGGAGATCGTCGACGAGATGATGCAGATCCGCGGCGGGCGCGGCTACGAGACCGAGCAGTCGCTCGCGGCCCGCGGCGAGGAGCCGGTGCCGGTCGAGCGCATCATGCGCGACTACCGCATCAACAAGATCTTCGAGGGCTCGACCGAGATCATGCACCTGTTCATGGCGCGCGAGATGGTCGACCGCCACCTGCAGGTTGCCGGCGCCCTCATCGACCCCGACAAGCCGCTCGGCGCGAAGCTCAAGGCGCTGCCGAGGATGCTGGCGTTCTACGCCTGGTGGTACCCGACGCGCTTCCTCGGCTGGGGCCTGTGGCCGCGCTACGCGGAGTTCGGACGGCTGGCGACGCACCTGCGCTTCGTCGAGCGCGCCTCACGCCGCCTCGCGCGGGCGAGCTTCCACGGCATGCTGCGCTACCAGGCGGGGCTCCAGAACAAGCAGGCGTTCCTGTTCCGGCTGGTGGACATCGCGAACGAGGCCTTTGCGATCGCGGCCACGGTGAGCCGCGCGCACGCGCTCGCCGCCAGCGGCGCGCCGGAGGCGAGCGACGCGGTGCGGATGGCGGACGTCTTCTGCCGCCAGGCGCGCCGCCGCGCCAGGGCGCTCTTCCGCGGCCTGTGGAGCAACGACGACGTCCTCCGCTACCGCCACGGCGTGTCGGTGCTCGAGGGCGCCTCGCTCTGGCTCGAAGCCGGCATCCTCGAGCATCACGCCGCACCCGTCCGCACTCGCGAGCAGAAGCAGAAGGTCCCGGTCGCCGTCTGAGCCGGTCGAAGAGCGCTCGATGGCCACGCCGATCACTCCCCGCGCGCCGGTCCCGAAAGGCCGGTCGCTCGCCCACCGCGCCTGGCGCGGGACGAAGCGGCTGCTCCTCTATTCCCTGCTCCTGGTGGTCGGAGCGGCGGCGCTCTACCTGTTCGCCGTCTACAACTTCACGTACTCGACCGGCGAGCGCGCCGGCTACGTGCAGAAGTTCTCGAAGAAGGGCTGGCTCTGCAAGACCTGGGAGGGCGAGCTCGCGATGGCGACCATGCCCGGCGTGATGCCCGAGACGTTCGCCTTCACGCTGCACGACGACAACCTAGCCGCCGAGATCAACAAGGCGATGGGCCAGCGCGTGACGCTCAGCTACGAGCAGAAGGTCGGGCTGCCTTCGTGCTTCGGCGACACCGCCTACTGGGTGACGCACGTGCGGCCGATCGAGGCCGCGAAGTAGGAGCCGCGCTCAGCTCGCCAGCACGCGCCAGGACGACGCGCCGAGCCAGCCCATGAACTGGTCGGACGGCATCGGCCTCGCGATGTGGTAGCCCTGGGCCTGGTCGCAGCCGAAGCTCGACAAGAGATCGAGCGTCCACTGGTTCTCGACGCCTTCGGCGACCACCGTCAGGCCCAGGTTGTGGGCCAGGTCGGCCGTCGAGCGTACGATCGCCGTGTCCTCGGCCCCGTCCGCCGCATGCTCGTCCTTGCCGCCCATCCCGAGCACGAACGACTTGTCGATCTTGAGCTCGTGGAGCGGCAGCTGCCGCAGCTGGCCGAGCCTCGTGTAGCCGGTGCCGAAGTCGTCGATCGACACCAGGACGCCGCGTCCCGTGAGGCTCGCGATCACCTCGGCCGCGCGCCCCTCGTCGTTCATCACGGCGCTCTCGGTGATCTCGATCTGCAGCCGGTCGCCGCGCAGGTCGTGGGTCAGCAGCGCCTCCTCGACGTCGTCCACGATGCGGTCGTCGTGCAGGCTGCGCGCGGAGATGTTGATCGAGACGGGCAGCTGCCGGCCCGCACGCTCCCAGGAGCGCGCCTCGCCGGTCGCGCGGTCGAGCACCCAGCGCGTCAGCGGGCGGATGAGCCCGGTCGTCTCCGCGAGCGGCACGAACTCGGCGGGCGACACGTAGCCGCGCTTCGAGTGCGGCCAGCGCAGCAGCGCCTCGGCGCCGACGACGCTTCGCGTCTTGAGGTCGACCTTGGGCTGGTAGTGCACCTCGAGCTCGTTGCCCTCCAGCGCGCGCCGCAGCTCGCCGAGCAGCGCGAGCCGTGCGGGATCGTGCGGCTCGTGCTCGGGCGAGTACAGCACGATCGCCCCGCCGCCGAGCTTGCTGCGCGGCCTGCACGGCCGAGTCGGCTCGCCGCAGCAGCCCCTCGGCCTCGGTCGCGTGGTCGGGCGAGACCGCGATCCCGATGCTGGCCGAGACCTCGATCGGCAGCCGCTGCACCATGAACGGCTTCTCGAGCGCGCCCAGGATGCGGTCGCCGACCTGTCGCGCGAAGGCGCCGTCGGCGTCCGGCAGCAGCACGCCGAACTCGTCGCCGCGCAGGCGTGCGACGCGGTCGGCGTCGCCCAGCGCGTCGCCGAGCCGCGCCGCCAGGTCGCGCACGATCATGTCGCCGTTGTGGTGGCCCAGCGGGTGGCTGATGTCCTCCTTGAAGCGGTCGAGCGCCAGGATCAGGAGCGACAGCGGCCGCGTGGTGCGGGCCGACTCGACCAGCGCGCGCCCGAGCCGGTTCAGCAGCATCATCCGGTTCGGCAGCCCCGTGAGCTGGTCGTAGAGGCGCAGCCGGCGCAGCGACTCCTCGGCGATGCGCTGCTCGGTGACGTCGAGCACGAAGCCGCGCAGGAAGCGCGCCTTGCCGTCGGGGCCCGGCAGCACCCGCCCCTCGTCGCGCCACCAGACGACGCGCCCCTGGTGGTCGAGGACCCGGTACTCCGAGGCGAAGCGCCCGCCCGTCGCGCACGCGTCGCGGAACTGCCGCAGCACGCGCTCGCGATCCTCGGGATGCAGCCTGCGCACCCACATGTCGGGCTCCGCCAGCCACTCGCCCGGCGTGAAGCCGGTCATCGCCAGCAGCTGCGGGCTCACGTAGGCGCGGCTGCCCGCCTCGTCCGCCCACGCGACGTACGTGAGCGCGGGGATCTCCTCGATCAGGGCGCGGTAGCTCTCGCTCGAGTCGCCGTCGAGCTGCATCGCGGGCGCGGACGGCGCCGGCCGCACGGCGAGGCGCTCGCGCTCGACGGCCGCCTCGAGCCGGCCGGGATCGCCGCGGCGCACGCAGTCGCGCGCCCCCGCGCGGACGTGCCCCACCATCTCGTCCTCGGTGAAGCTATCCGCCATCACGACGACGGGCGGATAGCCGTGCTCGCCGGCCAGCGCCAGCACCCGCGCCGGAGGCAGGCTCGTCGCCCCGGCCCACGCGATCACGATCTCGCTCATTGGCGCGAGGCGATCGAGCTCGGCTTCGCCCGGGGCGAGGAACATCGAGGGCTCGTAGCCGCAGGTCTCGAGGTCTTCGCCGACCTTGAGGGCTTCGCCGTGCTCGTCGCCTACGACTACGACCCTCAGCGGCTTGCCCATTCATGCCCCCGCTCGCCCGAACTCGGGCAGATCCGTGGCCGGTCCAACCTTAGCGTCCGGATTATACGGCCAGCTCAATAGCTTGTGACAACGGGGACACTCAACCACGACAGATGGAGGGGTGTGCACGACCGACCCGATGCTTTGGTTGCGGGCGAGCTTGCGCGACGAAGCGGCAAGAGCGCTGTGCGCTGGAACACCAAACGCTAGGTCGACGCGCCACGGATTGCGGTCAGTGATCCGGGCGGCCGAACGCGCTCGCACACAAATCGGCTCGCGCACGATCCGCCTATCGGGAGTCGGACCCAGATCCCGAAGGGATCGGCGAACGAGTCACGGCGACTCCACGAGCCCCGCGCGAAGCGCGGGGAGTGGTGGAGGCGGCGGGAGTCGAACCCGCGTCCGAAAACAAGCCTGCGAGAGACCCTACAGGTTTAGTCCGACCTGAAATTTCGCCAGGATCGTGAAGGTCGGACGAAACCGACCCTGGCTAGTCCGATTGATCTCGTCGGTTGCCCCCGGACCGAGAGCTTCCGACCAGCCCACCTTTATGACGTTCTGTCCAGTTCCCGTGGGCGGGGCCCCGGCAGAACGGGTTGCCTAGGTTTTAGTTAGGCAGCCAGCGCCAAGTTGTCGTTGGCAGCTATGGTTTTCCCACCGCATTAACGAGCCGGTAAGCACGCTCGACCTGCGTCTCTCGGGGTCACGTTCTCGTCGAAACCGTGACGCCCCCATCCACGATCAGTCTAGCACGAGCGTTTCGACGGACTCGGTTGCGCGCGTCATCAGCGATGAATCGGGCGCATCGTTGACACCTCGGCTACAGTACCGGATAATCTGTCGCGACGTAAGTCTGGACGTTGCTTGGTTTTCGGCGATGCCGCCGAGGGGGAACATGGGCCTCGAAGACGACCTGAAGGCACGCACCTCAGCCCTCATCAGCCAGCAGATGGCGAACTGGGTGGTCGAGATCCAGCGCGCCATCCAGGGTCACCAGGCCGCCCTCGTGAGCGCGCTCGACGAGCTCGGCGAGACCGTCGCACGCTACGACGAGAAAGTCGACGAGAGCTCGATCGCGAGCGCGATGTCGGAGGTGATCGCTCAGCAGCCTCCCGCGGCTGGTGCCGACTACGGCACGCTCAAGGCCTCGATCGCCGCGATCGAGAAGGGCACCAACCTCACCGAGGTGCTCACGCAGCTGATGAACGAGGTCCAGCGCCACGCCGAGCGCTCGGCGATGTTCATCGTGAAGAACAACGCGGCCGTCGGCTGGAACGCGCGCGGTTTCGATCACGGCGAGGCCGTCAAGGCGGTGACGATCCCGCTCACGGGCGACACCGTGTTCCGCCTCGTGCACGGCACGCGCAACCCCACGCGCGGCCACGCGACCCAGTCGCCGGGTACGGCGCAGGCGCTCGCGCGGCTCGGCGGCGGCGCGCAGGGAATCATGGCGGTGCCGCTCATCCTGCGCGACAAGGTCGCCGCGATCCTGTACTGCGAGTCCACGCAGGACGACGTGCCCGCCGCCACGGCGGACGTGGTCGAGATCATGGTCGCCTTCGCCGCGAAGGTGATCGACGTGCTGAGCGGCGCGGCCAGGGCGGCGGCGGCGACTGGAGGCACGAGCCCGGGAATGCGACCGGCAGCGCCGGTCGAGCCGGCCGCCGACTCCCCCGCCTCCGGCATCAATCGCCTCGGCGGAACCGGAACGATGCGTCCGGTCGCCGCGCCTCCACTGCGGCCCGCGCCCCCTCTCGCGCAAGCGCCATCGCTCGCGCCTCCGCCCGCTGCGGCGCCGCCGGCGCGCCCGTCGACGTCGCCGCCGCTGCGGCCCGCGGCTTTCACGCCCGCTCCGCCTCCGGTGGTGGCGCCCGCGCCGGCGCGTTCGGCGCTGTCGGCCGAGGACCAGAAGGCGCACGAGGACGCCAAGCGCTTCGCGCGCCTGGTGGTGAGCGAGATCAAGCTCTACAACGAGGCCAAGGTCACCGAGGGCCGCAAGACCAAGGACATCTACAACCGCCTGAAGGAAGACATCGAGCGCGGACGCCAGATGTACATCGATCGCGTGCCCGCCCCGGTGCGCGACACGGCCGACTACTTCCAGGACGAGCTCGTGCGGATCCTGGCGGGCGGCGACGCCGGGGCGCTCGGATCCAATTAAGGGACGTTTCGCCTTGGGCGCGACTCTCGCTCTCCTGCTGCTGCTCGTCGAGCCGTCGATTCCGGCCTCCTCCTGGCGGATGGCGGCCGAGCCACGCGACGCCGCGGAGCTCGCGGTGCGCGAGGCGGTCGCCAGCCCCGACCCCATCGGCGGCCTGAGCAGCGTCGCGCAGAAGTTCGCGGGCACGCCGACGGCCGGGCTCGCCCGTCTCGGCGCGGGGCTGCGCCTGCTCGACGCCGGCCGTCCGCAGGACGCGCTCGCGCAGCTGACGAACGCGGACGTCGACAAGACGCTGCTGCGCGACCAGGCGCTGCTCGCCTCGTCGCGCGCGCTCGAGGCGCTCGTCACGCTTCGGCGACGCGGCGCGCGCGGCGGTCGCGGCCGCGGACGACCCGGGCAGCGACGTCGCGTGCGAGGCCCTGCCCGAGGCCGCGCGGCTCTTCGCGCGCGCCGGCGACAAGGAGCAGTCGCTCGCCGCGCTCGAGCGCGCGTTCAAGAGCTGCCCCGCGCTCGCGCCCGAGACGCTGCTCACGCTCGGCAACGAGCGGCTCGCGCGCGGCGATCGCGCCGGCGCCGCAGCCGCCTTCGACGCGATCGAGCGCGCGTACCCGCTCGAGCCCGAGGCGCAGTCCGCACGAGCCCGGCTGCCCGCTCTCGCGGACGCGCTGCCGCCGCGGACGGCCGACGAGCGCGCACGCATGCTGCTCGAGCGCGGCGGCAAGCTGCTCGACGCCGGACGCACGAGCGAAGCGCTCGTGGTGCTGCGCACGGTCCCGCTCGCCAGCCTGGGCGCCGACGACGCCGACCTCGCGCGCGTGCGGCTCGGGCGCGCGCTCCTCGCGCGCGGGCGGCGCAGCGAAGGCCGCGGTCTGCTCCAGAAGATCGAGGCGGGATCGCCGCAGGCGGCCGAGGCCGCCTACCGCCTCGCGGCCGACAGCGCGCGGCGCACGGGCACGGCCGAGGCCTACATCCCCGTCGCGGACCGCTTCCGCGGCACGCCGTGGGGCGAGGAGGCGCTGCTCGCGCTCGCGAACCACTACCAGAAGGACGCGCTCGACGATTCCGCCGCGCCGTGGTGGCGGCGCCTGCTCGCCGAGTACCCCGACGGCCGCTACGCCGAGCGCGCCGCCTGGCGCGCCGGCTGGAGCGACTTCCGCGCGGGCCGCTACCAGGCGGCGGCCGAGACCTTCGAGACGACCGCGCGGCGCCGCCCGCCGGGAAGCGCCACGCCCGGCCTGCTCTACTGGTCCGGCCGCGCGCGGCTCGCGCTCGGCGACGAGCGAGCGCGCGCGCGCGCTCTTCGTCGAGACGATCCAGCGCTACAAGCACGCCTACCACGGAGTGCGCGCGCAGGACGCGCTCGCGCGCCTCGGCGGCAGCGTTCCGGCCGCCGGTCGCGCCCGACGCGCGTCCCGCCGCAGCTGCCGCTGCCCGAGCCGCGCGGCAGCCGCGCGCGGCAGCTGCTGCTGATCGACCGGCTCGACGAGGCGGCCGACGCGCTGCGGCTGCTGCCGCGAGCTCCCGCGCGTCACCGCGACGCTCGCCTGGGTCGAGTGGCGCCGCGGCCGCTTCCGGCCGGCGATCGTCGCGATGAAGCGCGCGTACCCCGAGTGGGTCTGCGAGGCCGGCGACCGGCTGCCGCGCGAGGTGTGGCAGGTGCTCTACCCGATCCGCTACGAGCCCGAGCTGGTCGCGGCCGCCCGCGAGGACGGCCTCGACCCGGCGCTCGTCGCCGCGCTGATCCTGCAGGAGTCGAGCTTCGACGCGGACGCGCTGAGCCGCGTCGGCGCGCGCGGCCTGATGCAGGTGATGCCCGCGACCGGACGCCGGATCGCGCGCGCCAAGGGCGTGCGCTACAAGCGCGCCGCGCTCAACGACCCGATGACCAGCCTCGACTTCGGCACGCACTACCTGCGGCAGATGAGCGAGCGCTTCTCGGGCGCGGTCGAGCAGGTGCTGGCGGCCTACAACGCCGGCCCGCACCGGGTCGACGCCTGGACGGCGATGCGCGGCGAGCAGTCGCCCGAGGAGTTCATCGAGACGATCCCGTTCAGCGAGACGCGCGCCTACGTGATGATCGTGCTCGCGAACCGCGAGCAGTACCGCAGGCTCTACGGCCTCGCGCGCAGCGCGCCGGCGCCCGCCGTCGAAGGCCCGCGGCCGTGAGCTTCCGGATGTCCGACTTCCGCCCGCAGATCGACCCGAAGGTGCTCGAGCGCAAGCCGGGGATGCGCGCCGACGGCCGCGGCCCGGCGCAGCTCCGGCCGGTCAAGCTCACGACCGGCTTCCTGAAGCACGCCGAGGGCTCGTGCCTCGTCGAGTTCGGCGACACCCGCGTCGTCTGCGCCGTGAGCTTCGAGGACAAGGTGCCGCCGTTCCTCAAGGGCAAGGGCGAGGGCTGGGTGACCGCGGAGTACGGGATGCTGCCGCGCGCCACCCACACGCGCATGCCGCGCGAGGTCGCGAAGGGCGGCCCGTCGGGCCGCACCCACGAGATCCAGCGCCTGATCGGCCGCTCGCTGCGCGCGGTGGTCGACATGAAGGCGCTCGGCGAGCGCACGGTCTGGGTCGACTGCGACGTGCTGCAGGCCGACGGCGGCACGCGCTGCGCCTCGATCACCGGCGCCTTCGTCGCGCTCGTCGAGGGCCTGCGCCAGAAGCGCCGCCCGGGCGCCTCCGCCGAGCTGCCGGTCACCGACTACGTGGCCGCCGTCTCGGTCGGCAAGGTGGGCGAGGCGATCCTGCTCGACCTCAACTACGAGGAGGACTCGACCGCCCACGTCGACATGAACATCGTCAAGACCGGCCGCGGCCGCTTCGTCGAGGTGCAGGGCACCGCCGAGGGCCGGCCCTTCAGCGAAGAGGAGCTCGCCGCGCTGATGGCGATGGCCGGACAAGGGCATTCGCGAGCTGGTGGCGCTGCAGAAGCAGGCGCTCGGGGGACTTCGAGCCGAAGGCCGGCTAGTCCCGCGTCGCCCGGTAGTACAGGGCGAAGCTCGTCCAGGCGAGCAGCGTCGACGCGAAGAACGCGGCCCCCGGCAGGTGAAGCGGAGCGTCGGGCGCCGAGAAGCGGCCGAAGAGCTGCGTCATCAGCGGCGGGCCGACGATCGAGCTCAGCCCGAAGAGGCTGGCGACCGCGCCCTGCAGCTCGCCCTGCGCGCTCTTCTCGACGCGGTGCGACATGAGCGCGTTCGTCGACGGCATCACGAGCGCGCCCAGCAGCCACGTGCCCAGCCAGGCGAACATCATCCAGCCGGCGGTGGCGATGCCGTAGCCGAAGTAGCCGACGCTCGCGACGGCGATGCCCGTGAGGGCCGTGCGGCGCTCGCCGAGCCGCGGCACCAGCACGCGCATGAGCGTCGCCTGGCTCACCGCCATCACGACCCCCGCGGCCGCCAGCGAGGCGCCGATCATCGCCTCCGACCAGCCGAAGCGGAACTTCGTGTAGAAGGTCCAGGTCGAAGGCATCACCTGGTGCGCGACCATCCACAGGAAGAGCGCCCCGAGCAGCCCCAGCACCACCGGGTGCTTGCGCATCTGCAAGAGCGTCCCGAGCGGGTTGGCGCGCCGCCACTCGAAGGGACGCCGCGCCTCGGGCGGCAGCGACTCCGGCAGCACGAACGTGCCGTAGACCAGGTTCACCAGGCTGAGCGCCGCGGCGGCGAAGAACGGCGTGCGCGTGCCGAGCTGGCCCAGGAGCCCGCCGAGCGCGGGGCCCAGGATGAAGCCGACGCCGAAGGCCGCGCTGATCAGCCCGAAGCTCTGCGCGCGCTTCTCGGGCGGGCTGACGTCGGCGACGTAGGCGTAGGCCGGGGTGAAGGACGCCCCGGCGATACCGGCGATGGTGCGGCCCAGGAAGAGCCAGGCGAGCGTGGGCGCGAAGCCCATCACGATGTAGTCGACGCCGAGCGCCCCCACGGCGAAGAGCAGCACCGGGCGCCGCCCGTAGCGATCGGAGAGGTTGCCGAGCAGCGGCGCGCACACGAACTGCATCACCGCGTAGACGAACGCGAGCCAGCCGCCGTCGATCGCGGCCTGGTTCACGGTGTCGCCGGTCAGCTCCACGAGCAGCCGCGGCAGCACCGGCAGGATCAGCCCGAAGCCGATGATGTCGATCAGCACCGTGATGACGACGAAGACGAGCGCGTGCTTGCCGGCCGGTCGGCTCACGCCTGCTCCTTCGCGAGCCCCGCGAGGAAGCCGCGCAGCCGCGCGAACGCCTTGCCGCGGTGGCTGACCACGGTCCTTCTCGGCCCGCGGCACCTCGCCGAAGGTCGCGCCGAACGGCGGATAGAAGAAGAGCGGGTCGTAGCCGAAGCCGTTGGCTCCCGCGCATCTCGTCCGCGATCGGCCCGTCACGTGCTCCTCCACCTCGAACAGCACGTCGCGCGCCGCGCGCCACCGCCACGGCGCTCGTGAAGCGCGCGCCGCGCTCCTCGGCCGGCACGTCCTTGAGCTTCTCGAGCAGCAGCCGGTTGCGGTCGAGGTCGCTCGCGCCCTCGCCGCCGAACCGGCTCGAGTAGAGGCCCGGGCGCGCCGCCGAGCGCGTCCACCGAGAGCCCGGAGTCGTCGGCGACCGTGAGGCGGCCCGAGCGCCCCGCGTAGGCGAGCGCCTTGATGCGCGCGTTCTCCAGGAAGCTCGTGCCCGTCTCGTCGGGCGCGTCGCTGATCCCGATCTCGCGCGGCCCGATCACGCGGAACGGCAGCCCCGCGGCCAGCAGCCGCATCTCCTCGAGCTTGCCGGGGTTCTGGCTCGCGAGCAGCAGGTCCGCCATGCGCGCGGCATGATACCGCGCGCCTGCTATCATCGGTCGCCTCGGGAGATGACGGTCGGGGACGCTCCGACGGGGAGTAGCTCAGCCTGGTTAGAGCACGAGCCTTGGGCGCTCGTGGCCGCGGGTTCGAATCCCGCCTCCCCGACCAGCGCGCGGCGCGCTCCAGGCCGTCCAGTCGGCGTGTGACGCTCGCGGAAGTGTCCTCCCGCGTCGATTCGCCGTCACTCCGACGCTCCATGCATCCGGCCATGCGATTCACCGTCCTGCTGCGCGTGGACGACTCCGGGCTCGTGGCCGGTGCTCCTCGAGGGCGACGAGAGGCCGAGGGAGACGAAGACAGCCGCTGGCGCTTCGTGGCCTCGATCGACGACAAGGCCGTGGCCGACCGCGTCGTCGAGCTGGTCGCAGGCGCGCTGCCTGCAGGACCGCCTGCAACGCGGCCTGCGAGGACGCCGGGCCGCTCGAGGACGCTCCCGACTGGTCGGAGCGTGATCTGGCCGAGAGACCTGCCTCCGCGTAACTGCGGGTCAGCTCCAGACGGTGACGGTAGCAGTCCGGTTCACGGCCCATTCCAGCCGGCACGGAGCCCTGAGCCCAGCCGGGCAGCCGGCTTTGAAGTCGCCGGGGCCGCGTGGTAACGTACTGATTCGTCGAACGTAGCCTGCGCCTGTAGCTCAGTGGATAGAGCGGCAGCCTTCTAAGCTGCGGGTCAGGGGTTCGAGTCCCTTCAGGCGCGCCATTCGATACGGTGGTGGCTGTAGCTCAGTTTGGTTAGAGCGCGTGGCTGTGGCCCACGAGGTCGCGGGTTCAAATCCCGTCAGCCACCCCACGCCAGCGGGGGTCAGCTTCCCCCGCCCGCGCCCGGTAGCCCTGGCGGGCGCGCACGGCGTAGCTCTTCTTCTGTCCCTCCACCTCGACCCGGATCGTGCGCCAGCTGCCGTCGCGCTCGCTGTCGGTCGGCGTGTACGCCAGCAGGTACTGGCTCGCGATGTCCTCGCCGATCTCGTTGAAGACACCCGCCAGCTGCTCGATGCGGTCGGTGTAGAAAGTGCGGCCGCCGCTCACGTCGGCGATGCGGTCGAGCACCTGCTTCAGCCGCTGCTCGCGCATGCCCTTGCCCTGCGCGATCACGTAGACCGGGGTAGCGCTCACCTCGATCCGCGCCTGCACGTCCGCCGCCGTCGCGAAGCTCACCATGTCCTCGCCGTCGGTGAAGAGCACGAGCGCCCGGCGGCCGCGGTGGCCTTCGAGCAGATCGAGCCCCTTGAGGATGGCGTCGTGGAAGGCCGTGCTGCCCCACGCGTGCAGTCGGTCCACGGCCCGCAGCCGCGCCTCCGGCAGCGCTTCGCGCCGCGCCACGGTGAAGACCGCGTCGTTGAACGCGAGCAGCGTTACGTGGTCCACCGGCCGGATCGTGGCGAAGAAGCGCTTCACGGCCTCGCGGCAGGTCGTCATCGCCGGCTCCATGCTGCCGCTCATGTCCACCGCCACGACCAGCTCGCGCTCGGCTTCGGCTCCGATGAAGTGGCTGATCTCCTGCGGCCGCTCGTTCTCGTAGACCCTGAAGTCCTTCGGCGCCAGGCCCTTCACGAGCCGGCCTCCGCCGTCCGTGACGGTGGCCGGCACCTGCACCACGTCCACGGTCACCGTGGGAGCGAAGCCCGCGGCCTCGGTGCGAACGCTGTCGACGAGCCGCGAGCCGTCCGCCAGCACGGCGACCGCGCGGATGTCGTGCGCGACCACGTTCTCGCCCGCATCCCACTCGCACTCCCAGGGCGGCGCCTGCCGCGTGCAAACGGGATCGCCGTCGGCTGCGAACGTGAGCCGCACGACCGCCAGGCCCTCGGGCTCGAACCGCACGCGCAGCGTCTGCCTGTCCGCTGATGTAGCGGCCGACCGCGGGATCCACGATCGCGAGCGCGGGCGCGTGCTCCGACTGGCTCGCCGCCGCTGTCGCTGCCGAGGCTCGCCAGCACGAGCGCGAGCGGCAGGCGCCTCACCGCGTTCTCCCCGGCGCCGGCGCGGGCTGCAGCGGCCCGCGGCCCACGAGCGCCGCCACGGCGTCGTCGAGCCGCTCGGCGGGCTGGTCGCGCGCCCAGGCGTCGAGCGCGAGGCGGTCGTCCGGCGCCACCGGCCGCGCCTCGATGAAGAGATCCGGCAGCAGGCGAGAGACGAGCGCGGGAGCCAGGCTCGCGGGCAGGCCTCGCTGCGCCAGGTGGACCGCCGCGCGAACGCCGAGCCCGACGAAGCCCTCGGCGAGCGCGGGCTCGGGCCGCCGCCCCGAGCTCTCGTCGAGCGGGCGCGGCAGCGTCAGGCGCAGGCGCAGGCCGGCCATGGTCGGGTCGGCCGCGCCCCAGCCGTCCCAGCGCCCGCCCGCGGGCTCGCCCAGGTAGGCGAGCTCGCCGAGCGAGAAGAAGCTGGCGAGCGCGGCTTTGTCGTGCTCGAGCAGCCACTCGAGGCCGCGCGCGCGCCACGGATCGAGGCCGCGTCGCGCGCGACGGCGGCGAGATCCGCGCTGTCCGGCTCGAGCGCCTGCGCACGCCGCCGGCCCGCGGCCACGGCCGCCGCCAGCGCGTCCTGGTCCGCATCGCGCATCTCGGTCGCGCTCGCGAGGCCGGCGAAGATCGACGAGCCGCCGCCGCTGCGGGGCGTCGATCGCGGGGGCGCGGTCGGGCATCGCATCGGCGTCGAGGCGGTGGAGCGACAGCCGCGCGAGCGCCGTCTCGAGGCCGAGCAGCGACCCCTGCACGTGCCACGGCACACCGGGGCCCGACACCTCGCTCGGCAGCGCCCAGGGATCCGGAAGGAATACGTGGCGGCGCGACGGGTCCTCTCCGCGCAGCGCGGCCCCGTCCGGCTCGCCGAGATGCGCGGCGTAGACGAAAGAGGTGAGCACCTCCCCCACCGCCCAGGCGCACGCGTGGCGCTCCTTCTCGGACGGATCCTGGCAGTCGCGCAGCACCTCGCGCAGGCTCTGGCGCGCCTGCCGGCGCCGCACGCCCTCGAGCCGGCGCAGCTCCGCACGCTCGGGCTGCGCGCGGTACCAGAGCCCCTCCCAGTCGAAGACGGGACTCGCGGGCCGCTCGAGCGAGACGCCGGCGATCGCCCTGAGCAGCACCTGATCCGGATCCGCGGCGTCCGCTCCCACCGCCCTGGCGAGCGTCGGGACGAGCGTCTGCGCGACCCAGCCGCCGAGTCCCCGCTCCCACGGCACGACGTTCGGAAGCGGCACCTGGACGAGCGAGCGCACCAGGCCTTCCGCAGCCGCCGTGTCGAGCGCGCCGCCGAAGCGCGCGCGGTCGATCACGCCGAGCGCGCCCTGGAATCCAGCGTGCGCGCGAGCGAGATCCTCGGGCACCTGGAACACCAGCGCGCTCCGGGCGCCGGCCACCGCCGCCGCGTAGAACGCGGGATCGGTCGACCCGAAGCGCTCCAGCGAGAGCACCAACGCTCGCACGTCCACGAGCCCCTCGAGCGCCTGCAGCGCTTCCTTCGGGGCGGTTTCCGCGGCGGCGCCGAAGACGCGCTGGGCGAAGGCGAGCTGCTCGAGCCGCAGCCGCCTCCAGCCGCGGATCGCCGCTGCCGATCCTCCCGGCGAGCCAGGCGAGGTCGGCCCGCGGCGAGGCGCGAATCTCCTCGGCCGTCGTCGGTCTTCGCGTCGAAGACCGCCGTCCAGAAGGCGCGCGATGCTGGGCGGCGCGATCGTGCCGTCCTCGGCGAGCCGCACCTCGCGCAGCACGCGCGCCGCGTCCGCTTCGGAGCGCGCGAAGGCGCCGTGGCCGTTGCGCCACCAGGCCACGTCCGCCGCGAACACCTTGTAGAGCGCGCGCAGCGGATCCGCCGGGTCGCTGCCCGGCGCGCTCGGGAGCCCGAGCGCCAGCCGCTGGCGCGGCAGGTCGAGGCGCGCGAGCGAGTCGTAGAGGAAGGCGAGGCGACCGTCGCCCTTCTCCACGAGCTTGGACAGGAAGCGTCAGCGGCGCGCGCGGGCTCTCCGCGACGAAGGCCTGCCAGATCGCCTCGGCCTCCGGTCCGCCCGGCACGGCCACCACCCCGCCGCGCACGGCGAAGCGCGAGCCGAATGCTCCGAAGACGTCGGCGTAGCGCCGCTCGATCCGCCGCAGCCCGTCGAGATCCGTGGCGAGCGCCGCGAGCGTCTCCTCGTCGAGCCCGGCGAGACCACGATAGAAGAGCGCCGCGCGCCGGTCGCCGAGGATCGCGACCGCGAGCTTGCCGTCCTCGATCGTGGCGCCGTCCCGGAGCAGCCCGCGCCAGAAGCTCGGCGCGAGCGGCAGCGGCACCGGCCCCTCGCGCGGGGTCGCGGCGGCGTCGCCCGGGGAGCTGCCGGCGTCCTCGCCCCAGAGGCCGTGACGTCGGCGGCACGCCTCGTAGAGGACGCGCCACGCGGGCAGCCCCGGCTCGAGGCCGGCGGCCCGCGCGACCTCGTCGAGGCCGCCGTCGACCGGCAGCGCGTGCCACTGCCGCGCGGGCTCGTCCGCCAAGACGCAGACGTTGCCGAGCAGCGCCATGCCCAGCAGACACGAGCGCATGGGACTGCCGGGGAACATTGGCGGCATTCTATGTCGCCCGCCGCAGGCCGCGGCCCCGCCGGGCGCGCGAAAGGAAGCACGCCACGCGGTGATAGGATCGCTCGTCCGCGAGGAGGCGGAGCGCCGATGCCCCAGCGTCCCCCAGAGGTGGTGCCCGAGATCGTCAAGGGCGACCTGAGCGAAGAGCTGCTGCAGGCCTACCTGTCGGGGCCGGACCTGGCGGTCGACACCGAGACGATGGGGCTCGAGACGCGGCGCGACCGCCTGTGCCTCGTGCAGCTCTGCAACCGCGCCATGCGCGCGGCGATCGTGCAGATCCCGCGCGAGAACCTCGACCCCAGGCTCCCGCCGGCAGGGCGGGCGCCGCGGCTCAAGCGCCTGATGGAGGACTCGCGTGTCCGGAAGGTGTTCCACTTCGCGCGCTTCGACGTGGCGGCGCTCGAGCACTGGCTGGGCATCGTCACGGCGCCGATCTACTGCACGCGCACCGCGAGCAAGCTGGCCCGCACCTACACCGACCGCCACGGGCTCAAGGACAACCTGCTCGAGTTCCTCGACGTCGAGCTCGACAAGATCCAGCGCCACTCGGACTGGTCGTCCCCGGAGCTGAGCGCCGAGCAGCTCCGCTACGCGATCTCGGACGTCACGATGCTGCTTCCCTTGATGGATCGCCTCGAGGAGACGCTGAAGCGCGAAGGCCGGGACGCGCTCGCCCGCGAGTGCTTCGCGGTGATCCCCACGATGGCGCGGCTCGACCTCGCCGGCTTCGTGAACCTCTTGATCGCCTCCACCAGGTGGTCTCGTGCGGCCCGGGTCCGCGCAACGGCGGGATCCTTTCGCAAGAGCCGGGTCACTTCCCTCTCGCCCTTCAGAACGGCCTCGAAGATGGGCTCCACGAACAGGCCTAGCGAAGCCGTCGACCACCGACCACTTCATAGTGACGGACGCGTTCGTCGAACTCGACCATCATGTCTCTCACCACCGCCGGAACGACGGCGGCCTCCAGGTCCTGTCCGGCGAAGGCCTGGATGGCCTCGCGTGACTCCCAGACCGTGACGATCTGGAACTCCGTACCTCGATCCACCTCTCGTTTCAGGATCGATGCCCGAACGAATCCTGGAATCCTCGAGAGCGCCGGAAACGTCTCGGCCTGGAGATGCGCAATGTAGGCGTCCGCGCGCTCGCTCTTGCAGACCCCTCGCCAGTAGCGGGATATCACGGTCTCGCCCCTCCCTGGACGATTCTCCGCCTCTCCAGACGTCAGTCGATCCGAAAGGCCACGGGGACGTACGCAACGGTCGCGCGGGGTACGCCATCGACTCGCGCCGGATCGAATTTCCACCGGCCTCACGCAGGTCACCGCGGCCGCATCGAGCGATGGGATCGACTGCCGGATCTCGAGGTGCACCACCTCGCCTTCCTCGCCAACCAGTACTTCCACGAGGACGGTGCCTTGAATCTTGGTCGCACGGGCCTCCGCTGGATACTCCGGCCGCGGACTCACGATCGGTTTTGGCGGAGTCCAGTTCCCCCCGGCCGTTTTGGGTTCGGCAGGATCCGGCTCGTCCTTACCCCTGCTCAGGTGCGAGAGCGCCCAGATCGCAGCGTACCGCACGGACTTCTGGCGGTCGGTCTGTAGCGGCTCCAGGGCATGGCGCGCCTCGCCCTGTAGTTCCGTAGCGCCGGCGAGGTCCCAAGCCGAGCGTCGGCGGACCTCGGGATCCTTCGAGGAGAGCCCCTCGATCAGAGTACGTGTCTCGACCGCTGCTGTGCTCGGAACCGCGACGTCCGCCGCCTGCGTGCGCTTGGGGGCGGTTGCGCATCCACACAAGCTCGCCATCAACAGGCTCAGGCCGGCCGACCTGACGCTCATTCTCGAGGCAGCCTAGCTCAGCGGTCGAGCCACGCGAGCGCCTCCGCCTCGTCCGAAAACGCAGCGCCCTCGACGGGCTGCAGTGCCTTCCACAATTCCAGCCGACCGAGCTGGAGGAAGACCTGCTGCTCGGGCCGGACTAGAAGCGCCGCCCGCGAGAGGACGCCGCGCTCCCCCAGCGACGATACGAGCTGACACCGCCACTCCACGTCTTCGGCGGTCAGCGGTGTCTGGGTCTCGCGAGCGTCCCAGAGCAGCCGCATGCCGCTCAGTGCGGGCGCTTTGGCGAGCGCCGCAACGAACGCCGACTCGACTCTCCCGATTCGTCACCACGCCGCAGACCCGCAGCATCAGGATCGTTTCGCGGAATTTCCATGTGACCGGCATGCGCTTGCTCGACGGACCACACTACTCCAACTCTCACGACCGAGGACGACCGAAAAACAAGACATAGCCGTCGGCGTCCTTGAGCTCGAAACCACGCAAACCGTCATCCGTGTCTTTCAGTGGCTCGGAAAACTCGACATTGCGCGAAGCAAATTCGGCCGCCAGTGCGTCAGGATCCGGGACGGCAACGAATGCGTCCCAGCGGGCGATACCTTTCTTGACGTCTCGCGTGTAGTTCGGCAGTGGAGCCACGCCAACGTCTTTGAGCAGGATCTGCGCACCGCCCCTGCGAACGATGCCGAAGAAGATGTCGTCAGGTGCAGGCCCCTGGAAGGTGATCTCAAATCCAAGCCGGTCTCGGTAAAACGAAAGCGATGACGGTACGTGGCTCACGATAAAAAAGGGTGAGATGCCGGAAATCTCTGCTTGTGTCATGTGGACTGCTCCGTGCTTTACGCCCAACACCGAGTCTGAGTCGGCATAGTCGGATGAGTGCACAGCGCGAGGCAAGAAATCTAGCGTTTCGCGGTTTCGACTTCGCGCAGCAGGCCTTCCATCTCGCCCGGCTGGAGGGTTTCCAGGTCGCGGAGGGCGGCGACGAGCTGGCGGGCCATCTCCTGGCAGTACGCGAGGACCGGGCCGTTCGTGGCGACGCGGGCGCCGCCGTTGTCGAGGCCCCACTCGAGCCGCTGCTCCTTCGTGAGCGGGCCGCAGGCGCCCCCCTCGACGCGGTGCGGCGGGCGGCGGTCGTGGCGGAAGCCGGAGACGCCCGGGAAGGCGGCCTCGAGCAGGTAGTCGATGACGCGGACGATGCGCTCCTGGTCGGTGCCGAGCAGGCGGCTGTCGGCGCGGACCGAGACCTCGACGCCGCGATTCGTCACGCCGATCGCGAGCGCGATCGAGGTCTTCTCGGTGCGCAGCAGCTCGGTCGCGATCTCCGCGATGACGTCGCGGTGCGCGTCCCGGACGAAGCCGACCGGGGCGACGCGCACCTGGCCCGTCACCTCCTGGTTGCGGAAGGCGGCGGCGCGGTAGGCGTTCCATTCCGGCGGCACGCGGTAGTCGCGCAGCTCGTCCAGGATGTCCTGGGTCTCCTCCGAGCGCGTCAGCACCTCGAACATCTTGAAGTCGAGCGGCGTCGAGCCGTGCAAGAGAGCGCTCGTGTCGGTGTAGACGCCGAGCGCCGCGGCCGCCTTCTCCGCCGGAGTCAGGCTGTCGAGCACGTCGAACATCGCCGCGAGCACCGCCATGAACGCGGAGGTGGAGCCGACCGCGAGGCCGACGAACGCCAGCCGCACGCGCTTGACGCCCTTCGCGCGGCAGTTCTCCTCGACCTCGGCCGGGTCCGCGTGGTGGTCGGCGACGAAGAAGTACTCCTTCAACGGCTGGACACCCGTGGTCGCGAGCATCCCGAGCGGCGGCGAGGTGTCGACCATGCAGTTGAGGCCGCGCTTGAGGCGGTCCTTGTTCGGGTCGAGCAGCTTGAGGCCGGTGCGCGCGACCAGGTTGCGGTTCTGCGGGTGGCCCAGGCTGCCGGTGAGGATCCGCACCTCCTCGGCTCCCAGCTTGTGCAGGATCGCGGTGAGCAGCACGGCGCTGCCGAGCGCGTCCGGGTCCCCCACCCACTGCGTGAAGACGTTGGCGCCGCGGCCGCGGATCGCCTTGGCGCTGCGCTTCAGGCCGCGGTACGCCGCGTAGGCCTGCGTCAGTACCGGCAGGATCTCGAGCGTGCGGCGCTTGCCGAGCAGCGGGATGAAGCGCCGCTTCACCACGGACGTCCCCGCGGTGCGGGGCGCCAGGAGCACGCGGCCGTTCCTGCGGCTCACAGCGCGCCTCTCCTGTGGTCCGGTGTCGTTCTGTGGGCCTGAATCAGTGGGTTGTGGCATGAAACGTCCGGCCCTCCCGGGCCAGGTCGACGAGCAGCGGTGCC
Organism: uncultured Acidobacteriota bacterium; assembly: GCA_963724555.1. Taxonomy (GTDB): domain Bacteria; phylum Acidobacteriota; class Vicinamibacteria; order Fen-336; family Fen-336; genus DATBSL01. Next base: position 248,127 of record CAVRVE010000004.1, read on the forward strand.
GGGCTCGATCTTGAGCTTCTCCATCGTCTCGAGCGCGAAGCGCGCGCCCAGGCGGTCGAGGTGGCGGAACGGCCCTCCCAGGAACGGCGGGAAGCCGAGGCCGAAGACGGCGCCGACGTCGCCGTCGCGCGGCGAGCGCAGGACACCCTCCTGCAGGCAGCGCACCACCTCGTTCAGGAACGAGAACACCAGGCGCTCCTGTGTCTGGTGGGTGTCGAGCGGACGCCGCGAGGCGCCGTACGGCAGCACGGCATAGACCGACTCGTCCACGCGCTTCTTGCTTCCGTCGTAGCTGTAGAAGCCGCGCGAGGCCTTGCGGCCCTTGCGCCCGTCGCCGAGCAGCGCCGCCATCGAGGCCGGCGGCGCCATGCGGTCGCCGAACGCGCGCTGCATCACGCCCGCGACGCGCGCGGCCACGTCGATGCCGACCTCGTCGAGCAGCGTGCAGGGGCCGACCGGAAAGCCGAAGTCGGTCATCGCCCGGTCGAGCGCGTCGACGGCGGCGCCCTCCTCGAGCACGCGCGTCGCCTCGTTCATGTAGGCGGCGAGCGCCCGGCTCGTGTAGAAGCCCGGGCCGTCGCGCACGACGATCACGTGCTTGCCGGCGCGGCGCCCGAACGCCGCCGCGGTCGCGACCGCCGAGGGGTCCGTCTCGGGCGTGACGACGACCTCGAGCAGCGGCATCTTCTGGACCGGCGAGAAGAAGTGCATGCCGAGCACGCGCTCCGGGCGCCGGCTGCCCTGCGCGATCTCGCCGATCGGGATCGACGAGGTGTTGCTCGCGAAGACGGCCGTCTCGGGGATCACGCCCTCGACCTCGGCGAGCACCCGGCGCTTCAGCTCCAGGTCCTCGAAGACCGCCTCGATCACGAGGTCCGCGCGCGCGAAGCCGCGCAGGTCGAGCGTCGGCGAGATGCGGTCCATGCGCTGGCCGACCTCGAGCGCCGTCAGGCTCCGCCGCTTGCGCCGCTCGTCGAAGACGGCGCGCACCTGCTGTAGCCCGCGCCCGAGCGCCTGCAGCGATTCGTCCTTGAGGCGCACGGCCACGCCGGCCTCCGCCGCCACGCACGCGATGCCCGAGCCCATCAGGCCCGCGCCCAGCACGCCGAGCTTCCGGACGTCGCGGGGCGCGATCTCCTCGGGCACGCCGGTGTCCTTCTTGATCTCCTGGGTCGCGAAGAAGATCGAGACGAGCGCGCGCGACTCGTCCGTCACCGAGAGCCGGCCGAACTCGCGCGCTTCGAGCACGAGGCCTTCCGCCTGGCTCGCCGAGGTGCCCTTCTCGACGACGTCGATCGCGGCGAGCGGCGCCGGGTAGTGTCCGCCGGTCTTCGACATCACCGACGCCCGCGCGCGGGAGAAGATGACCGGCCGCAGCACGCTTTCGAGGAGCCCGATTCCCTTGCGCTCCGGCCGCAGCCGGCCGTCGGCGATCGCGAGCGCGGCGCGGCGCGCCACGTCCGTGAGCACCGGCGCGGCGCACAGCTCGTCCACGACTCCGGCCCGCAGCGCCCGCTGCGCCTTCAGCGAGCGGCCGGTCAGGATCAGGTCGAGCGCCGTCCGCAGGCCGACGAGCCGCGGCAGCCGCTGCGTCCCGCCCGCTCCGGGGATGATGCCGAGCATGACCTCGGGCAGCCCGATCAACGTCTTCGGGTCGTCCGAGGCCACCCGATAACGGCAGGCGAGCGACAGCTCGGTCCCGATGCCGAGGCAGCTGCCGTGGATCGCCGCCACCACGGGCACGCGGCAGCTCTCGACGCGGTCCAGCAGCGCGTGAGCCGCCCGCGAGAGCGCCTCGCCCTCTTCGGCCGACTGGATGCGCGTGAAGTCCTTGATGTCGGCGCCGGCGATGAAGTTGTCGGGCTTGCCGCTCCGGATCACCACGGCCCGCACCGACGGATCCCGCTCCAGCTCGTCCAGCAGGGCCTCGAACTCGGCGATGCGCTCGCGCCCGAGCGTATTGACCTTCTCGCCGGGCACGTCGAGCGTGACCACCAGGACGCCGTCGGCGCCCCGCTCGCCGGCAAACGCGCCGCTCATCGCTCCAGCACCATTGCGAAGCCCATGCCACCCTGGGCGCACACCGAGACCAGGCCGAGCCGCGCGCCGCGGCGGGTCATCTCGTTCGCGAGCGTCGTGACGAGCCGGGCGCCCGTGGCCCCGAAGGGGTGGCCGAGGGCGATCGAGCCGCCGCAGACGTTGAGCCGCGAGCGGTCCACCTTGCCCACAGGCTCGGAGCGGCCGAGCTTCTCGCGCGCCCAGGTCTCGGACTCGAGCGCCTGGATGTTCGAGGCGACCTGCGCCGCGAACGCCTCGTGCATCTCGATGAGGTCGATGTCGCTGAGCTCGACGCCCGCGCGCTCGAGCGCCTTCGGCACGGCGAGCGCCGGCCCCATCAGCAGCTGGCCGCCCGGGTCGACCGCGGCCACCGCCCACGAGCGCACGAACGCGAGCGGCTCGCGGCCCTCGGCCCGCGCCTTGTCCTCGGACATCAGCAGCACCGCGGCGGCGCCGTCGGTGAGGGCCGAGGAGTTGCCGGCGCTGACGGTGCCGTTGCGCTTGTCGAAGACCGGCGGCAGCGCCGCGAGCGCCTCGGGCGAGGTGTCGCGCCGCAGCAGGTTGTCGCCGGTCACCGCCTCGTAGCGCGGCGGCACGAAGACGGCGCAGGTCTCGTAGGGCAGGCGGCCGTCCTCGGTCGCCGCCCAGGCGTTGCGGTGCGAGGCGAGCGCGATCACGTCCTGCTCCTCGCGGGTGATGCCGTTCTCCTTCGCCATCTTCTCGGCGGACTGGCCCATCGTGAGCCCCGTCGAAGGCTCCGCGACCGCCGGCCACTCCGGCACCAGGTCACGCGGGCGAAGCCGCGCGAGCGCCCCGAGCCGCGCGCCCGCGGTGCGCGCCCGCTGGGCCTCGACGAGCGTCCGGGCCAGCCGGCGGCTCAGCGGGATCGGGACGTTCGAGAGCGATTCGGCTCCGCCGGCGATCCCGGCGTCGAGATTGCCGAGCCGGATCTCCGCCGCCACGTCCGCGATCGCCTGGCTGGCCGATGCGCAGGCGCGGTTCACCGTGTGGGCCGGGACCTCTTTTGGCAATCCGACGGCGAGGCCCACCTCGCGCGCGAGGTTCGGGGCCTGGACCGACGGCACCACCTGTCCCATCACGACCGCGCCGATCGAGGCCGGATCGACCTCCGAGCGCTCGAGCAGCTCCCGGACGCAGGCCTTGCCCAGCTCGACCGCGCTCAGGTCCCGAAGCGCGGTCCCCGAGCGTGCGAATGGCGTGCGGCATCCAGCAATGACGGCGACTCTGCGTTCGGCCATGAATGGCTAGGCGGGTGTCGGCGGGCGGCGCGTCGGTGCGGCGTGGGGTACGCGTACGCCCGTCACAACGATTTCATGCTAGCGCACGCCAAGGGGTGTGACCAGTGTCCAGTCCAAGGCATGACGGAGCGTCATCGGGCCCATAACTCCTTGTCCCATCTGGCTTCTGGACCCGAGTCCCCGAGCCGTGTCCGTCGCGTTACCGGCCGTGAGAGGATCCGTCTTTCTCGAGGAGGACGCCCGCATGATCCGCCGTCTCCGCTCGCTCTCGCTCGTGGTGCTCGCCGCCGGCCTGGCCGCGAGCGCCCACGCCCAGGCTGCTGCACCCGCTGCCCCGGCCCAGAGCCAGGCCCAGCCCCAGCCCGCTCCGAAGCCCCAGACCCGCCCCCACGGCCAGCGCATCCCGGTCGACATCACCCGGATCCTGGTGGACGACGGCGACACCGTGAGCATCCGCTGGGGCAAGGACGACGTCGAGAACGTGCGGATCCTCGGCATCGACACGCCGGAGACGCGCCACCTCGAGCACAACCTTCCCTACCCCCAGGACTTCGGGCCCGAGGCGCGCGGCTTCGCGCTGGGCGCCTTCGCCACGGCGACCGAGGTCCAGCTGCTGCGGGCGAGCACCGTCGATCCCTACGGCCGCACGCTCGGCTACCTGTTCCTGAACGGCCGCAACTACTCGGTGCTGGTGGTCAGGGCGCGCCTCGCGGCCGAGAGCGTGAGCCACTACGGCGACAACGGCTTCCCCAAGGAGGCGGCCGAGGTGCTGGCCGCGGCCAAGGCGGCCGGCCCGGTGCCGTTCGAGCCGCCGTTCCAGTTCCGCGCCCGCATGCGCGACGTCACGACCTGGATGAAGCAGCAGGGCGTCGAAGCCGAGAAGTAGGCGCCGCCTGAAGACCCCGCCGCGACGCCTGCTCCTGCCGCTCGCCATCGGCACGGCCGTGCTCGTGCTCTGGGACAGCTTCGTCGTCTACCCGTTCCGCATCTTCGTCGTCTTCCTGCACGAGATCTCGCACGGCATCGCCGCCGTTCTCACCGGCGGACGCATCGTGGCGATCGGCCTGAGCTTCGACGAAGGCGGCGTCTGCCAGACGCGCGGCGGCTGGCCGTTCGTGATCCTGAACGCCGGCTACCTCGGCAGCCTCTTCTGGGGCTCGACCTTCCTGGTGCTGGGCGAGCGGCACGCGCGCGCGCGATCGGTGATCGCCGCGATCGGCCTCTTCACGCTCGCGGCGACGCTCGTCTACGTGCGGACGCCCTTCGGCTTCGGCTACGGCCTGCTCGCCGCGGCCGTGTTCCTGGCGGTGGCCGCGCGGCTGCCGCCCGCGGCGTCCGAGGTGCTGCTCGCGACGATCGGCGCGACGAGCGCGCTCTACGCCGTGTGGGACGTCGCTTCGGACGTCCTGTTCCGGCGCTCGAACGAGAGCGACGCCGCGGCACTCGCCCATCTCACCGGCATTCCGGCGGTCGTCTGGGGCCTGTTCTGGGTGCTGCTGTCGTTCGCCGTGCTGGCCTACGTGATCCGCCGGCTCGCCTGAGCCGGCGCGTCGGGCTCGGGCTCGAGGATCGCTAGAGCGAGGTGAAGACGCCCACCTCGATCTCCGACTCGATGAGCACGCCGAGCTCGCGATCGAGGCGGGTGTACTCCGCCTGGCCGTTCTTCAGCATCGTCGCGCGCTCCTCGAGCGTGCTCCAGGAGTCGATCGTCAGGTAGCGGCGCGGGTTCGAGGAGTCGCGCACGAGCTCGGTGCCGCAATAGCCCGGGTAGTGCTCGAACAGGCGGACCCAGGATCCCGTCGGTCCGTAGGCCTGCTCGAACTCCGCGAGCGTCTCCTTGCGAACGACGAACTCCCAGATGACCTGGACCATCGGGCTCTCTGCCGACAGTCTAGAGCATCTGGGAGTCGCCGCTATCGCAATCGGCGCGTCCGGCCCTAGAGCATTTCTTCGCGCTGCTGCTTGGCCCGGGCCGCGCCGATCGCGGTCTTCACGTCCTTCTCCTCTTCCGGCGGCGGCAGCACGGCCCGCAGTCCGAGCGCCTGGATGTGGAGCTCCCGAGCCCAGCCGGTCGTGTGATAGAGGTGCTCGTCCTCCTCGTCCTCCACCTCCTCGCACGCGGCCCTCAGGGCCCTGCGCTCCTCGCCGGTCAGCTTCTCCGCTGCCTCGGCGAGCAGCTCCCAGTTCAGGTGGTCCTTGGTCTCGGCGAGCACGACGCACTCGGCGGCGACCACCTCGGCGTCCTCCTTCGAGCCCGACTTCGCGGCCAGCTCCATGGCCTCGACGAGCGCCTCGCCGATGGTGTTCACCACCTGGCGACCGGGCGTCTGCTTGTCGGTGTCGAGGCCCAGCGACTCGAAGACGTCTTCGAGGATCTGCACGTGCCTGCGTGTCTGCTCGAGGTACTCCTGCCACTCCTCGCGCAGGTCCTCGTTCACGGCCGCCCGTACGGCTGTCTCGTAGATCTTGACGCCGCCCTGCTCCGTCTCCAGCGCTTCATAAAGAAGACTGTCCAGCTTTTCTCGATTCATGAGTTCGGCTCCTGCCCGACGAGCGTGCAACCCATGTGCCGCGCTCGAGATCCGCGAGAAGCCGCCGAAACCGCCCCGCGCGATGCCCGCAATCGGCAAGCGAGGCTGAGCGGTTGTACAAACGCAACGGCGGTCGCGCCGAAGCTCTCATCCGCCGGCCCCTCGGCAAGAAGCCGCGCCTCGTGCACGCGCAGGAACCGGAGCGCGCGACGACGTCCTGACACATTCGACCGCCGCGTGGCACACGGCTTGCTTTGGTTCTTATCAACGTTCGACTTCCACGCTCAGTGTGAGTGTCGAGTTCGAAGGAGGGACGATGCTCTGGACGATCGCGGTGATCCTGGTCGTTTTGTGGCTGCTCGGCATGGTGAGCTCGTACACCATGGGTGGCTTTCTACATCTGCTGCTCGTGCTCGCGGTGGTCGTGATGGTGCTGCGCCTGCTGCAGGGACGGAATCCGATCTAGAGGACTCTGGCGTTTCTACACTTTGCCGGTAGAGGCGCCCAGGACTCGGCCCACTCCTCGCGGATCACGCTCACGCTCAGAACCAGGTCTTCGCCCGGTAGGCCTCGTACTCGGCGCCGAATGCCTCGGCGAGCACCTTCTCCTCGCGCCGGATCCGCAGGACCTGGATCGGCGTCAGGGCCAGCCAGGCCAGGAGGAGCGGCCAGACCTGGAGCGCCACGAGCGCGCCGAAGTACGCGAGGCCGCCGAAGAAGTAGATGGGATTGCGCAGCTTCGAGTAGAGGCCGCGCGTGACGAGCTGTCGCGCCTGCGCGGTCACGGAGAAGGAGCGGCCGAGCTGCAGCCGCGCGAGGATCCAGAACGGCATGGCGACAGCGGTCAGGCCGAGACCCGCATAGAAGTAGCCGGTGCGCGGACCGAAGCGGAAGGCGAGCGCCACGAGAACCAGTGTCGCGGCGACGTCGAACCACAGCAGCGCTCGCTTCACGAGGCTCCCGCGCGCGTCTTTCGGCTCAGTAGCTGCAGTCGGCGATCACGAACTCGTGCATCACCTGGCCCAGGCGCTCGCCCTTCTCGTCGAGGTAGACCACGACCAGCCGATGCCGCCCGGTGGCGAGGGGCGGCGGCCCCTTGCGATCCTTGAGATTCCAGTCGACGTCCTTCCGGCTTCTTGCGTCCACGCGGACGGGGCGAGCCTTCTTTGCCAGGGCTTCCTTCTGCGTGATGTCCTGGTGGACCGTGGTCCACTCCTCGCCGTCGGCGCCGGCCGACCAGTGCTCGACGCTCAGCGTGACGAGCATCCGCGCCTCTCCGGGGTTCTCGACCTGGAAGATGGCCTTCTGCGCCTGCGCGCAGACCCGCGTCGGCTGCGCGGCGATTCGCGGCGCGTCCGGCGCGAGGAGGGCGGTCAGCAGCAGCAGGGTCGTCGGCACCCCGCCACTCTAGTCCAGAATCGCCTGGGCGCTACTCGTAGCGGAGCGCCTCGACGGGATCGAGGCGGGACGCCTTGAGCGCCGGGACCAGCCCGGAGACGACGCCGACGAAGACCAGGATCAGCGTCGAGCCGAGGACGGTCGCGGCCGAGATGTTGAGCTGCAGGTCGCCCTGGCCGCTCGTCTCCTCGTAGAGCGGCCCCAGCACCTTCAGCGTCGGCAGCATCCAGGTGATCACGTACGACAGCAGGATCCCGAAAGCGCCGCCGACCAGCGTCAACACCAGCGCCTCGGCGAGGAACTGCAGGCGGATGTGGCGCTTCCTCGCGCCGAGCGCGCGGCGCAGGCCGATCTCCCGGATCCGCTCGTCGACCGAGACCAGCATGATGTTCGCGACGCCGACACCGCCGATCCCGAGCGTGAGCGTGCCGATGAAGATCAGCAGCACCTGCAGGCCGATCGTGATGCCGTCGATGATCGGGCGGAACTCCTCGCGCCCGAACATCTGGATCGCCCGCGTGTCGGTGCCGGAGAAGCGCTGGCGCTTGCCGACCACCTCGCGCACCTGCTGGATCGCCGCCTTCTCCATCGACGGCGACACCGCGCTGAAGACGAGCACGGCGGCGTAGCGCGTGTCCCAGAGGTCCCCGGCCGTCGTGTACGGGATGAAGACGCACTCGTCGTCGCTCGTGAAGTAGTTGCTCATCTGCATCTTCCGGCTCATGGTGCCCACGACCGTGAAGCGCATGCCGTCGATGCGGATCGTCTCTCCCACGGCCGGCCGTCCCTGGAACAGCTTCTTGCGCAGCTGCGAGCCGAGGAACGCCACGCGCCGCCGCTCGATGAAGTCCTCCGGGCTCAGCCAGCGCCCGTCGTTCGGCTTGCTCGTTGCGGATCTCCCCGTACACCGGCTCGACGCCCCGCACGGCCGTGTTGGCGGCGGAATCGCCGTAGGTGATCTGCCGCCACTGCACGGTCTCCATGCTGATGCCCTTGAGGAGGCTCGCCTCCGACTCGATCGCGTCGCGATCGGCCTTCTCGAAGCGGACGCGGCGGCCGGCGCGCTCGCCGCCCGCCTGCTCGCTGGTCTGGCCCGGCCAGGCCACGACGGCGCTCTTGCCGAAGGCGTCGAACGCGTGCGTCAGGATCCCGCGGAAGCCCGCTCCGTAGGCGATCAGCACCGTCACCGCGACGATGCCCCAGACGATCCCGAGCATCGTGAGCGCGCTGCGCGTGCGGTGGCGCGTGATGTTGGTCCAGCTCTGGGCAATCAGCTCGCCGAGCACGCTAGCCTCCCGCCTCGTACCGGAGCGCCTCGATCGGGTCGATCGAGGCCGCGCGCCGGGCCGGGTAGACCGCCGCCAGCATGGCGATCGTGCCGAGGAGCGCGAAGGCCAGCAGACCCGACGAGAGCGTCGGCAATAGACCTGCGAAGAACTGCGGCATCGGCAGCAGGTTGACGAGCGCGCACAGGCCGTACGCGAACGCGAGCCCCGCTCCCCCGCTCACGAACACGACCATCAGCGTCTCGACCACGAACTGCCGCACGATCGAGCGGCGCGTGGCGCCGAGCGCCTTGCGGATCCCGATCTCGCGCGTGCGCTCGCGGACCGCCACCAGCATCACGTTCATCACGCCGATGCCGCCGATGAAGAGCGTCGCGATCCCGATCGCGCCCAGGAAGTACTTCATGCCGTCGGTCATGGTGCGGAAGGCCTGCGCCTCCTGGACCGTGTCCCAGATCTTCGCGGCCTCCTCGTCGCTCGGATCGAAGTTGTGGATCCGCCCGAGCGCGCGCCGCAGCTCGTCCTTGCACGACTCGTGGTGCGGGACGTCGCGCGGGGCGACCAGCAGCCGGTCGACCGAGTCGGGCGGCGCCGGCGGCTTGTTCGGGAAGTCCTGGATGATCGTGCTGAAGGGAAGGAACAGCTTGCTGATGTCGCGGCCGTCGTAGCTCGAGTCCTGCTCCTTGTGCGCCATCACCCCCACGATCAGGTACGGGAAATCGCCGATGCGGACGGTCTCTCCCATCGCGGGCCGGCTGCCGAAGAGCTGCTTCTTCGCGTCGCTGCCGATGAGCGCCACGCGACGCACGGCCTTCTCGTCGCCCCAGTCGGGGTAGCGCCCCTCGGCCACGTCGATCGAGCGGATGTATGCGAACTCCGGCAGCGACCCCGTGATCGTGAGCGAGGCGCTGTTGTAGGCGCTGCGCACGGGAGCGCCGCTGGCCGAGCTCCGGCATCACGTAGGCGCACGAAGGCGCCTGCGGGCTGATCTTCTCGTGGTCGGTCGCGGTCCACTGTACGCGCCGGCCCGCGCGCAGACCGCCCGCCTGCAGGCTGGTGCGGCCCGAGAACACGATCATCACGTCCTTGCTGAACGCGGAGGCCACCTTGGCCTGGCCCACGCGCAGTCCCTCGCCCGCCGCCACCATGAGCGTGATCGACACGATCCCCCACGCGATCCCGAACATGGTCAGGAGCGTTCGCAGCTTGTGCGCGAACAGCGTGCGCAACGTGTCGCGGAGGAGATCTGAGAAGACCATGGCTACTGCAGGACGATCCTGTCGCCCTCTTTCAGCCCCTCGACGAGCTCGGCCTTGACGCCGTTCGAGATGCCGAGCTTGACCGCGACCTTGCGCTTGCCGTTCTTCTCCTTCGGGTCGGGCACCTCGAGCGAAGGCTTGCGGTCCTTGTCGTAGAGCACCGCGGACTCGGGCACGGTCAGGATCGCCTTCTTCTCCTCCAGGATCACCTCGGCGTTCGCGGTCATGTTGGTCTTGAGCTCGCCGCCGGGGTTCAGGATCGAGACGCGCACCTCGAAGGTCGTGACGTTGTCCTTCTCCACGCCGAGCGGCGAGATCTTGGTGACCTTGCCCTCGAACGACTTGTCCTTGAACGACTCGACCACGATCCGCGCGCGCTGGCCGATGTAGACCTTGCCGATGTCGGCCTCGTCCACCTTGCCGAGCACGTACACCTCGCTCACGTCGCCGAGCGTCATCACGAGCGTCGCCTGCGAGCCGAGCACGAGGATCGAGCTCACGGCGTCGCCCACCTCGACGTCGCGCGACAGCACGAGGCCGTCCATCGGGCTCGAGATCGTCGCGTAGTTGAGGTCGGTCTGGGCGCGCTCGAGCATCGCCCGCGCCTTCTCCACCTCCGCGCGGCTCACCGAGGCCTGGCTCTTCGCGGCGGTCTGCTTGTTGAGCCCCATCTGGTACGCCTTGTCGGCGTCTTCCAGCAGCGACGGCGCGATCAGACCGTCGGCGTAGAGCTTGCGCGAGCGCTCGAGCGCCAGCTTCAGGAACGGAAGGTCCGGCCCTTCGGCCTCGATCTTGTTGCGCTCCCAGGACGCCTCGGCGGCGAGCAGGTTCGCGCGTGATTCGCGAACGCTCGCCTCGAGCAGCTCGCGGTCGAGCTCGGCCAGCACCTGGCCTTCCTTCACGCGGTCGCCGTAGTGCACGTGCAGCCGCTTCACGATCCCGCTCGCCTTCGACTTGACCTGGACCTTGGTGAGCGGCTGGATCTTGCCGGTCGCCACCACCGACCGGGCGAGGTCGCCCTTCTCGACCTTGGCGATCCGGGACGGATCGAGCTCCTTGCCGCCGCTGCGAGCCGCGACCAGGCCGACGACGGCCAGAGCCAGCACGCCCAGGCCGACCAAGGCCAGGCGCTTGCGGCCCTTCCGTCGGCCGTTACCGTTTCCGTTCGCCATCAGGTCTCCAATTCATTGGACGAGGCCGCGTGGACGTCCGACTGCACCCGCTTGTACGCGCGGGGCGGCCAGCGGGTTCACGCTATGTCGCGGCACCGATGGATAATCGGCGGCCATGGACCAGGAGCTGATCCGTCGCCTGCCGAAGACGGACCTCCACGTCCACCTGGACGGCTCGCTCCGGCTTGACGTCGCTGATCGACCTGGCCCGCGAACGCAAGGTGCCCCTGCCCTCTGAGACGTCCGAGGGCCTCCATGCGTTGGTCTTCCGGCCGCGCTACGCGAGCCTCGCCGAGTACCTCGAGGGCTTCCGTTACACGGTCGCCGTGCTGCAGGATGCCGAGTCGCTCGAACGGGCGGCCTTCGAGCTGGCCGAGGACTGCCAGGCCGACGGCGTTCGCTACGTCGAGGTGCGCTTCGCCCCCCAGCTCCACGTGCGGCCGGGCTTCGAGGTGCCCGACGTCGTGCGCGCCGTCGACCGCGGCCTGCGCCGGGCCGCCGACGCCTTCAACGCCCGCCCCGAGGTCACCGAGGGTCGCGCGCCCCGCTTCGCCGCCGGCATCCTTCTTTGTGCGATGCGCTTCTTCAGCCCCGAGTTCTCGCAGGGCTTCCGCCGCTTCTTCGAGGCGCTGCCCGAGGCCTCGGAGCGCGAGATCCACTCGGCGGCCAGCCTCGAGGTCGCGCGCGCGGCCGCGCGTCTGCGCAGCGAGGAGGGCCTGCTCGTGGTGGGCATCGACCTCGCCGGCCAGGAGAAGGGCTACCCCGCGGAGGATCACAGGAAGGCCTACCAGATCGCTCACGAGTCCTTCCTCGGCAAGACCGTCCACGCCGGCGAGGACTACGGGCCCGAGTCGATCTTCCAGGCGATCGGCGACCTCCACGCCGACCGCATCGGCCACGGCACCTGGCTCTTCGACGAGACCAAGATCACGAGCCCGCGCATCCGCGACCGCAAGCGCTACGTCGAGAACCTCGCGGAGTTCATCGCCGACAAGCGCATCACGATCGAGGTGTGCCTGACCTCGAACCAGCAGACGGTGCCCGAGCTCGCCGCCGACCTGCGCCAGCACCCGTTCGCCGAGATGCGGCGCCGCCGGCTCTCGACCACGTTCTGCACCGACAACCGCCTGGTCTCGGACACGACCGTCAGCCACGAGATCGCCCGAGCGGTCGAGGCCTTCGCGCTCACGCCGCAGGAGGTGCGCGACATCCTGATCTACGGCTTCAAGCGCAGCTTCTTCCCGGGCACCTACCTCGAGAAGCGGCAGTACGTCCGCCAGGTGATCAACTTCGCGAACCAGCTGCTGGCCGAAGCCGGCCACGGGCCGTTCGGGCCCTCGCCGACCTAGGCTCCCCAGCGGTGGTAGGCCGGATGGCCCTCCGGCACCGCGACGAAGACGCCGCGGCAGGTCGCCGTCGTCTTGCCGCCGGCCACGACCTCGGCCTCGACCGTCGCCTTCGAGCCCTGCGACTCGACGACCTTCGCGCGGAGCGTGAGCGGCCCGCCTGAAGGCGTGACGCGCAGCAGCTTGACGTGGAACTCGGCCGTGACGGTGGACGGCAGCGACTCGCTCCCCGACTGTCCGCATCAGGTGGATCGCGGCCGTCCAGTTGCTGTGGCAGTCGAGGAGCGCGCCGACGATCCCGCCGTTCACGGCGCCTGTCCAGGCCTCGTGGTGCGGCTCGGGCGTCCATTCGGCCACGAGCCCGTCGCCGTCCTCGAAGCTGCGGATCCGCAGGCCCTTCGCGTTCGCGGGTCCGCAGCCGAAGCAGCGGTTGTCCGGCGCGTAACGCTCCTGCAGCGAGAGGGCGTCGCTCACGCTCTCATTCTATTCGGGCGCGCCCGAAAGCCGCGCGAGCGCCTTCTGCGCCTCCTCGCGCACGCCGGAGTCGCGATCGCCCGTCGCGCGCTGCAGCGCCGCCGCCGCCGGCTTCGCGGCCGGCCCGATCCGGCCGAGCGCCCTGGCCGCATGCGCTCTCACGACGCTGTTCGAATCGCGAAGCGCCGCCGTCAGCGGCTCGACCGCGGCGGCCGCCGGCGGCCCGATCCGCCCGAGCGTGCGCGCGGCCCGGAAGCGCCGCCCGTCGTCCTCGCTGCCGAGCGCCCGCACCAGCTCGGGCACCGCCGCCGCCGCGGCCGGCCCGATCCGCGCGAGCGCGCCCGCCACGACCGCGTTCGTCTCGTCGCGCGAGAGCGCCTTCACCAGCTCCGGCACGGCGGACTCCGCGGCCGCCCCGAGGTTCCCGAGGCTCCAGGCCGCGAACGCCGCCACGTAGCGGTCGGGGCTCGCGAGCACCGCCGTGAGCGACTGCACGTCCTCCGGCGCCGGCCCGATCCGGAAGAGCGCCTGCGCGGACGCGGCGCGCACGCTCTCGCTCGGATCCGCGAGCGCCTCGAGCAGCGCCGGCACCCCGACCCGCGAGCCGATCGCGCCGAGCGCCCGCGCGCACGCCATGCGCACGCCCGGCTGGTGGTCGTGCGCGAGCGCGTCGCCGATCAAGGTCGCCTTCGGCGCCGCGGCCGGCCCCGCCGAGGCCAGCCCCCACGCAGCCGCCTGCCGCACGCTCGCGTCGTCGTCCTCGAGCCGCTGCTCGAAGGCCTCGAGCGCGGCGGCGTCGAGCACGGCGCGTCCGCCGACGAGCCAGCGCAGCGCCGAGCGCGAGCCCGCGTCGCTCGCGCGCCCGAGCGCCTCGCGCAGCACGCGCGGATCGGAGTCGCCCACCACCAGTAGCCCGCTCGTGCGCAGCGTGTCCGCGACGAGCACGTGGCCCGATGGGCTCAGGTGGTCGTAGTCTCGAAAGGCGCCGGCCCCGACCTTCCCGATCACGGGCAGGAGATCCAGGCACGCGAGCCTCTCGTCCCGGCAGAACGCCGCGATCCGCTGCTGCACCAGCGGCGGCGGCGCTCCCGGCTCGACCTGGAAGCGGAACGGGAACACCACGAGCGCGAAGCTCGCCCCGTCGGCGACCACCTCGAGCCGCAGCGCGCGGACCTCCTCGAAGAACCGCGCGAGCGCCTCGCGCACGCGGGGAGAATCGGGCTCGGAGAACAGCCGCTCCACCGAGTCGATCTCGCGCTTCTCGGGACTGATCAGGAGCCGCACCAGCGCCAGGCGCTCGTGGAGCGCCACCAGCCAGCGCGGCGGCCGCGCGAGGTTGTTCTGCAGCTCCGGGATGTCGTTGAGGCACACCGCGAGCACGGCCTGGTCCGGCTGGTACGCGCGCGCGATCCTCTGCCACGCCGTGCGCTCCTGGCGCGTCGACCAGCCCCAGAGCGCGACGTTCATGACCTCCGTTCTCGATCCCGGCGGCCACGAAGTGCGATTCGAGCAGCTGCGGGTAGGCCTCTCTCGGCGAGAGCTCGGCTCCGAGCGTCACGCTGTCGCCGAGGAACGCGATCCGCCGGTACCCTCCGGGGCTTCTCCTTCGAGCGCGTCCGGTCGCGCAGCCCGTCGGCGTTGAACTCCTCCCACGGCGGCCAGCCGACCCCGTCGGACTTCATCACGTAGAAGCCGCCGGGCATCTTGTCGTCCCAGTCCCAGATGTAGTCGGCGATCTCGGGCCGCGGCGCCCGCCGCTTCTCGACGAGCCGCGCTCCCCCTTCGAGCAGCCCCAGGAACAAGACGCCCGCCCCGAGCGCGAGCGCGAGATTCCCTGCGAGCTCGCGCGGTCTCACGCGCCCAAGCTTATCCCGCCGCCCTCTCGCGAGTGGAAGCCGCGCCGTCGTCTTGCCACTCGGCGACCGTTTCGATATATTCGGATGTCGCGCGCTGCGTTACTCGCGTGCTCTGGCCCGCTAGCTCAATTGGTAGAGCAAGAGACTCTTAATCTCTGGGTTCA
>CAVRVE010000005.1:0-188651 GCA_963724555.1 uncultured Acidobacteriota bacterium
CGGAGCTATCACAGCCCGGGCCTCGGCGGCGAAGCCGGGGCCTCCGGTCTAGACGGTCGTGAGCAGCGGCGTGGCGTCGCCCGGGTCGAGGAAGCGGACACCGACGTCGAACGCGGGCTCGATCTCGCCCGGGACGCGCTCGACGCGCACCACCTGGCCGCGCAGGCCCACGGGAGTCGAGCCGATGCGGTCGATCGTCAGGCTCACCGCGCTGCCGAGCGGCACCGCTTCGCGCAGGCTCACGAGCAGGCCGCCCTCGGAGACGTTCTTGACCCGCGCGGGCGCGCGGCCGGCGCGCGTCGCCACCGTGACGCCCTGGGGCGACATCTGTCGCCGGAAGCGGCGCCGCTCGCCCTGCGGCAGCAGGATGCGGTTCTTGCCAGCGGCCTTGGCGCCGTAGAGGCCGGCGTCGGCCTGCACGATGAGATCGGCAGGAGTGCCGGCGTCGTCGGGGAAGACGGCGATCCCGCCCGAGATCGTCACGATCGAGCGGCCGCGCGCGAAGCGCTCCTCGATCCTTCGGCGGATGCGCTCGGCCACGACGAATGCCCCGAGCCGCGAGGTGTCGGGCAGCAGCACCGCGAACTCCTCGCCGCCGTAGCGCGCCGCGACGTCGATCTCGCGCACGCCCTCGCGCACCACCGCCGCGGCCCGCATCAGCACGCGATCGCCCTCGACGTGGCCGCGCTCGTCGTTCACCTGCTTGAAATTGTCGAGGTCGAGCAGCAGCAGCGCGGCCCGCAGCCCGTGGCGCTTGGAGCGCAGCACCTCCTGCCGGAGCGCCTGCAGGAAGAAGGAGTGGTTGTAGAGACCCGTGAGCCCGTCGGTCACCGCCGAGCGCTCCGTGCGCTCGTAGCTCTGGAGCTCGATCACCTTGGGATTGCGCAGCTCGCGGCTCACGTTGACGAAGTAGTCGAGGATGGCGACGCGCAGACCCGGATCGCGACCAATCGCTGTACGAAGTGTATCCCTATGTATGAGAATCTTCTTCCAGTGACGCGCCGCTTGACGCTCAGTGAAGTTGAGATGCGTGAGGAGATAGAGCAGCGAGGAATAAAGCGGATCGCCCTGGCTCTTCTTGCGCTCGAACTCTTCGAGCAGAGCCTCTTCGTGCCCCGGCCCTGCCTCCAGGAACTCGAGCAGCGACTGTCGGAAGTTCAGAGTCTCGGCAGGGCTCTTCACTGTAGTTGGATCGTGGGGTTTCTCGTCAGCGGCGAGACTGTATGATAGTCGCGCGCGACTGTCTAGAGTCGTTTTCGGAGACGCAAAGTGATCCTCGAAATCTTGCTTGTGCTCGCCGGATCGAGCGAGACGCCCGCGCGCGCGTCGACATCGACGCCGTCTGCGGGTCTCTACTTCGAGCAGACGACCGTGGTCGTGCCGCAGGGTGGAGTGGCCGGAGCCGGCGTGCGCTCGCGCGTATGGCACTCGGCGCGCCGCATGCGGCTCGAAGCCGGCGACGCGCCCGGCGGTCCGGCGCTCGTGCTGCGGCTCGACGAGGGGCGCGCGCTGCGGCTCGACCCCGAGTCGAAGGTGGCGTTCGAGATCGACCCGGCGGGGCTCCGCGCGCGCTCGCACCAGGACGCCTCGGTCGTCGCCTCGCTGATGGGCGGCGGCGAGGACGCGATGCGCACGACGGCGCTCGAGGGAGAGCGCTCGATCGCCGGCCACGCCTGCCACGGCTACCGCTTGAAGAGCCGAACCGCGAGCGTCGACCTCTGGGTGGCGGGAGACCTGCCGCGCGGCGGATCCGTCTTCGCCGACTTCCTGGAATGGTCGGGCGCGGCGCAGGCGCTGCCGGGTCTCGTCGCCGCGATCCGCGAGCTGCCGGGCTTCCCGCTCGAGACGCGCGCGCGCGTGAGTGTCCTGGGCGAGACGCAGGAGACGCTGTCGACGGTGACGAAGATCCGGGTCGGGCCCCAGGCGGAGTCGCTCTTCGAGGTGCCGAGCGGCTGGCGCGTCCAGCCGAGCGCGCCGGCCGCACCCTAGCTGAAGGAGGTCCTCACGCGATGAGACTCATCTTGACGATCGTCGGCAACGCCCTCGCGCTGCTGGCGACGGCGTACTTCGTGCCGGGCATCCGCTTCACCGGCAGCATCACCCAGCTGCTGCTGGCGGGGCTCATCTTCGGCCTGCTGAACCTGATCGTGCGGCCGATCGCGGTGATCCTGTCGCTTCCCGCGCTGGTGCTGACGCTCGGGCTCTTCTACTTCGTGCTGAACGGGCTCCTGCTGTGGGGCTTCTCGAAGTTCATGCCCGGCTACGACGTGAGCGGGCTCTGGCCCGGGATCCTCGGCAGCCTCGTCATCATGGTTTTCAACTGGGTGGTCGGCCTGCTGCTGCCGGGAAAGAAGTAGAAGCTGCCGGTGAAGAGGTAGCTCTCAGGCGAGCGGGCTCGTCGCGACGAGCGCCAGCACCTCGTCCGGAGTGCGCGCCCGCTGCAGCAGCGGCAGGTCCTCGGGACCGATCTTGCCGCGGCTCAGGAGCGACCCCTTCACCCAGGCGACGAGCCCGTCCCAGTAGTCGTCCTCGCCCGCGAGGATCACGGGAAAGGCCGGCACTTTCTTGGTCTGGACCAGGGTGACGGCCTCGAACAGCTCGTCGAGCGTGCCGAAGCCGCCGGGCAGGATCACGAACGCCTTGGTGTACTTCACGAACATCACCTTCCGCACGAAGAAGTAGCGGAAGCTCACGACGCGCGTGAGGTAGGCGTTCGGCTTCTCCTCGTGGGGCAGCTCGATGCAGGCCCCGATCGACTGGCCGCCCGCCTCGAAGGCCCCCTTGTTGACGGCCTCCATGTGCCCGGGGCCGCCGCCGGTGATGACCGCGTGCCCGGCCTTGGCGAGCGCCCGTCCGAGATCCTCCGCGTACCGGTAGTCCGCGTCGCCCGGCGCGCGCGCGGGCCGAGCCGAACACGGTGACGGCCCGCGGGATCGAGCTGAGCGTCTCGAAGCCCTCCACGAACTCCGCCATGATGCGGAAGATGCGCCAGGTGTCCTCTCGCAGGAAGTCGGCCGCCGGTTCCGCCAAAATCAGCTCCTTCAATAGGTTCTGGATTATCGGCCGGCGCTTTCGGGAAGGCAACGACGGCCGTCCGCCGGGAACCGGGCCGCCCGGCGGTGCGTTACGAAGCCGAAGGGCAAAAGGCCGCGCCCGTGTTCCAATGACCCGACCGAGCGAAGGGGCGCGAGAGGGCGAAGCGGCGGATGGGGGCCGAGGGTGGAGCCGATGACCGCGAGCTCATGGAACGCCTCGCACGTGGCGACAGGGACGCTCTCGCGCCCCTCGTCGAGCGCCACTACCGCAGGCTCTACCGGATCGCTCTCGGCTATCTCCGCCAGCGCGAGGACGCGCTCGACGTCGTGCAGGAGGCCTTCGTGAAGGTGTTCCAGGCGGCCTCGCGCTGGGACGGCTCGGCCGACGCCGGGCCGTGGCTCTCGCGCGTGACCGTCAACCTCTCGATCGACCGCTGGCGGCGCAACAAGCGCCGGGGCCAGACCTTCTCGCCGCTCGTCGAGGGGGACCATCTCGACATCCTGGCGGACCACCGCCCGGCTCCGGACCGCGGCGTCGAAGGACGCGAGAGCGGCGAGCGGCTGGCGGTGGCGCTGCGCGCGCTCCCGGAGCGCCAGCGCGCGGTCGTGGTGCTGCGCCACTACCAGGAGCTGAGCCTCGAGGAGATCGCGACGACGCTCGGCATGAGCCTCGGGACGGTGAAGAGCAGCCTGCACCGCGCGCTCCACCGCATGCGCGACACGCTCACGGAGGCGAAGCCGTGATCCTCGCCCACCTGCGGCTGCGCCGCCGCGTGAGCCTGCTCGCCGCGGGCCTCGCCCTTGGCCGCGAGCGCGAGGAGGCGCTCGCGCACCTTTCGTCGTGCGCCCGCTGCCGGGCGGACCACGAAGCCCTCACGGCGGTGGTCGCGGCGATGGAGCGCGATCCGCTGCGCTCGGCGGAGCCGCCGCTCACGGCTTCCGTGCTGGCGGCGCGGGTCCTGCACCAGCTCGACCGGGCCGAGGCGCCCGCGAGGCGTCCGCGCTACTGGCTGATCGCGCTGCCGGCGGCGGCCGCGGCGCTCGTTGCCGCATTCCTGGCCCCGACGCTCGTGGAGCGCCTGCGGCCCGAGCCGCGCGTCGCGCGCGTGCCGATCCCGCCCGCCGAGCCGAACACGCTCCTGAACGAGGAGGCACTCGCGCGCATCGAGCGCAACCTCGCTCGCGAGCAGGCCGCACGCTACTTGAACGAGGCAGGCGAGGTGCTGGTCTCGGTGGCGGCGACCGGCGTCGACTGCGACCGCACCGACGACCGCCTCGACATGGGCGCCGCACCCGAGCGCAGCCGCGAGCTGCTCGAGAAGCGCCGGATGGTGGTCGACTCGGGCGAGGCGGTGGCGAGCGTGCAGGGCGTCTTCGACGACGTCGAGAGCGCGCTGCGGCAGGTGGCCGAGCTGCCCGCGTGCGTGAAGCGGCGCGACGTGGAGCTCGTGCAGAAGGACGTCGAGTCGCGCCAGCTG
Source organism: uncultured Acidobacteriota bacterium (assembly GCA_963724555.1). GTDB lineage: Bacteria > Acidobacteriota > Vicinamibacteria > Fen-336 > Fen-336 > DATBSL01. The sequence continues at coordinate 4,514 of CAVRVE010000005.1, forward strand.
CTGATGCGGATCCGGCTGATGCAGCGGGAGCTCGAGGGATGACGCGGCGACTTCACGGCCTCGCGCTCGCGGCGTGCCTGTGGTCGGCCGCGGCGTCCGCCGCCCAGCCCGACCCGGAGGCGCTCCGTCAGGCGAAGGCGCTCTTCTTCGACCGCCAGTACGCCGAGGCGCGCGCCGCGTGGCAGGGTGTGCTCGACGCGAGCGGCGTCAAGGACGCCCCGGCGGCACCCTACTGGATCGCGCGCTGCAGCGAGAGCCTCGGCGAGAACGAGCGCGCGCTCTCCGAGTACGGCCGCTACCTCGCGACGAAGCCCGCCGACCGCGCTCTCGCGGAGGAGGCGAAGACGAGCCGCGTCTCGCTCGCGGTCAAGCTCGCGAAGGAAGGCGAGCCACGGCACACGCGGATCGCGCTCGACGGGCTCGGCGACGTGAGCAAGACCGTGCGCTACTTCGCGGCGCTGCAGGTGGCCTCGCTCGGACCGGAGGAGGGCAAGTCGGCGATTCCGGTGCTGAAGGAGATCATCGAGAAGGAGAAGGACGACGATCTCGTCGAGCGCGCCAAGCTGGCGTTGCTCAGGCTCGATCGCAACGCGCTGCCGCCGCCCGTTCCCGTGCCGCCGAAGCCGGCGGCTTCCGGAAAGCCGGTGGCCTCCGCCAAGGCCGCGAGCTGGGTGCACATTCGCATCTACGAGAAGGGCCAGTCGAAGCCGAACGTGGCGATCAACCTGCCGGTGGCGCTCGCCGATCTCGTCTTCAAGTCGCTCCCCGACAGCGCGATGGCCGACCTGCGCAAGGAAGGCTACGACGCGCGCAGCTTCTGGGAGGCGCTCAAGAAGACGGGGCCGGCCGAGATCCTGACGGTCGAAGGCAAGGACGGCGAGCGGATCCAGGTCTGGCTCGAGTAGGACGGGGAGGAGGGGATATGCGGCGGATGCTGGCGTTCTCGATTCTGGGTGCGGCGCTCGCGGTGCCGGCCGTGGCCGACCGTGGGGACGACGACCTTCAGGTGGTCCGCAAGGCGGTCGCGTCCTCCTCGGTCCCGGCCTCGGTGCAGGAGAAGCCGAGGCCGCCGGCCGAGGAAGAGCCGATGCCGCCCCAGGCGCGCCGCCCGCTGAAGAGCAGCGATCTCAAGTGGCTGCACGTCCGCGTCGCCCCGAAGGCGGGCGGCAAGAGCGGCCGCGTGTCGGTGAACCTCCCGCTCGGCCTCGTGCGGATGTTCGGCGACGACTGGCCGATCCCGACCGGGCCCGGCTGCCGGCACCACGACCGCTGCCACCTGACGCTCGGGGAGATCCTGCGGGCGCTCGACTCCGGCCAGACGCTCGTCGACATCGAGGACGACGAGGCGACGGTCAAGGTCTGGGTGGAGTAGCCCGCTCGTCCTCCCCCGGCGACAGCCGTTGCGCCCCGGCGATGACGCCTGAGAACGACGCCCGCTCGAAGTGCTTGAGCCGCAAGAGGGTCGCTCCGGGAACACGGCTTGCAGCACCAAGCCCGTGGCAGACGCACTCGGAGGATCGCCATGAAGGCTGCACTGAAAGCGATGATCCCGGCGCTGGCGCTCGCTGGCGCTCTCCTGCTCACCCCTTCGGCGGAGGCGAACGACGGCCGCGGCTACGGCGATGGCTACCGCGGCTCCTCACGGGGCTATGGTCGCGGGGGCTACTCGCACAGCTACGGGCACGGCTATCACGGGAACGGGCACCGCTACTACAGAGGCCACGCAAACGGCTATTACGCTCGTCCGAACGGCTACTACCGCCCGTACGGGGGCGCCATCTACGCACCGCCGCCGTACTACTCGCCCTACCCGCAGCCCTACTACTACGGCTACGGCCCCGGCTACTACGCGCCGCCGCCGCCGCCGGCGTACGGCCCGCGCTTCGGGATCGGGCTCTTCTTCAGGTTCTGATCCGCTATCCGGGAGGGGCGTAGTACCCGAGCTTGTGGCGGATCTGGACGCCCTCGCGCTCGGGCACGCGCACCACGATGCGCCGCCACTTGCCGTCGCGGCGCAGGTTCGAGGAGATGTAGCCGACGCTGTAGAGCGTGCGTAGCTCCTCGGCAATGCGGTCGTAGACCGCGTCGAGCTCGCTCAGCGAGCTCGGGAAGTAGGCGCGCCCGCCGGTCTCGCGCGTGAGCGCGTTGAAGAGGTACTCCGCCTGGCTGAAGGCGGCGCGCGCGCGGTCCTGCGCGCGCGCGGGCCGCAGGCTGATCGTGTAGATGTTGATCTCGCTCTTCTTGGCGAGGTCGAGCACCTGGTCGTCCGTCACCAGCGAGGCCGTGTCCTCGCCGTCCGAGAGCATGACGATCGCCCGGCGCCGCAGCTCGGCGGCCTTCTTGTCCCGCGTCAGGTCCTTGAGCGAGACGTAGAGCGCGTTGTGGAGCGCGGTCGGGCCCGAAGCCTCGGTCGAGCGGATCGCCTTCTCGAGCGCGCCGAGGTCGTTCGTGAAGGTCTGCAGCGGCGTCGCCCGCTCGTTGAACTGCACCACCTGCGCGAGGTCCTGCGTCCTGAGCGTCTTCGTGAAGCGGATCGCCGCGTCCTGCGCGGTCTTGAGCTTCTCCTCCATCGAGGCCGAGGTGTCGATCATCAGCACCATCGAGATCGGCAGGTTCTCGTGCGTGAACAGGCTCAGGTCCTGGCGGATGCCGTCCTCGAACACCGCGAAGTCGCGCTGCGCCAGGTCGGTCACGAAGTTGTTGCGGGCGTCGGTGACCGAGAGGCTGAGGTTGATGATCTCGATCCCGGTGCCGAAGATCGGGCCCTGCTGGCGCGCCTGGGCGGGCGCGTGGCTCGGCAGGGCGAGGGCCGCCGCGAGGGCGAGCGCGAGAAGCTGCGTCGTCTTCATGGGAAGCGGTGCTCGGGACCTCTCAGCGCCGGCGCGGAATCGTCCCGCAGCTGGAGTTGGGGAATCAGCACCTTGGTGCCTGGCCTCGCGACGCTCAGCTCGAGCTTGCGCTTCTTCAGGTCGGGGACACTCGCATAGCGCAGCCGGTACGCGGAGACGAGGCTGGCGGACAGCTTGCGCAGCGCCCCGTCGAGCGCCATGTAGGACAGCACGACGTCGGCGCGGCCGCCGCTGCTCGTCGCCAGGCGGTCGAGCGCGTAGCTCAGCCGCTGGCGCACGTCCATGTCGGTGGCACCCGAGTCCACCTGCACGGAGAGGAAGAGGTCGGCCTTGCCCTCGGCGTTGTCCGCCGCGTGCTGCTTGTCGCGGTAGCTGAACTCCGGACCCATCCCGCTCACGGCGATCACCGCCCGCCGCTCGTCCTCCTTCGCGGCCTTGGTGAGGTCGGCCGACGCCTCCGCCAGCGCGTCGAGCATGTAGTTGCCGCCCTGCGGGGCCACGCGCCGCAGCGCGGCGCCGGCGGCGCCGCGGTCGTCGGTGTAGTCCACGAGCTTCGTCGGGCGGTCCCCGGTCGTCCAGAGCGCGTAGCGGGTGCCCTCGGGCAGCCGCGAGACCAGCCCGACGATCGCGTCGACCGCGTGCAGCCGGTAGGAGCTGGCGACGTCCGCGCTGCTGTCGACGAGGATGGCGACCACGAGCGGGCGCGTGTCGCGCTGGAACGACGCGATGTCGCGGTGGACGCCGTTCTCGGCGAGCGCGACGTCGTCGGCCGAGACGTCCGCGACTTCCCGGCCCTTCTCGTCCACGAGCGTGACCGTGAGCGCGCGCATCTCCGTGCCCGTAGCCGCATCAGGGCCCTGCCCAACGAGGAGGAAGAGAAGAGAGGAGAGCAGCGCCGACATGCCGTATCCTGAGACCACTATAGGTTCCGCCGAGAGGCAGCGTCAAACCTGGAGACGAAGCTCATGCCGCGCGCCGCGGTGATCACGGTGAGCGACGCCTGTGCGCGCGGGGAGCGCGAGGACGTCTCCGGGGCCGAAGCCCGCCGGCTGCTCGCGGAGGCGGGCTTCGAGCTGGGCCCGCCCGTGGTGGTGGCCGACGAGCGCCCCGCCATCGCGCGGGCGATCCGGGAAGCCGCCGCAGAGGCGCGGCTCGTCGTCACCACCGGCGGCACGGGCCTCGCGGCGCGCGACGTGACTCCGGAGGCGACCCTCGACGTGCTCGAGCGGGAAGCTCCGGGCATCGCCGAGCACCTGCGCGTGCTCGGCCTCGCGGAGACGAAGCTCGCGCCGCTGTCGCGCGGACGAGCGGGGCTCGTCGGGGCGTGCCTGGTCGTGAACCTGCCCGGCTCGCCGAAGGGCGTGAGGAGCGGGATCGCGGGCCTGCTGCCGCTCCTGCCCCATGCATTCGATCTACTCGATGGGCGCACCGGCCACGGGCCCGGATGACATATGATCCGCGCAGCGCCTGGCGTTCGCCCGAGGTGACATGCGGCCCTTCCTCCTGCTGATCCCCCTGCTGCCGCTTCTGGGTTTCATCTTCAACATCACGCTCGGCCGGCGGTTGTCCGCGCGCGCCGCCTCGGACGAGAGTCCGCACGGCCACGCCACGGCAGCTCCGCACCCGCTCATCGGCGTCGTCGCAGCCGGCAGCGTGCTGCTGTCGTTCCTGGTCGCGGCGCGGGCGGTGCTGCTGGCGCACGCGGCGAAGGACCACGCGATCGTCGAGACGCTCTACACCTGGCTGCCGGGCGGCCTCGCCGAGACGGCGCTGCGCACGGCGCCCGGCGCCATGCCGTTCAGCGTCGAGTGGGCCTACCTGCTCGACCCGCTGTCCTCGGTGATGGTGCTGTTCGTCACGTTCGTGGGCTTCCTGATCCACGTCTATTCGATCGGCTACATGGGCCAGGACCCCGGTTACGCGCGCTTCATGGCGTACCTGAACCTCTTCATGTTCGCGATGCTCACGCTGGTGCTGGCCGCGAACTACGCGGTGCTGTTCGTCGGCTGGGAAGGTGTCGGGCTCTGCTCGTACCTGCTGATCGGGTTCTGGTTCGACCGGCCGAGCGCGACCGACGCCGGCAAGAAGGCGTTCATCGTCAACCGCGTCGGCGACGCGGGGTTCCTGCTCGGGATGTTCCTGGTGTTCGTCAGCTTCGGGACGCTCGACTTCCGCACCGTGGCGGCGTCCGCCGCCGAGCTGCCGGTCGAGACCGCCTGGGACGGCGCGCTCACGCTCATCGGCCTGCTGCTGTTCGTGGGCGCCGCCGGCAAGAGCGCGCAGCTCCCGCTCCACGTCTGGCTGCCCGACGCCATGGAGGGTCCCGACCCCGGTCTCCGCGCTGATCCACGCGGCGACGATGGTGACCGCCGGCGTCTACATGGTCGCCCGCTCGGCGCCGATCTACGCCCACGCGCCGCGCGCGATGATGACGGTGGCGCTCGTGGGTGCGCTGACCGCCTTCTTCGCGGCCACGATCGCGCTCGTCCAGAACGACATCAAGCGCGTGCTCGCCTACTCCACGATCAGCCAGCTCGGCTACATGTTCCTCGCCTGCGGCGTCGGAGCCTTCGCGGCCGGCGTCTTCCACGTCTTCACGCACGCCTTCTTCAAGGCGCTGCTCTTCCTGGGCGCGGGCTCGGTGATCCACGCGCTCGCGGGCGAGCAGGACATGCGCAAGATGGGGGGCCTGCGCGCGAAGCTGCCGTGGACGCACCGCACGATGCTGGTGGGCTGCCTGGCGATCGCGGGCATCCCGCCGCTCGCCGGCTTCTTCTCGAAGGACGAGATCCTGTGGTCGGCCTACCGCGTGGGCGGCTACGGCCGCACGGTGTGGGCGATCGGCATCGCGACGGCGGCGCTCACGGCCTTCTACATGTTCCGGCTCTACTCGCTCACCTTCCGCGGCAGCTTCCGCGGCCCGGAGGAGGCGCTCTACCAGGTCCACGAAGCGCCGGCCAGCGATGCGCCTGCCGCTCGTGGTGCTGGCGCTCGGCTCGATCCTCGCGGGGCTCGTGGGCGTCCCGGGCGATGCTGCTCGGGTCGAACCGGATCGAGCGCTTCCTGGAGCCGGTCTTCACGCCGACGCACCACGCGCTCGCCTCCGTGTTCCCGAGTCCGGCCGAGGGCGGCGTCGAGCTCGCGCTCATCCTGCTGAGCGTGCTGGTCGCGACGGCAGGCATGGTGCTGGCACGTCGCTTCTACTCCGGCCTGTCGGCCGTGCCGGTCCGCCTGGCGGAGTCCTTCCCGGTGACCTACCGCGCGCTCGTCAACAAGTACTTCGTGGACGAGCTCTACGAGGCCGTCTTCGTGAGAGGCGTGGCGCTCGGCGGCGGAGCCGCGCTCCACGCGAACGACCGCTTCGTGGTGGACGGCGGCGACGGCGAGCTGCGGCCCGGGCTCGGCGTCAACGGCCTCGCCTGGGGAATCCGCGACCTGCTGGCGAAGGCCTCGAACCTGTGGGACCGCTACGTGGTCGACGGCGCCGTGCAGGCGACGGGCATGGCGCTCGACAACGCGAGCTACGCGCTGCGCGCGCTGCAGAACGGTCTCGTCCAGCACTACGCGCTCGGCATGCTGATCGGCCTGTTCCTGCTGATCGCGGCCGGCCGCTTCGTGCTCGGGCTCTACTGAGGAGGTTGCCAGAGCGAGCGTCATGAGTTTCTTCCGCGACCACCTGCTCTCCCTGATCACCTTCACGCCGCTCGTCGGCGCGCTCGTGCTGCTGCTGCCCGCTTTCGCGCCCAAGTCGAAGGAGCAGACCGTGCGCTGGGTGGCGAACGGCTTCGGGCTGCTCGGCTTCCTGGTGAGCCTGCCGCTCTGGTTCCGCTTCGACCGCGGCTCCGCGGACTTCCAGTTCGTCGAGCGCGTGGCGTGGATCCCCTCGATCGGCGTCCAGTACCTGCTGGGCGTCGACGGCATCTCGACGCTGCTTGATCCTGCTCACCACGCTGCTCGGCGCGATCGCGATCCTCAGCTCCTGGAACGCCGTCACCGAGCGCGTGCGCGCGTACTACGTCTTCCTGCTGCTGCTCCAGACCGGGATGATCGGGGTCTTCTGCGCGCTCGACCTCTTCCTCTTCTACGTGTTCTGGGAGGTGATGCTGGTCCCGATGTACTTCCTGATCGGCATCTGGGGCGGGGCGCGGCGGCTCTACGCGGCGATCAAGTTCTTCCTGTACACGCTCGTCGGCTCGGTCGTGATGCTGCTCGGGATCCTGGGGCTCTACTTCCGCTCCAAGTCGCTGCCGGAGTACGCGGCCACCGGCAGCTTCGACTACACGGCCTGGCAGCGCATGGACGTCCCCGCCGACCTGCAGTTCTGGGTCTTCCTCGCCTTGTTCGTGGGCTTCGCCATCAAGGTGCCGATGTTCCCGTTCCACACCTGGCTGCCCGACGCGCACGTCGAGGCGCCCACCGCGGGCTCGGTGATCCTGGCCGGCGTGCTGCTGAAGATGGGCACCTACGGCTTCATCCGCTTCTCGATCCCGCTCTTGCCGCAGGCGACGCTCGACGCGGTGCCGTGGATGGCGACGCTCGCGATCATCGCGATCGTGTACGCGGGGCTGGTGACGCTCGTCCAGAAGGACATGAAGAAGCTCGTCGCCTACTCCTCGGTGAGCCACCTCGGCTTCGTCGTTCTCGGCATGTTCGCGCTGAACCCGCTCGGGCTCGAGGGCAGCGTGCTGCAGATGGTCAACCACGGCCTCTCGACCGGCGGGCTGTTCCTGGTCGTCGGCCTGATCTACGAGCGGCGCCACACCCGGGAGATCGCCGCCTACTCCGGCCTCGCGCACGTGATGCCGGTCTACGCGACGCTCACGCTCGTGCTGTTCCTCGCTTCGATGGGGCTGCCTCTCCTCAACGGCTTCGTCGGGGAGCTCCTGATCCTGCAGGGCGCCTTCGCGGCGAACCGCGTCTGGGCGTGCTGGGCGGTCACGGGGGTGGTGCTGGGCGCCGCGTACATGCTGTGGCTCTACCAGCGCGTCTTCTGGGGCAAGGTCACGCACGAGGAGAACCAGAAGCTCAAGGACCTCGACCGCCGCGAGCTCGCGACGCTCGTGCCGCTCGTGGCGCTCTGCTTCTGGATCGGCGTCTACCCCAAGCCGTTCCTCGACTTCCTGCACGCGCCGGTGGCCCGGATCGCAGCCGTCGTCCAGCCCGCCAAGTTCGCTCCGGCGGCGACCGCCGCGCAGCCCGTCGACCCGGCTGCCGCCAGGCCGTCCGCAAGCGGCAACTGAAGCCGCGCCGAACCTGTCACTTTTCGCAGGTACGGCGCCTCGCGAGATCGGATAGCCTAGTCTTCTGACCGCGACGTTCGCCGCGGCAGTTTTCTCGACACTCGAGCGGGAGGATCACATGAAGTGGCTGGGTTGCCTCGGCGTGCTCGTCGTGCTCGCGCTGGTCGTGGGCGGAGTCGTCGTCGGGAAATACAACAGCCTGGTGGGCCTCGGTCAGGGCGTCGACGCCCAGTGGGCACAGGTCGAGAACCAGTACCAGCGGCGGGCCGACCTCGTCCCGAATCTCGTCGCGACGGTGAAGGGCGCCGCCGATTTCGAGAAGTCGACGCTCGAGGAAGTCGTGAAGGCGCGCGCGAGCGTCGGCCAGACGACGATCGACCCGAAGAACCTGCCGAACGACCCCGCGGCGATGGCGAAGTACCAGCAGGCGCAGGACCAGCTGTCGAGCGCGCTGTCGCGGCTGCTGGTGGTGGTCGAGCGCTACCCCGAGCTCAAGGCCAACGCCAACTTCCGCGACCTGCAGACGCAGCTCGAGGGCACGGAGAACCGCGTGAGCGTCGAGCGCATGCGCTTCAACGAGAAGGCGCAGGCCTACAACACCGAGCGGCTGCGCTTCCCGACGGTGATCTTCGCGAACCTGCTCGGGATGAAGGAGAAGGCGTACTTCCAGGCGACGCCCGGCAGCCAGCAGCCGCCCGACGTCAAGTTCAACTTCGGCGCCTCGCCGTCGCCGACACCGGCTGAGCGTCGCTAGGGCGGAGCGCCGGATGCGCGCGCTCCTCGGCGCGCTCGTCGCCGCCGCTCTGCTGTGGAGCGGCGCGCCCTCGTGTGCCGAGGAGCCGCTTCCGCCACCGCCCGCCGCCTACTTCAACGACTACGCCGGCGTCGTCTCGGCCGGCGACGCCGCGCGGCTCGACGCCAAGCTCGACCAGTTCGCGAAGGAGACCTCCACGCAGGTGGTGGTGGCGATCTTCGACCACCTGCCGTCGCCGGCGCTCGAGGACTTCACGGTGCGGACGGCCGAGTCCTGGCGGGTCGGACGCAAGGACTGGGACAACGGGGCGGTGCTGTTCGTCTTCGTCAAGGACAGGAAGCTGCGCATCGAGACGGGCTACGGCCTCGAAGGTGCTTTGCCCGACGCGCTCGCCCGCCGCATCCTCGACGACCAGGTCGTGCCGCACCTGCGCCAGGGAGACTGGGCCGGCGGGCTCGAGGCCGGCATCGACGGCATCCTGGCCGCGACCCGCGGCGAGTACAAGGCGGAGCCGCAGCGGCGCAGGCAGGAAGGGGTCCCGCCGCTGACGCTGCTGATCGTCCTCTTCTTCGTGGTCCTCCTGATGTGGCTTGCGAGGCAGGGCGCGCGCCACATGCCTTCCGGCCGCACCTACTCCGGGCGCGGCCCGCGGCGCGACGGCAGCTACTGGGGCGGGAGTTCCTGGGGCGGCTGGGGCGGAGGCGGCGGCTTTGGCGGTGGCGGAGGCTCGTTCGGCGGCGGTGGCGGCGGCTTCTCGGGCGGGGGAGGGTCGTTCGGCGGCGGCGGCGCCTCGAGCAGCTGGTGAGGAGGCGAGCGTGAGGCAGGACGAGTTCCTGGCGGCGATCGACGAGCCGCGGATCGTGGCGGCGATCCAGGCAGCCGAGGCGCGCTCGCGCGGCGAGATCCGGGTCCACGTCGCCGAGGGCGGCGTGAGCGATCCGCGGCGCGCCGCCGAGGCGGATTTCGAAAGGCTCGGGATGGCGGCGACCGCCGAGCGCAACGGCGTCCTGATCCTGGTCGCTCCGGAGAGCCAGTCCTTCGCCGTGATCGGCGACCGTGGGATCGACGAGCGGCTGCCGCCGGGATTCTGGGACGAGCTCGCCGCGTCGCTGCGGGACGAGTTCCGCGCCGGCCGCTTCACCGAGGGGCTGGTGACGGCCGTGACGCGCGTCGGCGACGAGCTGGAGCGCCACTTCCCGCGCCGCGCGGGCGAAGCGGACGCAAACGAGCTGCCCGACAGCGTGAGCCGCGGGTGAGCGGCGCTCGGCGGTAGAATGCTCGACGACATGCCGGAACGCCGACGCCGCGACATGCTGACACCGCTGCTGCTGTCGCTCGCGGTGATCCTGCTCTTGGCGTTCTGGGTCTTCAAGCCCTTCATCCTGGTGTTCGCGGTCTCCGCGTGCGTCGCGCTGCTGCTGGCGCCGGCGCAGAAGCGCTTCGACAAGGCGCTCGGCGGCAAGCCCACGCTGGCCGCCGCGCTCCTGGTCCTGCTCACCACGGTCGTGATCCTGATCCCGATCCTCACCTCGCTCTTCCTGCTCGCGCGCCAGACGGCACTCTTCCTCGACTGGATCCGCCTCCAGCCGCTCGTGGGCCCGGAGGAGATGCAGCGCTTCTGGGACGAGCTGCCGCGCCGCTACCCGGGCCTCAAGAGCTGGATCGCGTTCCTGCAGGCGCAGATCGCGCCGATCCTGAGCGGCGGCATCGCGCAGCTCGCGGGCGGCGCGAACGGCCTGCTGCAGAACGTGCTCGGCCGCGTGACGCACGCCGCGATCGACCTGGGGCTCTTCCTGCTGATGCTGTTCTTCCTGCTGCGCGACGGCGGGCGGCTCAAGAAGGAGCTGCGCCCGATCTCGCCCTTCTCGGAGGAGCAGGAGCACCAGATCTTCGATCACCTGGAGCGCACCATCAAGGGCGCGCTGCAGGCAGTGGTCGTGGTGCCGGTGATCCAGGGCATCCTCGCGATGATCGGCTTCGTCGTGTTCGGCGTGCCCTCGCCGCTCGTGTGGGGCACGGCCGTGATCCTCGCGGCGACCGTCCCGCTGCTGGGCTCGCCGCTCGCCTGGATGCCGGCGTGCGTCTACCTCTTCCTGAACGGTACGACGGGTCCCGCGATCGGGCTCGTCGTCTACTGCACGCTCATCGTGAGCGGCAGCGACAACGTGGTGAAGCCGCTGCTGCTGCGCGGCTCGGCGCGGATCCACCCGCTGCTCGGCTTCCTCTCGATCATCGGCGGCGTGCTGGCGTTCGGCGTGTTCGGCTTCCTGATCGGCCCCGTCGTGCTCTCGCTGGTGCTGTCGGCGATCCGCATCTACAGGCTCGACGTGCTGCGCGTCGTGGGGTCGCAGGCGAGCTCACCGGATCGGCGGTCGGACGACCGATCCACAACCGAGTCAGCGGCTTAGGCTATGTTGCCGGGTCTGCGCGCTCATGATAGGTTCTTAGGCCGTTGTCGTCGCCATCGACGCCGCCCGTGACGCCTCCGGGCTCGCGCGGGAGCGGTCGGGGCTTTGCGAACGGCCTGCGCGACGCGGCGCCTCTCTTGGGGCTCGGAACGACCCTGGCGGTCACCGTGCTCGCAGGGCTGGGCGGGGGCTACTGGCTGGACGGCCGAGTGGGATCCCGCCCGCTGTTCCTGCTCCTGGGAGGCACGCTCGGGCTGGCCGCAGGACTCTACTACTTCTTCAAAACCGTCGCGGGACAAACGAAGCGATAAGCGGACGCCAGGTCAAGTGAGCTCCCTCCGATACTCGACGCTCGTTCTCCTGATAGCAGCGGCGACACTCGCGGCCGTCGGCCTCGTGGTTCCCGCCGAGACGAAGGCTCGCGCCGCGATCCTGTTCGGCGCCGTGCTCGCGATCCTCAACACGCTCGTGGCTCACGCGCTCGTGTCGTGGTCGGAGCGCCGTTCGACGCCCGCGTTCTTCGGCGCCGTGCTCGGCGGGATGGTCGGCCGGATGGCCGTGATGCTCGCGGCGGTGATCGCGGGCGTCCTCCTGCTCGGGCTGCCGCGGCTGCCGCTCGTCGTCTCGCTGCTGGCCTACTACACTCTGTTTCTCGTCATGGAGCTCACGGTGCAGCACCGGCACACCCGACGCACGGCCGCGACGCGATGAGCGCTCTACTCCTCGCGCTCTTCCTGCAGGCCGCGCCCGCGCAGCCGGCCGAGACACCGGCGGCCTCACCCGTAGCGCCGGCGGCCGAAGCGGCGTCCCCGGCGCCCGCAGCCGAGGCTCACGCGCCTGGCGAGGGCGCGACTCCCGCCGCGGAGGGGCACGCCCCCGAGGCCGCAGCGCACGGCGAGGCGGCCGAGCACGGCGAGAGCCCGGCCGACATCATCTTCCATCACGTGTTGGACGGGCCGTGGCTTCGGCTTCAAGTCGAAGCACCTGGTGTTCCTGTTCGTGGTGGCACTGCTGGTGATCGCGCTGGCACAGCTCGCGCTGCGCAGCTACAAGGGCGGCCACGTGCCGAAGGGCCTCGGCGCGGCGGTCGAGAGCCTGGTGGTCTTCATTCGCGACGAGGTGGCCGAGCCCAACATCGGCCACGGCGACGGCCGCAAGTTCACGCCGCTGCTCTGCAGCTTCTTCTTCTTCATCCTGGTGGCGGCGCTCTTCGGCCTGATCCCGGGCTCGGCCACTTCGACCGGGAACATCTCCGTCACGCTGGCGCTCGCCACCGTCTCGTTCCTGGCGCAGCAGTGGGCGGGGATCTCGAAGAACGGGCTCGTGGGCCACTTCCACGGCCTGGTGCCGCCCGGCATGCCCTGGCTGCTGCTGCCGATCATGATCCCGGTCGAGATCCTCGGCATGTTCACGAAGCCCTTCGCGCTCACGGTGCGGCTCTTCGCGAACATGCTGGCGGGCCACATGGTGATCACGACGCTCCTGCTGTTGATCCCGCTGATGGGACAGCTGCACTGGCTGGCGGGTGTCGCGATGACGCCGATCTCGCTCGTGCTCGCCGTCTTCATCATGCTGCTCGAGCTGCTGGTGGCGTTCGTGCAGGCCTACATCTTCACGCTGCTCACCGCCATCTTCATCGGTATGTACGCGCACCCGGCGCACTGATCTCGTCATGACGACCTCAAGGGCTTAGGAAAGGAAAAGCACAATGGATCCCAAGGGACTGGCGTATCTCGGCGCGGGCATCGGGGCCGGCCTCGCGATCATCGGCGGCGGCGCGGGCATCGGCCGCCTGGCGGCTGCGGCGCTCGAGGGCATCGCGCGCCAGCCGAACGCGGTCGCCGACATCCGCGGCGCCATGATCGTGGCGGCGGGCCTGATCGAAGGCGCCACGTTCTTCGCGCTGATCGTGACGATCCTGCTCGCGATCAAGTAGGCGCGTCATGGCAAGTCACGTCGCGGTCCTGCTGGCTGCGGCGGAGGGCAGCGCGGGCGGCAACCTGATGAGCGTGGACACCACGCTCTTCATCGCCACCATCGTCACCTTCCTCGTGTTCGCGGGGATCCTCGCGAAGTTCGCCTGGGGCCCGCTGCTCCAGATCGTGGACGCCCGCGAGAAGTCGATCCGCGAGCAGGTCGACTCCGCCGAGAAGGCCGCGGCGGACTCCAAGGCCACACTCGCGCAGCACCAGGAGCTGCTGCGCGGCGCCGCCCGCGAGCGCGACGAGCTGCTCGCCCGCGCGGCGAAGGACGCCGAGGCGCTGCGCGCCGACCTGCAGGCGAAGGCGCGCGGCGACGCCGAGCAGATCCTGGCGCGCGCCCGCGAGCAGATGACGCGCGAGAAGGAGCAGGCGGTGGCGGAGCTGCGCGCGCAGGTGGCCGACATCGCGATCGAGGCCGCTTCCCGGATCGTCAAGTCCTCGCTGAGCGAGGACGCCCAGCGCAAGCTGGTCGACGACTACATCAAGGAGCTCCCGCGCGCGCTCGAGGAAGGCCGCGCGTGAGCAAGATCGCGAAGGTCTTCAAGGGCCTGCCGAAGCGATTCCACAAGGGAGGCGTGAAGGCCGAGCGCAGCTACTACTTCTCGCTCGGCGACGACGAGAAGTGGACGGTGCACATCGCGAAGGACAAGTGCACGGTCGACGAAGGGCAAGAACGAGGACGCGGACTGCTTCTTCAAGTCGTCGCCCGAGCTCTTCCTCGACGTCTGGAGCGGCAAGCACCAGCTCGGCGCGACGGACTTCCTGACCGGGCGGGTCAAGAGCAACAACCCGGTGCTGCTCAAGGAGTTCGTCGCCGCGTTCGAGAGGTCGAAGTAGGCTCACGCTCTCGATGTGACCAGCGCCCGCCAGGCCGTGCTCGTGGCCGTTTTCGCGGGCTGCGCCGTGGCCGCAGCGGCGCAGGGCACCCTGATCCAGGCGAAGCCTCAGGAGCCCACTGCTGAGCGGCCCGTCGACGAGCCCGCGCTGCCGCCGGCGCCGCCCGAGGTGCAAGAGCGCAGCGTCGGGCCGACCCCGGGCGCCCCCACGATCGACCTCGCCGCCGCCGTCCGTCTCGCGCTCGGGCAGGCCTTCGTGCTGCTCGACTCGCAGGACGCCGTGGCCGCCTCGCGCTGGCGGGAGCGCACCGCCTTCGCGGATTTCCTCCCGGCCGTCACCCCGCTCTACCAGCGCGGCGAGGGGCGCAACGTCTTCGGCGCGGACTTCTCCCAGAAGCTGCCCTGGACCGGCGGCACCGTCACCGCGACCGGCCGCTACCTGAGCGAACCGAACGTGGACGCGCCCTTCCCGCGGACGACCGACCTCAGGCTGCTGCTGTCGCAGCCGCTGCTGCGCGGCGTGGGCCCGAACGCCACGTACTTCGAGCTGCGCAACGCGCGGCGTGCCGTCCAGGGCCAGGAGCGCAGCCTGATGCTCACGCGCCAGCGCACCGCGGTCGACGTGGCGGCGGCGTACTACGGCGTGATCGCGCAGCGCCAGCTGCTCGACGTGGCGCGCCAGAGCCTGGAGCGCACCGAGGGCCTGCTGAAGTCCTCGGAGGCACGGCTCGAGGTCGGCCTGGCGAGCAAGCTCGACGTCTTCCGCGCCGAGCTGCAGGCGGCGCAGGCGCGCGACGCGATGGTGCGCTCGCAGTCCGCTCTCGCCACCGCGCTCGAGCGATTCCGCGGGCTGCTCGCGCTGCCCCCGGGCGACCCCGTGGAGCCCGAGGCCGTGGAGCTGCCGGACACCGCCGACGTCTTCGAGCCGGTCGAGGTGCTGGTGCGGCGCGCGCTCGACGCGCGGCTCGAGCTCCAGGAGTCGCGCGACCTGGTGGACGACGCGCGGCGCAGCGCCTCGCTCGCCAAGCAGAACCTGCTGCCGCAGTTCGACCTCAACGTCGGGGTCACCCAGCTCGGCTTCGGCTCGTCGTTCGGGACCGCCTGGCGCGCGGGCGACCGCCAGGTGAACGTCTTCCTGAGCGCCTCGATCCCGCTGCCGCAGGCGGGCCAGCGCGCGACGCGCGCGGTCGCGGACCTCGAGGTCGGCTCGCGCCAGCGCGGCGTGCGCCAGCGCGAGCTGGACGTCGAGCAGGAGGTGCGCCAGGCGCTGCGCGAGCTCGAGCAGATCCAGAAGAGCGTCGAGCTGCAGAAGAAGGCGGTCGAGGTCGCCGACCAGCAGCGCCGGCTCGCGGTGCTGCGCTACCAGCGCGGGCTCGGCAGCAACTTCGACGTGGTGGACGCCGAGAGCAGCCTGGTCACGGCGCGGAGCGCCCTCGTGCAGCTGCTCACGAGCTATGCCGTGGCGCGGCTGGACCTCAAGCGCACGACCGGTACACTGGACGTCGATACCGAGTTCGCCCCGTGACCGAAGCCCCCCCGCCCGCGCCCGAGCCGGTCGCAAGCCCCGCGCTGCGTGCGCTTTCCGGGGTCGAGCGGCTCGCCCGTCGCGCCGGGCCGTGGCTGCGCCGCGACCCGCGCCGCGCCGTCTCGACGCTGGCCGGAGCGCTCCTGCTGCTGCTCGTGCTCGGGTGGGCGCTCGCGGGCGGCCGCTCCGACCTGCCGAGCGCCGTCGTGCGCGAGGGGCCGTTCCGGGTCTCGATCGCCGAGGCCGGCACGCTCCAGGCCGTGCGCTCGGTGACCTACGCCTCCTCGATCCAGAGCAATCAGGCCAAGATCACGGCCATGGCACCCGAGGGCAAGCCCGTGCAGAAGGGCGACCTGCTGATCCTGTTCGACGCCGCGCCCTTCGAGGAGGAGATCCGGCGCAACCAGGCGCTGCTCGGGCAGGCCGAGGCGGAGCTCGCGAAGGCGCGCGAGGACCTGAAGCTGCAGGGGCTGCAGAACCGCGAGGAGTTCTTGGCCGCGCAGCTGCGCGTCGAGAAGAGCGACCTCGAGCTCAAGGACGTGCAGCAGGGCAAGGGCCGCGTCAAGGAGGACGAGGTCACGCAGGCGGTGGCGAACGCAAAGCGCGACCTGCAGAAGGCGGAGACGGCGCTCCAGGACCTGCGCCCGCTGCTCGCCGAAGGCTTCATCACGCGGGCGGAGCTCGAGCGCGCGGAGCAGCAGGTCGCGAGCTCGCGCGAGGAGCTGCAGCTCGCCGAGCGGCGCCGCGACGCGCTGCTCGGCTTCGGCCGGCCGCTCGAGCTCAGCCAGGCCCGCTCGGACGCGCAGTCGAGCCGCGAGACGCTGCGCCAGCTCGAGAGCGCGAGCTCCTACCGCGTGGCCCAGAAGCAGGCGGCGATCGCCGCAGCGCAGAGCCGGATCCAGGAGGCCGCGGCGCGGCTCGAGCTCGCGAAGCAGCAGCTGGCGCGCTGCGAGGTGCGCGCCGAGGTGCCCGGCATCGTCGTCTACAAGGACGTGTTCTTCGGCTCGGAGCAGCGCAAGCCCCAGGTGGGGGACCAGGTCTGGGCGAACCAGCCGCTCGTGATCCTGCCGGACGTCTCCCGGATGGAGGTCGAGACGCGCGTGCGCGAGACCGACGTGCACAAGGTCGAGCGCAACCAGAAGGTCTCCGTGCGCGTCGAGGCCTACCCGGACCTGCGCCTCTCGGGGACGGTCTCGCTCGTGGGGACGCTCGCGCAGGAGGAGAAGGAGCGGCGCGGCACCAAGTTCTTCTCGGTGCGCGTGCTGATCAAGGAGAGCGAGCCGCGGCTGCGGCCCGGCATGACGGCGCGCGTCGAGATCGAGGTCGAGGAGCGCCCGCGCGCGCTCTCGGTCCCGCTCGAGGCCGTCTTCGAGCGCGACGGCCGCAGCGTCGTCTACCTCGCCGGCCGCCAGCCGCGCGAGCGCGAGGTGGTGCTGGGGCCGTCGAACGCCGACTTCGTCGTGATCGAGCAGGGCCTCGCGCGCGGCGACCGCGTGCTGCTGCAGGATCCCGGCCGCGGCGCTCCGGACACGAGCGTTGCCCCCGGCTCATGAGCCCGTGGGGGGTCTGGGGGGTGTGAAGCACCCCCCAGACCAAGGGCCCCCCCCGCTCGTCGTCCTGCGCGACGTGGTGCGGGCCTACCCGCGCGGCTCGTCGCAGGTCGTGGCGCTCGCCGGCGTGAGCCTCGAGATCCGGGCGGGCGAGAAGCTCGCGATCATGGGCCCGAGCGGCTCGGGCAAGACGACGCTCTTGTCGATCCTGGGCTGCCTCGACCGCCCGACGTCGGGCGAGCAGCTGTTCGAGGGACGAAGCGTCGCCTCGCTCGGCGACGACGAGCTGTCGCGGCTGCGCAACCGGTCGGTCGGCTTCGTGTTCCAGGCCTTCCACCTGATCGCGCAGCTCACGGTCGTCGAGAACGTCGAGACCCCGCTGCTCTACGAGGGCGCGCCGCTCCACGAGTGGCGGCCGCGGGCGCTGCGCGCGCTCGAGCGCGTGGGCCTCGCGCACCGCGCCGACCATCGCCCGTCCGAGCTCTCGGGCGGCGAGGCGCAGCGGGCCGCGATCGCGCGCGCGCTCGTCACCTCGCCGCGCCTGCTGCTCGCCGACGAGCCCACCGGCAACCTCGACACCCGGACCGGCGAGGAGATCCGGGCGCTGCTCGACGAGCTCCACGCGCAGGGCGCGACGGTCGTGCTCGTCACGCACAACGAGGCGCTCGGCCGCGGCGCCGAGCGCGTGGTGCGCCTGCGCGACGGGCGGGTCGAGTCCGAGGAGCGCCGGTGAGCCCCGCGCTCGTCGTGCTGCTGCGGCTCGGGGCGCGCAGCCTGCGGCTGCACAAGCTGCGCTCGAGCCTGTCGATCCTCGGGGTCGTCTTCGGCGTCGCGGCCGTCGTCGCGATGTCGTCGGTCGGCGAGGGGGCGCGCCGCGAGACGCTGGCGCAGATCGCGGCGCTCGGGATCGACACGGTCACGCTGAAGCCGCCCGCGCCGCCTGCGGGCGAGCCGGCGGCGACGCTGCCGCGCGCCGCGGCGGACTCGCTGTCGCGCGTGGTTCCCGGCGTGCAGGCGGTGGCACCGCTGCGCGTGGCCGAGCTTCAGGCCGACGCCGCGGGCCGCAGCGCTCCCGTGATCGCGCTCGGCACGACGCCGGGCTACGCCGAGGCCGCGCGGCTCGAGCTCGGCGCGGGGCGCTTCCTGGCCGACCTCGACGTCGCCGACCGCAAGCGCGTGGCGGTGCTCGGGGCGTCGGTGGCGCGCGCTCTCTTCCCGCTTGCAGAGCCCGCTCGGCGAGAGCGTGCGGCTCGGGGGGGACTGGTACCGGGTCGTGGGCACGCTCCAGGAGCGCGCGTCGCCTCGGACACGCGCCGCCGCGATCCGCGCCCGCGACCTGAACCGCGCGGTGATCGTGCCGCTGCCGGCGCTCGACCGCGGGGGAGACCGCCAGCCGGAGGGCGTCGACGAGATCGTGTTCCGGCTGGCGAGCGCGGACGACGTCGTCGCGGCGGCGGGCGTCGCCCAGGCGCTCGTGCGCCGGGCCACCGGTACGGCGCCCGAGGTGGTGGTGCCGCGCGAGATCCTGCGCCAGCGCGAGCGCACGCAGCGCGTCTTCAACGTCGTGACCGGCGCCGTCGCCGCGATCAGCCTGCTGGTGGGCGGGATCGGGATCATGAACATCATGCTCGCGAGCGTCGCCGAGCGGACGCGCGAGGTCGGCGTGCGTCGCGCGCTCGGGGCGCGCCGCCGCGACGTGGCCGCGCAGTTCCTGGTCGAGAGCTCGCTGCTCACCGTCACCGGCGGCCTCTTCGGCAGCGCGCTCGGCCTCGTCGGGGCCGTGCTGATCCAGACGTTCGCCGGCTGGCCGACCGCCGTCCACCCGCTGATGCTGGCGGCGGCCCTGGTGGTGGCGCTCGGCGTCGGCATCGGCTTCGGCTTCTACCCCGCCTGGCACGCGGCCGGCCTCGACCCGGTGGAGGCGCTGCGACGGGAGTAGGGGTCAGGTCTTGAATTCGCGCATCGCAGCGTCCCGATCCGGGACGCTCGAGCGCGATACAGTCGAGCCAGCACCAGCGAAGCCCAAGGAGGCACGTGATGCGAACCGCTCTCGTCCTAGCGCTGCCGGCCGCTCTGCGTCTCGCTCGCGGCGGGAGCGCCGCCCGCGACCCCGCGCCACCCGCCCTCGCTGCCGGGAACGATCGTGGACCTGACGCACTCCTTCGACGCGCAGACGATCTACTGGCCGACCGCGGGCAGCTTCGTGCTGGAGTCCGTCGCCCACGGCGTCACCGACAAGGGCTACTTCTACGCCGCGAACAAGTTCTGCGCCGCGGAGCACGGCGGGACCCACCTCGACGCGCCGATCCACTTTTCCGAAACCGGCAAGGCCGCCGACGCGATTCCGATCGAGCAGCTGATTGGCGTCGGCATCCGCGTGGACGTGAGTGACAAGTGCGCGAAGAACCGCGACTATCGGATCGGCGTCGCCGACCTCACCGCCTGGGAGATCCGGAACGGCCGCATCCCGGCAGGCGCGATCGTGCTGCTCCAGACCGGCTGGTCGCGGCACTGGAGCGATCGCGCGACGTACCTGGGCACCGCGCGGACGGGGCCGGAGGCGGTGCCGGAGCTGCACTTCCCGGGTCTGGACAAGGACGCCGCCCGCTGGCTCGTGACCGCGCGCGCGGTCAAGGCCGTCGGGATCGACACCGCCAGCATCGACCACGGCCAGTCGACGCTGTTCGAGAGCCACGTGATCCTGTTCGAGGCGAACGTGCCCGCCCTCGAGAACGTGGCCGACCTCGACACGCTTCCGGTGAAGGACTTCATGGTCGCGGCACTCCCGATGAAGATCAAGGGCGGCAGCGGCGGCCCGCTGCGGATCGCCGCCTGGGTGGTGAAACGAGCTGTAGCTAAAGCGCCCTGAGCGTGTGGGCGACGTTCGCCCGGGCGGCGCGGATCGCGGGCGGCAGGCCGCCTATGGCTCCCATCACCAGCGCGAACAGCATGCCGAGCGCGAGCAGGTCCGGCGTGATGCGGAACGCGAACGCCAGGTGCGAGAAGGTCTGCCAGTTGATCGTGCCGGTCGTGAGGCCGTTGACCGGCAGCACCGCGACGCAGCCGACGAGGCCGCCGACGAGCGCGATCAGCAGCGACTCGACGAAGAACGACAGCACGATCGCACCGCCGCCGAAGCCGAGTGCCCGCAGCACCGCGATCTCGCGCGAGCGCTCGGAGACGGCCGAGTACATCGTGTTGAGCGCCCCGAAGACGGCGCCGAGCGCCATCACCGCGGCGACCAGCGAGCCGAGCACGGTGATCAGCGTCGTCACCACCACCGACTGCTTCTCGTAGTAGGCCTGCTCGCGCAGCGCCTGCACGTTGAGGCGCGGATCGCCCTTGAGCGTCGCCTCGAAGGCCGGGAAGTCGTCCGCGGAGCGCAGCCTCACGGTCGCCGCCTGGAAGATCGAGGGCGGCCGCTGGTAGAAGCCGTTGAGCGTCGCGGCGTCGGCCCAGACCTCCGAGTTGAAGGCCGTGCCCTTGCCGTCGAAGACGCCCACGATCGTCCAGGTGCCGGCGCCGAGCCTCACCGTGGCGCCGAGGTCGAGCCCCTGGTAGGCGTCGCGCGCGCCCTTGCCCACGACCGCCTCGGCCAGGCCCGGCGTGAGGAAGCGCCCCTCGACCATCTTGACGTTGTCCCGCACCGCGAGCACGCGCGGAGAGACGCCGCGGACCTGCACGTTGGCCTCGCCGTCCTCGCCGCGCATCGGGATCGCCGCGATCACGACGACCTCGGCGCTCACCAGCGGCCCGTCGGGGCCGCGCGCGATCTGCGGCGCGTCCTCGACGATCCGCACCTCCTCGAGCGTGATGGCGCTCGTCATCTCGTTGTCCGCGCCGGAGCGCTGCACGATCGCGTTCTGCGGCTGGCCCGAGGAGGTGAGCGTCGCCTTGAAGCCGCGCGCGAGCGCGAGCATGGCGACGAAGACGCCGACGGTGCCCGCGATCCCGAGCACGGCCACGACCGAGGAGGTCCAGCGCTCCTTCGCGCTCAGCAGGTTGTAGGAGACCGGGATCGCCACGCTCTACACCCTCCTGAGCGCGTTCACGATCTGCATCCGCATCGCCGAAACGGCCGGCAGCAGGCCCGCGAGCAGACCCGTCACGAGCGCCATCGCCACCCCGGCGGCGATCGAGGCGCCGGACAGGTAGGTCGGCAGGATGCCGCCGGTGATGTCCTTGCCCGCGACGATCGAGGCGAGCCAGAGGCCGACGGCGCCTCCGAGCGCCGCGATCAGCAGCGATTCGGCGAGAACGAGACCGAGCACGAAGCGGTCCGAGTAGCCGACCGCCTTCAGCACCGCGAGCTCGGCGGTGCGCTCGCGCACGGCGATCGCCATCGTGTTGCCCGTCACCAGCAGCAGCGTGAAGAAGACGATCGAGCCGATCGCGACGATCAGGAACTCGATGTTGCCCATCTGCTTCATGAACGAGGACGCGAAGGCCGACTCGGTCTGGGTGCGCGTCTCGCCCGAGGAGTTGGCGAACTCGCCGTCGATCGCTTTCGTGACGGCGACGGCCTGCGCCGGGTCCGCCACGCGCACGACATACCAGCCGACGATGCCCTTCCAGTAGCTGGGCGCCTTCTCGTGGAAGTACTTGTGATGCAGCCAGAGCTGGCCCTCGTCGTCGGACTTTCGCGTGCCGTGATAGATGGCCCGCACGTTGAACTCCCAGCTGGTGCCGCCCAGGTAGCCCGGCGCCTTGAGCGGCACGCGGTCGCCGAGCTTCCAGCCGAAGCGCTGCGCGAGCTTCTGGCCGATCACGATCCCCTGGCGGTCGCCGAGGAAGTCCTGCCACTGCGTGTCGGGCACCGCGTACTCGGGGTAGAGCCGCCGCCAGTCCTCGGGCTCGATCACGAACTGCGCGAAGAAGTTCTTGGGGTCCTGGTAGACGCCGCCGAACCAGGTCACGTGCGCGACGTCCTTCACGCCGGGCAGCCTTCGGATGCGCTCCATGTAGGGCAGCGGCAGCGGCTGGATCAGGCCGGTGCGCCCGACCACCACCAGCCGGTCGGCTCCCGCCACGTCGACGCCCTGGCGGAACCCCGCGCGCACCGCCGCCAGCAGCCCGAACAGGAACATCGCGACGGCGAACGACCCGATCGTGAGCGTCGTGCGGAGCTTCTTGCGCTTGAGGTTGGCGAAGAGCAGCGGCAGGTACTTCACGACGCCACCATCGCCCTGCCTTGCGCGGCCTCGACCAGCACGCCTTTCTCGAGGTGCAAGAGCGCGCTCGCCCGCTCGGCGGCGCGTGGGTCGTGGGTCACCATCAGGATCGTCTTGCCGCGCTCCGTGACGAGCAGCGAGAGCAGGTCCAGGATCTCGTCGGCGCTCTTGCGGTCGAGGTCGCCCGTGGGCTCGTCGCACAGCAGGAAGGTCGGGTCGGCCACGATCGCGCGTGCGATCGCGACGCGCTGCTCCTGCCCGCCCGAGAGCTGGCGCGGGAAGTGATGCATGCGCTCCTGGAGCCCCACGATGCGGAGCGCGGCCTCGACGTGCTGGCGCCGCTCGGCCTTCGCGAGAGGCGTCAGCAGCAGCGGCAGCTCGACGTTCCGGAAGGCGGAGAGCACCGGGATCAGGTTGTAGGCCTGGAACACGAAGCCGACGTGCCGCGCGCGCCAGGCCGTGAGCCTGCGCCGCGACATCGAGGTGATCTCGTCGCCGGCCACGCTGACGGTGCCCGAGCTCGGCACGTCGAGCCCGCCCAGCAGGTTCAGGAGCGTCGTCTTGCCCGAGCCGCTCGGACCCATGAAGGCGATGAACTCGCCGGCGCCCACGTCCAGGTTGAGCCCCTGGAGCACGTGGATCTCCTCGCCCCCGCGCACGTAGCTCTTGTCGAGCCCGCGCACGCTGATGAGCGACCCGCCGCCGCTCGACCCGTCGACTCGGACCATGAGAATGCCCCCGCCTCTATTGACAAGCCTACGCGAGCTTCCGGCTCGACGTTCCCTGGGATCGGTGAACGGCCGGTCCGGGCCGGTGGACGGCCGGCCGCGTGACGGCTAGGAGACGGGCTCGCGGAACCGCTCGCAGAGGTCCACGAGCGTCTTGACGCCGAAGCCGATGGCGCCGGCGTCGTAGTACTTCCACTCCTTCTCCTTGAACATCGGGCCGGCGATGTCCAGGTGGGCCCAGGCGGCCCCCGAGGGCACGAACTCGCGCAGGAAGAGCCCCGCCGTGATGGCGCCCGCCAGGCCGCCGGCGGCGATGTTGTTGAGGTCGGCGTAGGGTGTCTTCAGCGAGTCCTTGTACTCCTCGACGAGCGGCAGCTCCCAGAACGGCTCGCCGTGGTGCTCGCCCGAGCGGATCACGCGCTTCACCAGCGAGGCGTCGGTGCCCATCACGCCGGCGACGCTCGGCCCCAGCGCGCGCACGACGGCACCCGTGAGCGTCGCGATGTCGACGATGTGGGTGGCGCCCTCCTCGCCGGCGCGGGCGAGGCCGTCGGTCAGCACCAGCCGGCCCTCGGCGTCGGTGTTGTCGACCATCACCGACTTGCCGTTCTTCGCGACGAAGATGTCGCCCGGCCGCTGCGCGTTCGCGTCGGGCAGGTTCTCGGCGCAGCAGAGTATGCCCAGCACCTTGACGTCGGGCCGGATCTTGCCGATCGCGCGCATCGCGAAGAGCACGGCGGCGGCTCCCGCCATGTCGCCCTTCATCTCCCACATCTTGTCGCTCGGCTTGATGCTGATCCCGCCCGAGTCGAAGGTGATGCCCTTGCCGACGAGCGCGATCGTCTCCTTCGAGGGCTTGCGCGGCACGTGGCGCAGCACCACCATTCGCCCCGGGTGGGGGCTGCCGGCGCCGACGTGCAGGATGCCCTGGTAGCCCTTGGCCTTGAGCGCCGTCGGGTCGAGCACCTCGAACTCGAGCTCGACCTCGCGCCCGATCTCGGCGGCGGTGGTGGCGATCACTTCCGGCGTGACGACGTCGCCCGGCTCGTTGATCAGGTCGCGCGCCCGGTTCACGTTCTCGGAGACCCACAGGTAGCGCGCGCGCCGGGCCTCGGCGTCGGCCTGGTGGTCGGGGTGCGTCAGGATCGTGAGCGAGGCCTCGCGCGAGAAGAAGTCGTCCTTCTCCTGGCGGTAGCGGTCGAAGACGTAGCTGCCGATCACGGCGCCCTCGACGGCCTTGCCGACGAGCGGGGCGGCGTCGGCGCCGTTCAGCAGCAGGCCGATCTGCGGCAGGTGGTAGTCGCGCGCGAGGCGCAGCGCGCGCGCCGTGAAGGTCTTCACGTTCTCCCACAGGTTGTAGCTCTTGATCTGCGGGCTCCAGTAGACGACCAGCGACTTCGCGGGCGAGCCCTCCGGCAGCGTCGCGTAGTACTCGCGCTTCAGGGTCTTCTCGCGGAAGCCGGCGGCCGCGCGCTCCACGTGCGACGCGACGAGCGCGTCGTCGATGGCGTGAAGCGTGCTGCCCTCGTCGAGCACCACGGCCAGGAGGTCGAGCGACGAGCGCGAAACGGGAGCGAAGGAGAGCTTGACGTTCATGGGCCGGCGATTATACCGCCCCGGCGCGGGGCGGGCTGCCAGAGGAGCGTGCGAGGTCGCGCCTGCCGCGGCGCACGACGGCCCAGAGCGCCGCCGCCAGCAGCAGCACGGCGAGCACGACGGCGCCGACGAACAGCATCACGGTCGAGAACAGGATGCTGCGCTCGTCCATCTCGGCGCCGAACTCGAGCCGGCCGCCGTCGAGCGCCGCGGCCGTTTCCTGCGGCCAGCCCAGGATGTTGCCGCGCTCGACGCCGAAGGCGGCGTTCTTGTGGCCGTAGACCTTGCTCGGCAGGTGGAAGCGCACCGCCATCAGCCCCTCGCGGTCGTGCTCGCCTCCCGCGAGCGCGTCGAGCGGCCGCTGCCAGCTGCCGTCGAGGATCAGGCGCCCGCCCTCGCGCCGCACCCCCACCCGGAGGTCGGGAAGGGCCGGCGTGTACGAGATGCGGTTGACGTCCGGGAAGTCCGCGGAGACGAACAGGTAGCGCTGGCCGCGCCTCGTGGTGAGCGTGACGCGCTTGACCGAGAGCCCCGAGCGCGCGAAGAGCTCGGAGGCCTTGCGCTTGAGCTCGTCGGGGTCGCCCTGCGGGTCGAGCGGCAGGCTCTTGAACGCGGTCCAGAGCGCAGGCCGCCCGGTGACGTTGACGGTGCCCGAGCCGTCGACGCGGAGCCAGATCTCGTGCTCGTACTCGTAGCTCGCGCAGCCGCGGAGCGCCGTGGCGGCGAGCAGGAGGGCCATGAGGCGGCGAAGCATGGCCGGGGGATTCTAGCCGAGGCGCGCCGCGGGTTGGACTCGGCGGCGCGCCCCGGACCAGAATCGCCGACGGATGGCCTCCGCGCAGACCGTGTACCTCGTCGACGGCTCCGGACAGTTCCACCGCGCGTTCCACGCCATCCGCGGCCTCGCCACCAGCAAGGGCCTGCCCACGAACGCGACGTACGGCTTCACCACCATGCTGCGCAAGCTGCTGGCGGACGAGAAGCCCGGGCACATCGCGGTCGTGTTCGACCCGCCCGGCAAGACCTTCCGCCACGCGGACTACGCCAGCTACAAGGCGAACCGCCCGCCGATGGACAAGGACCTCGCGCTGCAGCTGCCCTACATCCGGCGCGTCTGCGAGGCGCTGCGCATGCCGCTCGTCGAGGTGCCCGGCTTCGAGGCCGACGACGTGATCGCGACGCTCGTGCGCCAGGCGCGCGAGCGCGGGATCGGGGTCGTGGTGGTCTCCGCCGACAAGGACCTGCTTCAGCTCGTACAGGACCACGTGCGCGTGCTGAACCCGGGCCGCGACGGCTCCGGCTCGACGAGCTACGACAGCAAGGCCGTCGAGGAGAAATGGGGCGTCCCGCCCGGGCGGATCGTGGACGTGCTCGCGCTCGTCGGCGACTCGGTCGACAACATCCCCGGCGTCGCCGGGATCGGCGACAAGGGCGCGCGCGACCTGGTGCGCGAGTTCGGGTCCGTCGAGGCGGTGCTCGAGAACGCCGACAAGGTGAAGCGCGCGGCCTACCGGGAGGGGCTGAAGGCGCACCGCGCCGAGGCGCTGCTCTCGAAGCAGCTGGTGACGCTGCGCCGCGACGTGCCGGTGGAGCTCGACATGGCCGGTCTCGAGTTCGTCGGGCCCGACCACGCGGCCGCCCACGCGCTCTTCAAGGAGCTCGAGTTCCAGGTGCTGGCGCGCGAGTTCGCGCCGGAGCTGCCGAACGTCACCGCCGAGCACCGCCTGGCCATGACGGTGGCGGACGTCGAGGCAGCTGGTGAAAGAGGCGCGCGCCGCGGGTCGGCTCGCGCTCGGCGTGGTCGTGACGAGCGAGCAGGCGATGCGCGCCCACCCGCTCGGGATCGCGCTCGCGTGGGCCGCCGGGCGCTCGGCCTACGTGCCGCTCGGCCACTCGGCGATCGATCTGCCGCGAGGCGATTTCGCGCACGGATGCGATCGCGGCGCTGCGCCCGCTGCTGGAGGACGCGGCGCTCCCCAAGGTCTCGGCACACGCCAAGCGCGACCAGGTCGTGCTCGGGCGCCTGGGCGTCGAGGTCGCGGCCCTCGGCTTCGACACGCTGCTCGCGAGCTACCTGCTCGACCCCGGCCGCCGCGCCTACGCGCTCGAGGACGTCGCGATGGAGCACCTCGGCGAGCGGCGCGCGTCGGGAACCGACGGCCTCGCGGCCCCGGACGCCGCCGCCGATCCCACCTCGCGCACCGCGGGCGGCGAGGCCGAGCTCGCGCTGCGGCTCGCGCAGCCGATGAAGGAGCGGCTCGAAGCCGAGGGCCTGCTCGCCGATCTACGAGTCGATGGAGATGCCGCTCGTCGCCGTGCTCGCGGACATGGAGCGCGCCGGCGTCAAGGTCGACACGAAGCTGCTCGCCGGCATGAGCCGCGACATGGACGCGCAGCTGCAAACGCTCACGCTCGAGATCCATCGCCTGGCCAAGGGCGAGTTCAACATCAACTCGCCGATCCAGCTGCGCGAGGTGCTCTTCGACCGCCTCGGGATGAAGAGCGCCAAGAAGACCGCCAAGACCCGGGCCGCCTCGACCGCGGAGGACGTGCTCGAGGAGCTCGCGCTCGTGCACGAGCTGCCGCGCAAGATCCTCGACTACCGCTCGGTGCAGAAGCTCAAGTCGACCTACGTCGACTCGCTGCCCGAGATGGTGAGCCCGGAGACCGGCCGCATCCACGCGACCTTCAACCAGACCGTGGCCGCCACCGGGCGCCTCTCCGCCACGGAGCCCGAACCTGCAGAACATCCCGATCCGCACGCCCGAGGGCCGGCGCATCCGCCAGGCCTTCGTGGCCGAGCCGGGGCACCTGCTGCTCTCGGCCGACTACAGCCAGATCGAGCTGCGGGTGCTCGCGCACCTGTCGGGCGACGCGACGCTCATCGACACCTTCCGGAAGGGCGAGGACGTCCACGACCGCACCTCGCGCGAGATCTTCGGCGCGCTGTCGCCGATCCCGCCCGACGAGCAGCGCCGCATCTCCAAGATGGTCAACTACGCTCTGCTCTACGGGAAGAGCGCCTTCACGCTCGCCAAGGACATCGGCGTCTCGCGCGGCGAGGCCGCCCAGTTCATCGACGCCTACTTCGCCCGCTACCCGAAGGTGCGCGGCTTCATCGACGAGACGATCGCCCGCGCCCGCGAGACCGGCCACGTGCGGACCCTGCTCGGGCGGCTGCGTCGGCTGCCCGACCTGCGCTCGAAGAACGTCCCGGTGCGGATGGAGGCGGAGCGCCAGGCCATGAACACGCCGGTGCAGGGCTCCGCGGCCGATCTCATCAAGCGCGCCATGATCGACCTGCACCGGGCTCTCGGCGAGCGCAAGCTGCGCTCGCGCCTGATCCTGCAGATCCACGACGAGCTGCTGCTGGAAGTGCCCGAGGCCGAGGCCGAGACCGCCCAGAAGCTCGTGAAGCAGGTGATGGAGGGCGCGCTCGAGCTCGTGGTGCCGCTCGTGGCCGACGCCCGGCTCGGCCGGAGCTGGGCCGATGTGCATTAGGGACGTCCACTGAGGCCGGCAAGGCCCTCCGCGCGCCGGCGCCGACCGGTTTTGACCGATCGGTCCCCTGGGTGCTAAGAAAGAAGATTGGGAGGCCGATAAAGTTGCCGCTCTACGAGTACCACTGCCCGAAGGACGGGACCTTCGAGCTGGTGAGGAAGTTCTCGGACCCGCCGCTCGAAGCGTGTCCCACCTGCGCCGGACCGATCGAGAAGCTCGTCTCCGCGCCGGCGATCCAGTTCAAGGGCACGGGCTGGTACATCACCGACTACGCGCGCAAGTCGACGGGCGGCGAAGCGGCCGGCAACAAGGACGTCGGCAAGAAGGACGGGACCACGGACAAGGGCGGCAGCGGCGCCTCCGAGGCGTCCAAGGGCACGTCCTCGGCATCTTCGTCCTCGTCGAGCGACGGCAAGACCGGGGCGTCGTCGAGCGGCTCCGACAAGAAGTCGAGCGGCTCCGACAAGAAGAAGTAGCTTCGTTCAGCGGCCCGAGCGGCCGCTCTTGACGCGGGTCGCCCACAGGAGCGCCAGCCGCTCCGGAGCAAGCTCGGGCACGACCTCCCACGGCAGGAAGCGTCCGAACGAGCGCAGCGGGTGCGACAGCAGCTGGCTGAGCCGCGTCTCGTGCACGAAGCGGCCTCCCGCCGCCAGCACCCGCGAGATCTCGCGCAGCGCCTGCGCGCGGCGCGCGACGTGATAGCAGGTGCCGAAGTCGACCACCAGGTCGAACGACGCGTCGTCGAACGGCAGCGCGCGCACGTCGCCCTCCCGCAGCTCGATGCCGCCCGCGAGGCCCTCCGTCCGCTCCCGGGCTTGCTCGAGCAGACAGCCGTCGACGTCGAGGCCGACGAGGCGACGCGGCCGCAGGAGGCGTGAGAGGGCCGGCAGCGCCACGCCCCGCCCGCAACCGACCTCGAGCACTCGCTCGCCCGACGGCAGGCCGAGCGCCCAGACCATCGCGGGCAGCTCCAGCGTCTCCTGCCAGCTGTTCCGGCGCGCCACGTCCGGGAACGGCGTGTACTCCGCTGCGCTGTCCATGCCACAGGACCCCTTCGCCTGTGTCTGAAGCAGGCGTCGGGATTCGTTTCAGCGCAGGGATCAGCGGGCTTGAGGCGCGGGTGGGCTGGCCGGCGTGACGGTGGTACCGGCGGCGGCCGGCGTCCTCGCTTCCGAGGCCGGCCGGTTGTCCTCCCACCAGGCGCGGGCCCGGTCCGGCGTCCAGGCTTCGGCGGTGACGCACTCGGCGAGCCGCGAAGCCAGCCACTCGGCGGACTGCGGGCGGTCGTCGGGATCCTTGGCGAGGCACGAGAGCACGATCTGCTCGAGCGCGTCCGGAATCTCGCGTCCGGACCGCTCGGACGGCGGCAGGGGCGGCGTCTTCACGTGGTGCAGCAGCACCTCCACCGGCGTGCGGCCGACGAACACGCGCTCGCCGGTGAGCAGCCAGTACGCGACGCAGCCGAGCCCGTAGAGGTCGACGCGCGCGTCGATCGGCACGCCGCCGAGCGCGGCCTCGGGCGCCATGTAGGCCGGAGTCCCGGTGATCGTGCCCTCCGACGTCAGGTGGTCGTCGTTGCCCATGGCTCCAGGCGGTCTTGACCAGCCCGAAGTCGAGCACCTTGACGAAGTCCCACTTCAGGCCCCAGTGGCAGGTCAGGATGTTCGAGGGCTTGACGTCGCGGTGGATGAGACCCGTCGCGTGCGCTTCCGCGAGCGAGTCGCAGGCCTGGATCAGGATGTGGATCGCGCGCTCGCGGCGGGACCGGCCCGTAGCGGCGCACGAGCGTCTCGAGGTCGAGCCCGTCGAGCAGCTCCATCACGTAGTAGAAAGCCCCTTCGGGCGTCACGCCGAAGTCGTGGAGCGAGATCGTGTGGGAGGAGTGGAGCGCCGAGGTCGCCTCGGCCTCGCGCTGGAAGCGGGCCACGAGCGATGCCGCCTCGACCGGCGTCTTGACGCCGAGCAGCTCGGGCCGGATGAGCTTCACCGCGACCGGCCGCGCCAGCATGCGGTGGCGCGCGCGCCAGATCTCGCCCATGCCGCCGTGGTCGAGCTTCTCTTCGAGGTGATAGCAGCCGAGCTCCTGCAGGCTGCGGATCACGCCCGTCGCGAAGACCGCTATACCCACGGCGATGTAGCCCGGCATCGAGTTCAGGACCAGCAGCACGGTCGGCACCGCGGGGTTGCCGAATGCCCGGCCGACGAGGTAGGCGAGCGGCCAGGTCGAGGCCGAGACCAGGCCAGCGCCGAGCGCCCAGCGCGGCGGAGCCGGGCACCACCAGCGGGAACATCACGATCACGACGCACAGCCAGGAGATCGCGTTGATCGTCATCTCGTCGCCGCATCGGCTCCAGGTGATCGCTGAGCGAGATGGAGAGCGCCACGGCGACCTCGAAGACGAGGCTCACGCGCAGCAGCCGCGTCGGTCCGATCCGGCCCGCCTGTGTGAACCAGGCGACCGCCGCCGAGACGGCGACCATGACGCCGCAGATCACGTTCAGCAACGGGGAGTAGGTGTGGATGCCCGAGACCTCGATCAGGTTGTTGATGACGATCGCCGCCGGCGAAGGAGAGCGCCAGCCCGATGGCCGCGAGGCGCAGCCGCTGCGCCGCCTGGCGCAGCAGCTCGACGGGCATCGCCCAGGCGGGCGCCACGAGGCCGGCTCCCATGGGGCTGAGCGTCCGCGGCCGCGACGCCGGGCGGCTGGTTCCGGCCCCGGACCCGGGGAGCGGACTACTCACGGTCTCGGTCGGGACCTCGTCCTGCGAGAGCGCCTGCGACAGCAGGCAGGTCGAGCAGAGATCCTCGACCGCGGCCGCGCCGGCGAGCAGCGCTCCGCATTGCGGGCAGCGCGGAGGAGCGATCGACGTCACCGCGACTCCGCGCGCGTCACTTGTCGCTCCGCAGCGACTCGAGCATCCAGCGGATCTCGCCTTCGACCTCGGCCGGGTCCGTCAGCGTGCCCGCCACCTCCTCGCGCAGCACCTCGGCGAAGCGACGGCGCAGGCGGTGCACGGCCACGCGCACCGTCGACGCGCTGAGCCCGAGCTCCGGCGCCAGCCCCGCGTAGTCGCCCGGCGCGCCCTCGCCGGTGAGGAAGGACTTGAGCCGCTCGAAGCGGGCGCGCGTGCCGGAGGCGGACTGCTCCGCGCGCAGCCGCTCGACGCAGCGCGCGAGCACCGCCGCGGTCCACTGGCGCTCGAAGATCGCCTCGGGCGTGAGGTGGTCGACCGGCTCGAGCCGCAGCCGCTCCTCCGCGCTCGAGGCGTCGAGCGACAGGTGGCGCGCGCCGCCGCCGCGCTTCTTGGCCTGCTCGCGGTCCCACTCGTTGGCCAGGAAGTGGGTGACGGAGGCGAGCAGGAACGTGCGGAAGCGGCCGACCTCCGGCCGGAAGGCGTTCACGTAGCCCTTCTCGAAGAAGCGCGCGAAGTAGGCCTGCGTCAGGTCCTCGGCGTCGGCGGGCGCGCGCCCGCGCCGGCGGATGAAGGCGTAGACCGGAGGCCAGTAGCTCGCGCACAGGCTCGCGAGCGCCTCGCGCGCCGGGGTCGACTGAGCCG
Organism: uncultured Acidobacteriota bacterium; assembly: GCA_963724555.1. Lineage (GTDB taxonomy): Bacteria > Acidobacteriota > Vicinamibacteria > Fen-336 > Fen-336 > DATBSL01. The sequence continues at coordinate 36,213 of CAVRVE010000005.1, forward strand.
CCCCTGGCCTGCAGGATCAGGCTCCAGTTCGTGGTCTCGAACCGCACGGGCGCCTCCGCAGGTCACCCCGCCGGCCGCCGGGTGGACTCCCGCCCGGATGTTACGGCAAAAAGGCGAGGCGAATGGCGAGTAAGTGACGGCGCGGCGGGATGCGCGGCGGAAGCTACAGGGTCAACGACTTCAGGTACTCGCGGAACGGGCCGCCCAGGTCCTCGCGCTTGAGCGCGAACTCGACGGTGGCCTTCAGGAAGCCGAGCTTGTTTCCGGCGTCGTGCCGCACGCCGGCGAACTGGTAGCCGTAGAGCGGGCGCGCCTCGGCGAGCCGGCGCAGGCCGTCGGTCAGCTGGATCTCGCCGCCCTTGCCGCGCTCGGTGCGCTCGATCTCCTCGAAGATGTCGGGCGTCAGCAGGTAGCGGCCGATGATCGCGAGGTCGCTCGGGGCATCCTCCGCCTTCGGCTTCTCGACCATGTTCTTCACGCGGTAGAGCCGGCCGCTGTCGCCCTCGGGCGTCCCGTCGATCACGCCGTAGGCCGCGATCTCGGCGCGCGGCACCTGCTGCACCGCCACCACCGGCCCGCCGTAGCTCTCGAAGACGTTCATCATCTGCTTCATGCAGGGGACCGGCGCGTCGATGATGTCGTCGCCGAGCATGACCGCGAAGGGCTCGTCGCCCACGAGGTCGCGCGCCTGCAGCACGGCGTGTCCGAGCCCGAGCTGCTCGCCCTGGCGCACGTACGACACGTTGATCATGCTCGAGATCGCGCGCACCTGCTCGAGCTGATCGGTCTGGCCGCGCGCTTCGAGGTGGCGCTCGAGGTCGTAAGAGACGTCGAAGTGGTCCTCGATCGCGTTCTTACCCTTGCCGGTCACGATGATGATCGAGGTGAGGCCCGAGGCGACCGCCTCCTCGATCACGTACTGGATGATCGGCTTGTCGACGAGCGGCAGCATCTCCTTCGGCTGCGCCTTGGTGGCGGGAAGGAAGCGCGTGCCGAGGCCGGCCGCCGGGAACACGGCCTTGCGGATCTTGCGCAGCGCGGACATCTGATCGGATCGTACCACGCGGGTCCGGAGCGTCCGGTAGCGGCGTGTTATCCTGCGCGGTCATGCTGGACCTGAAGTTCGTGGTCGAGAACAAGGACGCCGTGCTCGGGGCGCTCGCCGCCCGCGGGCAGAGCCTCGCGGCGGTCCAGGCCTTTCCCGGCCTCGAGGGCGTCGACCCGTGGGCGCTCGACGGCGAGCGCCGCGCGCTCATCCAGGAGACCGAGGAGCTGCGCCACAAGCAGCGCACGGTCGGCGAGGAGATCGCGCGCCGCGGCAAGGCGAAGGAGGACGCCTCGGCGCTCAAGGCCGAGATGAAGGGCGTCGCCGACCGCATCAAGCAGGGCGAGGCCCGGCTCGAGGAGGTGAAGGCCGGGATCGAGCGCTTCCTGATGGTGGTGCCGAACCTGCCCGACGCGAGCGTGCCGGTCGGCAAGGACGCGGCGGACAACCAGGAAGTCCGGCGGGTCGGCGAGCCGCGAGCGCTCGACTTCACGCCGAAAGACCACATAGCACTCGGCAGCGAGCTCGGGATCCTCGACTTCGAGCGCGCCGCGAAGATCTCCGGCGCGCGCTTCGCGGTCTACTGGGGCGAGGGCGCCCGGCTCGAGCGCGCGCTCGCGCAGTTCATGCTCGACCTGCAGGTCTCGCGCGGCTACACCGAGGTGATCCCGCCGTACCTGGTCACCGCGGAGACGCTCACGGGCACGGGGCAGCTGCCGAAGTTCGAGGGCGACCTCTTCAAGACCTCGGCCGGCGACCGCGACCTCTACCTGATCCCGACCGCCGAGGTGCCGCTCACGAACCTCCACAAGGAGGAGATCCTCGAGGCGGCCGGGCTGCCGAAGAACTACGTGGCCTTCACGCCCTGCTTCCGCTCCGAGGCGGGCTCCTACGGCAAGGACGTGCGCGGGCTGATCCGCCAGCACCAGTTCCACAAGGTCGAGCTCGTGAAGCTCACGGCCCAGGAGTCGTCGATGGCCGAGCTCGAGCGCATGACCGCGGACGCCGAGGAGGTGCTGAAGCGCCTCGGGCTGCCGTACCGCGTCGTCGTGCTCTCGACCGGCGACATGGGCTTCTCGGCGGCGAAGACCTACGACATCGAGGTGTGGCTGCCGGGTCAGCAGGCCTACCGCGAGATCTCGTCCTGCTCCAACTGCACCGACTTCCAGGCGCGCCGCGCCGGCCTGCGCTACCGGCCGGAGCCCGGCGCCAAGCCGCGCTTCCTGCACACGCTGAACGGCAGCGGGCTCGCAGTCGGCCGCACGTTCGTCGCCGTGCTCGAGAACTACCAGCAGCAGGACGGGTCGGTCGTGGTGCCCGAGGCGCTGCGCCCGTACATGGGCGGCCTCGAGCGGATCGCGAAGCGCACCTGACGCACCGCCAGGCGTTTCTCGTAGCGCCGGGACGGGACCGCAAGCCGCCCGACCCGACGCCACTCGGGCCGACTCTACTTGGCGGCGCCCGGCGGCATCGGCATCGGGTCGCTCGAGTTGACGTCCACCGTCAGCGTGAAGCCGTTCGTGCCCTTGAACTCGAACGCGTTCGGACCCACGCGGAAGGCTTCGACGTCGTTCGGCATCAGGACGAAGCCGTCGTTGCGCGGCGCCGCCACGTACGGAAGGTTCCGGATCACGATCGGCTCGCTGGTCATTCCCGGGAAGCGCCTGAGCCGGACCTCGGCGGTCTTGCCGCCGTCCAGAGTGGCGACGGCCGTGTCCTTGTCCTGGCGCCAGGTGTCGATCACACCCTCGGCTTCGGCGTACGACTTCCACTTGAGCGGGTACAGCCGCTGCACGAAGACGCGGACCGCCTCCCGCTGCTCGGCGGTCGTGGCGCGGTCGAAGGTGAGGACTCCCCACTCGCCCTCGCCGGTCTTGAAGTCGCCGCCCAGATCGCCCGCCAGCCAGAACTTGACGCCGTCGAGCTTCACCTTGCCGTGGTGGCCGGTGTTGATCTTCCAGGCAAGATTGCCCTTGCAGAAGTGCTTGTGTCCCTCCGGCGTGTGGTGTCCCGCCGGCTTGTCGTTGAAGTAGCACTGGCAGAACATCGGGCAGCTGCAGGCTTCGATGACGGTGCCGTTGACGGCCCAGTCCGGGGTCTCCGCGGCGGGAACGGCGCGCGCACCGCCCACGAGACCCACGGCCGCGGCGACGACGCCGACGATACGGAAGAGACGCATCCCACACCTCCTTCGGATCGCTCGCCATTCCGTCTGACGCCCATCGGTCGCTGGACGGAGGCAAGGGGTTTCGACAGGCAAGATCGTCGGCGAGCAGCTATCCATTCCCGAGAGACGCCGTCTCCAACTCGGGGCGCCCCGAGTTGAGCGATAACCACTCACCTTGGAGTGAGGACTGAACGGCGCCTTAACGGCCGGTCGGTCGGCGCAGCAGCTCGAAGCCGGCGGTGGTGAGCGCCGGCAGCGTCTGAACGATGCCCTTCTCGCGGGCGAGCGCCTCGAGCGCGTCGAGCTCGCTCGGCAGGAAGGCCGTGAAGTTCTCGACGCCGGTCTCGGTCACGACGACCGTGTCCTCGTAACGGAAGTAGAGGTTCTCCTCCGGCACCCACAGCTGCGGGTCGACCGAGAACACCTGGCCGGGCTTGAGCAGGCCGCGGTAGCCGCCGACGTCGTGCACCGCCATCCCGACCGTGTGCGAGAAGACCCCGCCGCCCGTCTCGACCAGCTTGCGAGCCGCCGCTTCGTAGACCGGCTTCGAGAAGCGTGTCCGCGCGAAGACCGCGTCCATCGCCTGCTTCGCCTCGGCGCGGATCTGGTCGGCCGAGACCCCGGGCCGGATCCGCGACATCACGGCGTTGCGGTACTCGAGCACGAGCTGCAGCAGCTCGCGCTGCCACGGCTGGTAGCGGCCGTCGACCGGCCACATCCGCCCGATGTCGCTCACGTAGTAGTGGTAGTCGGGCGCGTAGTCCATCAGCACCAGGTCGCCCGCCACCAGCTTCCTGCTGTTCCTGAAGTAGTGGGCGTTCCAGATGTTGTCCGTGCCCGACGCGGTGATCGAGCGGTAGCCGTCGAGCCGCGCGTCGTTCATCAGGAAGACGTAGCGGCAGGCGGCGTCGAGCTGGTACTCGTAGACGCCCGGCTCGGTGCTGCGCGCGGCCTCCATCACGCCGAGCCCGGCGAGCTGCGACGCGCGACGGACGAGCGCGATCTCGCGCGGGCTCTTGACCGACCGCAGCTCGTCCAGAACGGGTGTCAGGTCCTGGATCGTCGCGCGCGGGTGGCGGGTGCGCAGCAGCTCGACGAAGCGCCGCTCCCGCGAGAGGCGGCCGTCCCAGAAGTCGTTGGCGATCGCGGCGTCCCGGGCCTGGAGCTCGTAGCGGCTCTCGGCGTAGCCCTCGGCCGGGACGCTCTCGGCGTAGATCGCGACCGGCGCGCCCTCGCCGAGCGGCCAGCGCGCGTCCATCGCCTCGGTCGAGAGCACCTCGTCGGCCCCCGTCAGGCGCTTCACGAGCTCCGCGTCGGCGGCCGAGAGCACCTTGCCTTCCGAGCGCTCGAGCCGTTCGTTGCGCGGCGGCAGGTAGAGCGTGGCCTTCCGGCGTGCGGCCGTCGAGCCGCAGGTAGGCGTGCGGCGTCTCGATCCCCGACAGGTAGTAGATCGAGTTCGTCTGGCGCGGCAGCTGGAAGCCGCTCGTGAGCGGCACGCCCTGGACGACGGCGACGGCCTCGGCCCCGATCTTGTCGAAGACGGCCGTCCAGCGCGCCTTGAACTCCTCGGGCGGGAAGTCCGACTGGTAGTGCTGGCCGCTCGCGCGCGGCGCCGCGGCGCCGAGCAGCAGCAGGGCGGCGCCGAGCGCGAACGGCCGCTTCACGGCCGGGCCTTGTAGCGCTCGTAGAGCCGCGTGTGGCGCGTCTCGAGCGACTGCGGCACGCCCTCGATGAAGACGTGCGTCACCTGCGTGCGGGTATCGAGGATGTCGCCGGTCGCGAGCACCAGGTTGGCCTCGCGCCCCGGCGCGATCGAGCCGACCTTGTCGGCCGCGCCGAAGATCTCGGCGGGCGAGAGCGTGATCGCGCGGAGCGCCTGCGCCTCGGAGAGCCCGTAGGCCGCGGCCATCGCCGCCTCGTAGGGCAGGTTGCGCACGTTCTCGGAGTCGTCGCTCACGATCGCGAAGCGCACGCCCGCGCGCTGGAGCGCCGCCGCGTTCGCGTAGGGAGCGTCGTAGGGGTCGGACTCGCGCGACGGCAGCCGCTCGACCTTCAGCAGCACCGCGACGTCCTTCTCCTTGAGCACGTCGGTGCAGCGCCAGGCCTCGAGCCCGCCGGCGATCACGAGCTTGAGGCCGTTGTCGGCGGCGAAGCGCACCGAGGCGCGGATCTCCTTCTCCTCGTCGGCGCGGATCACGACGGGCGCCTCGCCGCGCGCGAAGGGTGCGAGGCCGTCGAGAAGCAGGCTGGTCTCGGGCGCGGGCCGCGACGCGTCCGCCTGCGCTGCCGCGTTGGCCTTGGCCTCGGCGAACAGGTCGGCCAGGCGATCGAGCGCCTTCTTCTGGTTCTTCTCCTGGTCCTTGACGCGATCGGCGAGCGTCTTCAGCTCGGGCTCCTCGAAGAGGCGAGAGACGTCGAACGGCGGCTGACCGCTCGGGTAGACCGCGTGGAGCGCGACGGGCGCCTTCACCACCATCGACGACGGCGTCGTCCCGGCGAGCCGCACGAGCGCGCTCTGGCCCGACACCAGCCCGCCGGCCGGCGCGCTCAGCACCGTGGTGATGCCGTTGGCGCGGGCGACCGGGATCAGCTCGCTGTCGGGATGGAGCGCCACCCAGGCGTGCGCCTGCGGGTTCATGTCGCCGACCTCGGTCGTGTCCATCGTGGCCGAGACGGCCGAGACCTCCGCGAGGCCGAGGGTCGTGAGCGCGTCGACGAGCCCGGGGTAGAGCGTCTTGCCGGTGCCGTCGACGACCGTCGCGCCGGCCGGGACCGCGACGTCGGCTCCGACCGCGACGATGCGGCCGCGCTCGACGACCACGACGCCCTTCTCGATCACGGGACCCGAGACCGTCACGACGCGAGCCCCGCGGATCGCGAGCGGCTTTTCCTGCGCGGTGCCGAGCGCCGGCAGCGCCGCGAGCGCGAGCGCGAGAACGAAGCGAAGCGCCTTCACTGCGCACCTCCCGAGGCCGCGAGCGGCGCCCACTCGGCGACCGAGCGGCGGGCCTCCAGGTCCTTGGCGCGATCGAAGTAGACCTGGCCGTCGACGAGCGTCATCTCGCAGCGCGCGAGCGCCGAGAGCGGGTGCGCGCTCCAGATCGAGACGTCCGCCTGCTTGCCCGGCTCGAGCGAGCCGATGTACTGGTCGACGCCGAGCTGCCACGCCGCGTTCCAGGGTGATCATCTTGAGCGCCTCCAGCTCGCTCACGCCGCCGTACTTGACCGCCTTGGCGGCGTCCCAGTAGAGCCGGCGCGCGAGCTCGTCCGAGTCGGAGTTGAGCGACACGCGCACGCCGTGGCTCGCGAGGATCGCGGGGTTGTAGGGAATCGCGTTGAGTGCCTCCATCTTGTACGCCCACCAGTCGATGAAGGTGCCGACGCCCGCACCGTGCTTCGCGATCTCGCTCGCGATCTTGTAGGCCTCGAGCCCGTGCTGGAACGTGCGGACCTTGAAGCCGAACTCGTCGGCGACGCTCATCAGCATCAGCATCTCGTCGGCGCGGTAGCCGTGCGAGTGGACCAGGATCTTGCCGTCGAGGATGTCGGCGAGCGTCTCGAGCCGCAGGTCGCGGCGCGGCGGCACGGGCTTGTCGGCCTTGGCCGGCAGCGCCTTCAGCCTGGCCTCGTACTCCGCCCACTCCTTCTTGTAGGCCCGCGCGCGCAGGAAGCCCTCGCGCAGCACCACCTCGACGCCCATGCGCGTGCCGGGGTAGCGCGGCTCGCCGGGAGCGCGGAAGTTCGAGCGCTTGACGTTCTCGCCGAGCGCGAACTTGATGCCGCGCGGCGCCTCCTTGAACAGCAGCTCCTCGGGCGTCTTGCCCCAGCGCAGCTTGATGACCGCGTTCTGGCCGCCGATCGCGTTGCACGAGCCGTGCAGCACGTTGATCGCGGTGACGCCGCCCGCGAGCTGGCGATAGAGCGAGACGTCGTGGGCGTCGATCACGTCGCGCACCCGCGTCTCGGCCGTGATCACGTCGGTGCACTCGTTGACGCTGCCGTCGATCGCCGAGTGGGAGTGGGTGTCGATGATGCCCGGCATCACGTAGCGGCCCTTGCCGTCGATCACCACCGCGCCGTCGGGCACCGCGACGTCCTTGCCGAGGGCGGCGATCTTGCCGTCCTTGATCAGCAGCGTGCCGCTCTCGATCGTGCCCGCAGGCCCGACGCTCAGGATCGTCGCGTTCGTGATCGCGACGGGCTTGCCGGCGGGGAACGGCGAAGGCGAGGTCGGCAGCGGCGGCAACGGCTTGTCGTCCGCCTTGTCGCTCTTCTCGCTCTTCGGCGCGTCGCTCGAGGCGGTCGCCGCTCCGGCAGCCTTGCCGCCGTCGCGCTTCTCCTCCGCCTCGGGCTCGTAGAGCCGGCCGTCGACGAAGACGTAGCGCGCCTTCGTGTCCTTCGCGAAGGGCTCGCCCGACCAGACGACCACGTCGGCGAGCTTGCCCGTCTCGAGGCTGCCGGTCGAGTCGGCGAGCCCGAGCGCCTCGGCCGCCCCGAGCGTCGCCGCGCGCAGCGCCGTCTCGCTCGCCAGTCCCTTCTCGATCGCCTTGCGGATGCCCGCGACGAAGTCGGGCGCCCAGGCCGAGGCGAGCGCGAAGGGCACGCCGGCCTTGGCGAGCTCGGCCGGGTTGCGCTCGGCCTCGCGGATCTTGCGCCGCTCCTGCTCCTCGTCGAAGCCGCCGAAGAAGCTCGCCGCGCGCGGCGGGTCGAAGTTGACGCTCACGAGCAGCGGCACGTGGCGCGCCTTGAGCGGCTCCGCCAGGCGCGCCGCGAGCGGGGCGCCGGCGATCACGACCTTGATCTTGAACTCGTCGGCGAGCGCGAGCGCGCGCCGGACGTCGTTCTCGAGCGTGCAGGTCACGACGAGCGGCAGCCGCCCCGCGAGCACCTGCTGCCACGGGGCGAGCGCCGGGTCGTAGCGCGGGCGCTTCTGCCCGCGCGGCGCCTTCTCCCACGCCGCCCAGGCTTCGCGCGCGCGCGAAGCGTCGAGCAGCGCCTGCCGGGTGTAGGCCATCGTCCCCATCAGCGAGCCCGGGTACTGGCGCGCGGCGGACGCCATGTGCAGGTGCAGCGCCGCGGGCTGGCGCAGCACCATCGCCTCGGGCCGGTCGCCGCCGAGGTTCAGCAGCACGCTCTGCCCCGGCAGCACGCCCTCCTTCGGGATCACGAGTGCCGTGGTGATGCCGCTGTCGCGCGCCTTCGCGACGTCCGCCACCTTCACGCGGTCGAGCGCGAGCGCCTGGGGCGCGAGCGGGTTCGGGCTCGGCGCGCCGGAGGGCCCGCCGCCCGAGCCGCCGCTGCCGCCGCGCCCGGGCGCGGATGCGGGCGCGGGCAGCCCGATCGCGGACAACCCGTCGATCAGCCCGGGCGTCACGACCAGCCCCTTGCCGGAGATGACGCGCGCGCCCGGCGGCGCGGTCACGTCGGGACCGACGGCCGTGATGAGACCGTCGCGCATCACGATCGTCGCGCTGTCGTAGACGGGGCCGGACACGGTGATGACGCGCGCGCCGACGATCGCGTGGGTATCGGCCTGCTGGGCGCCGGCCGCGATCGGGGCGAGCGTCAGCACGACGACGAGAGGCAGTCGTCTCATGGATCCTCCGGAGAGTGTCGAGGGAGCCGCGAGTCTACAACGAGTTCAAGCGCGGCTGTGGAGCGTGGCGAAGCGGTAGGCGAGCCCGGTTCGCGCCCCGAACGCCTCGAGCAGCCGGTCGTCGGGCGACTCGCCGTTCGGATCGAGCAGCGCGAGGCAGCCGACGTAGCCGTCGGGAGCCACGAGCGGCACCAGGAAGGTCTGCTCCGTGGGCAGCTCCATGCCGAGCACCTCCGCCACGTCGAGCATGCGGGCGGCGGGAAGCCGGCGCGCGACGGTCGCCGCCAGGTCGGCGGGCGCGTTGCGGCCCACGGCCGGCAGGAACGCTTCGCCGTGCGCCGCCGCCACCACGGCGCCGCGCGGGGTCTGCAGCACCAGCAGCCCGCCGCGGTAGCCGCCGATGCGGCACGCGCCGTCCAGGATCGCCGGAGCGATCGTCTCGGGCCGCTCGCCGCGGAACACGCGCTGGTCGACGTCGGCCACCTGCTCGAGCAGCGTCGCGTAGCGGCGCAGCTGGTCGAGCTGCTGGACGCGCCGCAGCGTCGCCGCCGTCCAGAAGGCGACGGCCTTGGCGCGCTGCAGGTCGTCTGCGCTGAAGGTGTCGAGCGCCTGGCGCCCCGCCACCAGCATGCCGACGAGCTCGCCCTCCAGCAGCAGCGGCAGCACCATCCACGAGCGCTGCGGAGGCGCCCCCACCAGCGGGAACGGCGCGCCGTCCGCCTCGGAGTCGGACACCGACACCGCGACGTGCTCCTCGCGCGCGCGTCTGACGCGCGGGTCGTCCGTCAGCAGCGCGCCCGAGAACACCGACGGCTCGGCGCCGCGCACCGCGGCGATCCGCAGCCCGGCGCCCGGCTCGGACACCGCCAGCACCGCGAAGTCGGTCGGCACCACGCGCTCGAGCTGCTTCAGCACCTCCTCGAGCGCCTCTTCGGAGCGGACCGGGCGGTGGATCGCCTCGAGCGCGTCGCGCAGCTCCTCGGCGTTGACCCTCCGCTCGCGCTCGCTTTCGACCGTGAAGGTCGGGTCGAGGAAACGCCGCTCGCGCGCCACCGCCTCGCGCAGCACGTCCATCACCTCGAGCCTCTGGGGCTCCGTCCAGTCGGCGAGCCGGCCCTCGATCTCGCGCAGTAGCCGGTCGATGTTCAAGCCGCTGCCAGTGTAGCACCCGCCCGTTTACAATCGCATCTCGTGACCGTCGATCTCACTCCGCGCGAGCGCATCCTGTTCGTCTGCACCGCCAACATCGACCGCAGCCGCACGGCCGAGGACATGTACCGGGAGGACGCGCGCTACGAGGTGCGCTCGGCGGGAGTGGCGCCGTTCGCCACGGTGGTGCTGACGCGGGACCTGCTGCTGTGGGCCGACCGCGTGTTCGTGATGAGCGAGCGCGAAGACCAGCACCGCACGCTGATCCGCATCCGCTTTCCCGACGTCGACCGCCCGATCGTCGACCTCGACGTGGAGGACCGCTGGCACCGCGGCGACCCCGAGCTCGTCGCGCGGCTCGCCCGCAGGCTGCGCCCGCATCTCGGGGCTCCCGCGCGCGACCGCAAGGCCGGACGGGCGCATAATCAGGGGTCGGAGGGCTAGTCTAATTGGTAAGGCAGGAGCCTTGAAAGCTCCCGGGCCTCACGGCCCTTGGGGGTTCGAGTCCCCCGCCCTCCGCCAAGCCGCGCGTCGAGTCCGCGCGTCCGAGCACCCTGTAGTAGACTCCCGTCGGCGCGGGCGCCCCCACAGCCTGCCGTCCGCAACACCATGAAGATCCGGTTCTATCCACGGCCGAACGCAGCCTGGTTCGGCCGTGAGCCCGTGGAGGTCACGATGGCGTCGATGTTCCACAACGTGCGGCGCACGCTCGCCTTCTTCCTGCTTCTCCTGGCCGCAGCGCCGCTCCATGCCCAGCAGACCGGTGCCGTCCGCGGCAAGGTCACGACCGCCGACGGTGCGGTGCTGCCCGGCGCGACGATCTCGGCGCGCTCCGACGTGCTGCCGCAGCCGCGCGAGACGGTGTCCGGGGCGGCCGGCGAGTACCTGCTGCCGGCGCTGCCGCCGGGCAGCTACACGCTCGAGTTCGCGCTCTCGGGGATGCAGACCGTGACCCGCAAGGCGGTGGTCCAGCTCGCGCAGCAGACGCTGCTCGACGTGGCGCTCGGCGTCAGCATCAGCGAGTCGATCACGGTGACCGCCGAGTCCTCGGTGATCGACAAGGACTCGGCGACGATCGCCTCGGCGCTCAGCAGCGACCAGATCGTCGGCCTGCCGCTCGCGCAGGACTACCGCGACCTGCAGAAGCTGATCCCGGGCGTGCAGTACTCGCAGGACCAGATCCGCGGCCCGAGCGCGGGCGGCAGCGGCCAGGACAACGTCTACAACTTCGACGGCGTCAACGTGTCGCTGCCGCAGTACGGGACGCTCTCGGCCGAGCCCGCGTCCCACGACATCGCCCAGGTGACCGTGATCAAGGGCGGCGCGCGGGCGGTCGACTTCGACCGCGCCGGCGGCTTCTCGATGGACTCGGTCAGCAAGTCGGGCACGGCCCAGTTCCACGGCGAGCTCAGCTACCAGTTCCAGACGAAGGGCATGGCCTCCGATCTCGACAGCGGCATCCAGTCCCGCTACGAGCAGGACCGCGACTGGCTCACGGCGAGCCTCAGCGGCCCGATCGTGAAGGACCGGCTCTACTTCTACGGCTCGTACTTCCGCCCGACGCTGTCGAAGGACAACCAGGCCAACCTCTACGGCGAGCTGCCGAAGTACGACAGCACGCGCAACGAGGGCTTCGGCAAGGTCACCTTCACGCCGACGAAGTCGATCCTGCTGAACGCCAGCTACCGCGACTCGAAGCGCGTCGAGACGGGCGCGCAGTTCGCCGCGAACGCCTCGCCGACCTCCGGCACCGGCTACGAGGCGAGGCTCAAGATCTTCACCGCCGACGGCTCGTGGGTGATCAACACGCGCAGCCTCTTCACGGCCAAGTTCACGCACTTCGCGAACCTGACGCAGGGCCGTCCGGACCACGAGGCCGAGGTCGTGCCCTCGACGGCGCCGGGCACCGTGCTCGACGTCAACAGCCTCGACACGCAGGGGCGGCTCACGGTGCCCGTGCCGGTCGCGGGCGACGCTTGCCTACAACGCCTTCGTGCAGCCGCTCATCGACCGCTACGGCTACGTCCAGAGCGGCGTGCACGTGGGCGGCGGGATCGCGGGCTACGGGCTGCAGTTCGACGACGACGACTTCTTCCGCGATGCCGTGCAGTTCGGCTACAACCTGACGCTCGGCACGGGCGTGATCCACGAGCTGCACTTCGGCTACCAGTACCTCGCCGAGTCCGAGGACCTGCAGCGCACCGCGAACGGCTGGGGCGCGATCTCGGTGCCGGGCGGCCGTGTCGCGGCGGTGAACGGCCAGCGGCCCTACTACACCGCGCGCATCCAGCAGCAGCTGAACGGACAGGACGCGGTGATCCACTCGGAGTCGAAGACCCACAACTTCGAGCTGAACGACACGATCAAGTGGGGGAACTGGACCTTCAACGCCGGCGCGGTCGTGAGCCAGGACACGCTCTACGGCCAGGGGCTGCGCGAGGACGCGTCGACCCTGTCGGGCTACGTCGCGGCGCCCGGCAACAAGTACAAGATGTACGAGATCCCGTTCAGCGAGATGTTCCAGCCGCGGCTCGGCGCGACCTGGGCCTACGACGGCACCAACACGGTCTACGCGAGCTACGCGCGCTACAACCCCTCGGCGAGCTCGCTGCCGCGCGCCGCCTCCTGGGACAGGAACATCGTCGGCACGTTCGTGGACGTGCACTTCGACCCGAACGGCGTCGCGTTCGCGGCCGTGCCGGTCGGGTCCTCGTCGGGCAAGCTCTTCGTCCCCGACCTGTCGCCGCGCATCGTCAACGAGTACCTGGCGGGCACCGCGCGCCAGCTGTCGACGCGCTGGACCGGCCGGCTCTACGGGCGCTACCGCAAGTCCACCCACTTCTGGGAGGACACCAACAACACCGCGCGCGTCGCCTTCGAGCCGCCGGCGGGGATTCCCCGCGAGCTCTACATCCCCAACCTCGCCGACCAGCTCGCGCAGATCGGCAGCGGCTCGACCTACGTGATCGCCGACCTCGACGGCTCCTACACGCAGTACTACGAGGTGACGCTCGAGTCGGAGTGGCGGGGCGACAAGACCTTCGTGCGCGGCTCGTACACCTGGAACAAGTACTACGGCAACTTCGACCAGGACGACACCACCGGCGCCGTCAACGACATGAACACGTTCATCGGGTCGTCGAACATCGCGGACGGCGCGGGACGCCAGCTCTGGAACTTCAAGGAAGGGACGCTGCGCGGCGACCGGCCGTTCCTGTTCAAGCTCTACGGCCACCGCCAGCTGCCCTGGCGGGCGAGCGTCGGCGCCTTCTTCGTGGCGCAGTCCGGCCAGCCCTGGCAGATGCAGAGCTACGAGCCCTACCGCAGCCTGACCACCAGCACGAGCGACTCGAACCGCTACGCCGAGCCCGCCGGCTCACGCCGGACGGACTCGCACTGGCAGCTCGACCTCAACTACATCCAGAACATCCGGCTCAGGGACCGGCTGAACCTGCAGCTCGCGCTCGACGTGTTCAACCTGTTCGACAAGCAGACCGGCTACAACATCGAGCCGCAGGCCCACAACTCGGCCTTTGGCTCGCCGCGAAACAACTTCGACCCGAGACGCTTCCAGCTAGCGGCGCGATTGCAGTTCTGATCCCAGGGGGGTCTCGGGGGGAGGGCGAGATCCCCCCGAATGCCGTCCCGAAAGTCCGTTAGCTCGTTTCCGTTTGTCCGTTGTCCGTTTCACCTGAATAGCCGTTCCCCCGCGATCAACCCCCGCGTCGTGGCGTCCGCGCGCTCTCGTGCCCGCGCGATGCGCGCGGCGCGGTCGGGCTCGTTCAGGAGCACGCTCACCTGCGCGCGCTTGAAGAGCGCCATCGGGTACTGCGGGTCCGAGGCGGGGACGCGGTCGAGCGCGTCGCGCGCGTCCGGCAGGCGCCGGGCCGCCAGGTACAGGACTCCCAGCTCGAGCTCGTGGCGGAACGCGTCGCCCTGGAGGCGTCGCGCCCGCTCGAAGGCGTCGGTGGCCGCTGCGTGTCTGTCCGACGCTCATCGACAGCTGCCCCAGCTGGACGAGCTCGGCCGCCGAGGGCGCACGCATCTCGTAGATGCGCTGCCGCACGGCGACGGCCTCCGGAAGCCGGCCCTGCCGTTCCCGCACGACCGCGAGCGCCTCGAGCGCCGGCAGCCGATCGGGCGCCTCGGCCAGGACCTGCTCGAGGAGCGGAACGGCCCGCTGCCAGTCCTTGCCGCGCGCGTAGTGGAGCGCGCGGTAGGTCAGGACGTCCTGCGAGCCCGGGGCGATCGTCGCGGCCCTGTCGAACATCTCGAGCGCGCGTGCGTCGTGCCCGAGCGCGGAGTGCGCCGTCGCGAGCCGCAGCGCCGCGTCGAGGTTGTGCCCGTCCGCCGCCAGGATCTTTTCGAAGAGCGGGATCGCCCTCGCGTACTCCCCGCCGACGAAGAGGAAGGACGCGCGCTCGATCACGTCGAAGAGCGCGCTCATGTCGACGGGCCGCGGCGCGTCCTTGCGGACGACGGGTGCGGCGCCCGCAGCGACGTAGCCGAGGCTCGCGAGCTTGCGGCGCTCGTCCTCGTCGAGCGCTTCCACCGCGGGGGGCGCCGCGGTCGACGGCGTCGGATAGTCGAGGAGCGCCGTGCGCAGCGGGCGCGAGGGCGGAGCGCTCGCGCCGAGATCGTGCGCCTCGCGCGGGTCCGCGACGACGTCGTACACCTCCTGCCTTCCGGCCTGGATCACCTTGAGCCGCCCCTGGACGGCCATCACCTGCGGCTGCCAGCCATAGGCCAGGAAGGGCTTCATCGCCTCGCCGAGGACGATCTCCTCCTTCGGCGCGCGCAGGCTGTCCGCGGCATCGAGCCCCGCCCAGTCGAGCAGCGTCTGGAAGACGCGGCGCGTGCTGACCGGCGCGTCGCTCACGCCGGCGCTGATGCCGGGGCCCACGAGCAGCAGCGGAACCCGCATCGTCGCCTGGTAGAGCAGCCGGCCGTGCTGCGACTCGCCGTGCTCGCCGAGGCCCTCGCCGTGGTCGCCCACCACCAGGATCGCCGCCGGCCCGGCAACGCGCCGCTCGAAGGCGTCGCGCAGCCGTCCGAGCTCCGCGTCCATCGCCGCGACCTCGCCCCGGTAGGGGTCCTTCGCGTACCGGGTCCGGAAGGGCTCGGGCGGGCTGTAGGGGTAGTGCGGGTCGTAGTAGTGGACCCAGAGCAAGAGCGGCTGCGGCGCGTCGCGCGCGAGGTACGAAAGCGCGCGCTCGGTCGTCTCGGCGGCGCTCCGCTCGGCGAGCCCGGCCGGCAGCTCGTCGTCGTAGACCTCGAAGCCGCGCGCCAGGCCGAAGCGGCGCGCGAGCACGAAGCTCGAGACGAAGGCGGCCGTGCGATAGCCCGCCTTCTGCAGAATCTCCGCGGCCAGCGGGCGATCGCGAGCCAGCACGCGCGCGTTCTCGTGCACGCCGTGGCCGGCGGGCAGCAGCCCCGTGAAGAGCGAGGCGTGGGACGGCAGCGTCTCGGGTACCGATGCATACGCCTGGCGGAAGCGGAGGCCGCGCGCGGCGAGCGCCGTGAACGCGGGAGTCTCGATGCCCTCGGCCTCGGGGCCGATCACGTCCGCGCGGGTCGTGTCGAGCGTGACCACCAGGATCGACGGGCGCGCGGTCCCGCCGCGGGCCGTCGCCGGGGCTTTCGGTCCCGGGCCGCACCCCGCCCCTGCCATTGCGCTCACGAGCGCCAGCCCCTGTGCTAGTCTTACGAGTCCGGTCCCTCCAAAAAGACGTTCCCTACTTGGAGAGCCGCCTCCGCGGAGAGGTGCTGGAGTGGCTGAACAGGGCAGATTGCTAATCTGTTGTACGGGACTAAAGCCTGTACCGGGGGTTCGAATCCCCCCCTCTCCGCCAGCCGCCTTCATTCGCGAATCTTAGCCGTGCGTCGCTTCTAGGCCGCACTGTCGTTCGGGCGAGTCGCTGGCGGCTGTCCGACAGCCGTCCGGGCTCTGTTGACTACCGAATAGTTCGATTAGTATACATTAAACGGACTCGGAGACTGTCTGTATCGACTCTCAATTAGACATTTCTATTGACATGAGGTGTATAAACGTATAGATTGCGCAGCTGAGAGAGGTGGGTCATGGCCAGGCGCATGGACCTGATTGATCAATTCACGGAGCTCGTAGTGGGTGCGGATGATCCACGCCGGCTCGCGGAGCGTACGCTAGAAGTCGTGATGTCGCTGCTCAATGGTCGCAGCAGCGCCGTTTTCACCAACAATGGCAGCGAAGTGACGCTCTTCGCGTCGCGCGGCATCGACCAGGCCGTGCTGGAGATCGTCCCGATGGCGTGGGCGGGGCAGAAGGACGCCCTGCGCCGCGGCGATCTCGTCTACGTGCCCGACCGCAGCGCCGAGCGCCGGGTGCCGACGGTGCCCGCCGACCGGCCGGGTCCGGCGAGCTTCGTGGTGGTCCCCGTGATGGAGGAGGACGTCCTCCTCGCGCTGCTCTACGTCGACAGCTCGGAGCCGCACTTCTGCGACGCGCACGACCTCGAGCGGCTCGCGAAGTTCTCGCGCATCGTCGCGAAGTCCGTCAACGACAGCAGCTCGCCTCGGCCCGCCGGCGGCTCGGGCGACTCGTGGGAGTCCTACCTCGAGCGCACGCCGGTCGAGGACATGGAGCGCGAGAAGCTGCTCCTGCTGCTGAACCGGAACGAGTGGAACATCGCGCGCGTCGCCCGCATGATGGGCGTCACGCGCCGCACCGTGTACCTGCGCCTGCAGCGCTACAACATCCCGCGCGAGCGCGTCCCCAAGTCGCGGCTCAAGTCCGTCTCCTAGACGCTCGCTCGACCGTCGTTCGACAGGCCCGCGGCCCCTCTGCCGCGGGCCTTACTCGTTCTGCTGGCCCTTCGCCTGGACCTTGACCCAGGTGTCCTTGAGCGTGAGCGTGCGGTTGAAGACCGGCCGGCCGGGGGTCGAGTCGGGGTCCAGGCAGAAGTAGCCGAGCCTCTCGAACTGCAGCGTCTCGCCGACCGGCAGCGACGCCGCGGCCGGCTCGACGAGCGCGTTCTTCAGCACCTCTTCCGACGCCGGGTTGAGGTCGGCGAGCAGGTCGCCCTCGGCGCCGGGGTCGGGACGCGTGAAGAGGTGCTCGTAGAGCCGCACCTCGGCGCGGAGCGCCGCTTGCGCCGAGAGCCAGTGCAGCGTCGCCTTCGGGCGGCGGCCGTCGGGAGCATCGCCGCCGCGCGTCGCGGGGTCGTAGCTGCAGCGCAGCTCGACCACCTCGCCCGCCGCGTCCTTCACCACCTCGCGGCAGGTCACGAAGTAGGCGTAGCGCAGCCGCACCTCGCGGCCCGGCGCGAGGCGGAAGAACTTCTTCGGCGGGTCCTCCATGAAGTCCTCGCGCTCGATCCAGATCTCGCGCGAGAACGGGACCTTGCGCGACCCGGCGCCCGCGTCCTCGGGGTTGTTGTCCGCGTCGAGCTCCTCGACCTGGCCCTCCGGGTAGTTCGTGATCGTGAGCTTCAGCGGCCGCAGCACCGCGAAACGCCGCAGCGCCTTCTTGTTGAGGACGTCGCGCACGCAGTGCTCGAGCATCGCGTACTCGACGACGCCGTCGCGCTTGCCGACGCCGATCAGCGCCGCGAAGTCGCGCATGCCTTCGGCGGGGAAGCCGCGCCGGCGGATGCCCGAGATCGTGGGCATGCGCGGGTCGTCCCAGCCGCGCACGCGGCCGTCCGCGACGAGCTTCAGCAGGAAGCGCTTCGACAGCACGGTGTGGCTCAGGTTGAGCCGTGCGAACTCGATCTGGCGCGGCCGCGACGGCACCGGCAGGTTCTCGAGGAACCAGTCGTAGAGCGGCCGGTGGTCCTCGAACTCGAGCGTGCAGATCGAGTGCGTGATGCCCTCGATCGCGTCGGACTGGCCGTGCGCGAAGTCGTAGGTCGGGTAGACGCACCAGGCGTCGCCCGTGCGCGGGTGCGAGGCGTGCAGGATGCGGTAGAGCACCGGGTCGCGCAGGTTGATGTTGCCCGAGGCCATGTCGATCTTCGCCCGCAGCACGCGCGCGCCGTCCGGGAACTCGCCCTTGCGCATGCGCGCGAAGAGGTCGAGGTTCTCCTCGACCGCGCGCTCGCGCCAGGGGCTGTTGCGGCCCGGCTCGGTGAGCGTGCCGCGGTACTCGCGGATCTCGTCCGCCGAGAGGTCGTCGACGTAGGCCTTGCCCGCCTTGATCAGGTGCTGGGCCCACTCGTAGAGCTGCTCGAAGTAGTCGGACGCGTGGTAGAGGTGCTTCCCCCAGTCGAAGCCGAGCCAGCGCACGTCGTGCTCGATCGCGTCGATGTACTCCTGCTCCTCCTTCGTCGGGTTGGTGTCGTCGAAACGCAGGTGGCAGCGGCCGCCGTACTCCTGGGCGACTCCGAAGTTGAGGCAGATCGACTTGGCGTGGCCGATGTGCAGGTAGCCGTTCGGCTCGGGCGGGAAGCGGGTGACGACGGTCTTGTGCTTGCCGCTCTTGAGGTCGGCCGCGACGATCTCGCGGATGAAGTCGCTCTTGTCCGGCGCCCCGGGTGTCTCTGTGCTCAATTCCCCGCCACTCCCGTCTTCAGAACCTCCGCCGCGCGCCGCAGCCGCCTCCGGCAGGTCTCCTTGCCGAGCACGGCGAGCGTCTCGAAGAGCGGCGGCGAGGCCGCGCGCCCGGTCGTCGCGATGCGCAGCGTCATGAACAGCTCGGCCGCCGGCCAGCCGGCTTTCTCCGCGAAGCCGCGGATCGCCGGCTCGAGCGCCTCCTTGCGCCAGTCGAGCAGCGGGTCGAGCTGCTCCTCGACGAGGGCCCGCAGCAGCTTCTGCGTCTCGCCGGGCGTGCGTCCCTTGGGGACGAGCCCGGCGAGCGCGTCCTCGTCGTAATCCACCTCGCCGGTGAAGAAGAAGCCCGCGTAGCCGAAGAAGCCCTCGAGCGTGTCGATCCGCTCCTGCACGAGCGGCAGCACCTCGATGAGACGCGCGTCCGAGAGCGGCCCCCCGCGCAGCCGGCCGAGCAGCTCCGGCGGCGACAGCCGGCGCAGGTACTTGCCGTTCAGCCAGGTGAGCTTGGCGAGGTCGAACACCGGCCCGCCCAGCGAGATCCGCTCGAGCGTGAAGGTGTCGACGAACTCCTGGAGCGTGAACTCCTCGCGCTCGTCCGGCATCGCCCAGCCCATGAGCGCGAGGTAGTTGATGAGCGCCTCCGGGAAGAAGCCCGCCCCGCGGTAGAAGTTGAGGCTCACCGGGTTCTTGCGCTTCGAGATCTTCGAGCGGTCGGCGTTGCGCAGCAGCGGCAGGTGGCAGAAGACGGGCGGCTTCCAGCCGAAGCCCTCGTAGAGCCGCACGTGCTTCGGCAGCGACGAGAGCCACTCCTCGGCGCGGATCACGTGCGTGATGCCCATCAGGTGGTCGTCGACGACGTTCGCCAGGTGATAGGTCGGAAAGCCGTCGCTCTTGAGCAGGACCTGGTCGTCGACCTGCGCGTTGTCGATCGTGACGTCGCCGCGCAGCAGGTCGTGGACGACGCTCTGGCCCTCGCGCGGCATCGCGAGGCGCACCACGTGCGCTTCGCCCGCCTGCTGGCGCCGGGCCGCCTCCGCGGGCGCGATCCCGCGGCAGTGGCCGTCGTAGCCGAAGTTCTGCTTCCGCGCCTTCTGCTCCTCGCGGAGCGCGTCGAGCCTCTCGCGCGAGCAGAAGCACGGGTAGGCGGCACCCCGCTTCACCAGCTCCGCGGCGTGCTCGCGGTAGATGGCACTCCGCTCGCTCTGGCGGTAGGGGGCGTGGGGGCCCCCCTTGTCCGGCCCCTCGTCCCAGGCGAGGCCCAGCCAGGAAAGCGCGTCGAAGAT
Source organism: uncultured Acidobacteriota bacterium (assembly GCA_963724555.1). Classification (GTDB taxonomy): domain Bacteria; phylum Acidobacteriota; class Vicinamibacteria; order Fen-336; family Fen-336; genus DATBSL01. Next base: position 55,982 of record CAVRVE010000005.1, read on the forward strand.
CATGGCTTCGCTCGCCTTCGAGCTGCGCTCGCGATCGGTGTCCTCGATCCGGAGGATGAACTGCCCGCCGTGCTTGCGGGCGAGGGCGTAGTTGAAGAGCGCCACGTACGCCGTCCCTACGTGAGGATCCCCCGTCGGACTCGGGGCTATGCGCGTCCTGACCGTCATGGAACCGTTGAGGCTATCACAAGGCCTGCGGCGGCTCAGGCGCGCGCTTGACGCCCTCTCAGGCCCCTCAATAGACTGGGATCGAGAGTGGCGCTATCGTCTAGGGGTTAGGACGGATGGTTCTCAGCCATCAAACCAGGGTTCGATTCCCTGTAGCGCTACCAAACCTCCCGCCTCCGCCGATTCCGGCAGCAAACTAGACACTATCGCTTCTTCACCGCGGAGATGAGCGAGCGCGCCCTCGAGCGCATGCTGCTCCTGGACAGCCTGCGCGTGGCCCTCGAGCGGGACGAGTTCGAGATCGTCTACCTGCCGGTCGTGCACCGCGGCGCGGCCCCGTCCCTCGAGGCCCTGCTGCGCTGGCGTCACCCCAAGCTCGGGCTCGGGCTCGTCACGCCCGCTTCGTTCATCGCCCAGGCGGAGGAGAGCGGGCTCATCCTGCCGATCGGGGCCAGGGTCCTCCGCGGCGCGACCCGGCTCGCGGCGTCGCTCAAGCGCAAGGACGTGCGACGGTCGTGAACCGCTCGGCGTGGCAGTTCCCGCAGCCCGACCTTTGGTCGAGTCGTCGAGGACGCCCTGCGGAAGAGCGGCCTCGAGGCCTCCCGTCTCGAGCTGGACCTGACCGAGCCCACTGTCATGACCGAGGGCGAGGAAAACAACCGAGCGACTGCGTCAGCTCCGGCAGCTCGGCGTGCAGCTCGCGCTCGACGACTTCGGCACCGGCTACTTCTCGATCCGGCGGATCCGGGACCTGGGCTTCCGTCGTCTGAAGATCGACCGCTCGCTCGTCTCGGCCCTTCCCGGCAATGCCGAACAGGCCGCCCACGTCGTGGCGATCCTGGGCCTGGGCCTGGGCCTGGGCCGCAGCCTCGGCCTCGAGGTCGTGGCGGAAGGCGTCGAGACCGAGGCCCAGCGCGCCTTCCTCGAGTCGAACGGCTGCACCGGCTTCCAGGGCTACCTGCTGAGCCCGCCCCTCGCCGCCGCCGACGTCGCGGCGTTCCTGGCGAAAGGGAACGCCTAGAACGCCCCACGGGGGCGCCGCAGATCGAGCTCTCCGCGCGGCGACCTAGACACCGAGCGTCCCAGAACCATCCACCTCCATTCGTGCATATTGCGAGCGCGATCGTGCAGTGACACGAAGCAATCGGACCGACGCGCTGTGCAACGGGCGAATTGTTCTCCAGATTGGGTGAGGCTTCAACGCGGCGGAATGTGATATCGCCTTCCCATTTGCTCAAGCCAGTCCGACACGCGCTCTCTGGCTGTGAGGGAGCGTGGAGGTGACATCGGGCTACCGCTCGTGTCTTTCACGGCGCGTGCGACCATGGCTTCGTCCTCGGCGTCATTTCCACAGCCCTGAGCCTCGGTACCCGCACATGGAATGAGCAGGTACGTGTGTCCGCAGAAATCGGGATAGCACCGATCCGGAACTCCCACGCCCATGATTTCCCCGCGCTCATTGATGTTCGTTGCTTCCACCAGCTCGAGGCTCGAACCCGGCGGGATGAGGTCGTTCAAATCGACCATTGGTCCGCCGTCAGCCCAAAGGAACGGGTGACGAAACGGAGGTTCGGTACGTCCGGTGATGAAGTATTGCCCGACCACCTGTGTGTGCGAGTTGACAGCTGTCGCACGGCTGTTGTCCCCAAGCGTGCCGAGGTCGGTCATGCGTCCTCTGCGCCAGAGGAAGGCGTGACTTGCCTGGTTTCCCGAAGCGTCGGCCTCGCCCACCACGTCGCCCCGGTCATTGATCCACACCGCCGTTCCGTTGTCTCCTCCCAATGTTCCGAGGTCGTGAAGTTCCCCTTTCTGCCACAGAAATGGATGAGATGTCAGATCGCCGGCCAAGTTCGACTGGCCGATGATCTGTCCCATGTGATTCCCGCATTGCGCAAACCCGAACGTGCCTCCGAGTGTGCCGAGGTTGATCATTTTGGCTCCATCCCACGCGAACGGTTCCTGTGTTGGATACTGCGTGCTCTGATTGGGGATATCGTTCGTCAGGGAGCCGCCGACAACGAGACCAGGGTTCGAACACCAGGCGAGTTGGAACGCATCAGGACCGCCGAGCGTGCCGAGGTCTTTCATGTGGCCGTGCTTCCAAATGAAAGTATGTGTCGGCGAAGGCCACACGAAGGAATATGGATCAAACGTTGTGTTGGTCGTTGCCATGCCAGTCACTTCGCCAGCATCGGTGATCGCGAGTCCGAGACTCTCGTCTCCTCCTAGCGTGCCCAGCTGATGGAGCGTCTGTCCCTTCCAAAACACGGCGCGAGTTTGCGGAATTCCCGTCACAGAATCGATCAGGCCGTTTTGCGAAATCCCGGCACTCAATCCCTGCGAGTTGATGGCGAAGGCAGCGCTGCCGTTGACGCCGGGGAGAGCTCCCAGATCTGTCAGCGTTCCGTTCTTCCGCAACACGCCATGGCTCAGAAAACAATCTGCGTTGAAACAGCCATCCGGTGCGTTGGGATCTGGCGTCGGAATGTCTGCGTACGACGCACTGATCCCGCCGTCGTTGAGAAGGGTGAAACCTTCCATGGGCCCGTAGCTGACGGGTCCGCCGAGCGTGCCCAGGTCTACGAATCTGTACCTGTCGGTGTTTCGGTCCCGGTCGAAATGATCCTGATTGCGCGGTCACAAGGTTCTCAAGCGCCGGAAAGAGCAGAATCGACGCAGCACAGAGCCCGGCCAGACGGATCGGTTTCATAGCACGCTCCTCCCAATCACCTGGGGGTGTGACGCGGGTTCGTACGCGGGGAAGCTTCTCGGCTGCCTGCGGCCGCTGATCGTCGCCTTCGCGCAATAGTCGAACGCTCGACGTGCCGCGATTCGGACATCGACTCGAGCTCCCTACGGCCGAACTCTTACCGCACTCTGGGCCGTTATGCGACGTTCCTCAATACCGCGGGCCTGACTTCAGTGTGACTCTCCTGTCCCTGCTCCGAAGTGCTTGTTTTCGAGCTAGTTGTGAAGGATGATAGAATGTTCACATCTGTCTTGGGGGGCGGCGCTGATGACCACCCCGGCGCGACTTTCACGAGAAGTGTCGTTCGGCGAGTTCGAGCTCAGCTTGGAAACCGCGGAGCTTCGCCGCAACGGCAGCAAGATCACCCTGCCGGGACAACCCTTTCAAATACTCGTGACGCTGTTGAGCCGGCCGGGCCAACTGGTCACTCGTGAGGAACTCAAGGACAACTCTGGCCTTCCGATACGTTTGTGGACTTCGACGTCAGTTTGAACAAAGCCGTGAACCGCCTGCGGGAGGCCTTGGGCGATTCGGCGGAACATCCCCTCTTCATCGAGACACTGCCCCGGAAAGGCTATCGATTCGTAGGGTCGGTCAAGAATGGCACCGTGGCGGAGGTCAGCAGTTCTGCGACTTCGTCGCCCGCGACCCCCCTGCCCTACGCTCCTGCCGATCTCTTGGGTCAAGCAGGATCTGCCGAGATAGCTTTTGGCGGTCGAGCGCGTTCGTCCGGCGTCAAGCAGATACTTGTGGCGGCGATCACTCTGATCGCAGTAGCAGTCGTCGTGGTCGCAGTAGTCGCGCGGTTTCGGGCCACTCGCGGTCCTGATCTTCCCGCTTTTCGGATCAGCAAGCTGACGGACAGCGGATTGGCCCACGATGTCGCCGTGTCTCCAGACGGGCGGTACATCGTGTATTCACTCGGCAGTGGAGACGGCGAGAGCCTTCGCCTACGCCAGGTTGACACTGCGAGCGACATCGAGATCCTGTCGTCTGGGCCTGGCTTCCACGGCCTCACGTTTACGCCCGACGGCGTCTATGTCTACTTCGTACGGTCTGACCCCAACGACCCACACTTCAAATACCTGTACTCGGTTCCGGCGCTGGGAGGTCCTGCTCGGCGAATGATCGCGGATGTTGATTCACCGGTCAGCTTCTCCCCCGATGGAAGCCAGTTTGTGTTCGAACGGGCCGTGGTGGCTCGCAACGTGATTGAGCTCAGAATCGCAAATGCCGATGGCCGTGGCGAGCAAGTACTTGCGACGATTCAGAATGGTGATGCCGGTCTCTTCCAGCCAGGTCCGAGCTGGTCGCGGGACGGTCGAACCGTCATTTGTCCGTTTCGCCTCTTGGCTCAGGCGGTTCGCTGGATTCTGGTGTCCGTGACGGTTTCAAGCGGCGCGGTACGAGAGATCTGTTCCGATCTCGGAGCCTTCGGTCGGCCGGTGTGGTTGAACGCTCAGAAGGTGCTCGTGCCCCGCTACGACAGCGAATACGGACGGTGGCAGCTCTGGACGATCTCGTATCCGGATGGGAAGGCACAACGATTCACGAATGATCTGAGTGACTATGACCAGCCGCTGGATATCGCACGCGACCGAAGCGTCGTCGTGGCGATAGCCGCCACAGTTGTCTCGAATGTCTGGGAAGCTCCTGCAGACAACCTTTCGGATGCGAGGCAGCTCACGTTTGGCGAACTGCCGATGCTGAGGGTGGCGGCGATGAAGGATGGCCGCCTCTTCTCGTCCGGGGGGGACGGCAGAATCTGGGTGGTGCGCTCGAGCGGCCAGCGTGAACCCTTACCGACTTACGTCACAACGGGTGGTTCGAGATCTGTAACGGCTTGATCTTCTTTACGTCGGTCGAGGCTACGGGCGTTACGCTCAGTCGCGTAAGTGAGGATGGTTCTCATGTGATGAGGTTGTTCAGTGGCGACCTGGCCTACCCGGGCTGTTCGCCGGATGGCAAGTTTGCCTACTTTGTCAATCGGCATCGGCCGCTCGGCGCCGGCGGCGCGACGCTAGGGGCGCTCGTGGGTGCCGCCATGCCCCACGGTGAGACTTGGAGCCCAGTGCAGCTGCGTGGCTTGCATGTCGCAATCATGCCCGTCCGCGGTGGCGTGCAAGTTCAGGCGTCGCTGGGGGGGCGATCCACACGCTGACCGGCGCGGTCGGGCATCGGCGGATGCCCGACGACGCGGGTGAGCTTGCTCCAGCACGACCTGGATGGTCGTCCGGAGGACCGGCATCGTGCGCGCGAGCTCGAAGCCTTTGCAGCGGCCGTCCGCGAGCGAGCGCGGTCGGCGGGCCAACCCACCGAAGCAGATACAACCGTCGAACGTTGGCTTGAGTGGGCCGACATTCACCGTGAAGTATCTCGACGGGCGTGCGATCGACCGTCGAGGAACGCCGGTCGGGACCACAACGGCTACAAGCTCAGGTCGAGGTTCGGCTGGGGCCCGACCGGGTGACCGCAGACGTGCTCAATGTCCTCTTCGCTCAGGCCGAGGATCTGTGAAGGCACTTGGATGCGTAGGCGCAGCCTCCTGAGGTGGCTCGGGAGGAGCCGACTGCCGTCAGGCTGCTCGTGCAGGCGTAGGACACGTGGACGGACTCGTCCAGCTGGGCCCTCGAGCGAGCCTCAGCCGACAACGCTGGCCGCGCCCATGAGCAATGTAGTACGGCGCAGCCACGGGCGCGTGCTACCTCCTTCGACCGCCCCCGGCCGTGAGGCCCAGAATCCCGGGCCGTTCCACAGGATGAGCGAGTCCGGACGCAGGCCGAGGTGGCGCGCGTCGCGCCTTCAGGGGTTGCGGCGCTCCAGGGCGATCTCGTTGTCGTGCATGGCTGATCCGTCGATAGTGGTGACCCTCGTCGGCTGCATCATGAACAGCTTCTCGGTCCAGGTCCTGCCGCCGTCTTCGCTCACTTGCTCGAGCCGGAACAGGAACTGGTCGGGGTCGCCGTCGCGATCCGGCCGCAGCGTCAGCTCGTTGCCGCGGATGACGTACGACCCGTCGCCGAAGGTCGAGCTCGTCCACACGGCGGCTTCGAAGTGGGACAGCGCCATGTAACGCTGCCCCACGCCGAAGAAGGCGTAGCGGCCGGCCGGCGTGAACGCGTACTGGAGGGCGGCCCCGCCGCCGGTGCTGGTGCCGATCGACTGCCAGCCGCCCTGGACTCTCTGGGCCAGGGCCGTCCCGGCGGGACCCGTCCAGTTCCTGAAGCGGAGGCTCGCAAAGAAGCGCGGCCACACCTCGGGATGAAGGGAATAGCCGTACTGGTAGCACACGCTGTGGTGGGGATCGCCCGAGAAGAAGGAGATGATCGCGTCGCGATCGCCCAGCTTCGCGACCATGACAGTCCCACCCAGCGAGGACTCGCGATCGTTCGGCGAGACGATGGGCCGCCGCAGAATCACGTACTCCCAGCCCTGCGGCGCCAGCGCGCGGACCAGCAGCGTCCGGTTGAGCGGGTCGTCCGGGCGTATCGTGAGCCCCGAAAACACCTGGGCCCAGGCGCGCTGCGCGTCGGCAAACAGGTCGCTGCTCGCCGGCGCCATGGGCCACAGGCCGATGGTGCAGCGTTCGCCCGAGGGTCCGGGCGGCGAGGCCACCCACAGCCCGTTGCCCGCCGGTTGACTCGTCCAGCCCGCCGGTGCCAGGTACGCGTAGTCGCCGAACGTGCTGCTCCCCGGTAGCGCCGCGACCGGAGCTGCGGTGTTCGTCGGAGCCGTAGCGGGCGCGCTCTGGGGTTGGCCCGGCGCCGGTGCGGCAGCCACGGCCTGCGGCACCACGATGCGGCTCATCATGGAGTCCGCCGCCGGCGTGAACCGGGCCAGCAAGTCGGGCGCGTTGGTGATGAGGATGATGGCCTGGCCGCGATCGGCCCAGCGTCCCGTGTAGATCCGGGTCCAGAACTGGACCCCGTTAGGCATCTGCTGGTGGATATTGGTCACCTGGAGAGCGCCGACAGTCGCCGGGGGCATGGATTCCAGCACGCGGGCGTTGGTGGTCGAGCGGCTCACGATCAGGCGGTGGAAGTCCTGGGCCGTTCCCGCGAAGGCTTCGGGCCGGTACACGCTGATGACGCCGACCTGGGGCGGGCGCAGGTCGGGTGGCGCCAGCGTGACGAGGCCGCTCTGCGGGTCCTGGGTGCTGATCCAACCGCGCGGCACGTCGTAGGCCAGCTGTTCCTGGGCGGCACCGGGCTGGGCGGCAATGAAGAGCGCCAGCACGAGACGCGGCAGTAGTTTCATGGCGGCCCTCGATGGGTTTCCCCCACCCCCGCTCGTAGCGCCCGGGCCGGGCGCCCGCGGCCAGCATCTGGACTCGGCCCCCGGAAGAAGACGAGGGATTGTAGCTCACAAGCCATGGCGGACTCGGGCGCGCCGCTTGGAGCCGGACAGTGTTCTATCGAAGCGCGCTGTCGCCGCGATCCACGGTGAACACTGCGAGCGACCCGAAGTCGCGCAGGTGTCGCATCGTCAGGGAGCCGTGAGTCCATTGGCTCGACTCCCTGCTGGCGGGAGAAACGGGTCATCGATGCGACCATCTGTCAGGCTGAGGCCCCCTACAAGATCGCCTGAACACCACGAGGTCGCGGTCAGCTGCCGCGCCCGCAAACGCAGCCTCGTAGCCGCGTCGGTCGTAGACAATGGAACCACGCTCGTATATCGAGAATGGGCGCACCCTGCCCGATTCGATCCAGTCGCGCCGCCCAAGGAGCAGATAAGGGCTCGCGACGCATGGTGACATGAGCAGAGTCTTGTCCGTCATCGTCTGCTCGAGCCACGCGATGAAGGTCCGTGTCTCATACTGTCCTGGGCGCACGGGCGACAGCGATTCCGAGGCGACGCCCCAGCACACCGCTGTCATGAAAGGCGACCAGGCTATAGGCCGCGTAGAACAGGATCAGCGAGAGGCCCGTCAGCGTGACGTGCACTCGCGGTCGGGCCAGCATCGCAAACCGACTGCCGAGCCAGGCGATTCCATCCGGGACGAACATGCACGCGAGGCCGTAAGCCGGAAGGGCGTAGCGGTACTCGAGTAGGAAGTGTCGCGTCACGCTCACCACCGTCAGCAGTGACAACCATGCCAGGATCGCCATGGCGAACGGGCCGGCGCTGGCGATTCGAAGCACACGCACGATACCCAGGAACGCTGCTGCTGCAACGAACGGCGTCAGCACCGCTGCAACACTCAGGAACCAGAAGGACGCAGTGAACGGGATGTAGATGCTGCTGGGCCAATTGACATTCCTGCCGTCCACGACGAACTGCCCCATGTCCGTCGCTGTTGCGTGCAAGGAGTAGAGCGGATCACCGTGAAGGCTCCACCAACGGACAACGAGAACGATTGGGTAGGAGGACGCGGCCAGGCAGAACACAACAGCGGACTTCACGCGACTCCATTCGAGACGCGGCCTGAAGGTGGGTTCGAGGGGCGAGAGTATCAGGAGACCCGACAGCAGGGCCCAGAAGCCCGCCTCATATCGGAACGACGCTGCAGCGGTGAAACACAGACCCGCGAGTAACGCCTCGACGAGGGACACCCGGGCTCGCTGTCGTGCTGCCAGCAAGAGTCCGAGGAACACGAGGAACATGAACGGCACCTCGGCGGTCGCGCCCTCGAGAGAGTTCGCAAGTCGATAGGGATTCAATGCGAACAGCACCCCCGCCCAGACGGCGGCCTCCTGTCCTCGCACATCCCTTGCGAGGAGGAAGAGCACGGGGATCGTGGCCGCGCCGATCAGCGCATAAAGCACCCTGACGGAGTAGAAGAGATCGCCGCCAAGTGCGATCGCGAGCGCAGGCAGGATGTAGTTGCCGGTCACCCCAGATTTCAGTGCCGATGATGTTGTACGGCGCCATCACCCAGCGTGCGGCCACCCAGGTACGGCCAGTACCATCCACGTTGGCACCTTCGAAGAAAAGGAGTCCTGCCAGCGCTATGAGCGCGGAGGCCCCGAACAGCCAGAGCGTCTGGGAACGCGCCGAGAGCCGCGACCACGCGTCGATCATGGATGCAGTCCTCCGTCAGTACGGGAGCCAGATCACTGGCTCGCGGACGCCGCGGCACGGCGGTTGACCTGGGCCGCCAGCCGTAGGGACTCAAGTTCGCGGAGTGGAGGCGAACATGGTCCAAGATAGGGCCCGAAGCGCCATCACGCATCCGCTTTCGCCGGCCCCACCGGCTGGGACACCGACGGAACCGTCACAGCGAGGCGAAACGGACGGAGTTCAGCTCGTTACGCTCCGTGCCCATGATCTACGTGCACTACGCGAGCAGCAGGACGAAGTGCATCTGCTTTCACGGCGAGGAGATGCCGGAGGGTAGCCCTTTGCGCCTGGTGGCCACCTTCAACGACGACGAGGTCGCAAAGGCATGGGCCTACTTGCACAAGCTGAGCAGCCCGCTGTCGAGCGAGCCAATCCGAGGCCGGGCCGGAAACCCAAACGTCCTCCGCGCTCGAAGCAGAAAGGAGCCAGCCATGTTGCTCTCGGCCGAGGTGCGGTGGTTCTGGGAGGGCCGCATCCCAGAGCTGACGCGGTGGTTCGGTAGCGGGCCGTTCGCGCCCGGAGGCGGAGAGGTTCGCGTGGACACCTACGTGGTGGATCCCGCGCAGCTCGAGCTCGGTGTGAAGAGCCGCGGCAACAAGCCGGGGCTCGAGCTGAAGGTCCTCGTGAGCGAGCGGCAGAGTCGTGGCATCGGGCCGCTGCAATCGGCGACTCAGATCTGGACCAAGGTCGGCTCGACGGTGCTGAGCCTCAATGGTCTTCCGGCGATGGCGACCCACAAGCGGCGCTGGCTGCGGAAGTTCGACACGGGCCGAGCCACGGTGACGGAGATCGAGTTGGGGGAGGACGAACGACCGAAAGCCAGCGGCTTGCCGGACGACGGGTGCAACGTCGAGCTGACCGAAGTGTGGCTCGAGGACCCCGCGCGGGTGTGGACGACGCTGGGATTCGAGGCGTTCGGCTCGTTCGACCGTGTCGAGCGCAGCCTCGCAGCGACCTTGACGCAGATGAGCGCAGTGGCGATGCCGAACGTCGGGGCCGGCGAGGCTCTGAGCTACCCCGCCTGGCTCGCCGAGCGTGACGGCCGTCACTTGTGACGCTCGTCGCACCGTCGCGGTGGAGCGCCAACTTCCCCGGCAGCGGCGAGTAATTCGGGGCATGGCGTACTGCTTGCTGCTGCGCTACGACTCCGACGGCCCCTGCCCCGTGCTTCTTCGCGACGATGAGCGCCTCGACGGCAATGGCGCCCGTGCGCGCTACCGCTTCGTCGCGTCCACCGAGACCTGGGCGGAGGCGAACGCGATCCTGGAGCTGGTGTACAAGGCGATCGAGGATCGGGAGCTCTAGGGTCCTACTTCTCGAGAGCCTTCAAGCGCTTGAGCGCCTGCTTCATGAGCTCGGCCGCATCGCGGGCAATCGCGGCTTCGCCCGCGCGTTCGATGTGCGGCACTCGCCGGTTCAGCGCGTCGATGAGTTGCCGCAAGTGCCGGATGGCGCGCTGCCTCTCGGCGTCGTCACTGCTGGTCGTCATGACGACGCGAGTCTAGCATCGCGGCTAGGATAGGCGATGCGGTCAGCGCTTCTCCTGGCTCGGCCCACTCTGCTGCTCGCCCCCCTCCTCCTGCCCTTCGCCGTGCCGCTGCGCCGTGCTCCCACCCGCAGTGGCCTACGTCGTGAGCGAAGCTCGATGGCTGGTCGTGCTGGGGGCCGTCTGCGCCGAGACGTCGCTGCTGCTCGCGAGCGCGGGCTGGAACATGGAACGCGTGCGCCTTCGCGTCTCGCGCCTGATCGGTGCTGTCGCGCCCCGCTCTTTTGCCATTCTCGTGTGGACGCTGGCGTTCGCGGGCATCCTGCTGCTCATCCCTGGATACTGTTTCAGGGGCGATTCATTCGGTGGCGACGAGCCCAAGTACCTGCGGCTCACCGAGAGCCTCTATGGCGACCTCGACGTGGACGTGGCGAGCAACCGCGAGGCGCCGCTCACCCCGAGCCGTCTCGCAGCCAACCTTCGCGCCCTGGCCGCTTCAACCCGCAAGGCCGTCGCGGGCCTGTCGCGCGACGAGCCGGTGCCCGCCAGCCACGTCTGGAACCGCGGGAACTGGACGCTCGCGGGGCGCGCGGGTGGCCTCTACTATCTCCAGTCTCCAGGCTTGCCGCTCGTGCTGCTGCCCGGCCTCGCCGTCCAGCGCCTGTTGATGCCCGAGCACGGCGGGCCGCACTTCGCCATGATCACGCTCGCCGCGCTTTGGGCTACCGCGCTGCTGCAGACGGCGCGACTGGCCGCGGAGGTCGTGGGTTCGCGGACGGCCGGGCTCCTGGCGGCGCTTGCGATCGCCATCTCTGCACCGCTGTTCGTGGGCGGCTACGCCATCTATCCCGAGGCCGCGGCGGCCGCCGCCGTGCCCTGGCTGCTGCGCCACGCGTGCCTGGCCACGCCGCACCCCGGCCTCCTGCGCGGGGCCGCGCTCGTCCTGGTGGCGGGTGCTTTGGTCTGGCTGCATCCCAAGTTCCTCTTGCTGTCGATGGTGCTGCTGGTCGCATTGCTGGCGCGGCTGCGGCGGCCAGCCCTCGTCATCGTTGCGATCCTGCCCCTGCTCGCCCTGCTGCTCTTCGACCACCGCGTCACCGGCCTGCTGCGCCCGGACGCGCTCTACCTGCGCTACAGCGCGGACGTCTATGTGGGCGGCGCTTCCGCTTTTCTGTCGCTGGACATCGTCCGCGGCCTCCTCAATGCGCTGGTGTCGGCGCGGGACGGACTGCTGATCATCGCGCCCGTCACGACGGCGGGCGTCCTCGCCATCCCGCTGCTCGCGCGCGAGCAGCGGAGGGTCGCTCTCACACTGGCCGCTGCCTTCGGAAGCCTCTGGCTGGCCGCGGCCGTTCACGACGGCGGTGCCCCCGGAACGCCGGGGCGGCTCATGGCCCCCGTCGCCTGCGTGCTGGCCGTGCCGCTCGCGCTGGGCCTGCTGCGCCTGGAGCGCTCTCTGGAGTATCGCTGGACGGCGGTACTGCTCGCGATCCTCACCGTGCTCATCACCCTCACCATGCTGAGCGACTGGCGCCGAGCGGTGAATCCCTATCGACACATGTTCACGCCCGAGACCGACTTCTCGCGCGACCTGACTCCGGGTCCGCTGGTGCCGGAGGACGGACGGCGGCGTACGCCGAGGCCTCGAGATCGCCCTGCGCTCCATTCCCCTGGCCCTCGTCGGTTTCTGGGCCTGGATCTGCACGCGACTGCGTCCCACCGATCCGCAGCCGGAGGCGCGGTGGCGCGCGATCCGCAACGTCCACCTCGCGTGGTGGAGCACCCTCGCCGTAGGGTCCGGCCTGCTGCGCGCACTCGGGACGTAGACGCAGGTGGAACCGGCGGATCGAGTCGAAAGCGAGTTGGTTCAGCTCGCAAACCGCGCGGGGAACTGCTTGACGATGCCGTCCGTGAGCACGTCTGCCATCTGCAGGATGTGCTCGTAGACGGCATCGAACGACGCCACGTCCTTCGCGTACTCGTGGTGGAGCCGAGCGAGGACCTCGGCGGTCGTCGTCTCGAGGTGCATTCTCATGGCGTCGGCGAGAGCCTGCCGGGGCCAGTTGGGGTTGGCCTGGCTCAGGAAGGCCGCGATCTCGTCGGCGTTCCGGTGCCACTTCGCGTCGGCTGCCTTGGTCTTTTCCTGCTCGCCCGCCTTCGCAGCGGCGACCAGCTCCACGGCAATCTGGATGTGCTCCTTCAGCAGCGACGTCAGCTTGCCGCCTGCTTCCGCGCCGTAGTACGACGCGACGGCATTGCCGATGTCCTCCTGGTTCTTCATCAGCCGCGCGGCCGCCGCATCCGCCGCTGGCGCAGGCCCGTCGATCGCGGCCACGACGTACTCGCGGGTCCAGATTACGTGGTCGGACCACAGCTTCCGCATCGCTGTGCGGAGGCCGTGCGCGCCGGCCGCCGCAACCTTCGGCGTCTCGCTCGTGTGAGCGCCTGCGGTCTCGACGCTGGCCAGGCTCGTCGTTGCGAGCACCGCCGCCACCATCGCGATGAGTTGCCGCCTACGAAACAGCGTTTTCATGGCTTCACCCCCATCACAACAGAGTCCGTGCCTGGAAAAATGTGACAGCGGCGGCGGCGCTCGACCTCGACGACCTCAACCTGGCGGACACGCCCGCGCGCGTGGCGCGCTCAGGTAGCGTGACTCAGGCCACCAGCCGCTCCAGGATTTCGTAGACGCGCTCCCAGAGGTCCAGGCCGTCCGGCGCGAACACCGAGCGCGCGTCCGCCGGCTCGAGTATCCACGCGCCGGCGCGCACCTCGATCTCGAGCTGGCCCCCGCCCCAGCCCGTGTACCCGGTGAAGAGCTTCACCTTCGTCGAGGCGTCGGGCCGGCCGAGCGCCTCGCGCACGTCCGCCATGTCGCCGGTGACGTAGACGTCGCCCAGCACGCGCCGCGCGCTCTCCGAAGGCCAGTTGCTGCGCACGAGGGCGTGCACGGCCTCGGGCTGGACCGGCCCGCCCCAGTGAAAGAAGAGCTCGCTCTTCTCGGCCTCGGGCGTGCTCTTCAGCAGCTCGCGCAGCGGTACGCGCGTCGGCCGGTTCACCACGAAGCCCATCGCGCCCGTCTTGTCGTAGGCCACGAGCAGCACCACCGTCTCGGCGAAGTTCGGGTCGCCCATCCCCGGCGCGGCGTAGAGGAAAATCCCGGGGCGGAGCTTCTTCGGATCCTCGCTCGCGAGCGAGAGCCCGGCCCCCAGCAGCGTCGCGAGCAACGCGAGCCTCGTGCCTCTCATCGGCCTATCGGCACACGCCGCCCCCGCTTTCGACGAAGCGGCGCTGCAGCTCGCTCGCGGCCTCGCGGTAGGCGGCGAGCGCCACCGGCTCGGACTCGTAGAGGTTCAGGATCCGCGTCGTCACGAGCTCCTCGACCTTCTCGAGCGAGCGCCAGAGGTAGCAGGTGTCGTCCGCGGAGGCGCGCACCGGCGCGCCGCCGACGAGGACGTAGACCGGGCTCGTGAGCGCGTTGTGGCTGCGCGCGGCGATCCACGAGCTCCGGCTGACCGGCAGCCTGACCTGCGCGAGCTGGGGGCCCTCCGGGACCGACACGCGCGCGCGCGGCTCGCCGTTCACGAGCACCTCGACGTCGGCCGCCACTCCGGCCGTCTCGAGCGTGACGGTCACGTCCTGCGCCGCGGCGAGCTGCAGCTCGTCGCCGATCCGGTGCCCGTCCACGCGCAGGTTGAGGCGCGTCCCGACGCGCGCGGAGGCGACCGTACGGCCGGCCTTGATTCCCGCGAGCCAGCTCTCGTACGTGAGCGGCCCTTCGACGATCACGTCGGTCCGAGGCGTGCGCTCGTGGAAGCGGTCGGCGATGCACGACCAGTCGCTGCCGCCCGTGATCGCGACGCGGAAGCCCGCGTTCTCGAGCGCTTTCCACAGCCGGAACGTGACCGGCTCCTCCTCGGGCATCCGCTCCATCGACAGGAAGTCGAGCCGTCCGCGCACGGCGTGGACGATCGTGTCCCAGGGCGTGCAGCAGCCGCCCGGCCGGTTCTGGATCTCGTCCGGCCAGAACTGGGCGTGAGCCATCCCGACGACCGCCCGCGGCTGCCGGCGCGCCCACTCGACGACCGGGATGCCCGAGTTCGGCGTGTGGAAGACGTCGCTCGAGAACGCGATCGAGTCCAGGCCGAGCAGGAGCAGGTGGCCGCCCCTCGCGGCCTGGAAGTGCGAGACCTCCAGGTCGTAGTGGAGGATGAAGGCGGGAGTCGAAAGCGGATGGTCGCGGCCCGTGAAGAAGGCCGCGTCGTTCGCGTAGCCCTCGCCCCAGACGAGCGCGGCGCCGAGCTGGATCTGCTGCGCGCGAAGCTGCTCGGCCAGCCGGGCCGGGCTCGCGTCCTGGGCGCAGCCGCTGCTGTGGACGTGCACGTCGCTCGTCACCCACGTCACCGGCCGCTGGCAGGTCGCGAGGCACGCGTCCGCGTTGCTGGCGTTGCCGTCGTCGCATTCCTCGGGTCCTTCGGCGATGCCGTTGCCGCAGAGCGGGGGCGGCGTCGCCGAGGCGACGGGCGAGCCGCCTCCCGCCGAGCAGGCCGTCGCGAGCACGACGCTCGCAGCAGCCAGGACGGACCCGCAAACGCGCGCGACCGGCCAGAACGCGAACGTCCGCCGGCAGGGGGCCGCTCGGCGGCGGACGCCCTGTTCAGGCGAGCTGTGCTGAGCGTTCATCCATCCTGTACACTCGGAAGTGGTCGCCACACCTCTCCCGGCTGGCCTGGAGCGCTCCCGTCGCCGCATCCGCGGCCTCCTGGGCAACGTCCTCCTCGCGACAGCAAGCTGCAGTCTGGTCGCTGTCGCCATTGTAGCGACCGAGTGCGTGGTCCGCCGTCTGGCGCCCGCGTACCTGGTGGAGACGCGCGGCATCCACGTCTTCTCGTCCGCGTACGGCTGGATCGGAAGGCCGGGCGCCGTCGCTTCGATGGGGAGCGGCCGGGTCACGCTCAATCGCCTCGGCTTCCGCGGGCGCGAGCTGCCCCCGCGGCGGGACGGTGGCCCGACGCGCGTGGTCGTGCTCGGCGACTCGATCGCGTTCGGCTACGGCGTCGCCGACGAGCAGACGTTCACGCACCTCCTCGACGCGCGCGACAACGGGATCGCCGCGGCCAACATGGGCGTCCAGGGCTTCGGCCCCGGCCAGGAGCTGCTGGTGCTGCAGCGCGAGGGCCTGCGCGCGGACCCGGACGTCGTGGTGCTCGCCGTCTGTCTGCGAAACGACCTGGCCGACGCGGTGCTGCCGGTCGCGCTCTACAACGGCGTCAACCCGCGGCCGCGCTACCGGCTCGTCGCGGACGAGCTCGTCCTCGACGACACGGGAGTGCGCCTGTCGGCCCCCGCGCGCGTCGTCGGCTGGCTGAGCGACCACTCCCACCTCTACAACCGGCTGTCCGCGCTCCTCGCGGCGAGGCCCGAGCCTTCGGAGGAGAGCTGGCGCGTTCGCAAGGAGGAGGCGCTCCGCGACAGCGACTACGCGGTCCGGCTCTCGGTCAAGCTCGTCCTCGAGATGCAGAGGCTGTGCCGCGAGCGCGGCGTGCTGCTCCTGGTCGCGACGTTCCCGGGCGAGCACGCCTACGAGTCCGAGCCGGAGCTCCAGCGGCGCTTCCACGCCGCGCTGCGGAACGCCGGCGTGCGGACGCTCGCGCTTCGGGAGGAGCTGCGCGCCCGCGGGCTCGGCGCGTCCGATGTCACGCTCGACGAGACCGGCCACCTCGCGCCCGCGGGCCACCTCGCGACGGCGGACGTGCTCGAGAGCGAGATCCGCCGCTCGAAGTAAGATGCGGCTCGACCAGACCCGACGGCCTGAACGAGGAGGAGAACGTGGCACGAAGCAGGCGTGAGTTCTTCGAGACGGTGGGCGCCGGCGCCGCGGGCCTCGCGATCGGGATGCCGGCGGCAGAGGCCGCGGCGGCCGGGGCGAGCGACGGCCCCGTGCTGCAGATCGGCGACGACATCGCCGTCGTCGGCACCACCAACGGCAAGGTCCGGGGTTACGTGCTGCGCGGCATCCACCAGTTCCTCGGGATCCCCTACGGCGCCGACACGTCCGGGGCCAACCGCTTCATGCCGCCCCAGAAGCCCAAGCCGTGGACGGACGTGTATCCCGCGCTCTGGTGGGGCAACTCGGCGCCCCAGAACATGGACAACCGCTACGCGAACAAGGCCGTCGCGTTCCGCGACCACTGGAACTACGACGACGTCAGCGAGGACTGCCTGCGGATCAACGTCTTCACTCCGGCCACGGGCGACGGCCGCAAGCGGCCGGTGCTGTTCTGGATCCACGGCGGCGGCTTCACGGCGGGCAACGCCATCGAGCAGGACGGCTACAACGGCGAGAACTTCGCGCGCCTCGGCGACGTCGTCTTCTGCTCCATCAACCATCGGCTCGGGGCGCTCGGCTTCACGAACCTCGCCGGCGTGGGCGGCGAGCCGTTCGCGGCGTCGGGCAACGTCGGCATGCTCGACATCGTCCTGGCCCTCGAGTGGGTGCGTGACAACATCGCCGCCTTCGGCGGCGACCCCGGCAACGTCACGATCATGGGGCAGTCGGGCGGCGGCGCGAAGGTCTGCACGCTCTGCGCGATGCCGAAGGCGGCGGGGCTCTTCCACAAGGCCGTGGTGCTGAGCGGGGCGTCGCTGCGTTCCGGAGAGAAGGAGTACTCCGAGAAGCTCGGCGCTTCCGTGCTGAAGGAGGCCGGGCTCGAGCCGGCCCAGATCGCCAGGCTCCAGGAGCTGCCGTGGAAGGACTACATGGCACTCGCCACGAAGGCGCAGCAGAAGCTCGCCGCGGAGAGCGGCGGAGCGGGCGGGGGGCTGCGTCGCGGCTTCAATCCGGTCGTGGACGGCAGCGTGCTGCCGCAGCACCCTTATCATCCCGAGCCCGCGCCCCCCGCGGCGCAGGTGCCGATGCTCATCTGCTCGACGTTCCACGAGCAGTCGCCGAGCTGGATCGACGCGTCGCTCGAGAGCATCACGCTCGACCAGATTCCCGGCAAGGTCCGCGAGCGGGCCGGGTTCGGCCCCGGCTTCGGGGACAAGGCGGAGGCGGTCGTCGCGGCCTACGCGAAGGCCTTTCCAGGCAAGAAGCCGGTCGAGATCTGGTCGCTGGTGACGAGCAACCGGCAGGGCGCCGTGGGGCTCGCCGACGCCAAGTCGAAGCAGGCCGCTCCCGTGTTCGTCGCGTGGTTCGGGTGGCAGCCGCCGCTGTTCGACGGCCGCATGCGCGCGTTCCACTGCGCGGACATCTGCTTCTGGTTCCACAACACCGACCTCATGTGGAGCCACACCGGCGGCGGTGCGCGGCCGCGCAGGCTCGGAGCCCAGATGGCGGCCCAGCTGCTCCAGTTCATGAAGACCGGCCAGCCGAACGGCAAGGGCCTGCCGGCGTGGCCGAAGTACACGACGGCGAGCGGCGAGACCATGATCCTCGACGACGTGAGCGAGGCCCGGAACGACCCCGATCGCGAGGCGCGGAAGGCGCTACCGCCGCTCTAGGCCGAGCGGGGCTCGAGACGTCCACTATCCCGTAACTGGCTGGAGGGCAAGGCCCCGGGCCGACCCCTCGTTTCGCGGTACACTCGGCCCCCCGAGCAGAAGGACGATGGTCGAGCTGAATCACCGCGACCGCACGATCAAGGTCAAGCTGGTCTATTACGGCCCGCCGGTCGGCGGAAAGACGACGAACCTGCAGATCCTGCACCGTGCGGCCGCGGCCAAGCGCCGCGGGGATCTGATCTCGATCAACTCCGCGCAGGACCGCACGATCCTCTTCGACCTGCTGCCGCTGCGCACGCCGGGCTTCCGCGGATTCGACCTGCGGCTCCAGGTGCTGGCGGTGCCGGGCCAGGCGATGTACTCGGCCACCCGCCGCCTGGTGCTGAAGGGCGCCGACTCGCTGGTGTTCGTGGCCAACTCGGCGCTCGACCGCTGGGAAGAGAACATCCAGAGCTTCCGCGAGATGACGCAGAACCTGCTCCAGCACCGGCTCGACGTGGAGCAGATGCCGCTCGTGCTCCAGTACAACAAGCGCGACCTGCCCCAGGTGCTCGAGGTCGAAGCCCTCGACCGCGCGCTCAACACGCGGCGAACCGACGTGATCCCGGCGGTCGCCGTGCGTGGCGAGGGCGTGCTCGAGACCTTCGGCACGGTGCTGGCGCGCACGGTGCAGGACCTCGCGCAGCGCTACGCGATCCTCGACGTGAAGGAGGCCGCGCCGGCCCGGCAGTGGGCCGAGCAGGCGCTCCTCGATCTCTTCGGCAAGACCCGCCTGGGCGCCGAGGCCGGGGAGGCCTCCGTCGCCAGCTCGTGCCGCCTCGACTCCGCCCAGCCGCGACGCCGGGAACCCATACCGTGGTCCGCGTCGCGCCGCCGCCCATGGCGCCGGAAGAGGCGGCTGCGCGCACAACCGGCGAACAGCCGCGCGAGCGAGCTCGTCGAGACCTACGCCGAGGCTTCCGCCCAGCTCGGCCGCGCCATGACGGAGCTGCGCGAGGAGCGGGACGCCGCCCGCCAGCGCCACGACGACCTGCGGCGCACGATGACGGCGGCCCAGGAGCTGCTGAGCGGCCAGACGCTCGCGGCGGCGATCGAGCCCGTGCTGGCGCGCATGGCGCAGATCGCCGATGTCGAGCACGCGTCGTTCTGGGTGCCGGAGCCGGCGCGGCCGCCGCGCGCCGCGGCCCTCTTCGGCCTCCACGGCGACCCCGTGCTGACCTCGCCCTCGGCGCTGCGCCACGTGATCGAGAACGCGGCGCGCGGAAACAAGCCGGCGTTCGCGTTCGCGGCGGAGAACCCCGACCTCGGCAAGGCGCTCGACCGGCCCGAGGGCCGCTTCACGGCGCTCCTGGCGGTGCCGTTCCGGACGTCCGCCGGCCTGCAGGGCCTCGGCGTCTTCTACTACGGCGCCGACACCGCGCGGCCGGGACCCGACACGCTCGAGCACCTGGCCGAGATCCCGCGCTCGATCTCGGTCGCGCTCGAGCTGGTGGCGACGCTCGACACCGTGAAGGCCGCCGAGCGCGCGCTCGAGCTCGCGCTCGCCGGCCGCGCGTCGCTCGGCGGGCTCGAGCACCTGGTGAGCTCGTTGGAGACGCTGCGCGACCGGCTGGGCGAGATCCGCAGCCGGCCGGACGTGCCGCCCTGGTTCGCCGAGCACTACGTGCGGCTGGCGCCGGCGCTCGGGTCGTCGCTCGACGACGCCCGCTCGCTGCTCGCCTTCGGGCGCGGCGAGATCCGCAAGGACACCGTCTACCTCGAGGACCTGCTGGCCGAGCTGCGTACGCGCCGACGTGACGGTCGAGCTGGAGCCGGCCGCGGAGACGGTCGTCGCCGACGCGGCGCTGCTGCGGGTGGCGCTGCGCGCGCTCGCCGACGAGATGCGCTCGCGCGCCGGGGCCAACTCGGCGCCGCTCGCGATCAAGGTCGGGGCGTGGACCGACGGCGTGCGCCTGACCGTGCGCTCCGCGCGCGCGAGCCGGGGCGAGGCGCCCGGCTCGATCAACGCGGGGCTCGGCCTCGGCCTCGCCCGCCGCATCGCGGAGCTTCACGGCGGCACGCTCGAGGACGAGGAGGCGAGCGGCGCCGTCGTGATGACGTTGCCGCTCGCCTGAACGCGCCCGCGCGCTGCGGGCGGCCTAGGGCTCCTTCTTCTCCTCCGGCTCGCGCCGTAGCCAGGAGAAGAGCGAGAAGGCCGGACGCTCGGGCTCGCTCGCCGAGGACGCCGAAGCGCCGTTCGGCGCGGTCGCCGGCTCGGCCGCCGCGACCTCGCCCGAATCGTCGTCCTCGTCGTAGCCGTCGTCTCCCTGAGGCGCACCCTGCTCCTGCGGTGCTCCGGGAGCCGTGGGTCCCCCCGGCCGCCGGCCGCGTCCGCCGCGTCCGCGCCGCCTGCGCCCGCCGCGTCCGCCGTTCGCCTCCGTCTCGCCCGCGGCCTGAGCCGGAGCCGGCGCGGGAGCCGAGCCTGCGGGGGAGGCTTCGACCTTGCGCTCGCCGCCCGCCTCCGCGACCGCGAGCCGCCGGCCCGAGGTCCTCGATGATGTAGCTGCCCGACTTCTGGTCGCGGCGCAGCATCACGATCCCGCGCCGCTGGGCGTCCTCGAGCAGGTGCGAGAAGGTGCGGAAGCCGTAGTAGCTCTCGTTGAACGAGGGCCGCTTGCGCTTCATGGTCTCCTTGACCATCGAGCCCCAGAGCAGCTCCTTGTTCTCGCGCTGGAGCGCGACGATCGCGTCCACCAGCAGCCCGAAGCAGTCCTGCAGCTTGTCGGTCAGCGAGCCCGTGATCGCCGGCATCGGGCGCTGCTGCACGCGGACCAGGTCCTCGTAGAAGATGAACTCGTCGCAGTTCTCGATCAGCAGGTCCGAGGTCGAGTTCTTCACGCCGAGCCCGATCACGTACTTGTTGTTCTCCTTGAGCTTGGAGACGAGCGGCGAGAAGTCCGAGTCGCCCGAGCACACCACGAAGCAGTTGATGTGCTCCTTCTGGAACGACATGTCCATCGCGTCGACGACCAGCCGGATGTCCGCGGAGTTCTTGCCGCCGACGGACTTCTGCGGCACCTCGATCAGCTCGATCGCGGACTCGTGGAAGCGAGCGCTTGTAGTCCGAGTAGCGGCTCCAGTCGGCGTACGCCTTCTTGCTGAGCACCTTGCCCTTCTCGAGCAGCCGCTCCAGCACGAGGTTGACGTCGAACTTGCGGTAGTGGGCGTCGCGGACGCCGATGGCGATGTTCTCGAAATCGATGAAAAGGGCGAGCCGCTGCTCGTCCTGTGCGTTGACAGCCAAACTTCCTCCTGTCGGAGCCTTTTGCCCCTATCCCACTGCGACCCTGGGGTTCCGGGCGGGGCGCCCGGGAAGACCCGGGCCTCGGGGATGCCCGAAGGTTAACACGAGCGTCCCGTCGAGCGGAAAGAATGGAACGACTATACCGTCCGGTACGTATAGAGAATGATGGCCACGGTACTGGTTCGCAGCAATGACCGCATCTTGAAGAGCGCCCTGGAGTTGTTCTCCGAGAAGGGCTACGAGGCGACGTCGGTCCGCGAGATCTGCGAGGCCGCAGGGCTCACGAAGCCCACGCTCTACCACTTCTACGGCAGCAAGGAAGGCGTCTATCGCGCGCTCGTCGAAGGTGCCCTCGAGCGCTTCCGCTCCGACATCCTGCGCGCGCTCTCGCGGCGAGACGCCGCTGCGCGAGCAGCTTTGTCGCGTCGCTCGCGCCTACGTCGACGCGGCGATGCGCGAGCCCGACCTCGCGCGCTTCGTGATGGCGCTCAGCCACAACCCCCGCCGCTCGGCGCCCGCCACCGATTTCGTCGGCTTCTACAACGGCCTGCTGGCCGAGATCGCGCGGGCCGTCGACGCGGCCGTCGCGCGCGGCGAGATCGCTCCCGGCCCGACGCCCGTGCGCCTGCTGGTGCTGATGGGCGCGCTCGGCGAGGCGCTCTGCGGCCACCTGCTCTCGGGCCAGCCGGCGCTCACGCACGAGCTGGCGGACAGCCTCGTCGACGTCGTCGTCGGCGGCTGGCGATCGCCGGGAGGCGGACGCGCATGAAGCGCTTCGGCCATTCGCTGCTGGTCCTGCTGCCGCTCGCGGCTTGCGCCGCGGCCGAGCCGCTTTCGCGCGCCGAGGCGGTGGCCCGCGCGCTCGAGCGCAACCCCAACGTGCTGCGCAGCCTCGCCGACCGCGACTCGCTGCGCGGGCGCGCCACCGAGGCGCGCGCCGACGCGCTGCCGGAGCTGAGCGTCTACGGCTCCTTTCAGCGCTACCAGGACCCCGGCCTCTTCAACAGCCCCAACATCGACGACTTCCCGCCCGAGTTCCTGCAGGCGTTCCGGCCGCTCGCGTCGAACCTGTGGGGCGGCTCGCTGGCGCTCAAGCAGACGCTCTGGAGCTTCAGCCTCGGCAAGGCGATCCGCGCCGCGCGCTACGCCGAGCACCTGGGCGACGAGAACGTGCGCTCGGCCCGCCAGGACACCGCACTGCGCACGGTCTACGCCTACAACGCCTACCTGCTCGCGATCGAGCAGCGCAAGGTGGCCGAGAAGGTCGTCAAGCAGAACGAGGTCCAGCTCGAGATGGCGAAGAACCGGCACGCCGCCGGGGTCGCGACCGAGCTCGAGGTGCTGCGCTTCGAGGTGGACCTCGCGAACGCGCGCACCACGCTCTTGCGTCTCTCGGGCGCCGTCGACCTGGTGCGCGGCGACCTCAATGCCGTGATGCGCAACCCGACCGACACTCCGATCGAGCCGACCGACGTGCTCGAGTTCGTGGACGAGACCGCCGAGCAGCAGCAGGTCGTCGCGGAGGCGACCGCGAGCCGTCCCGAGGTCCAGGCCGTCGCCTGGAACGAGAAGATCTACGACGAGGCGATCGGCATCTACAAGGCCGACATGCAGCCGCGGCTCGACCTCGACGGCGCCTACGGCTGGTCCACGCGCGAGCCGCACAACTTCCTCGAGACCAACTACCAGCGCTGGTCGCTCGGCGATCACGCTGAAGGTGCCCGTCTTCGACGGCTGGCGCACCGCCGGCAAGGTCGCGCAGGCGCGCGCCGACCGCGCCAAGGTCGAGCAGGACCGGGCCGCGCTCGAGACGCGGATCGACCTCGAGGCGAAGCAGGCCGTCGACCGGCTGCGCGTCGCCGCGAGCGTCTTCCGCGCGGCCGAGCTGAGCGTCGCGCAGGCGCGCCGGGCCTCGGAGATGACCAACGCCAACTACCAGCTGGGCGCCGCCACGCCGCTCGACGTGCTGGACGCCCAGGCCGCGCTCACCCAGGCCGAGTGGAACCGCGTGGAGGCCCTCCATGCCCACGCGAACGCGCGCGCCGGGCTGCGCTACGTGCTCGGCCGCGATCCGCTCGACGCCAGCGCACCCCTGCCTTTGACCCGAATCACGCGAGGACCGTCATGACGACCCGAAGCCTTCTCCTGCTCGCCGCGCTGCCGCTCACGCTTGCGGCCTGCGGCGGCGAGCCGCGCGCCTCCGCCGCTCCGGTGCCGCGAGGCGTCCCCGTGCGCACCGCCCCCGTCGAGACGCGCGACCTCGACGAGACGCTCGTGCTCGCCGGGACGCTCCGGCCGCGCGCCCAGGTCGAGCTCGTGGCGGAGCTGCAGGCGCGGCTGATGCGCGTCGTCCGCGACGAGGGCGCGCGCGTCGCGGCCGGCGAGCTGCTGGCCGTGCTCGATCCGACGGACTACCGCCTCAGCAACGAGCGGGCGAAGGCCGCGCTCGCGGTGGCCGAGGCCAATCGCAGCCACGCGCTCGCCGAGAAGGAGCGCGCCGAGAGCCTGCTGAAGACCGGCGGCATCACGGCCAAGGACAACCTGTCGGCGCAGGTCGCGCTGCAGGTGGCCGAGGCGTCGCGTCGCGCAGGTGAAGGCCGAGAGCGCGATTGCCGCGCAGCAGCTCGCGCGCACCGAGATCCGGGCCCCCTTCGCGGGCCGCGTGGCCAAGCGCCACGCCGACCCGGGCTCGATGCTCACGAGCGGGACGCGCGTCTTCACCTTCGTGGACGACGCCGTGCTCGAGTTCCGCGCCCCGGTTCCCTCCGCGCAGTTCGGAAAGGCGCGGCTCGGGGCCGCCGTCGAGGTGCAGGTCGACGCCGTCTCCGGCCGCACGGTGAAGGGCCGGCTCGCGCGCATCTCGCCGATCGTCGACGAGCGCACGCGCTCGTTCGAGGTGACGGTGGAGGTGCCGGGGGACGCGACGCTCGTCGGCGGCCTCTTCGCGCGCGCCGTCGTGAGCGTGGGCCGTCTGCCGGGCGCCCTCGTGGTGCCGCCGCAGGCGCTCCAGCGCGACGGGGCCGAAGGCGGTGTCGCGCAGGCCTTCGTGGTGAAGGACGGCAAGGCCGAGCGCCGCAGCGTGACGCTCGGCGTCGAGACGCCGGACGCGATCCAGGTGCGCGAAGGGCTCGCAGCGGGCGACCAGGTCGTGCTCGACCCGCCGGTGGCGCTCGCCTCGGGAGCTCCGGTCGAGCTCGCCGCGGCGCGCAGCAAGTAGCAGCGAGGCCGCCATGTTCCTCACGCGCATCTCGGTCGCGCAGCCGGTGTTCGCCACGATGATGATGCTGGCGCTCGCCGTGCTCGGGCTCACCTCCTATCGCCAGCTCAACGTCGACCAGTTCCCGAACGTCGACTTCCCGATCGTCACCGTCACCACCGTCTACGAGGGCGCGACACCCGAGGCGGTCGAGCGCGAGGTGACCAAGAAGATCGAGGAGTCGATCAACACCGTGCAGGGCATCCGCCACGTCGAGTCGACCTCGCAGGAGGGCCTCTCGAACATCGTCGTGATGTTCCGCGTGGGGGTCTCGACCCAGGTCGCGTCCCAGGACATCCGCGGCAAGGTGGCCGCGATCCGCGGCCTGCTGCCGAGGGAGATCGAGGAGCCGGTGGTCCAGCGGCTCGACGCCAACGCGCTGCCGATCGTCTCGGTGTCGGTCGAGGCGCCGGGCCTCACGCCGCAGGCCGCGACCGAGATCGCCGACAAGCTCGTGAAGAAGCGGCTCGAGACCGTGCCCGGCGTCGGGGCCGTGAACCTGGTGGGCGAGAGCACGCGCGAGGTGCAGGTGGTCGTGGACCGCGCGCAGCTCGAGGCCTACCACCAGTCGCTCGCCAACGTGGTGGAGGCGCTGCGCAAGGAGAACGTCGACTTCCCGGCCGGCTCGGCCGACCGCGGCACCACCGAGGCGATGGTCCGCGTGGCGGCGCGCGGCCGCGGCGCCGCGGAGATCGCGCGCATCCCGGTGAAGCGGGCCGGCTCGACCACGATCTTCGTCTCCGACCTCGCGCGGGTCGTGGACGGGGTCGAGCAGCCGAAGAACCTGGCGATGCTGGACGAGGCGCCCGCGCTCGCGCTCGACGTCGTGAAGCAGTCGGGCGCCAACACCGTGTCGGTCGCCGACGGCGTGAAGGCCGCGGTCGACAAGCTCGCCCGCGAGCTGCCGCCGGGCGTGGCGCTGCGCGTGGTGCGCGACGACTCGCAGTTCATCCGCGACTCGATCCACGACGTGAACCTGACGATGCTGATCGGCGGCATCCTGACGGTGCTGATCGTGTTCGTGTTCCTGAACTCCTGGCGCTCGACCGTGATCACCGGCCTCACGCTGCCGATCTCGGTGATCGCGGCCTTCACGGCGATGAAGCTGTTCGGCTTCACGCTCAACGTGATGACGCTGATGGGGCTGTCGCTCGCGATCGGGATGCTGATCGACGACGCGATCGTGGTGCGCGAGAACATCGTGCGCCACCTGCAGCGCGGCAAGGACCACGTGCAGGCCTCGCTCGACGGCACCAACGAGATCGGCCTCGCGGTGATGGCGACCACCTTCACGATCGTCGCGGTCTTCATCCCGGTCGCCTTCATGGGCGGCATGGTCGGCCAGTTCTTCTACGAGTTCGGGATCACGGTGGCCGCGGCGGTGCTGGTGTCGCTGTTCGTCAGCTTCACGCTCGACCCGATGCTGAGCTCGCGCTGGGTCGACCCGGCGCTCGAGCACGACCGCCACGAGGGCTTCGTCGGCACGCGGCTCGCCCGCTTCAACCACTGGTTCGACGCGCTGCACCTGCAGTACGAGCGGCTGCTCGGCTGGGCGCTCGGCCATCGCAAGCGCGTCGTGTTCATGGCGCTCGTCGCCTTCCTGGCGAGCTTCCCGATCCTGGGCGTGCTGGGCGGCGACTTCATGCCCGACTTCAACCGCGGCGAGTACCAGGTCGCCTTCCGCGCGACGCCGGGGGCGACGCTGCGGGAGACGGGCGAGCGCGCGCGGGAGATGGTGCGGCGGCTCAAGTCGCTGCCCGACGTCGAGTACACCTACACCACGATCGGCGCGGCGGGCACCACCTCGCGGCCGGTGACCGAGGGCGTGACCTTCGTCAAGCTGCGGCCCGGCACCGGCAAGACCTTCAGCCAGGTGCTGGGCGACGCGCGCCGCGTGATCCAGGAGGTGCCCGGCATGACGTACGGGCTCTTCGAGGCGGGGCCCTTCGGCCAGAAGCCGATCCAGATCAGCGTGCGCGGCGCCGAGATCGACGAGCTCGACCGCATCTCGCGCGAGCTGATGCGGGAGATGGGGAAGATGAAGGGCGTCGCCGACATCGAGACCAGCCTCGAGAAGGCGAAGCCCGAGCTGCGCGTGCGCGTCGACCGCGAGCGCGCGAGCGACCTCGGCGTGCCGGCGGGTGTCATCGGCACCACGCTGCGCGCGGCCGTCTCGGGCGAGGTGGCCTCGGTGATCGAGGACCGCGAGGGCGACAGCTACGACGTGCGCGTGAGGCTGCGCGCCGACCAGCGCCGCTACGCGGAGGACCTGCTCGCGCTCACGGTGCCCACGGACAAGGACGACGACAACAAGGACAAGCTGCTCGTGCCGCTGCGCGAGCTGGCGCACACCGAGCCCGGCACGGGCCCCTCGACGATCCGCCACAAGGACCTGGCGCGCGAGGTGCGCGTCTCCGCCAACCCCGACGGCCGCTCGCTCGGCGAGATCAGCGCCGACGTCGAGGCCGCCGTCGCGCGGCTCGAGATGAAGCCGGGCTACGACGTCCTGCTGGGCGGCGACGCCGAAGAGCTGAAGGACATGTTCGCGAACATGCTGCAGGCGCTGTTCCTGGCCGTGGTCTTCATCTACCTGATCCTGGCGAGCCAGTTCGGCTCGTTCCTGCAGCCGTTCGCGATCATGCTCTCGCTGCCGCTGTCGCTCGTGGGCGTGGCGCTCGCTCTGCTCGCGACCGGCGACAATCTCAACATCATGAGCATGATCGGCCTCATCATGCTGATGGGGCTCGTGACCAAGAACGCGATCCTGCTCGTGGACTTCGCGAACCAGGCGCGCCGCGAGGGCCTCTCGCGCAGCGACGCGCTCGTCAAGGCCGGCTCGACGCGCCTGCGGCCGATCGTGATGACGACGCTCGCGATGATCTTCGGCATGCTGCCGCTCGCGTTCGCGATCGGCGCCGGCGCCGAGATGCGGGCACCGATGGCCCGCGCGGTGATCGGCGGGCTCATCACCTCGACGCTGCTGACGCTCGTCGTGGTGCCGGTGGTCTACAGCTACCTCGACGGCCTGCGGCCCGAGGCCGTGCGGCAGTGGTTCCGCGCGCGCCGCCGCCCGTCGGGCGCGATCGAGACGCCCGCCACCGCACCGGCTCCGACGGAGCAGCAGCCGGCCTAGCCCTAGTGGCCTGACTCGAACCACCACTAGGTTTTCGGGATTGACGCGACCGGCGTTCGCGCCGATATTGAAGCGAAGAAAAAGCGAAAGTCGACTGAACCCGAGACCCATCATGAGCGCCGCGACTCTCCCCGCCGCCCTGCCCTGGACGCCGCCCGTCGCCGACCGTCGGCGAGCGCAAGCGCGCTCTCGAGGACCTGCTGAAGGCGCGCCGGCTGCAGGCCGACGAGCCGCCGCTGCGCGGCGAGGACTACAGGCTGCGACCGCTCGCGACGGGCGTCGCCGCGCTCGACCCGATTCTCGCGGGCGGCTTCCCGCGCGGCGAGCAGAGCGAGATCCACGGGCCCGCCGTCATCGGGACGCACCGGCGTGCTGCTGGCGCTCCTCGCACATACGACGCGCGCGGGCGCGCTCGCGGCGCTCGTCGACCCGCTCGACCGGCTCGATCCCGGCTCCGCCGCCGCCGCGGGTGTCGACCTCGAGCGGCTGCTCTGGCTGCGCGGCCCGCGCGGTGGCGGGGAGGAGCCGCAGGCGAAGGCGCTCGGCGCCGCGACCGCGGCGGTCGCGACGCTCGTCGGCTCCGGGCTCTTCGACGTGGTGGCGCTCGACCTCGCGGGCGCCGACGGCGCGCGCCGCCGGCTGCCGTCCACCACCTGGCTGCGCCTGCAGCGGCTCGTCGAGGACGCGAAGACGGCGCTCGTGCTGGTGGCCGACGGCCACGTCGCCTGCAGCCCCGGCGGCCGGGCGCTGGCGCTCGAGCCGCTGGGGCTCCGCTTCTCGGGGCCGCCCGGCCCGGCGTGCCTCCTGAAGTCGCTCGCCGCGCGCGCGCGGGCCGGACGCCACGGCCTGCGCACGGCCGAGCTCGCGCTCGCGGCGGTCTGACGCCGGAGCGTTGGCGTGTTCGGCGGCCTGCACGCTCCCCGTCCGCTCCCCGAGGCGGGAGCGCTCCTGGCGATCGCCCGCAGCTTCACGCCGCGCGTCGAGGCCCTCTCG
The DNA here is from genome assembly GCA_963724555.1 of uncultured Acidobacteriota bacterium. Classification (GTDB taxonomy): domain Bacteria; phylum Acidobacteriota; class Vicinamibacteria; order Fen-336; family Fen-336; genus DATBSL01. The sequence goes on from CAVRVE010000005.1 coordinate 84,613, forward strand.
CCGACGCCGGTGCTGCTCGACCTCTCCGGGCTGGGCCGGCTCTGGCCGACGCCCCACGAGCTCGGCCGCGCGCTCGTCGCCGCGGCCGCGGCGAAGGCGATCGAGGCGCAGGCGGCGCTCGCCTTCACGCGCGCGACCGCGCTCGTCGTGGCGCAGGGCTGCCCGGGGCTGACCGTGGTGCCGGCAGGCGGCGAGGCGGCGGCGCTCGCGCCGCTGCCGATCGCGCTCCTGGAGCTTCCGGAAGAGCAGCGGCAGCTCTTCGCGCGCTGGGGCCTGCGCACGATCGGCGACCTCGCGCGGCTGCCGCCGGCCGCGCTCGCCGCTCGGCTCGGTGCGGGCGGCCCGTGCCTCGTCGAGCTCGCCCGCGGCGAGGACGCGGGCGTCTTCCGCAGGGCGCCGCTGCCCGAGCGCTTCGAGACGACGCTCGAGCTCGACTGGCCGGTGGAGGGGCTCGAGCCGCTCGCGTTCCTGCTGCAGCGGGCGCTCGAGCCGCTCGGCGAGGCGCTCGCCGCGCGCGGGGCGAAGGCCGCGGCACTCGCGTTCGAGCTCGGGCTCGCGGACGGGACCACCCACGCGCGCACGCTGCGGCCCGCGGCCGCCTCGGGCGACGCGCGCACCTGGCGCACGCTGGTGCTGCTCGACCTCGAGGCGCACCCGCCGCGCGACGCGATCGCGCGCCTCACGCTGCGCGCCGAGCCGACTCCCGCGCGCGCCTCGCAGTTCTCGCTGCTCGACCCCGCGCAGCCCGCGCCGGAGAAGCTCGCGGAGACGCTCGCCCGGCTCCACGCCTGGACCGAGCAGGGCCGCTCCGGCTCGCCGCAGCTCGTGGACACGCACCGGCCCGGCGCCTTCGCCGTCTCGACCTTCGCGCCGGGGCCGCTGCCGCGCGGGCGGCGCCAGGCTGGGTCCGCCCCGCCGCGGGTGGCGCTGCGCGCCTACCGCCCGCCGCGGCTCGCGCACGTCCTCACGAAGGCGGGCGTCCCGAGCTTCGTGGCGGCGCCGGGGCTGCGCGGAGCGGTCACCGCCGCGGCCGGCCCCTGGCGCGTCTCGGGCGACTGGTGGGACGAGTCGTACTCGCGCGAGGAGTGGGACGTGGCGCTCGCGACGCAGCCCGGACCGGCCGCGGCGAGCGCGGCCTTCCGCCTGTTTCTCGACCGCCTGCGCGGCGAGTGGTTCGTCGAGGGCGAGCTCGACTAGCCGCCGCTCTTGATGTAGCTCTCCAGCTGCCGCACCGTGAAGCGCAGGTCGTCGATCACGGTGCGCACCACGTCGCCGATCGAGATCACGCCCACCACGCGCCCCCCTTCGACGACGGGCAGGTGGCGGATGTGGCGGTCGGTCATGTGCACCATGCACTCGCCCGACGTGGTGTCGGGCGAGATCACGAACACGTCCGGCGTCATCACCTCGCGCACCTTCGTTTCCTTCGAGCTGCGGCCGTGCAGGATCATGCGCCGGGCGTAGTCCCGCTCGGAGAAGATCCCCGAGAGCACGCCGCCGCGCATCACGAGCAGCGCGCCGACGTTCTTCTGCTCCAGGAGCCGCAACGCGTCGAGCACGGTCGCGTCGGGTTCGATCGAGTAGATGTCCGGCTTGCCGGCGAGGATCTGTCGGATGGTGGTCATCCCTCCTCCTGCGCGGGCGGCGAGAGGATTCTACTCCCGCGTCAAGCCGGCGGCGGCGATTTTCTGCGCTCCAGCAGAGCGCACGACGAGCGCCGGAACCGTCCGCGGTCAAGGGCCCGCACGGGCGATGTACGATAGCCGTACGGCCCGTGCCTCGCGGGCGTATTCCATGCTCCGACGCCAGGCCCTTACCGCGTGCCTGCTGCTCGCCGCCCTCGTCGCCAGCGGCTGCGAGACGTTCGGCCACAAGCAGCCGCCGCCACCGCCGCCGCCAGCCGCCGGGGACGGCGCTCACGCCCGAAGCCGACAGCGGCGACGAGGAGCCGCTTCCGGTCACGAAGGTGGCGGAGCCGATCGTGGTGGCCGCCTGGGCCGAGCCGAAGCAGCTTCCGTCCGGGGGCGGCCAGGCGCAGATCATGGTCCGAATCCAGAAGCAGGGCGGCAAGCGCTTCCCGGGCGTCGAGGTGCGCTTGCGCAGCTCGGGCGGGACGCTCTTCTCCGCCGGCCGGGTGCTGGTCACCGACGCCTCCGGCATGACGCGCGACCGCCTGACGGCGCACAAGACCACCACCATCACGCTGAACGCCGGCGGCACGCGCTATCGCTTCCAGGTCCCGGTCGCGGAGTCACAGCCGTGAGCAGCCCGGTGCTGCGCGAGACCGACCCTCGGGTCGTCGAGGACCTCGAGCGCATCCTCGCGCCGGAGCGCGTGCTGACGCGGCCGATCGACCGCCTCGGCCGCTCGGCCGACGCCTCGATCTACCGGCTGATCCCGCAGGCGATCGTGCGTCCGCGCGGCGTCGCCGAAGTCCGCGAGCTCTTCGGCTGGGCGCGCCAGAAGCACCGTCACCTCACCTTCCGCACCGCCGGCACGTCGCTCAACGGCCAGGCCGTGAGCGACGACGTGCTCGTCGAGCTCGCTCCCTTCTTCCGACAGGCGCGCGTGCTCGACGACGGCGCGCGGATCTGGACCGAGCCCGGCGTCGTGGGCAGCCACCTGAACCGGCTGCTGGCGCGCCACCGGCGCAGGATCGGGCCGGACCCGGCGTCGATCGACGCCGCGATGATCGGCGGCATCCTGGCGAACAACGCCTCCGGCATGTGCTGCGGCGTGGCGCAGAACAGCTACCACACGCTCGAGAGCCTGGTGATGGTGCTCGCCTGCGGCGCGGTCGTCGACACCGGCGAGCCCGACGCCGACGACCAGCTGCGCCGCGCGCAGCCCGCGCTCCACGCGGAGCTCGCTGGCGCTGCGCGACGAGATCCGGCGCGACCCGCCGCTCGCGAGCCGGATCCGCCGCAAGTTCACGACCAAGAACACGAGCGGCTACAGCCTGAACGCGTTCCTGGACTTCGACAGCCCGGCCCAGATCCTGGCGCACCTGATGGTCGGGCTCGGAGGGGACGCTCGGCTTCGTGGCGGAGATGACGCTTCGCAGCGTCCCCGAGCCGCCCGCACGCGCGACGGCGCTCGTGTTCCTGGACGAGCTCGAGGACGCCGGCCGCGCCGTGGCTCCGCTCGCCGTGGCCGGCGCCGACGCGCTCGAGATCCTGGACGCGGCGTCGCTGCGCGCGATCCGCGACGAGCACCCGCTGCCCTTCGAGGTCGAGAGGCAGCACGCGGCGCTCCTGATCGAGCTGCGCCGGGCGGACACCGAGACGCTGGCCGAGGCGATGACCGACGTCGAGACGATCCTCAAGCGGCACCGCCTGCTCGAGCCGCCGCGCTTCACGACCGGCGCGGCCGAGCGCGCGGCGCTCTGGCACCTGCGCAAGGGGCTCGCCGCGCGCACGGGAGCGATGCGGCCGAGCGGGACGGCGTTCCTGAGCGAAGACATCGCCTTCCCGGTCGAGCGCCTGGCCGAGGCGATCCGCGACTGCCAGGCCCTCTTCGAGCGCCACGGCGTGCCGGACACGGCCGTGTTCGGACACGCCAAGGACGGCAACCTGCACTTCGTGCTGGCCGAGGACGTGCGCAGCCCCGCGGCGGTCGAGCGCTACGGCGAGTTCACGCGCAGCCTGGTCGAGCTGGTCGTCGAGAAGTACGACGGCGCGATCAAGGCCGAGCACGGCTCGGGACGCAACATGGCGCCGTTCGTGAAGACGGAGTGGGGCGAGCGCGCGTACGGCCTGATGGAGCGCGTCAAGCGGCTGCTCGACCCCGACGAGATCCTGAATCCAGGCGTGGTGCTGAACGCGAACCCGCGCTGCCACCTGGAGGATCTCAAGCCCTGCCCGACGATCTCGCCGCTCGCCGACCGCTGCATCGAGTGCGGCCTGTGCGAGCCGCGCTGCCCGTCGCGCGACCTCACGCTCACGCCGCGCCAGCGCATCGTGGTGACGCGCGAGCTCGTGCGCCTGAGCGCCTCGCGCGAGGCCGCGGACGCCGCCTGGCGCGACTCGCTCGAGCGCGACTTCGCCTACGACGGCGTCCAGACCTGCGCGGGCGACTCGATGTGCCAGGCCGCCTGCCCGGTGAAGATCGACACGGGCGCGCTCATGAAGGAGCTGAAGGCCGCGTCCCACTCGCCGGCCGCGCGGGCCATCGCGACCGTGGCGGCGACGCGCTTCTCGAGCCTCGCCCGGCTGACGCGAGTCGGCCTCTCGACGCTCGGAACGCTGCGCGGCCCACCCGCTCGGCGCGCGCGCCGTGGCGCTCGTCACGCAGGCCGCGCACGCGCTCGCCCCGGGCGTGCTGCCGAGGCTGCCGTCCGCGCTGGCGCTGCCGCGGCCCGCCCCGCGCTTCTCGATCCCGGCGCCCGCGCCGTTCGCGCCGCGCGAGACCTCCTCGCGCGGAAGCGTCGTCTATTTCCCGAGCTGCCTGACGCGCGTGATCGGTCCGCTGCCGGGCGAGAACGGCACGCCGACGGCGCTCGCGATGCGCGAGGTGCTGAGCTGGGCCGGCTTCAACGTGCGCGTGCCGGACGGCGCCTCCGGGCTCTGCTGCGGCATGGCGTTCGCGAGCAAGGGCTACTCCGGCGCGGCGCGCGCCGCGGCCCGCCGCACGGCGGAGGCGCTCTGGCGCGCCACGAGCGGCGGCCGGCTGCTGGTGGTGACGGACGCGTCGCCGTGCGCCGGAACGCTCGCCGACGCCGTGGCCGGGATCCTGCGCGAGTCGAAGCGCGAGGTCCGGATGCTCGACTTTCCGGCGTTCTGGGCGCGCGAGGTGCTGCCGGGCCACCCGGATCCGCCGCGGCGCCCGGGGACCGCGATCCTGCACCCCACCTGCTCGCTCGTGAAGGCGGGCGGGCTCGACGACCTGCTTCAGGTCGCGCGCGCGCACGCCGAGTGCGTGGAGCTGCCGCTCTTCGCCGAGTGCTGCGGCTTCGCCGGCGACAAGGGCTTCCTGGTGCCGGAGCTCACCGCGAGCGCGACCGCCGCCGAGGCGGCCGAGGTGCGCGGCCTGCTCGACCGCTCGCCGGGGGCCGCCTGCTACTCGACGTGCCGTACCTGCGAGATCGGCATGTCGCGCGCGGTCGGGCGCCCGTTCCAGCCGCTGCTCGCTCTCGTCCACGAGGCCGTCACGCGTGCTTGAGCGGCTGCTCGACGCGCTCGCGTCGCTGCCGCTCGTTCCCACCTATCTCGTGCTGATGGCGCTCTCGGCGCTCGAGAACGTCTTCCCGCCCGTGCCCGCCGACACCGCGGTCGCGCTCGGCGCGTTCCTCGCGCGCCGCGGCGAGGTGTCGGTGGTGCCGCTCGCGGCTCTCTGCTGGCTCGCCAACATCGCCTCCGCCGCGGCGACCTACCAGGTCGGCCGCAGCCACGGCCGCGCCTTCTTCGAGACCGGCTGGGGCCGCAAGGTCCTCCCGCCCGAGGTGCTCGCGTCGCTCCAGGAGGCCTACGCGCGCTGGGGCACGGCGGGGATCTTCGTGAGCCGCTTCCTTCCGGGGCTGCGCGCGGCGGTGCCGCCCTTCGCGGGCATAGCCGGGCTCGACGCGCGCCACGCGCTCGTCCCCGCGGCGATCGCGTCCCTGATCTGGTACGCGTTTCTCGCCTGGGCCGGGTACTCGCTGGCCGACAACTGGGAGGCGGTGAAGGCGGTCGTCGCCTCCGCGAACCGCGTGCTCGGGATCGTGGCGATCGCCGTCACGGCGGCCGCCTTGTTCTGGCTCTGGCGCCGGTCGCGGCGCCGCGCCGCCTAGCCCTTCGCCTTCAGGCTCGCGACCGTCGCGCGGATCCGCTCCTGGGTCCCGGGCGAGAACCAGCCGTCGAGCCATGCGTCCAGCCGCTCGCTCTCGTGCGCCATCATCTCGGCCAGCACTCCCTCGCGCAGCCACGCCTTCGTGGTCGCGAGAGCCCGCGGGTCCTTGTCCACGAACTCCTCGAGCCGCGAGCGGCAGCAGGCCTCGAAGCCCTCGGCCTCGGCGAGCTCGTCGGCGAGACCCGCCTCGAGCGCCGCCTCGTCGCTGAAGTTCCGGCCCAAGAGCGCGATGCGCGCGAGCGCCTGCGGCGCCACCGTCGCGCGCAGCAGCCGCGTCACCGACCACGGCAGCGGCACTCCCACCTTGACCTCGTTGAGGCCGATCGGCGCGCCGCGCTTCAGCACGCGGAGGTCGGCCGTCAGGGCCAGGATGCAGCCTCCGGCGACGGCCGCCCCCGAGACGGCGGCGACCACCGGTTTCGGCAGGCCGTAGAGGGCCCAGACCGCCACCGCGAAGGCGGCCATGAAGCGCTCCATCGACGGCCGGTCGTACGCGGCGAGCGCCACGAGGTCGAGGCCGGGGCAGAAGAGCTTGGGATGCGCCGAGGCGAGCAGCACGCCGCGCACGTCGTCGTCGCGCGCCAGCTCGGCCGCGGCGGTGGCGAGCGCCTCCACGAGCGGCTCGTCGATCGCGTTGCCACGCGCCTTGTCGAGCCGCAGCACCGCGAGCCGGCCGTCCCGCTCCACGCGCACACCGCTCATGCCGAGACCTCTCGGGCGGAGTATAGCCGGGCGAGGCGGAGCCTCCCGGACGGGGCGCATAATCGAGAGGGAGAGCGAAAGTGGCGACCGCGGGCCAGACGCTGGCTCAAATCCTCGCGCGTTCCACGCGCGAGGGGCAGCTCTACGAGCGGCTCGACAACGGGCGCGTGCGCTGCTTCGCCTGCGGCCACCGCTGCCTGATCCCGCCCGGCCGCGACGGCATCTGCCGCGTGCGCTTCAACGAGGCCGGGACGCTCAAGGTGCCGTTCGGCTACGTGGCCGGCCTGCAGCTCGACCCCGTGGAGAAGAAGCCCTTCTTCCACGCGCTGCCGGGCGCGCGGGCGCTCTCCTTCGGCATGCTCGGCTGCGACTACCACTGCGGCTACTGCCAGAACTGGATCACGTCGCAGGCGCTGCGGGACGAGTCCGCCACGGCGCCCTCCGAGGCGGCGACTCCAGCCGGGATCGTGAGCGCCGCGAAGCGGGCGGGCGCGCGGATCGTGACCTCGACCTACAACGAGCCGCTGATCACGAGCGAGTGGGCGGTCGAGGTCTTCCGCCACGCGAAGGCCGAGGGCCTCGTGTGCTCCTACGTCTCGAACGGCAACGGCACCGAGGAGGTGCTCGAGTACATCCGGCCCTGGGTCTCGCTCTACAAGGTGGACCTGAAGGGCTTCCGCGACCGGCCCTACCGCGACCTCGGCGGCACGCTCGAGCGCGTCACCTGGACGATCCGCGCGCTGCACGAGAAGGGCTTCTGGCTCGAGGTGGTGACGCTCGTCGTGCCGGGCTTCAACGACTCGGTCGAGGAGCTGCGGGACATCGCGCGCTTCCTGGTCTCGGTCTCGCCCGACATCCCCTGGCACGTGACGGCCTTCCATCCCGACTACCGCATGGAGGACCGCCCGGCGACGTCGGTGCGCGCGCTGCTGCGCGCGGCCGAGACGGGCGCCGCCGAGGGCCTGCGCTTCGTCTACGCCGGCAACCTCCCCGGAGCCGTGCGCCGCTGGGAGAACACGTACTGCCCCGGCTGCCGAGCGCTGCTCGTCGAGCGGATCGGCTACCGCGTGCTGCAGAACCGCATCGACGCGGGCGGCCGCTGCCCGGAGTGCCGGGTCAGCGTGCCGGGACGGTGGGCCTAGTGCGCGATCTTCGCGCGAGCCTCGCGTAGCGCGCGCCGGTAGTCGCCGTCCTTCATCTCCGCGTCGAGCTGCTCCGCGTTCGCGGACCCGACGGGCGCCGTGTACGGCGGCTGGCGCAGCATCCCGTCGATGTTCGGAAGCGCGGCCTTCGCCGCCGGACCGAGCCCGCCGAGCGCGTTCGTGGCCGCGATGCGCACGTCGAAGTTGGGGTCCGTCTGCATCATCGACGACGAGCGCCGGGACCGCGTCGGCGCCGGCGGCCGCGACCAGCTGCTGCACGGCCTTGATGCGCGTCTGCGGGTTGCGCGAGCGGACGGCGTTGTTCGCCTGCTCGAGCTGCTTGGATTTCTGCTCGTAGGCCTGCTGCTGCTCGCGCGCCTTATCCATCTCGGCCTCGGTCGCTGACGCGCCGCTCGCCACGGCCTTCTCGTACTTCTCGACGTTCTCCTTGACGAGAGCGCCGTTGCGCCCGGCAGCGGTCGCCTTGTCGGCGAAGGCGCGCGCCTGCGCCATGTCGCGCTTGAAGAAGTAGCTCCAGGCGATCCCGATGGTGGCGTCCGGGGTCGCTTCCTTCGCGTCGATCTGGATCGCCTGCTCGTAGGCCTTGATCGCCTCGTCGTACTTCTTCGTGTACGAGTAGGCCCAGCCGAGCCCGAGCGCCGCCTGCTCCTGCTTCGGGTCGAGCTCGAGGCCCTTCTTGTAGGCGGCGATCGACTCGTCGGCGCGGTTCATGTTGCGGTAGATCCAGCCGAGGTTCACCCAGCCGGCGGCGTCCTTGTAGCCGGGCGAGGTCGTCACCTTCTGAAGCACCGCGAGGCCTTCGTCGAGCTCGCCCGCCTGCCCGAGCACGAGGCCGAGCGTCGTGGCGTAGCCGATGTTGAGCGGCGACAGCGAGACGGCCTTCTTGTAGGCCTCGGCGGCCTCGTCGAAGCGGCGGTTGTAGTGATAGGCGCGTCCGAGCAGCGCCCAGCCGTCGGCGTTGCCGGGCAGGCCCTTGGTCGCCTTCTCGAGCGCGCCGAGCGCCGCGGCGTAGTCGCCCTTGCGGATCGCCATCTCGCCGACCAGCATCTGGATCTCGGGGCTCGTCGGCATCTCGGCCGACGCCTTCTGGGCCTCGGCGAGCGCCGCGTCGCGGTTGCCTCGGTTGAGCTCGGCCTGGATGAGAGCGAGCCGCGCCGGGGCGAAGCCGTTGTCGGTCGACGAGCGCCTTGCGGTAGGCGCCCGCGGCCTGCTCGTACTGGCCGCTCGTCTCGAAGATCTTGCCCACCGCCGTGTTGACGAGCGGGTTCGTGGGGTCGAGGAACGCCCCCTGCTGGGCGTGCGCGATCGCGTCGCTCCAGCTCTTCGGGTTCTCGGCGAGCGTCGCGAGCCCGAGCATCGCGAAGCCCTCGCCGAACTTGTCGTCGAGCTCGGTCGCCTTCTTGGCCGAGGCGACCGCGTCCGTCGCGCGGCCGGTCTGCGAGAACTGCGCGCGGGACAGGCGCGAGTACGCGAGCGCCGACTTCGGGTCGAGCTCGACGGCCTTCTTGAGCTCCTGCTCGGCGTCGGGGTTCTTTCCGAGCGCGATCAGCGCCTCGCCGCGGGCGACGTGCGCCATCGCGTTCGACGCGCCGGCGGCGACGGCCTTGTCGGCGGCCGCGAGCGCGCCCGGCCCGTCCTCGTTGCGGACGAGCGCGCGCGCCAGCGCCGCGAGCCCGCTCGCCGATCCGGGGGCCGCGACGAGCGCCTCGTTCGCGATGGCGAGCGCGTCCTTGCCGGTGCCGCGCCGCAGCGTGAAGCTCGAGATGCGCCGCGAGGATCTCGCCCTTGGCGGCGCCCTGCGCCGAGCCGCGCGCCTGGGTGTAGGCGGCCTGCGCTTCGTCGAGGTTGCCGAGCCGCTCCTGCAGCCGCCCGAGCGCCATCTGACCTTCGGCGCCGTTCTCGGCGGCGGCCTTGGTCATCGTCTTCACCGCGTCCTCGGGCCGGCCCTTCGCGACCTGCTCGAGAGCCTTCGCATACGCCTGGTCGAGCTTCGACTGCTGGGCGAGGGCGGGGGAGGCGAGGAGAACGAGTGCGGCCAGGGTGATGAAGGCTCGTGTCATTCAGGGCTCCGTCGGCAAAGTTTTGCTATGTCCTTGTAACCCAACGTCTTTGCATTCAGCGGGGCGGGGATTATATCTCCCTTGGGCCCTCGGGCCGGCCGGACCTGTCACGCACCCTGTAGGACTATGCTATCGTAAATCTCGCCTCACGCCGCCGCCGTCGCGGGACCCCCCTATGGAGCCACCTGGCAGCTGTCAGTCGTGTCGGCAGGCCGTGACCGAGAGCCGGCTCGAGTACCGACGGGGCGCCGAGATCGTCCACAACGCCGCCCTGCTGCAGTGTGACATCTGCGAGCGCTTCGCCTGCGCGGACTGCCTGAAGGTCTACGACATCTACTCGGGGTACGACTTCATCTGCCACGAGTGCGCGCACGAGCTCGAGTCGGCGAGGCTCAAGGTCGGCCACTGACGCGCTGACGAAAAGCCGCGCGCAGGAATCGCGGCCTCTCGTCCAGCTGCCGGAAATTCGTTCTGACGCTCGGACGGGAGTGTGGCCGCAGCGCCGTCGCTCATCGCGACGTAAGGCTCGCGACAAGAGTCCGTTGCGGGCACGGGCTCGCGCATCCAACCCCGGGCACGACGCTTGCTCTTGAAGTCCGGCAGACGTGCAACTGCTTTCCTACCTATCGAGATCCCATCTCAGAAACTCCCACCCCCCGAATAGGGGATGACCCTCTAGGTCGGACTCCCGGGGCGCCTCACGAGGCGCCCCGGGCCTTTTCTGGGTGACGGTCGCAGCGGGCGACGCGAGACCGCCAGGCACGCCCGGCGCACGTCGACGACGCCCCAGCCCTGGCGGTCGACGTCGACGTGCTGAAGCCGGCGAGCCGTGGCCTGGATCACCAGCTTGAGCTCGCGCGGCGTCAGCGCGGGGTTCGCCTCGACGAGCAGCGCGGCGAGCGACGCCACGATCGGCGCGGCGAAGCTCGTGCCGTCGACGTGCTTGTAGGCGCCGGAGATGACGTTGTGGTCGCGGATCTTGGCCTGCACGAGCTGGCGCACCAGGGGAGGCTCGAGGCCGCTCGCGGCGTCGAGCTGCGCGTCGATGCCTCGCCCCGCCTCGAGCTCGTGCCGCAGCTCGTCGTCGCTCGTGCGCGCCAGGCGCGCGAGCAGAGCCGCCTGGTCGGCCGTCGGCGTGCCGGGGAGGATCGGCGCGGCTATCCAGATTCCAGGCGCGATCACCTCGGGCTTCTGCAGCCCGTCGACCGTCGGGCCGTAGCTCGAGTGGTACATGTCGTATCCCGAGAACGGCAGCCGGTTCTTGTCGTCGAGGCCGCCCACGGTGAGCACCGACGGCGCCGAGGCCGGCGGCAGCACCGGATGGCCCGGCTTGTTGCCCAGGTTGCCGGCAGCGGCGACCACCAGGAGCCCGGCGCGCGTCGCGGCCTCGGCGGCCCGCGACAGGCCGTCCTCCAGGTAGCTCGCCTCGTAGTCGCCGCCGCAGCTCACGTTCACGATGCGGATCCCGTAGCGCTTGCGGTTGCGCGTCACCCACGCGAGGCCGCGGCGGATGTCGTCGTGGCGGATGCGGCTCGCGCTGCCGACCTTGACCAGCACGACCTTGGCGCTCGCCGCGAGGCCGCGGTAGAGGCCGTCCGAGAGCCAGCCGTTCCCGCAGGCGACGACCGAGGTCATCATGCCGTGCCAGCTCGACACGTCGGGCTTCTCGAGATCGCGCAGGCGCGCGCGTGGATTGTTGACGTCCACGTACGCCAGGATGCGGCTGCGCGGGCGAACGAGGTCGGGATGCGCGTAGAAGCCCGAGTCGAGGAAGGCGATCGTCGCCCCGCGCCCGCTGAGCGCCTCCGGTGCCGAAAGCCGCACGGGCGTCGGCAGGATCGGCACGCCGCCGTGCGCGAATCCCGCCGCGTGGCTCATGACGTAGCCGAGCGCGCTCTCGAAGCCGCGGGCGCACTCGTCGCAGAGGCCCGCCTCCGGGCGCCACCAGGGATTGTTGGCGGCCACCAGCAGGAGCGCGCCGGGCGACAGCTGCTCGGCGTGCAGCGTGTGGCCGAGGCTCGCGGTGCAGAACGGGCACTCGCGCGGCTCGCTCATCTCTGATCGACCTGGGGGGCGCGACGCAGCGCCTCCCAGAAAAAAGAAAGGGGGCCGGTTCGAACGCCCTTCACCGCCCCGCACCTCCGGGTCAGCGCATCGAAGCGAGGCTCCCTCCAACCCCACCCCGCCACGCCGCCCGGCGCCGGTCGGCCGCGTTCTTGCGACCCCACTCCCTGAATAGCAAGCGCGATGCCCGCTGCCGCGGTCGTTGAATCGCAAGCACTTGGCGCCACTGCCGCTCGCTTTGCGCCACGGCGAGCGTGTCCGCCTGTCTGCTTTCGCGTCAGGCGGGTCAGCGGTCCGGCCGTCCCGGCAGCGCCGTCTGGGGCCGGATGAAGGTGTGGGCTCGGGCGGCTTCGTGGATGGCCACGACCGCGTCGAGGCCGACCTGCGCCGCCGCCAGGAGCGACTCGCGCAGGGCGTCGGTGCGCGACACCGTGCTGTTGTCGCTGCAGAGGGCGACCGGCACGCCCGCCTCCAGGAAGGCGTGGAGGGGATGGCGGGTGCCACGCCGCACGGCGCCGGTGTGGTAGTTGCTCGAGAGGCACACCTCGACCGCGATCTTGTCGCGGGCGAGCCGCTTCAGGAGCTCTGCGTCCCGCGCAGCGGCGCAGCCGTGGCCGATGCGATCGACGCCCAGCTCGTCGACGGCCTGCCAGACGTAGTCGGTGGGCGCGTCCTCGCCGGCGTGGGCCGTGAGCCCCAGCCGCCCGAGCCGCGCGATCTCGTAGGCGCTCCTGAAGAGGCGCGGGGGATTGCCGCGCTCGGGCCCGGCGATGTCGAAGCCCACGACGCCCGTGCGCTCGTGCAGGTGCTGCGCCTCGGCGAGCGCCTGGCGCGCCAGGATCTTCGCGATGTGCGGCCCGTGCTGGCGCATCGTGATCACGATCAGGCCGAGCTTCATCTCGGGGTTCTTGCGCTGCGCGCGGTTCATGCCCGAGAGCGCGGCCCGGATCGACTGGCGCGGCGTGAGCCCCGCGTAGGTGTGGATGAGCGGCGCATAGCGCAGCTCGAGCGTCTTGACGCCCATGGCGGCGGCCGCGAGTGCGATCTCCTCCACCACCTTCGAGATGTTCTCGTAGAACTGCGTCACCCACAGCGGGTAGTGCATCTTGTCCAGGTAGGCGAGCAGCGTCCCCTCTTCGCCCTCCTGGATCTCCAGGTGCCGGCGCATCTCGTCGAGCGAGTCGACGGGGTTGAGCCGGTAATGGTGCATCAGCTCCCAGGTCACGTCGGCCGGGATCGATCCGTCAACGTGCTGGTGCAGCTCGACTTTGTCGAGCGCGCGGAGGCGTTTCCCCGCGTCGGGCGGCACGGGAAAGGCCTCCGGAAAGAAGGGCTCCGGCGCCACGCGCGAACGGTAGCACGCACGCCCGCGGCCCGCCACGTCCGCGCCCGTCCCGGGGCGGGTCGAGGCCGGGTCTTTTCCCGTGAGCCCGGACATGGCAGCATGGGGGCCTTTCCCGAATCGCCGTGTCCGAAACGCTCCCCTCCGCCTTCGACGCCTGGTTCGCCGCGCGCCACCCCGAGATCCCGGTCGCGGCCGCGCGCGCCGTGCTGGAGCTCGCGCAGGCGGGCGCGCCCTGCGCCTTCATCGCGCGCTACCGCCGCGACCGCACGGGCGGCCTCGACGCGCGGGCCGTGCGCCGCGTGCTCGAGGCCGGCGAGCTCGCCGCCAAGGTCCGCTCGCGTCAGGCGATCATCGTCGAGTCGATCGAGCGGCACGCGACGCTCTCGCCCGAGCTGCGCGAGCGGATCCTCGGGACCTTCGACCCCGACGCGCTCGAGGACCTCTACCACCCGTACCGGCAGCAGAAGAAGAACCGCGCGCTCGCGGCCCGCGAGGCGGGGCTCCAGCCGCTCGCCGACTGGATCTGGAACTGCGGCCACGGCAGCGAGCAGCCGCAGGAGGGCCAGACGCTCGAGCTGTGGGCCTTCACCTTCCGCAACGAGGAGAAGGCCGTGCCCGACGCCAAGTCGGCGATCGAGGGCGCGCGGGACATCCTCGTGGAGCGGCTCGCCGGCGCGCCCGAGCTGCGGGCGCTCGTGCGCCGCGAGTACTTCGAGAAGGGCTGCCTCGGCTCCGCGCGCACCGCCAAGGCGAAGCCGCACTCGCGCTTCGAGGCCTACTTCTCCTTCCAGGAGCGGGTCGCGGTCGCTGCGCGAGCCGCAGCACGCCCCGACCTACCTGGCGCTGCGCCGGGGGCAGGCCGAGGACGAGCTCCAGCTCTCGCTCGGCGGCGCAGCGGACGACGCCGAGTTCGAGGCGCGGCTGCTGGCCGCCTTCGAGGCGGCCGCGTGCAGCGTGCCGGACTCGCCGGGGGCCGAGGTGCTGCGCCACGCCAGCCGCATCGCGCTCAAGAACGACGTCCGCACCGGGATCGAGAACGAGGTGCACCGGGTGCTCAAGGAGGCGGCCGATGCGGTGATCGTGGCCGGCTTCGCCGAGAGCGCGCGGCGGCGCCTGCTGGCGGCGCCCTTCGGCGCGCGCCCGGTCCTGGGCATCGACCCCGACCCGCGAAGCGGCTGCCGCATGGCGGCGCTCGACGCGGCGGGCGGCTTCGTGGCGAGCCGCGTCGTCGAGCTCGCGAGCGACGAGCAGAAGGCCGCGGCCGGCGAGGCGCTGGCCGGCTTCGCCCGCGAGCACGCAGCCGCTGCGGTCGCGGTGGGCGACGGCTCGGGCTGCCGCGAGGTCGAGCTCCTGGCGCGCGCCGCTCTGCGCGTCCGCGTCCCTCGAGGCGCCGGTCGTGCTCGTGAGCGAGTCGGGCGCGAACGGCTGGGCGGCGAGCGAGCCGGCGCGCGCCGAGCTGCCCGAGTCCGAGCCGGCCGTGCGCGCCGCGGTATCGATCGGGCGCCGGCTGCAGGACCCGCTCGCCGAGCTCGTCAAGCTCGAGCCCAAGGCGCTCGGCTGGGGGCAGCACCATCACGACGTGCCGCACGCGCTGCTGCAGCGCGCCGTCGATGCCGTGGTGGACGACGCCGTGGCGAGCGTGGGCGTCGACCTGAACGCGGCGCCGCGCGCGCTCCTCGCGCGCGTGCCGGGGCTGTCGCCTGCGCTCGCGACCGCGATCGTCGAGCACCGCGCCGCGAGCCGCTTCGCCTCGCGGCGCGCCCTCGCCGAGCTGCCGCAGGTGACACCCGCGATCTTCGAGCACGCCGCCGGCTTCCTGCGCGTCAAGGGCGGCGATCACGCGCTCGACGACAGCGCGGTCCATCCCGAGCATTACGCCGCGCTCGAGGCGCTGGCGGGGCGGCACGGCAAGACCGTGGCCGACCTCGTGGGTTCGGGAGCGGCGCTCGTGCGGGAGGCCGTGGAGCTCGAGCCGGAGCTGGGCCCGCTGACCAGGGCCGACGTGGTCAGGGCGCTCGAAGCAGGCCGGCCATGACCCGCGGCCGGCGTTCGTGCCGTTCGCGTTCCGCGACGACGTGCGCTCGCTCGATCAGCTGAAGCCGGGCATGGTCTGTCCGGGCCTGGTGACGAACGTCACCAGCTTCGGCGTCTTCGTCGACGTGGGAGCCCAGCACGACGGGCTCGTCCACGTCTCCCAGCTCGGCCCGGCGCGCGGAGCCGGATCGGCCCAGGCGCTGCAACCCGGCGACCGCGTCGAAGTGCGCGTGCTGAAGGTGGACCTCGAGAAGAAGCAGGTGTCGTTCACGATGCGGCCGCAGCCCCAGCGCAAGCCCGGACCGCCTCGCAAGCCCTCCGCGCGCCCGGCGGCGCGCCGGCCGGCCGCGGCCGCGCCGAGCGCCGCGGCGGAGGCGAAGGGCGCCGCGGCGCCGGGTGCGCGCCGCGCCGCGCCGAAGGAGCGGCCGAGGCCGCAGCGGCCACGGCCTTCTGCGGAACGGCCTTCCGCGGCGGCCGGCGCGCGACGCGCCGCCCGTTGCGGCGGGCCGGCCCCCGCGGGAGCGACCCGTCGCCGAAAAGCGGCCTGACCCGCGGCGACCGGCCTTCAACAATCCGTTCGCCGTGCTCGCCGAGCTCAAGAAGACCGGCAAGGGCTGAAGGCGTCAGACCTTGAGGTAGATCCTCCGGCGGTCGAGCCACGCCGCGATCAGGTAGTAGACGGCCACCATCATCAGCGCCCAGGCGAGCGAGGCCGCGTAGGGGGGCAGGACACTCGCGGGGAAGAGGTGGTACAGCCGCTGGTGGAGGCTCAGCACGGCGCCGTCCGCGGCGGGCCATTTGATCGCGTTGAGGGTGTCCTCCAGGATGCCGGCCGCGACGTAGACGGCGATCGGATTGCGGCCGTAGGTCACGAGCGGCGCGGCCCAGCGGCGCACACCGGCGACGTCGACGACGGCGTAGGCCAGGCCGAGGCACGCCGAGGCCAGTCCGCCCGTCAAGAGCACGAACGACGGGCTCCAGAGGTTCTTGTTGATCGGGAAGAGCAGCACGGGCGGAGCCGCCTCGCCCCAGAGCACACCGAGGAGCGTCAGCACGAGGCCGCCCCCGACGAGCCCGAGCGTCGTGCGAAACGGCGTCCGCTCGCGGCGGCCCGCAAGCCACGCGCCGCACAGCAGCCCCAGGAGCGGCGTCGCGATCGCCGGCAGCGTCGAGACGAGGCCTTCCGGGTCCCAGGTCTTCGTGGCCGCCCACATGTGCCCGCCGAGCAGCATCCGGTCCACCTGCGCGGCGAGGTTGGTCTGCATCTCGAGGTTGGGGGGATGGCCCTCCGGCCCCGTCACCTTCGTCATGAGCCCCCAATAGCCGACGAGCAGGACGGCAGCCAGCACGGCCTGGCCGCGCGGCCCCAGGAAGCGC
This sequence comes from uncultured Acidobacteriota bacterium, assembly GCA_963724555.1. Lineage (GTDB taxonomy): Bacteria > Acidobacteriota > Vicinamibacteria > Fen-336 > Fen-336 > DATBSL01. The sequence continues at coordinate 101,184 of CAVRVE010000005.1, forward strand.
CGGGCCGCCCAGGCCGCGAGGTAGCAGACTCCGATCCGCTGCAGCACGCCCGGCCAGCGCAGCTCGAGGAACGGGAAATAGGGGTAGAGGGCGAGCAGCAGCCCCAGACCGATCAGCTTGAGCGCACGGACGAGCGCCTCCCGGAAGCTGGCGCGCTTCGAGAAGGTGAGCGCCACGCCGACGATGAAGAGGAAGAACGGGAAGACCAGGTCGGTCGGCGTCCAGCCGTGCCAGGGCACGTGCAGCAGCGGCCAGTAGACGGTGCTCCAGTCCCCGGGGTTGTTGACGAGCATCATCGCGGCGATCGTCGCCCCTCGAAAGACGTCGAGCGACTCGAGCCGTCCGGAGAGCGCGTCCGTGGAGGTCGGCCTCACGCGGCGCATGCTATCAGCGGTCGAGCCCGAGCCGAGCGCGGTACGCGAGCGAAGCGCCTGGCGAAGCGCGAGCACGACAACTCGTTCCGGAACGAGTTGCTTCAAGCAAGACTTGAAGTCCCTTCGAGCGAGGGGCGGCCTTGGGGCGCGATCCCGCTATGCAACGGCGTACAGGCCACGGGCGCGGAGCGCAGCGGAGTTCACTTCCGCGCGGAGCGAAGAGGGGGGCAGGGGGGCGCGATCCTGCCATCAACGGCCTAGAAGCCACGGGCAGCGCACGCAGGCGGATTCACTCCGCCGTAGGGCGTGGGGAGTCTAGGGGGTGCGGCGCAGCCAACAGGCCACGGGCGCGGAGCGCAGCGGGATTCACTCCCGCGAGCGAAGGGGGGGTCTGGGGGGCGCGACGCAGCGCCCCCCAGACAAGGAAAACGCCCGGAGCCTTGCGGCCCCGGGCGCCTTTCGGTTCAGTGGCTCGAAAGAGTCCCTTAGCCGATCTTGGTTACATTCGCAGCGCGCGGCCCCTTCGGGCTGTCGACCACATCGAAGCGCACGCGGTCACCCTCGTTGAGTGTCCGGAACCCCTCCGCCTTGATCTCGCTGTGGTGGACGAACACGTCCGGCCCACCCTCACGCGAGAGGAAGCCGAATCCCTTCGACTCGTTGAACCACTTCACCGTACCTTCGACCATGAACGTATAGGCCTCCCTAGCCTTGCCTGGCGAAAGCTACGTGCGCGCCCGCTCACGCCGACGCCGCCCACCGTGGGCGGCGCGCCGACAGGCGCCAGAGCGACAATCACCAGCGCGGCGCAAACGCTAGCAAAAGAGCATTTGACACGTCAAGGTGCTAAGTCAGCGCTCGCGGACGGGCAGCAGGCCGCCGAGCGCCCAGCCCAGGGCCCCGGCGATGCCGTTGATGAGGGTGTTCACCACCAGGCCGACGGCCCGGAAGCCGAGCGCCGCGGCGAACCCGAGCGGCTCGGGCTGGCCGCTGATCGCCAGCGGCTGGTTGAAGTAGCTCGAGATGCCGAGGATGTACGAGGCGGCCGTCGAGCTCATCACGACGAGCTGGGACACCAGGGCCATGAACATGCGTGAAGCCGGCCGCCTGCGCGAGCCTGTAGCCGAGCCAGCGCCTCGTAAAGGCCGCCGAGAACAGGGACGCGAACAGCGTCAGCGTGACGATGCTCAGCTTGTCCGTTCCCTTCGCGTAAGGGACGTCGAACACGGTTGCCCATCAGCCAGCGGCCGACCGTCACGATCGCCAGCAGCACGAAGTACGGGCGTGCCAGCCGCGCGTATTCCTTCAGCATGCGCCTCCTCCCCTACGACCAGCCGAGGCCGTCGCCCGCGCGCTCCGCGAGCTCGCGCGCGAAGGCCTCGATGTCGTCGAGCACGCTCCCCTGGGGAGCTATCACCGGCGCCTCGAGCTCGAGGCCGACCAGCCGTTCGCCCTCGCCCGGAGCGACCACCGCCTCCGCCGCGCGCGCCCGCGTCAGCTCGCGCGCGTAGTCCTCGAGCGCCACCAGGCCGAAGGCCCCGACCGTGTGAGGCTCGCGGAACCGGATCGCGACGCGCCCGCTCGGGTCGGGCTCCGTCATGAAGCCGCGTCCGGCGGCAGCGGCGGCGTGCCGGCCGCCAGCAGCAGCTTCTCGAAGCCGCGCACGTCGGGGAACTGCAGGTTGAGCCGCGTCACGCGGTCGTGCCCGACGTAGACGTTGCGCACCACGGCCTCGCAGCTGACGGTGGCGTCGAGGTCGCTCACCGTGAGCGTCTCGCCCTTGGAGACGGGCAGCGTCGTGAAGACGCGCGCCCCGCCGCGGCTCAGGTTCTCGGTGACGGTCTGCTCCTCCATCACGCCCGCCATGCCCGCCCGCTTGAGCTTCAGGTCCACGAACAGCTGCAGCCGCTCGTTGCGCCGCCTATCCGCGGCGGAGATGTTCGCCGCGGGCGTCATCACTCCGCGCGGGTCGGTGGGCAGGCGGTAGCGGCCGCCCGGCTTGGCCTCGAAGCCCTTGGGCGGAACGCGGCCCAGGAACATCACGCCCACGACGCGGGTGCCGCTGTCGGTCGAGCGCGAGTTGCGGACGAGCGCGTAGCTCTTGTACGAGGTCTCGGCGAGGTCGTAGCGGCGGAAGTTGCGCGGCAGCGGCGCGGACAGCAGCAGGACCTGGCCGACGCCGTGGCCGTGGCGCAGCGGGAACGACGCGCCGCCGTACGAGATGTCGTCGCTCGCCGTCATCTCTTCCCACGCCGTCCCGTCCTGATCGTGGCCGCGCACCTGCACGGTCACGTTCATCCCCATGCGCGGGTCGCGGCGGCGCTCGGAGGGGGGCACGCTCGGGGCTCTACGCTACTTCTTGTTGCGGTTTACGTACCAGTCCGCGTCGATCTTGGTGAAGTGCGCCCACTTCTCCGGCAGCTCCTCGACTGGGAAGATCGCCTGCACAGGGCAAACCGGCACGCACGCACCGCAGTCGATGCACGTCTCGGGATCGATGTAGAGCTTGGTCTCGGCGCCGAAGTCGGTCGCATCCTTCTTCGGGTGGATGCAGTCCACCGGGCAGACCTCGACGCAGGCCGTGTCCTTGGTATTGATGCAGGGTTCAGCGATCACATACGCCATGGAACGACCCCCTCCTTGGTGGACTCCCTCCCAGGCAGCCCCGGTAGACTAGGCATCGTAGCCCAAAACACGGGTATCGGCAGCCGGTGGTACGCTCGCGAGCCGTGCGCGCCGTGGTCCAGCGGGTGAGTGAAGCCTCCGTCCGCGTCGAGCGCGAGCTCAAGGGCCAGATCGGCCCGGGGCTCGTCGTGCTGCTCGGCGTCCAGGTCGGAGACGGCGAGGCCGACGCCGAGGCGCTCGCCGACAAGGTCCTGAACCTGCGGATCTTCCCGGACGAGGCCGGCCAGATGAACCGCTCGGTCCTCGATACCGGGGGAGGCCTGCTGGTCGTCTCGCAGTTCACGCTGCTGGGGGACGCGCGCAAGGGGCGACGCCCCTCGTTCATCGACGCCGCGAGGCCCGAGGAGGCCGACCGGCTCTACCTCCACTTCGTGGAGCGGCTGCGGCTGTCGAAGCTGGTCGTCGCGACGGGCGTCTTCCGGGCGATGATGGACGTCGCCCTCGTCAATCAGGGCCCGGTCACGATCCTGCTCGACTCGCGCAAGCAGTTCTGAAGGAAGCCCACCAGCAGCAGGCGGCGTAGTGAGCCGGATTCACTCCGGCGAACGCAGCGGGGGGGTCTGAGGGGGGACGCGACGCAGCGCCCCCCCTGACTAGGAGCCGCAGCCGCAGCCCGTCCCGCAGCCTCCGCCGTGCGCGTCGCCCGCCGCCGTCTCCGCCACGACCGGCAGCCGGCGCTTGAGAGCGTCGGGGAGCGCGACCGGCCGGTTGCCGGCGTAGATCTGGTGGCGTCCGCGCTGCGCGTACCAGTCCTTCGTCGTGGCGACCGCGCGCATCTGCTCGATGATGTTGCGCCAGCCGACGCCGGTGTTGTACGCGCAGAACGAGATCTCGCCCTCCTGGGTGCCGTAGGGGATCACGCACATCTCGGTCCGGCGGAAGTCGTAGTTCCAGAGGTCCTGGAACCACATGCTGAGGATCGTGGTGATGCGCCAGTCGCTCTCCTTCTTCCCATGCTCGCCCGTGACGCTGCCGCCCATCTTGCCGTTGAAGAGCTCGACGAGCGCCATCGGCGTCATGCCCGCGGGCGCCTTCTTCTCGTCGAAGTTGCGCAGGAACGAGAGGCCCAGCTGGGTGAGCGTGAGCGCGCGGCCGCGCGCCGAGTCGAGGACGACGTCCAGGTCGCGGAAGAAGCGGTCGAGGTCGAAGAACGACGTGATCGGCGCCCAGACGTCGGTCTTCCGGTTGTGCAGGATCATGGTGGCCGCGCCGCAGTTCGGGTGGCAGCCGCAGGAGAGCTGGCCGAACTCGGACTCCGGCCCCTTCAGGTGGTCGGTGAGCGCGGCGAACGCGGTGGCCGACCCGAGCGGGTACCAGTCGCGCAGCGGGTCGATGCGGCCGTCGTAGTAGCGCGCCAGATCGTGCGCGAGGTGCGACGTCGTGTAACGCTGGCGCAGGCGCGCCTCGTCGGTCACGTCCTCGTCGCGGCCCGTGAACGAGACCGGCTGGAACGCGGGCCCGCCCATCTTGGTGTGGTTCTTCATGCAGTAGTCGAAGATCGGGCCGACCATCTCGTTGTTGACGCCGTTGACGACCGTCACCACCGGCGTGATCCGCACGCCCGCCGCCGCCAGGTTGTCGATCGCGATCTGCTTCACGTCGAACAGGTTCGAGATGTGGCGGTGCTGGTTCGACTCGTTGGTCGTGCCGTCGAACTGCAGGTAGACCATGTCGAGGCCGGCTTCCTTCGCCTGGTAGGCGAACTCGGGCTCGATCGCGAAACGAAGCCCGTTGGTCGCCGCCTGCACCAGCGTGTAGCCAGTCTTCTTGGCGTAGGCGCAGGCCTCGAGGAAGTGCGGCGACATCGTCGGCTCCCCGCCCGAGTACTGGACGACCATCTGCCGCCGCGGCTTGAAGGAGACCGAGTCGTCGAGGATCTTGCGCACCTCCTCGAACGTCAGCTCGTGCACGTAGCCCACCTGGTTCGCGTCCATGAAGCAGGGGTTGCACATCATGTTGCAGCGGTTGGTGAGGTCGACCGTGAGCACCGCGCCGCGGCCGTAGCGCACGCTCGAGGTGCCGTGGCGGTGGACGAGCTTGTCGCCGAGCGTCCGGAAGTCGCGCCCCGGGTAGCGCGCTTCGATCATCCGGCTGAAGGCCGCGTCGATCGAGAGGATGTCGTCGAAGGTGCCGTGGTCGGGGCAGGTCTTGCTGATCCAGACCTCGTTGCCCTTCTCGTAGAGCGTCGCCTTGACCTCGCCGAGGTGCCCGTCCACGAGGTCGGACAGCGCGCGCTCGCCGGACAGGATCGCCGTGCGGGTCTCGACCACGCAGCGGGGGCAGAGCGAGTCGGTCTCGCGCGGGTAGCCGAGCGGCGGCCGCGTCCGCTCGTACGACTTGGGAAGCGCTCCGGGCGCCCATGCCGGCGCCACCGAGGCGCCTTCGGGCACCCTCACGTTGACCGCCTGGAACGCCTGCCACGCCTTCTCGCCCAGCTGCTGCAGCATCGTCTTCCTCCGTTGCCTTTCCCCCGAGCCTCGTCGTTCGCTAGAGCGGCTGCTCCACGACGAGGTCGATCCCCACGGCCGCCACCGCCGCTGCGGTGGCCTCGTCGACGCGGCGTTCCGTCTCGACGTAGCGCAGTCGGTCGCCGAGCCTCTGCTGCAGGCGCCGTCGCGCGCCGCTTCGGCCGAGAGCGGCCGGCCAGCGCGGCGCACAGCCTTGGCACTCCGCTTCCAGCCAATCGGCGCTCACGCGGAGGGCGTGCGGTCGCAGCCTCGCGACCTCGCCCATAGCACCGTCGCTGCCGAGCGCCGTCTCGGTCAGTCCGTCGCCCACGTACGCCGCCAGCGCGAGGCGGGAGGCGAGTGTCACGCTCGGCGGCTGCAGGTACGCGAGGTCGCCCCGCTCCGGCGGCCGCGCGCGCAGCCGAAGCGCGACGCGCTCGATCGCGCGCGCGTGGCTGAGCGTCTCGGTCCCGCGGGCCGAGACGTGCCAGAGCGCTTCGCTCTCCGGGTCGAGGCGACGGCACAGCAGGCGGAAGGCCTGCGCGCGCTCGGCGGTGTCGAACGTGCCGCCGAGCTCGAGCAGCTGGCCGAGCGGCAGCACCTCGCCGGCGCCGGCGCCCGCGTCAGCGGCGATCAGCGGGACTCGTGGCCCGAGGCCGCTGGCACGCAGCTCCAGGAGCCGCTTTGCGCTCGCGGCATCCGTCGCCACGACGAAGCGCGGAGCCGCTTCCCGCAGCGCGGCCACGAGCGCGTCGTCCGGGACGTCGTGCGCGATTCCTACGGCCGCGGCGCCGAACCCCTGCACGGCGCACTCCGCGGCCGGCCAGAGCCAGCCGAGCCGCCCGAAGACGACCGCGCGCGTCCCGGGCTCGAGCCCCAGCTTCTCGCGGCCGTAGAGCGCGATCCGGATCACGAGGCGGTCGAGCTTCCAGTCGGGCGCCGCCTGAAGCTCGGCGCACTGGAGCACCGCGCGCCGCGCGTGATGACGCATGCCCCTGTCGTAGAGCGCGCCGAGCGTCGCGGGAACGCCCTGGAGCGGACCCGGCCCGCGCGGCTCCGGAGCGCTTCCCAGGACGTCCTCGGCGGTGATGTAGAGCAGCATCGCCGCTCAGCTCACGAGCCGCGACCAGAGCGCGTTCACGAGCGGGTCGTGGAGCCCGTGCTGGTCGAGCGCCTGGACCACGGTCCGCACGTACTCGGTGCCGTTGCCGACGATGCCGTGGGCGGCGCGCAGCCGCGCCTCGAGCGTCGCCGCGTCGTCGCGCGCGCCTTCGCCGCTCACCCAGACCCAGGCACTCACCTCGCCGTCCGGCGTCTCGACCGTCTTGACGACACGTCGGCGCTCCTTGGCGGCCTCGCGGTGCGCCAGGCCGCGTGCGATCCGCGCCTCGTCCTCGGGCGGCACCGCGTACGCGAGGCCCCAGCATTCACCGCCCTGGACGAGCCCCAGGATCGGACAGGGCCGTTCGGGAGAGCCCCAGCGCCGGCGCGACTCGTGGGCGAACTCGCGGTGATAGCCCGCGAGGCGCGCAGGCCGGGCCGGATACCGGGCGAGCACGGCGTCGCCCATCAGGCTCCCGTACGCGAAGACCCAGCCCATGGCTCTGTCGGCCCGGCGCGACGCAACCACCGTGGGCCGACGGACTGGCTCGGCCGGGCTTGCGGGGCGCGGCGGTTTGGGCGTCAGTCTAAGCACAGCGCCCACCGCCAAGCAAGCGTTTCGGGCCATCGGGCGCGGCTCATAATGAAGGAAGCGCCCATGTCCGAAGAGGAGCGACTCGCACACTACCGGCTCAAGGAGCGCCTCGGGTCGGGAGCCATGGGCGAGGTCTGGCTCGCCGAGGACACGCGGCTGCACAGGCTCGTCGCGCTCAAGCGGCTGGCCTCGGCGGCCGCGCGGGACGGCGAAGCGTCGGCCCGCCTCGTGCGCGAGGCGCGCGTGGCCTCGGCGCTCACGCACCCGAACGTCGCCGTGGTCTACGACGTGGGCGAGGCGGATCCGGGCGGCGAGCAGGCGGCCTACATCGCGATGGAGTACGTCCGCGGCCGGACGCTCGCCGAGCGGCTGCGCGAGGGGCCGATCGGAGCCGAGCAGGTGCTCGAGATCGCGCAGCAGGTGGCCGAGGCGCTCGCCGACGCCCACGAGCACGGCATCGTGCACCGCGACGTCAAGCCGGGGAACGTGATGCTGAGCGAGCGCGGGCGCGTCAAGGTGCTCGACTTCGGCCTCGCGCGCTTCGCCCCGCCCGCGCACGAGGACTCGCTCACCTGGAGCGGCAGGCACGGCGCCCTCGAGGGCCTGATCGTGGGGACGCTCGCCTACATGTCGCCCGAGCAGGCGCGCGGCCACGCGGTCGACGCGCGCAGCGACGTCTTCTCGCTGGGCGTCGTGCTCTACGAGATGCTGACGCGCCGCCGACCGTTCGAGGGCAAGAACGCGGTCGAGCAGGTCGAGGCGATCCTGACGAAGCAGCCGCAGCCGATCTCGGCCGAGAGCCCGCTCGCCGCCGGCCTCGGCGAGCTCTCGCTGCGCATGATCGAGAAGGAGCCCGCCCGCGCGCCCGGCCGACATGCGCGAGGTGCTGCGCGATCTCGAGGCGCTCGCGAGGGGCGAGGCGCCGGCGAGCGCGCCCGGCCGCGACCACACGGTCGCCGTGATCGGCTTCGCCAACATCACCGGGCGCCCGGAAGACGCCTGGCTCGGGACCGGTCTCGCCGAGAGCGTGAGCGCGGGGCTCGCATCCGTGCCGGGGCTCGTCGTGGTGTCGCGCGAGCGGGTGCTCGAGGTGCTGCGCGAGCTGGGCCTTCCGGCCGAGCGCGACGACCCCGCGCTCGCGGTGCGTGTCGGGCGCGAGGTGGGAGCCCGCGGTGTCGTGACGGGCGCCTACCAGAGCCTGGGCGAGCGCGTGCGGGTGACCGCGCGCGTGTGCGAGACCGCGAGCGGCCGCGTGCTGCTCCACCCGCAGGTCGACGGCGCGCGCGAGGCGATCTTCGAGCTGCAGGACCGCCTGGTGGCCGCGATCACCAGCGGGCTTCGGCAGAAGCTGCCGGCCGAAGCCTTGCACCCCGAGGAGACGCAGAGCCTGCCGGCCTACGAGGCCTTCTCCAAGGCGATGCTGAACCTGCGCTCCGAGAGCCAGGACGCGATCGACCGCGCGCTCGTGTTCTTCGAGCGCGCGGTCGTGCTCGACCCCGACTACGCGCGGGCGCACATGATGCTCGGCGCGACGCTCGACCTGAAGGGCGACTACCTGTCGACGCCCGAGCTCAGCGAGCGGGCGCTCGTCTCGCTCGACCGCGCGCTCGCTCTCCGGCCCGACTGGGCCGAGATCTGGCGCTACCGCGGCGGCGCCTTCACGACGCTCGGCCGTGCCGACGAGGCGCTCGCCGCTTTCGAGATGGCGCTCGGCCTCAATCCGATGGACGCCTCGGCGCACTCGGGCATCGGGCGCGTGCACTTCATCCTGCGCGGCGACTTCGCGCGCGCCGTGCCCTCCTACGAGCGCGCGCTCGCGCTCAACCCGCGCGCCGGCTGGAGCGCGCTCCAGCTCGCGCACTGCGCGACGCTGGCGCGCGACTTCGCGAAGGCCGAGGCCGCCGCGCGCCGCGCGGTCGAGCTGCAGCAGGCCTTCGTCTCGGGGCGCGCCGGGCATGGTGATCGTCGGCGCGCACGTGCGGCTCGGCCACGCGGCGGCGCTGCAGGGGCGCCACGCGGAGGCGCTCGCCGAGTTCGAGCAGGAGGCGGAGTTCGTGCGCACCGTCGACCACGCGCTGCGCGGGAGGATCTTCATCGAGCTGCAGCAGCGGATCGGCGAGGCACAGCTGCGGCTCGGCGAGCCGGCGTTGGGCCGCGCCGCGCTCGACCTGGCGATCGAGGCCTACGAGCGCCGCCTGCGCAGCGGCGTCGACGACGCCATGAGCCCGTACTACGTCGCCTGCGCGCGCGCGCTGCGCGGCGAGAGCGAGCTCGCGCTCGACTGCCTCGAGCGCGCCGCCGCCCGGCGGCCCCGGCTCACCGCGGCCCGCGCGGCGCTCGAGCCCGCGCTCGAGACGCTGCGCGACGAGGCGCGCTTCCGCGCGATCGTCGGGCCGGTGGGCGCGCCGGCGTGAGCCGTCGCCGGTACCGGGCGACCTCGGCCTTCGGCCGCGCGCTGCTCGGCCTGCTGCTCGCCGGCCCCGCCGCGGCCGCCGCTGCGCAAGAAGGTCCCCAGGCGCAGTCGGAGCGCGCCAGGCAGCTGATGGCGGCGGGTCGTTACGCGGAGGCCGTGCCGCTCTACCGGGCGCTCGCTGCCGCGGCCCCCGCCAACGCGGGCCTGCAGCTCAACCTGGGCATGGCGCTGCAGCTGTCCGGTGCCGATCGCGAGGCCGTGGCGCCGCTCGCGGCGGCGGAGCGGCTCGATCCGGGCTCGTTTCCGGCGGCGTTCTTCCTGGGAGCCGCACGGCTCCGGCTCGGGCAGGCCGAAGCGGCGGTGGCGCCGCTGCAGAAGGCCGTCACGCTTCGCGCGGACGACGCGAAGGCCCGTTCGCTGCTCGCCCGCGCGCTCCTCGCGACGGGGCGCCCGGCACAGGCCGAGCCGCACCTCGAGACGCTCGCGCGCCTGACGCCCGCCGACGCTTCCGTGTGGCTCGAGCTCGGACGCAGCTACGAGGCGATCGCGACGCGCGCCTTCGAGACGCTCGTCGGGCGCGATGCCGAGTCGGCCCAGGCGCTCGCGCTCGTCGCGGAGGCGCGGCTCGACGGCGGCCAGCCCGAGGTCGCGCTCGAGCTCTACCGCAAGGCGATCGAGCGCGCGCCTGCGATGCGTGGGCTGCACGCCGCGCTGGCGCGCCTCTATCGCGAGACCGGCCATCCCGACTGGGCAGCGCTCGAGGACGAGCGCGAGCGGCGCCTGGCGCCGCCCGACTGCGCGCGTACGCCGCTCGAGTGCCGCTTCGCCGAAGCGAAGCACCGCGAGGTGCTGCGCGCCGCCGCGGGCTCGAGCACGCCGGCCGCAGCGTACTGGGTGGCGCGCTCGGCGAACGTGCTCGCGGGCGAAGCCTTCGCGCGGCTCGAGGCGCTGCCGCCCTCGGCGCCGCTCTTCGAGTGGCGCGCGGCGCAGCTGCGCGACGAGGGCCGCTACGCCGAGTCGGCCGCGGAGTGGCGCCGGGCGCTCGAGCTCGCCCCCGGCGACCCGCGCCGGCGCCAGGAGCTCGCGGTGACGCTGCGGCTCGCCCGCGACCTGGACGGCGCCGAGCGCGTGCTCCGGGAGCTGCTGGCCGACGCGCCCGATTCCGCGGCCGTCAACTACCTGCTGGGCGACGTGCTGCTCGCGCGCCAGCAGCCCGAGCCGTCGCTCCCGCTGCTGCAGAAGGCCGTGCGCCTCGACCCGGGGCTCGCGCACGCGCACGGAGCGCTGGGCCGCGCGTACGCGCTCGTGGGGCGTGAAGCCGAGGCGATCCCGGAGCTCGAGAAGGCGCTCGGCGTCGACGAGGACGGCAGCCTGCACTTCCAGCTCGCCCGCGCCTACCAGGCCGTGGGTCGCAGCGCCGATGCCGAGCGCACGCTCGGCGCCTGGAAGTCGCTCCGCGAGAGCGCGGCTCCACGGGACGCCGCGGCCGCCAAGCCGACGATCACGCCGCCCTGACGGCGGGCGCTAGCCGCGGCGGCCCTCGCCGCCCGAGTGGCGCGCCGCGACGGGCAGCCCCACGGTGATGCAGGCGCCGCCGCCGGGGCGGTTGCGCGCGACGATGGTGCCGCCGTGGTCCGTCACGATCCGGTACACGATCGACAGCCCGAGCCCCGTGCCGCCGTGGCGGCGCGTGAAGAACGGCTCGAACAGGTGGGGAAGGTCCTCGGCGCGGAAGCCGGGGCCCTTGTCCTCGACCACGCACTCGACGCGCGTCTCGCCGCCGCGCCGCACGACTGCGGCTCCGACGCGGACCTCGCCTCCCGCCGGCGAGTGCTGGACGCCGTTCTCGACCAGGTTGCGGAACACCTGCGACAGCCGCTTGGCGTCCATTCGCAGCGTCGGCAGGCCGGGCGCGATCCGGCTCTCCAGCACGACGCGCGCCCGCTCGGCGATCGGCGTGCAGGCGGTGAGCGCCTGCTCGACCACCGGTTCGATCGGACCGTAGGCGAGCTCGCCGCCCCCCGGCTTGGCGTACTCGAGCAGGTCGTTCATCAGGCTGGTCAGGCGATCGAGCTGCTCGCGGAACACCGCAACGTACGGGCGGTGGTCCGTGCGCCCCGCGAAGCGCGCCTCGAAGGCGTCGAGCGTCGAGCTGATGCCGAACAGCGGGTTCCTGACCTCGTGCGCGACGCCGGCGACGAGCGAGCCGAGCGCCGCCATCGTCTGCCCGCGCCGCAGCTCTTCCTCGGCCTGCTTGCGCTCGCGGATGTCGCGAGCGATCGTCGAGAGGAACTCGACGGCACCCGCGCCGTTGCGGTGGGCGACGATCACCTGCAGCACCGGGACCTCGTGCCCGTCGCGCTGGCGTACCGCGATCTCGCCGCTCCAGGTGCCGTCGCGGATCGCGGCCTCCAGCACCTCGCCCATCACGCGCCGCACCTCCCGCGCGGGGTAGTAGCGCGAGATGTGCGTCGGCGAGCGGCTCGTCGTCCGCGAGCCCCAGCATCCGGCGCCCCGCGCGGTTCAGGTAGAGCGGGCGCCCCGTGGCGTCGGAGGTGCCCACCAGGTCGGGGGTCGCCTCGATGATCGCGACGAGCCGCGCGGCGGCCTGCTCGGCGTGGGCGCGCTCGCTCACGTCGCGGAAGCTCCAGACGCGGCCGACCACCTCGCCCGCGAGCCGCTGCGGCTGCGAGTAGCGCTCGAAGACGCGGCCGTCGCGAAAGTGCAGCATGTCCAGGCTCTCGGCCTCGGGCTGCGAGTAGATCACGCGGACGCCGTCGAGGAAGGCCTGCGGATCCTGGAGCTGCTCGACGACGGCGGCGAGCGCCCGCTCCTCGCCCGACGCCAGGAGCTCGCGCGGGACGCACCACATCGCGCTGAACTTCTGGTTGAAGCGCATCACGCGACCCTGGAGATCGGCCACCATGATGCCGTCCGCCGTCGACTCCAGCGTCGCCTCGAGCAGCGACAACGAGTGCTCGCGCTCGGCCTCCGCGCGCCGCCTCTGCGTCACGTCCCGGAAGTTCGCGACGAGGCCGCGGACGGCGGGCTCCTCGAGGCGGTTCACGACCTCGACCTCGAGGTCGCGATAGCTGCCGTCCTTGACGCTCGCGCGGTAGACGCTCATCACGCGCTCGCCGGGCGAGCGGAGCACGGCGCGCACGGCGGCGCGGACGCGCTCGGCGTCGTCGGGGTGGACGAGATCGAGAGCGTTCTTCCCGATCCGTTCCTCGGGCCTGTACCCCAGCCCCTCGATGGCGCCGCTCACGTACAGCACGCGCATGTCGGGCCCGTACACGCCGACGACGTCCTCGCCGGTGTCGAGCAGGGCGCGGAAGCGCTCTTCGCCCTCGCGCAGCACCTTCTGTGCCTCGTTCAGCAGGAAGTAGCTGGCGGGCCAGGTAGAGCCCGGCCACCAGCAGCGTCCCCGCGAGCGCGGCCGCGGCGCGCAGCTGCGAGCGCGGCGAGCGCGGCTCGTCCCCCCAGGCGAGCAGGATCTCGACGAGCGGGAAGAGCAGCACGGCCACGAACGCGACCACCGTCGCGCGGCGCGCGCTCTGCCAGGCGCTGTGCAGGGGCGGCGGCGGCTGCACGGCGGCATCCAGCCGATAGCGCAGCGCGACGAACCCGATCCAGACGAAGGGCAGCGTCCACGGCAGGTCGTAGAAGCCCGCGTGATACGGGCCGGCGATGCCGTCGGTGAAGGACTGGTTGGTGATGCCGCCCCCGAGCTGCAGCAGCACGAAGGCGGGGGCGAGCCGCGCGTAGACCGGCCGCCACGCGGGCTCGGCGAAATGCAGCGCCCAGAGCAGCGCCGGCAGCAGCGCGAGGCCGCGGAAGTCGTAGAGGAAGGTCGACCAGGCCTCGTAGGCCGGGACCTCCCGCAGCGCCAGGTGCACGTACGCGACCTCGAAGAACAGGTAGAGCATCGCGACCAGCACGACGAGCACGTCGATCACCAGCAGCGGCCGGCGGTTGTCGCGGCGATCGGGGCGCAGCACGAAGGCCGCCACGAAGAGAGCGGTCGAGGCCGTGAACGCGAGATCGGCCTCGGCGTAGCTGGCCTCGAGCTGGAACGGCACGCCGCGCACGACCCAGAACCCCTGGCCGGTGGCCCACGCCGCACAGCCGAGCCCGAAGGCGGTCCAGAAGGCGCGCGCGCCCGGCCGCGCGGCCGCCGCCAGGCAGGCGAGCGAGGCGAAGCAGGCGAGGCCGAGCTGCAGCACGTCGCTCGCCCGCTGCGCCGTGCCGCCCGGGAGCCGCCCGGCCTCGAGCCAGGCGAGCAGCAGCAGGACGGCGGCGGTCGCGAGCGCTCCGGCGAGCCGCAGCGCACGGCGCGTCCCGCTCACGGCGCGCCCTCCGCAGCGCCGAGCGCCGGCAGCCGCAGCCGGAAGCGGGCGCCGCCGTCCGCGCGGTTGCTCGCCTCGATGCTGCCGCCGTGGTCGGCCACGATGCGCTGCACGATCGAGAGGCCGAGCCCGGTCCCGCCGTGGCGGCGGGTGAAGAAGGGCTCGAACAGGTGGGGCAGGTCCTGGAGCTGGAAGCCGGGGCCGTCGTCCTCGATCGTGCACTCGAGCCACGCGCCGGCAGCGTCGCTCGCGAGCGCGGCCCGGACGTTGACCGTGCCGCCTCTCGGAGAGTGCTGGACCGCGTTCTCGAGCAGGTTGTGCAGCACCTGGCTGAGCCGCCGCTCGTCCATCCGCAGCTCGGGCAGGCTCGGGCGCGATCTGCGTGGCGACCGCTACCCCGGCGCGCGAGGTGAGCGGCGCGCAGGCCGCGAGCGCGTGCTCGATCACGCCCTCGAAGCGGCCGGGACCGAGCCGCAGCCGGGTCGCCTTTCCGTACTCGAGCAGATCGTTCATCAGGTGGGTCAGGCGGTCGAGCTGCTGGCGGAAGAGCCCGACGTACTCGCGGTGGTCGTCCTGCCCCGTGAAGCGCGCCTCGAAGGCGTCGAGCGTGGAGCTGATCCCGAAGAGCGGGTTCCTGACCTCGTGCGCCACGCCTGCGACCAGCGAGCCGAGGGCGGCCATCGTGTGGCTGCGCCGCAGCTCGCGCTCCGCCTCGATGCGCTGCGAGATGTCGCGCGCGAGCGTCGACAGGAACTCGACCTCGCCGTGGGGCGAGCGGTGGGCGAGCACCACCTGCAGCGCGGGGATCTCGCGGCCGTCCGCGCGCCGCAGGCGGCTCTCCCCGCTCCAGGCGCCCTCGCGCAGCGCCGTCGGGATCGCTTCCTCGAGCACGCGCGCGGCGGCGGACGCCGGGTGGAACTGCGCGATGTGGCGGTCGCCGAGCGGCTCGTCGTCCCCGATCCCGAGCATGCGGCGGCCGGCGCGGTTCAGGTAGAGCGCGCGCCCGGCGGCGTCGCTGGTGCCGACGAAGTCGGGGGTCGCCTCGAGGATCGCGACCAGCCGCGCCATCGCCTGCTCGGCGCGCGTTCGCTCGGAGACGTCGCGGAAGCTGTAGACGCGGCCCATCACCTCGCCGGCCAGGCGCTGCGGCAGCGAGTAGCGCTCGATCACGCGCCCGTCGCGCAGGCGCAGCGTGTCGAAGCCTTCCGACTCGGGCTCCGCGTAGAGCTCGGCGAGCCGGTCGAGGAAGTCCTGGGGCTCCTGCAGCTGGTCCAGCACGAAGCGGGTCGAGCGCTCGGCGTCCCCCGCGGCCAGCAGCTCGGGCGGCAGCCGCCACATTGCGGCGAACCTCTGATTGAAGCGCGTGATCCGGCCGTCGCGCCCGACCACCAGGATCCCGTCGGCCGTCGACTCCAGCGTCGCCTCGAGCAGCGAGCGCGAGCGCACGCGCTCCTCCTCGGCCCGGCGCTGCTCGGTCACGTCCCGCAGGTGCAGCACCACGCCCGACACGGCCGGCGTGTCGAGGCGGTTCGCGATCTCGAGCGCGCCGTGGCGCAGCGAGCCGTCCCGGTGCTGGTAGCGGACCGCGCGCCCTGCGCGGCTCCCCGGCGACGCGCGGAGCTCCAGCAGCGCACCGCCCAGCTCGGGTCGTTCGCCCGCCTGGGCCAGCTCCAGCGGCGAGCGGCCGACGAGCTCGTCGGGCCGATAGCCGGTGACGCGCTCGCTCGTCGCGCTCACGTAGCGGAAGAGCCCCTGCGCGTCCACCACGCCGATCGCGTCGGCGCTGTTCTCCACGAGCGCGCGGAAGCGCTCCTCGCGCACCCGCTGCATGCTCTCGGCGCGCCGCAGGGTGTGGAGCTGGCGCGCGAGATAGAGCCCGCCCACGAGCAGCGTCCCGCCGAGCGCGATGTGGCCGCGCAGCTGCGCCAGCGCGGGCGGCGGCGAGCTCAGCAGGACCGCGAGCTGATGGACCGCCGGAACCAGCGCGACCGCCCCGATCGCGACGATGTTGCCCTGGCGTGCCGCCTGCCAGTCGCGGTCGTCCCAGGCGGGCGGATCGGGATCGGCAGCGACCGGCCGCTCGCGCGGTCGCGCCGCCCAGTCGCGCGCGGCGAGTGCTATCCACAGGAAGGGCAGCGCCCACGGCAGGTCGTAGAGGCCCGGCCGATAGGTGCTGCCGAAGAGCGCGCGATTGGACAGCAGCCCCACCCCGTGGAACACCGCCATCGCGAGCGCGAGCTCGTCGTAGAGGCGTCGCCAGGCTCCCGTGGAGCCGCGCAGCAGCCACAGCAGCGCCACCAGCAGCATCAGCCGCTGCGGGTTGTAGAAGAGCGGGGAGAGGTCGAGGTAGGGATCCTCTGCGCCGAGGGCCATGGCGGCGACCGGGAAGTAGACGCAGACGAAGAGAGCCAGCACGCAGACGAGCCCCACGTCGGCCGCGAGCCCGAGCGCGCCGGGCCGCGGGCGGTCCGGCCGCACCACGCAGGCCATGATCAGCGGTGTCGAGGAGCTCACGAAGGCGGCGTACTGCACCGCGAACAGCCACCCCGAGAAGAGCCCCGGCGCCAGCAGCATCCAGAGGACCTGGCCGCTCGCCCAGAGCGCCATGCCCGCGCCGATCAGCAGGAAGAACCAGCGCGCGAGAAGCGGCTCGCCGCGCGCCGTGCGCCAGCAGGCGAGCGCGGCCGTCGCGGCGAGCGCGAGCTGCAGCAGGTCGCTCGCGAGCTGAGCCTCCCGGCCTCGCAGCCAGCCCAGGTGCAGGCCCAGGAAGGCCAGGCAGACCGCGGCGGTCGGCGCGAGCCGCCGCCTCAGCCAGTCGCCGCCCGTCGCCTCGTTGCCCTCGCCCATCCCTGGTCCGCGCCGGCCCGAGCTGCCTCCGGCACCGCGCGGCACGGAATTGTCGCGCGTTCCCGGGGGCTCGTGTCGGCTCGGGCCTGGAGGGCCCGTGGTAACGTCTCGCCCGCAGGCCTCCGGCCCGACCCGCAGGCGTCGCTTCTTGACATGGCTCGCCGAGCTCCAGCGCTTGTCCTCGTCTCCCTCGCTGCCGTCGGAGCGGCTTTCGAGCCGCCCTCGGGCCAGCCGGTGCCGGCCCTCCAGTTCCGGGACGTCGCCAGGGAGGCCGGGCTCGAGTTCGTTCACGAGAACAGCCCGACGCCCCAGAAGCAGCTGATCGAGACGATGCCGGGCGGCGTCGCGATCCTCGACTACGACGGCGACTGCACGCCTCGACGTCTTCTTCACCAACGGCGCGAGCGTTCCGGGCCTGGCGAAGGACGCTCCGCGCTACTCGAACCGGCTCTTCCGCAACCAGGGCGAGCGGCGCTTCGTCGACGTGACCGAGGCGGCCGGGCTGCGCGGCGAGGGCTACTCGGTGGCGGCCGCGGTCGCCGACTACGACAACGACGGCGACCCCGACCTCTTCGTGGGCGGCGTGAAGCGCCAGCAGCTCTTCCGCAACACCGCCGGCCGCTTCGAGGACGTGGCGGCCGCCGCGGGCCTCGCGAGCGGCGAGTGGGTGGTGGGGGCGGGCTTCTTCGACTTCGACAACGACGGCTGGCTCGATCTCCTCGCGGTCAACTACACCGTGTGGGCGCCCGAGCCCGATCGCTTCTGCGGCGACGCGGAGCGCGGGATCCGCGTCTACTGCCACCCGAAGCACTTCGAGCCCGTGGCGCTCTCGCTCTACCACGAACCGCGGCGACGGCCGCTTCGAGGACGTGAGCGTCTCGAGCGGGATCGCGCGCCAGCGCGGGCGCGGCATGGCCGTCGCCTTCGCCGACTACGACCAGGACGGCCTCGTCGACTTCTACGTGACCAACGACAAGCTGCCGAGCTTCCTGTTCAGGAACATGGGCGACGGGCGCTTCGAGGAGCGCGCGCTCGTCGCCGGCCCGGCGCTGCCCGAGCACGGCGGCGAGATCTCGGCGATGGGAGTCGATTTCCGCGACTACGACAACGACGGCCTGCCCGACCTCCAGGTCACGGCCCTCGCGGGCGAGGGCTTCCCGCTCTTCCGCAACCTCGGCAAGGGACAGTTCCAGGACGTGAGCTATCGCTCGCGGCTCGCCGCCTTCGTCCAGGCGCGCAGCGGCTGGAGCAACGCGCTCGTCGACCTCGACAACGACGGCTTCAAGGACCTCTTCACGGCCAACTCGCACGTCAACGACGCGATCGACCGCTTCGAGTCCCACAGCTACCGCGAGACGAACAGCGTCTTCCGCAACCTCGGCGACGGGCGCTTCGAGGACCTCTCGGAAGCCTCGGGCCTCGGCGCCGCCCCGCGCCAGGCGCATCGCGGCGCGGCGTTCGGCGACCTCGACGGCGACGGGCGCGTCGACGCCGTCGTGAGCGCGCTCGGGGCGCCCGCCGAGCTGTGGCGGAACGAGTCCGCGGCCGGCCACTGGCTGGAGCTGCGGCTCGTCGGCACGAAGAGCAACCGCGACGGGATCGGCGCGGTCGTGAAGCTGGAGCAGGCGTCCGGCACGCGCTGGCGCCAGCAGTGGAACCACGCGACGACGGCCTACGGCTACGCTTCCGCGAGCGCCGGCCCGCTGCATTTCGGCCTCGGGCCCGCGACGAGCGTCGAGCGCGTCCTGATCCGCTGGCCGAGCGGCACGCTCCAGGTCCTGGAGAAGGTGCCCGCGGACCAGGTCCTCACGGTGCGCGAAGCGCCCTGAGCGAAGGCCTCCGAAAAAGGAAACGGGCCGGAGCGTCGCGAGACGCCCCGGCCCGTCCAGACGGAGTGCAGGAGCTAGAACTCCATTCGCAGGCCGATCTGGATCTGCCGCTCGCGGGTGCCGGGACCAAAGTCCCCGTTCACCTCGTGCGCGGCGGCCGGGTTGAACATCATGAAGCGCGGGTCGGTGAACGTCCGGACCGGGCGGCCCCAGTTGGTGTGGTTGAACAGGTTGGTGACCGAGACCCTGAGCTCCGGCCGGAAGCGGCCGACCGGGAACGCCCGGAAGACGCCGAAGTCGAAGTTCCAGACGGACGGCTGGCGGAACTGGTTGCGCCCGCTGGTGCCGAAGCCGTCGATCCCGGTGCCGGTCGGCTGCGAGAAGGCCGACGGGTCGTACCACGGCTCGCTGTAGGCCCCGGCCGAGCCCGACGGCGACGGGTCGCCCTGCACGTTGATCAGCATGCCGATCGACGAGCAGCCCTGGCAGTTGAGCGCCGGGTTCGTGCCGGGGACCGAGAACGGCGCCCCCGAGTAGGCGGAGAAGATCCCGTTGATCTGCCAGTTCTTCACGATCGCCGCGAGCAGCCCGCTCGAGTTCTTCGCGAACGGCAGGTCGTAGAGGAAGCCCATCTGGAAGTTGTGCGTGCGGTCGTAGCTGGCGAGCGCGAAGTTGTCGTCGAGCTTCGAGGGGTGGTACCAGGGCAGGCTCACCCAGCCGTCCTCGTCCGTCTCGTTCTGGGCCTTGCTGAGCGTGTAGGCGCCCTTCAGCAGCAGGCCGTTCTTGAACGGCCGGTTGATCGCGACCTGGAGCGCGTTGTAGCGGCGCTTGGTCTGCGCCGCCCAGTTGGTGATGTCGGAGGTCCCGGCCACCGAGAAGTACTGCCGGGCCGCCTGGCCGCCGCCGGGCTCGCCGTAGTTGAGGTTGCGGTCGGCGTAGCCGCCGTCCGAGCGCCCGTAGACGTACGCCAGCTCGACCGCGATGTCGCCCGGGAAGCGGTGCTCGACGGCCACGTTCGCCTGCTGGAGGATGGCGCGGTTCACGTCGTTCGGGTCGGGCGAGCGCATGAAGGTGTTCGCCGGCAGCTTCACGCGCCCGCTGCTGAGGTCGGGCACCGGGACCTCCGGAATGCCCTGCTCCAGCGTGCCCAGCCACCCGTACTGCTCGGCCGTCTTGTTGTAGTAGATGTCGTACGGGTAGGACCCGCGCATCGGGCGCGACCACGGCAGCGGGTTGATCGTCCGGCCGTAGCCCGCGCGCAGCACGGTGTCCTCGGTGAGGCGGTACATG
The DNA here is from genome assembly GCA_963724555.1 of uncultured Acidobacteriota bacterium. Taxonomy (GTDB): domain Bacteria; phylum Acidobacteriota; class Vicinamibacteria; order Fen-336; family Fen-336; genus DATBSL01. The sequence continues at coordinate 121,114 of CAVRVE010000005.1, forward strand.
ACGCCGAGCCGCGGCGCGAAGTAGAAGCTCTTGAGGTCGATGCCCACGTCCTCGGGCGTGTTGCCGCGGCCGCCCAGCAGCACCTCGTAGGTGGAGAGGTCGAGCCGCTCGATCCCGCTGTCCTTGCGCGTCATCAGCGGGTAGTACTCGAAGCGCAGGCCCAGGCTCACGGTCAGCTTCTGTCCGACCTGCCAGCGGTCGCGGATGTAGGCGGCCATCTGCCACTCGCGGCCGGTCATCTGGATGTCCTGGACGTCCTTGGCCTGGGTCGACTGCAGCCCGAGCAGGAAGCCGCCGAACGAGTTCCAGCCGGGCGAGACGTAGCCGGGCGTCGAGGTGAGGTCGTTGCCGAACGTGAAGCGGCCGCGGACGCCGCCGATCGAGCCGAACTCGGCCTGGTAGTGGTTGAGCTCGTGCTTCACCACGTCGACGCCGAAGCGCAGCTCGTGCTTGGTCATCACCTTGGTGAGGCCGGTGCTGAACGTGAAGCTCTGCTCGGTGCGGAAGAGCGGCATCCAGTTGGGCGTGGTGCCGAAGTCGTAGTCGGTGCCGCGCGTGAAGCCCTGGGCACCCGTGGTGTCGAAGAAGGGGATGCCGCTCGCGCGGAGTTGCCGCCGTTGGTGCCGGGGATGCCGTAGCGGTCGGTGCCGACGTTGTTGCCGTAGTCGGGGCCGGTCACGGTCTGCTCCTGGCGGTCGATGCCGAAGTAGCCGTCGAGCACCAGCGTCGGGCTGAGCGTCCAGGTGTGGCCGACCGTGCCCGTGTAGATCCGCGTGTCGCCGAGGCTGCCCTGGTCGAAGCCGAGGATGAACTCGTCCACGACCTCGGCGTCCAGCATCCCGAACTTGGCCCAGATCGAGTGCTGCGAGTTGCGCTGCCAGGTGAGCTTGACGTCGAAGTTGTCGCGGTCGTTCTGGACCGTGCGCGGGATCACGATGTCGTCGAGGATGCCGTTGCGATTGACGTCGACGGTCGTGTTCGGCATCGGCCAGTCGGCCAGCACCTTCTGTGCGGTGGCGTTCAGCATGCTCGACGGGATCTGGTAGTTCGAGAACAGCTCGCGGCCGACGCCGCCGGCGCCGCCCGTGAACGGGTTGTAGAGGCGGAACGCCGGATAGGCCGCCGCGACCTCGCTGAAGTCACCCGCCCGCATCCTCGCCGTGGGTGCGGCGTAGGTGATCTGGTTTCCCGACTTGCGCGCCGTAGTGCTCCCACGACCCGAAGAAGAACAGCTTGTCCTTCAGGATCGGCCCTCCGAGCGTGCCGCCGTAGATGTTGGCGGACAGGTCGGGCTTCGTGAGGCCGCTCGCGTTGTTGGCGAACGTGTTCGCGTTCAGCCCTTCGGAGTTGCGCAGGAAGAACGCCGAGCCGTGGAGCTGGTTCGTCCCGGACTTGGTGACGACGTTGACGGCCGCGCCGGCCGCCATGCCCTGGTCCGCGTCGAAGTTGTTGGTGGAGATGTTGACGGTCTCGATCGTCTCCGCGGGGTTCACGTAGCCGACGTGGTGCGGCAGCCAGATGTTGACGGAGACGGCGCCGTCGATGCGGAACGCGTTGGAGTTGCGCTGCATGCCGTTCACGTTGGTGCTGAGCGCGCGTCCAGGCGTGTCGATCTCGGCGTTCTGGAACTGCGCGGGTGTCGCACCCGGCACCAGGTTCGAGCAGCGCCTGGTAGTTGCGGAACTGGTTGAGCGGGAGGTTGACGATCTCCTTCGAGGCGAGCTCGGTGCTGAGATCGGCCTTGTCGGTCTGCAGCACGCGTCGTCTCGCTCACCACGTTCACGGTCTCGCTCAGGGTGCCGACCTCGAGCTTGATGTCCACGCGCACGCGGGTGTTGGCCGTGACGCGCAGCCCCGTCTGCTTCAGCTCGCGGAAGCCCGTGAGCGTCGTGCTGAGGTCGTACGTGCCCGGGAGCAGGTTGTGGAGCGTGAAGTTCCCGTCGCCGTCGGTGGGCACCGAGACCTGGTGCTGGGTGCCGGTGTTGACCGCGGTGACCGTCGCACCGGGGACGGCGGCCCCTTGCGTGTCGGTGACGGTTCCGGTGATCGAGCCGTAGAGGGTCTGAGCCCCAGCCGGGAGGGCGAAGCAGGGCCATGGCGCAGAACAGGAGCGCCACGACTGCCGCCCTCATGGGGAAGCGGGTCGGATGAGCCATTCTGGATTCTCCTTTTGGCTTTTTGCGTTCCGGCCGTGGCGCCACGACGAGACACCCAGCCCTGGGCTGCCGAATGGCAAGACTCGTGCCCCGGGCGTCGCGACTCGTCCCGTCAAATCAAAGGGTTATGGATCAGCCGATTGTGAGTTGAGTGGACAAACCATCCGTCCACCGATCCAGCAAGGGTGATTCCAATCGGTTGGCGCGCTCCGAAGTTTTGCATCGTTTGACGCTAATTGAGACTTTCTCAGAGGGTCTCGGTGACCTTGCTGAGCCCGCGCGGGCTGTCGGGATCGAGCCCGCGCGTGCGCGCCAGCGCGACCGCGAAGAGCTGGCCGGGCAGCACCGCGACGAGCGGGGAGAGCCACTCCGGAACCCCCCCCGGCAGGCGCAGCCCGACGCGCGCCCGCGCGAGGATGCCCGCGTCGTCGGAGATCGCGACGAGCTCCGCGTGGCGATCGGCGAGCGTGCCCATGAGCGCCGAGAGGTCCGGCAGCACGCGCCCCGAGGCTGCGATCACGAGCGCCGGGAAGCCGCGGTCGATCATCGCGACCGGCCCGTGCAGCAGGTCGGCGGGCGAGTAGGGCTCCGCCACCAGGTAGCTCGTCTCCTTCATCTTGAGCGCGACCTCGAAGGCGGTCGAGTAGTTGAAGCCGCGCCCCACCACCACGAACTGCTCGGCATAGCGGTAGCGGGCGACCGTGTCGTCGAGCGCCTGGTTTCCCTCGAGCGCCGCCCGAAGCGAGGCTGGCAGCCGGCCGAGCTCCTCCCAGCGCTCGGCGCTCGCCTCGAGCGCGGCACTGAGCATCGCGAGCGCGCCGAGCGAGGCGCTGTAGGTCTTGGTCGCCGCGACCGCGCGCTCGGGGCCGGCGCCGAGCGGCAGCACGTACTCGGCGGCGCGCGCCAGCTTCGACTCGGGCTCGTTCGTGATGGCGAGCGTCAGCGAGCCGTCGCGCCGGCCGGCCTCGAGCACCGCGACGATGTCCGGGGAGCGGCCCGACTGGCTGACGCCGACCACGAGCGCGCCCGCGAGCGAGGGCCCCGCGCCGTACACGGTGTAGAGCGACGGCGTCGCCAGGCACACCGCCAGCCGGTTGTGGGCGCCGAACAGGTACTGCGCGTAGCGCGCGGCGTTGTCCGAGCTGCCGCGCGCGGCGATCACCACGTAGCGCGGGGCGCGCTCGCGGATCTTGGCCGCGATCTCCTCGGCGCGCGAGCGGCCCTCGCGCAGCAGGCGCGCGAGCACGTCGGGCTGCTCGCGGATCTCGGTCTCCACCTGGCTCATCGCTGCTCTCGCCGTGCTTTCGGGCGCTGGATTATAGGCTCCTTGACACCCGCGGAGCGCGTCCCTTAGCGTAGCCGGCGCCGCACGCGAGACTGCCGCCAATGGGAGGAGGCCAGAGCTTGGCGATCCGGCTCGAGGTCCAGGCGCGCCACAGCCCAGAGATCGATCCCGGCTTCCTGCCCGCCGTGCTGTGGAACCGCGCCTTCGCCTCCGCCGTGCGCGCGAGCCGCGGCGGCGTGCCGCTCGGGATCGCTCTCGTGCGCCAGGACGGCACCGTGTTCCGCCACGCCGCGCGCATCCTGCCGACGAGCGCCGCGAACGCCGCGCTCAACCTCCGGTACGTCGAGCGGCTCGTGAAGTTCCTGCTCTGGCAGAAAGGCGGCGCCACCGTGCTGGTGAAGGGCGCCGACGCCGTCGCGCGCGCGCTCGCGAGCCACTATTCCGCCAAGGGCGCCCGCGCCTTCGACCGGGATTTCCTGGGCCGCCGCGTCTTCGGCGCGCCGATCGAGGTGAGGGCGGCGAAGCAGCTGCCGCCCGCGCGCGAGACGCAGCGCCCGCTCGGGCGCCACCTCGACGGCTGCCGGATCGGCTTCGACCTCGGCGGCAGCGACAGGAAGGCGGCGGCGCTCGTCGACGGCAAGGTCGTCTTCTCGGACGAGGTGAAGTGGAATCCCTACTTCGAGAAGGACCCCGCGTACCACCTCGAGGGCGTCAACGACACGATCAGGCGCGCCGCGCAGCACCTGCCGCGGATCGACGCGATCGGCGGCAGCGCGGCCGGCGTCTACGTCAACAGCGAGCCGCGCGTGGGCTCGCTCTACCGGGGCATCTCGGAGCCCGACTTCGACCGCCACATCCGCGGCCTGTTCCGCGCGCTGCAGCAGTGGTGGGGGAGCGTGCCGTTCGAGGTGGTGAACGACGGCGAGGTGACGGCGCTCGCCGGCTCGATGTCGCTGCGCTCGAACGCCGTTCTCGGCATCTCGCTCGGGACCAGCACCGCCGCCGGCTACGTGACGCCCGACGGCAACATCACGCCCTGGCTGAACGAGCTCGCCTTCGTGCCGGTCGACTACCGCGCGGGCGCGCCGGCCGACGAGTGGTCGGGCGACCCGGGCGTCGGCGCGCAGTACTTCTCGCAGCAGGCGGTGAGCCGCCTGCTGCCCGCGGCGGGGATCGCGCTGCCCGCCGAGATGCCGCTCGCCGAGCGCCTCGTCGAGGTGCAGGCGCTGATGGCGAAGGGCGATCCGCGGGCGCGCCGGATCTACGAGGCGATCGGCGTCTACCTCGGCTACGGGATCGCGCACTTCGCCGACTTCTACGCGATCGAGAACGTGCTCGTGCTGGGCCGCGTCACCTCGGGCGAGGGCGGCGACCGCATCGTGGAGACCGCCTCGCGCGTGCTGAAGGACGAGTTCCCGGCGCTCGCCGAGCGGATCCGGCTGCGCACGCCGGACGAGAAGGAGAAGCGGCACGGCCAGGCGATCGCGGCCGCCAGCCTCGCCTTCGCCCCGCCCAGGGGGGCCCGGGGGGCGCGGCGGAAGAGCGCCCCCCGGAAAGACGTCCGCGGAAGGTCAGCTGTCCCGGAAGAGAGGACATAGATGCGTTTCTCCCGCCGCGACGCCGACGTCTTCGTGCCGGACGCGACCCCGATGCCGGAAGCGCTGCGGCGGGCGACCCACGTCTGCGTCGGAGCGCACCAGGACGACCAGGAGTTCATGGCCTTCCACGGCATCGCCGAGTGCTTCGGCAGCAAGGACAAGCACTACGCGGGGGTCGTCGTCACGAACGGCGCCGGCAGCTCGCGGACCGGCATCTACGCCGACTACACGGACGCGCAGATGATCGAGATCCGCGTGCGGGAGCAGCGCAAGGCCGCCGTCGTCGGCGACTACGCCTGCGAGATCCAGCTGATGCATCCGAGCGGCGACGTCAAGAACGCCGGCCATCCCGGCGTGCTCGGCGACCTCAAGGCCATCTTCGAGACCGTGCGGCCCGAGGTGCTCTACGTCCACAACCCCGCCGACAAGCACGACACCCACGTGGCCTGCTGCCTGCGCACGCTCGCCGCGGTGCGCTCGCTGCCGAAGGACAGGCGGCCGCGGCGCATGCTCGGCTGCGAGATCTGGCGCGACCTCGACTGGCTGAACGACGGCGACAAGCAGGTGCTCCCCGTCGACCGCCACAAGAACCTCGCGGCCGCGCTGTCGGGGGTCTTCGACTCGCAGATCACCGGGGGCAAGCGCTACGACGCGGCGGTCGCGGGCCGGCGCATGGCCCACGCGACCTTCTTCGAGTCGCACGCGATCGACAAGGCCGACGCGCTCAACTTCGCCATGGACCTGACGCCGCTCGTCGAGGACGAGAGCCTCGACGTGTTCGCTCACACGCAGGGGCTGATCCGGAGGTTCGAGGACGAGGTGCGCGCACGGCTGGCGCGGCTCAGCTGAGGCTCGGCGCGCTCGCCGCGCTCTCGCTCGGGCTCGCCGTGCCCGCCGCCGCCGGTCAGCCGGGATCGGCCCGCGTGCTGCGCGCGCTCCGCTCGACGGGCGAGATCCGGCTCGACGGCCGGCTCGACGAGGCGGCGTGGCAAGCGGCCCCGGTCGCCGACGGCTTCCTGCAGCGCGACCCCGAGCAGGGCCAGCCGGCCAGCGAGCCGACCGAGCTGCGGCTGCTGTTCGACGACCACGCGCTCTACGCGGGCGTCCGGCTCCGCGACAGAGCACCCGCCTCCATCTCGCGGCAGCTCTCGCGGCGCGACACCGTTCCGGAGGCCGACAGCTTCGCGCTCTACCTCGACCCGCAGCACGACCACCGCACCGGCGTCGTGCTCGAGGTGAGCGCGGCGGGGGTGCAGCGCGACGCGGCGCTCTACGACGACAACTTCGAGGACGTCACCTGGGACGCGGTCTGGGAGTCCGCGGTGTCGCGCGACGAGTCGGGCTGGACGCTCGAGCTGCGGCTGCCCTTCTCGCAGCTGCGCTTTCCCTCGGTCGTCGGCCACAGCTGGGGCGTGAACGCGCGGCGCGTGGTCCACCGCAAGAACGAGAGCTCCTGGCTCGAGCTCGTGCCGAAGAACGAGAACGGCCTCGTCTCGCGCATGGCCCACCTCGAGGGCATCGCCGAGATCCACCCCGGCCGCCACCTCGAGCTCTTGCCCTACGCGTCGGCGCAGGCCGAGTACATCGAGCCCGCCGTCGGCGGCAGCCCGTTCAACGACGGCTCGTCGTATTCGGGCGGGGCGGGACTCGACCTGGAGTACGGGCTCGGCACCGGCATGACGCTGGTCGGGGCGTTCAACCCCGACTTCGGGCAGGTCGAAGTCGACCCCGCGGTCGTGAACCTGACGGCGTTCGAGACCTTCTTCGAGGAGAAGCGGCCGTTCTTCACCGAGGGCAGCCAGGTCTTCCTGCGCTTCGGCCGCAGCGGCGCGAGCGACTACACCAGCTACTTCTACCCTGAGCCGCTCATCTTCTACTCGCGGCGCATCGGGCGCGCGCCGCAGGGGCAGGCGACGGGGCCGTTCGTGGACGCCCCGGCCTCGACCACGATCCTCGGCGCGGCGAAGATCGTCGGCCGCAGCCATGGCTGGAACCTGGGCGTGCTGGAGGCGCTCACGGGCCGCGAGTACGCGCGGATCGCCGACGGCACGACGCGCCGCGAGCTCGAGATCGAGCCGCTCACCAACTACTTCGTGCTGCGCGGTCAGCGCGACCTCGGCGCCCGCGCGGCGATCGGGTTCCTGGGGACGGCCACGAACCGCGACCTGCGCGCGGCCAACCTGGAGGCGCAGCTGCCGCAGCAGGCGTACGTGGGCGGCTTCGACGGCCACGCCTTTCTCGACGGCCGCCGCGACTGGGTCCTGTCCGGCGGGCTCTCGGGCAGCACGCTCTCGGGCAGCCAGGCCTCCGTGCTGCGGCTGCAGCGCGCGTCCCAGCGCTACTACCAGCGCCCCGACGCGCCGCACGTCGCGGTCGATCCGGCGGCGACGTCGCTCTCGGGCTGGAGCGGCCGCCTCGGGCTCAACAAGAACAGCGGCAACGTGACCTTCAACGCCGGGCTCTGGGGCATCAGCCCGGGCTTCGAGCCGAACGACCTCGGCTTCGCGACGCAGAGCGATCGCGGAGGCGCGCACGGGCAGGTGCTGTTCCGCAAGCTCACGCCCGACCGCTTCACGCGCACGCGTCAGGTCGCGATCGCCAAGTGGTGGACGTTCAACTACGGGCGCGAGTCCCAGGGCGACGGCGTGCAGCTCACGTCGAGCGCGCTCTTCCGGAACTACTGGAAGCTCGACCTGACGCTCGGCAAGTCGTGGAACACCTGGGACGACAAGCTGACGCGCGGCGGACCGACCGCGATCCGGCCCGGGATCGAGACGCTCGCGCTCGGGGTGACGAGCGACGTCCGGCGGCGGCTCTGGACGACGCTCTCGTTCGTCGCCCAGAACCGCGAGTTCGGCAGCCGCAGCCGGCAGCTGCTGGCGACGCTCAACTACCGGCCCTTCACGGCGCTCACGCTGCAGGCGACGCCCTACTGGCTCGACGTCAAGACGGTCGCGCAGTACCTGCAGACGGTCCTCGATCCCACCGCCAGCGCGACCTACGGCAGCCGCTACGTCTTCGGGGGCCTCGAGCAGCGCGAGGTGTCGATTCCGCTGCGGCTCAGCCTCGCGCTGTCGCCGAAGCTGTCGCTCCAGCTCTACACGCAGGCGCTGCTCTCGGCCGGCGACTATCCGGAGATCAAGGAGCTCGCGGCGCCGCGCAGCTACGACTTTCCGAGCTACGGCCGCGACGTCGGCACGATCGTGCGCGATCCCGAGCTGCCGTTCTACACGATCGATCCCGACGCGGGCGGCGAGGCACGGCCGTTCCGGATCGCCGTTCCCGACTTCAACTTCAAGTCGCTGCGCGTGAACGCGGTGCTGCGCTACGAGTTCCGGCCCGGCTCGGCCGCGTACCTCGTCTGGACCGACCGCCGCCAGGACGGCCGCAACCCCGGCGATCCCGCGTTCGGCCGTGACCTCGGGGACCTGTTCGCCGCCCCCGGAGACGACGTGCTGCTCGTGAAGATCGCCTGGTGGTTCGGGCGTTAGCGCGCCTTTGAGCCGATCGCGTAGAGGTGGCTGGCCGTGCGGATGAAGAGCTGGCCCGAGGCGGCGGCGGGCGAGCTGACGGTGAAGCCCTCGAGCACGTTCTCGGCGAGAAGCTCGAAGCTGGTGCCCGCCTTGACCACGCTCGTCACGGCATCCTCGTTCGTGATGTAGAGCTTGCCGTCCGCGAGCAGCGGCGAGGAGCTGTAGGTGCCGGTAGGCAGCCGCTCCGGCCCGTAGTGCGTCTTGCCGGTCGCCAGGTCCATGCAGTAGAGCAGGCCCTTGTCCGTCAGCACGTAGAGCAGCGTGCCGTCGGTCGCGGGCGTCGGCACGTCGGGGCCGCGGTCGAAGGACCAGAGCACGCTCTTGGTGACGTCTCCGCTGCCGAACGCGCGGAGCACCAGCATCGGCTTCACGCGCGTGGGCGCCACCACCAGGTCGCCCGCCGCCACCGGCGACGCCACGATGCGCTGGAAGGGGCTGTTGTCCGGGTTGAGGCCGTCCGCGCGCCACAGCTCGCGCCCGGTCGCGGGATCGTGGCCGGTCACGACGTCGCCGCCCGTGACGACGATCTCGACCTTGTCGCCGCGCCGCGCCACGGTCGGCGTGGTGTACGCGTCGGGCGACTCGGTCTGCGCCTTCGTGGGCCGCTCGACGCGGAAGCGGTTCTTGCCCGTCGCGGCGTCGAGGCCGACCAGGTAGGAGGGGTCGTCGGTCTTCATGCCGTGGAGCACCGCGACGTAGAGCGTGCCGTCGAGCAGCAGCGGCGAGCTGCCGTAGCCCCAGTTCGTCCCGAACGGGCCGTAGTCCTTCTGCAGGTCCCGCGCCCAGAGCTCCTGCCCGTCGGCCGTGAAGCCCTTGAGGACGCCCTGTCCGGTCATCGCGAAGACGCGCTTGCCGTCGGTGACCGGCGAGGGCGTCGACATGTTGTGCTTCTTGTGCGCGTGGCCCGCCGAGGGACCGAGCGGCTTCTTCCAGGTCGCGGCGCCGCTCTTGCGGTCCAGGCACCAGAGCGAGACCGTGTCGCCCTCGGCGACGTTCAGGTAGATGCGGTCGGCGCTGATGATCGGCGTCGAGCCGCTGCCCGTCGGCAGCGCCAGCGTCCACGCGAGCCCCTCGCTCGTCGACCACTTCACGGGCAGCTTCGTCTCGGGACTCGTGCCGCGCAGCTCGGGGCCGCGCCACTGCGGCCAGTCCGCCGCGGCCGCGGCCGCGGCGACGAGAGCGAGCAGGGCCAGGGCGAAGAGGGAATGCTTCCGCATCGTCGGACCTCCGGGGGCTCTCCGTAGCGTAGACCAGCCGAGTGCGATTCGCGACGGTCGCCGGGGATCAGCTCACGGCCGCGGCCCGAACGCCTGGCGCAGGACGTCGTAGCTCTTCGGAACGGCGACCAGCGGGTCTTCCTTGCCTTCCATCTCGAGCGACACCCAGCCGGCGAAGCCGGCCTTGCGCAGGATCGAGGCGATGCGCGGATAGTCGAGGTCGAGCGTGTACCACTCGCCGCCGCCGTAGTAGGTCTTGGCCTGCACGATCACGGCGTGCGGGGCGAGCAGCTCGAGCCCCGCGTACGGGTCGCCGGGGAAGTTGCCGGTGTCGAGGTTGATGCCGAGCCAGGGCGATTTCACCGCCTTGTAGATGCGCAGCAGGTTCTCGGGGCGCGTCGTGAGGCCCCAGTGGTTCTCGAGGGCGAGCATCACGCCTTCCTTCTCGGCCGTGGGAAGGCAGGCCTCGATCGCGGCGATGCACCACTCGTAGGCCTCGTCCTCCTTGTGGCCGGGCAGCGGCGGCTCGTCGCCCTTCACCTTCATGAGGTCGTCGAAGGACTTGATCGAGTTCCAGCGCCCGGAGTTCAGCCGCACGACGGGACAGCCGAGCCGGGCCGCGAGCTCGAGGCAGCGCTGGGTGTGCTCGACGTCCTTCTGCCGCACCGCGGGATCGGGGTCGACGAAGTCCTGGTGGATCGACAGCATCGGCAGCGCCAGGCCGTTGCGGAACGCCGCGCGCTTCAGGCCGTTGACGTAGGCCGGCGTCTCGTCGGTCATCTGGCGGTGCAGGATCTCGACGCCCTCGAAGCCGAGCGAGGCCGCGTGCTCGATCACCCGCTCGATCGGGTACTTCTCGGTCTTGAAGTGCCAGTAGGAGTAGGTGGAGACCGCGAGCGCCACCCGCGGCGCCTTCGCCGTGGCCGAAGACTGCTCCGCGCGCGCGGCCGCGGGAGCGACTGCCGCGGCGGCCGCGAGCCGCAGCGCGTCTCGTCTCGTGACGGCCACGATCAGGCTCCCGCCGCCACTGGCTTCTGGCCGGCGAGGAAGCGGTCGAAGCGCGCCGAGACGTCCTTCAGGTAGGCGGCGTCGCCCTTCTCGAGCTCGACCGTGGCCCAGCCCTCGTAGCCGATGTCGGCGAGTGCCTTCCTGACCTCGGGCCAGTCGATGTCGCCCTCGCCGAGGTTCTTCCAGTTGAACTTCCCGTTCTGTCGGTCGAGCTGGAAGTCCTTGAGGTGGAGCCGCACCGTGCGCTTGCCGACGGTGCGGATCCAGTCCTGCGGGTAGCCGTAGAAGACCATGTTGCCGACGTCCACGTACGCGCGCACGAAGGGTGAGGCGAACTCGTCCACGTACTTGTTGAGCTCGAGCGGGCACAGCAGGAACTTGTTCCAGACCTCCTCGATGCCCACGATCACCTTGAGCTCGGTGGCGAGCGGCAGGATGCGCTCGCGGATCACCTTCTGCGAGCGCGTCCAGGCGTCCTGGTAGCCGGTCTCCGGGTTGACGACCGCGGGCACCAGCAGCACGGTCTCGGCGCCCCAGTGCTTCGCGTTGCGCAGCGACGTCTCCATGCCGGCGACGCTCTTTGCGACCACCGCGGGGTCGGCGCTCGACAGCGGCGAGCGCCAGTGCTCGGCGTTCATCACCGAATGGATCACGAGGCCCGTCTTCTGCGAGGCGTCCTTCATCTCGTCCGCTTCCTTCGGATCCGAGACGGTCAGGATCTCGATGCCCTCGAAGCCGACGTCGCGCGCCAGCTGGAAGCGCTCGCGCAGGCCCAGCTCCTTCGGCAGCATCGAAAGCTCCACGGCCTTCTTGATCGGGCCGGCAGCGGCGGCCGTGCGCGGCCGCAGCGCGGCGAGCGCCGAGGCGGCGAGGGCCGTCTCGAGGAAAGCGCGTCGGTCGCTCGTGCTCATGGGGTCCTCCGCTCGCCCCGGAGGCTACTCCCAAGAGCCCCGCGTGCTCAACCGTGTATTGACACCCCGCGCGCGCAGGGGACTAGAATGCCCGCGCGAGCATGAGGAGCAGAGCCATGAGCAAGCCCAAAGAGGCGGCGATCGGCCGGCGTGACTTCATGGGCAAGACCGCCTTGGCCGCCGGGATCACGATCCTCAAGCCGCGGATCGTGTTCGGCAGCCAGGCGAACTCCGCGGTGCGGATGGGCCTGCTCGGCTGCGGCGGCCGCGGCCGCAGCGTGATGAGCTCGTTCCTCGAGCACACCGACGCGGTGCTCGTCGCGATCGGCGACGCTTTCCCCGATCAGCTCGAGTCGGGCAGGAAGAAGCTCGACGAGGTCTCGGCCAAGTTCGGGAAGCCCGCGGTCGACCCGTCGAAGCTCTACAAGGGCCTGAACGCCTACCAGGCGCTCTTCGCGAGCAAGGACGTCGACGCGCTCTACGTCGCGACGCCGCCCTGGTTCCACCCGGCGCACCTCGAGGCGGCGATCGCGGCCGGCAAGCACGTCTATCTCGAGAAGCCCGTGGCCGTCGACGTGCCCGGCGCCAAGCACGTGATGGAGCTCGGCGAGCGGGCGAAGGGCAAGCAGAGCCTCGCCGTGGGCTTCCAGATCCGCCACGCCTCGCCCTACGTGGAGCTCGCCAAGCGCATCCACGAAGGGCAGATCGGCCAGCCGGTGTCCGGCGAGATCCACTATCTCGCCTCCGCGCTCAAGCGGCCGGAGTGGCCCGGCGCGAGCCCGGTCGAGCGCCGGTTTCGCAACTGGGTCCACGACATCGCACTCTCGGGCGACGTCATCGTCGAGCAGAACATCCACATCATCGACGTCACCAACTGGATGCTGAAGGGGCACCCGGAGAAGGCCGTCGGCTCGGGCGGGCGCGGCGGGCGCACCGACGCCGGCGACTGCTACGGCCACTTCAACTGCGTGTTCAGCTACCCCGGCAACGTCCACGTGAGCTTCGCGTCGACGCAGTTCGGCAGCGCGGCCTACAACGTCGGGATGCTCTACTTCGGCACCAAGGGTACCGGCGAGGCGCGCTACGACGCGCCGGTCCGCATCCTGGGCGACACGCCGTGGGACTATCCGGGCCTGAAGAAGCCCGATCCGACGGACGCGGCGGCCGCGGTGACGGGTGCCTTCCGCGGCGCGCTCGACGACGCCGACGCCAACAAGGAGAAGGCCTTCATCGAGAGCATCACGAGCGGCAAGCTGCTGAACGAGGCGACGCCCGGCGCGGAGTCGGCGCTCTCGAGCATGCTCGGTCGCGAGGCGGCCTACACCGGGAAGGAAGTCACCTGGGAGAAGCTGCTCAAGTCGAAGAAGGTCTTCGACCCGAAGATCGACTGGAAGCAGTTCGCCTGAACGGAGCGGGCGGCCGGCTCGCTGAGCGGGCCGCCCGCTCTCTAGCGGTCCACCTGGATGGTGCCGCAGATGTCCTCGCCGCGGCACGCCTGGTACTTGCCGCCCACCTGGATGAAGAGCGACATCGGGTTGTCCGGGTTGTGCTGGCAGCCGCTCTCCTCGAAGGTTGTGCACCAGTGCTCGAGGTCGCGACTCCAGGTGGGGCCGGGCTTGCCGGTGTCCTCGGCGTTGCCCATCAGCCAGGCCTCACAGGCCCGCCGCTCCGCGTTCTGCTCGAGCCGGACCGGGCACCTGTCGCGCCCGTCCCAGTAGCCGATCGCCGTGCAGTACTCGAGGTTCGGCCCGACGATCGGCGTCGAGTCGAGCGTGAAGTACTCGGGCGCCTTGACGTGGAGCAGCATGCGGATCTCGGAGAGCGGAGGCGGATAGGGCTGGCCGCAGCCGCTGCTCGCCGGCGGGATGCCGACGCCGGGCTGCGGCGGCGGAGTCGGAGCGGGAGTCGGAACCGGAGTCGGGACCGGAGTCGTGGGGGCGGCCGGCGCGCTGCCGCTACCGCACGCAACGTGCGCGATGAGCGCGCCCGCGGCGAAGAACATGAGGATGGATGGCTTCACTGTCACGAACATACTCCCATACAAGGCTCCCGGCTATTCGGGGCCTTGGAAGTGTAGCCAATTCGAGGCCATAGACAAGGCCCCGGGGCCTTTCGGCACATGTATTGACAGCCTCTTTAGCCTCTCCGGCGGGCCTTCTTGACCCCCCGCGTCGGGGGCCGCCGGCGTCCCCGAGGGGGCCTCGAGCGACGCGACGAGCCGCTTCGGTGCTATGGCTCGGTAGCTCTCGTCGATCCACTGCTTCAGCAGGTCGACGGGCGGCTTCTCGCGAAGCGCGAAGCGCGCCGTCACCCAGCCGCTCTTGCCGAGGCCGTAGGCGGTCGGCGACGCGAACGGCAGCCCGAGCGCGAAGCTCGCCGAGCCCGGCAGCTTGACGCTCAGCCCCAGCACCTGCTCGTGCTTGCCGAGGAACAGGAACACCTTGCCCCTGACCTTCACGACGCGCTCGCCCCAGGGGAAGTCCTCGTGAGCCTCGGGATACGAGAGCGCGTGCTTCGCGCAGCGCGGCCTCCGCGGGAGACATCGTCTTCGGCATCCGCTCACTCCTTCCCCCGGCCGGTCATCTTCTCGGGCGCGACCCAGGCGTCGTACTGCTCGGCCGACACCAGGCCGAGCTCGATCGCCGTCTCGCGCAGCGTCTTGCCGGTGGCGTGCGCCGTCTTGGCGATGCGGGCCGCGGCGTCGTAGCCGATGTGGGGGTTGAGGGCGGTCACCAGCATCAGCGAGTGCTCGAGGTTCTGCGCGATGCGCGCGCGCCGCGGCTCGATCCCGAGGGCGCAGTGCTCGCGGAAGCTCGTGCAGCCGTCGGCGATCAGCCGGCAGCTCTGCAGCACGTCGTGGGCGATCACCGGCATGAACACGTTGAGCTGCAGGTGACCCGACATGCCGGCCGTGCCGACGGCCACGTCGTTGCCCATCACCTGCGCGGCCGCCATCGTGAGCGCCTCGGCCTGCGTGGGGTTGACCTTGCCCGGCATGATCGAGCTGCCCGGCTCGTTCTCGGGGATGGCGATCTCGCCGATCCCGCAGCGCGGCCCCGAGGCGAGCAGGCGCACGTCGCTCGCGATCTTGAAGAGCGAGACGGCCACCGTGCGCAGCGCCCCGTGGGCGTGGACGAGCGCGTCGCGCGCTCCGAGCGCCTCGAACTTGTTCGGAGCCGTCACGAAGGGATGGCCGGTGAGCTCGGCGAGCTTTCGGGCGACGCGCGGGCCGAGCTCGGGGTGCGCGTTCAGGCCGGTGCCGACGGCCGTGCCGCCGAGCGCCAGCTCCTGTACACCCGGAAGAGCCTGCTCGAGACGCGCCACGCCCTGCTCGAGCTGCTGGACCCAGCCGGAGATCTCCTGGCCGAGCGTGAGCGGCGTCGCGTCCATCAGGTGCGTGCGGCCGATCTTCACGACGTCGGCGAAGGCCTGGGACCTGGCGCGCAGCGTGTCGCGGAGAGCCGCGAGCGCCGGGATCACGAAGCGGCGCAGGGCGTCGGTGACGGCCACGTGGATCGCGGTGGGGAAGGCGTCGTTCGTGGACTGGCCGCGGTTGACGTCGTCGTTCGGGTGCACGAGCCGCGTCTCGCCGCGCTCGCCGCCCAGGAGCTCGCTCGCGCGGTTCGCCAGCACCTCGTTGACGTTCATGTTGGTCTGCGTGCCGCTGCCCGTCTGCCAGACGACCAGCGGGAACTCCGAGTCCCAGCGGCCGGCCAGCACCTCGTCGGCCGCGGCCACGATCGCGCGGCCCTTCGCGGCGTCGAGCAGGCCGAGCTCGACGTGCACGAGCGCCGCCGCCTTCTTGACCAGAACCAGGGCGTGGACGAGCTCGCGCGGCATGCGCTCGCCCGAGATCCGGAAGTTCTGCCGCGAGCGCTCGGTCTGTGCGCCCCAGAGTCGCTCGGCGTCCACCTCGATCGCGCCCCAGCTGTCCTTCTCGGTGCGCGTCCGGGCCGGGTGGGACGGGGTCGGTTCCATGCACGCCTCCGAGCGGCTTGGCTGGCCCTTGGGAGGGACCGCAACAGAGAGGATAGGACAAGGACGCCCCGCGCGACACCCGAAGCCCCCGCTTCTGGTAGCCTCGAAGCGGATGACATCGTTGCGCGCGACGCTCGCCCTTCTCCTGCTCGCGTGTCTCGTGCCCTCGGCTGCGGCCCCGCAGGCCGACGAGTGGGAGCCGCTGCGCGTGCCGGTGAAGCCCTTCGTCGTGAAGGACCTCGACGGCAAGCCGCTCAAGCTCTCCGACCTCGCGGGCAAGATCGCGGTGATCGACTTCTGGGCCACCTGGTGCAGGCCCTGCGTCCACGAGCTGCCCGAGCTCGCCCAGTACCACCGGCGTCTCGAGGGCCAGGACCGGGTCGTGCTGCTGAGCTTCAACGTCGGCGAGAAGCGCCGCGACGTGGAGGCGTTCCTCAAGAAGTCGCCCGTCAGCTTTCCCGTCTACTTCGGGGACGCGCTCGTCGAGCCGCTCGAGCTCGCGGCGTTCCCGACCAAGCTGATCCTCGACGTGCGCAAGCCGGGGCCCGGCGGCACCGCGACGCTGCGCTACCGGCGCGAGGGGCTCACCACGGTCGCGAGCATCGAGTCCCGCGTCCTGGAGCTGCTGGCGGAGCACTAGCCGAAGCTAGGAGCCCGGCGTCAGCGCCTCCGCCCGCTTCAGGACGACGATCGTGGCGTCGTCCTCCCAGGGCCGCCCGTCGCCCCAGGCGAGCGCCGCGTCGAAGAGCTTCGCCAGGATCGTCTCCGCCGACTGGGCCTGCTGCTCGCGCACGACGGCGCGCACGCGGTCGTCGCCGAAGAACTCGCCGTTCTTGTCGCGGCGCTCCAGGATCCCGTCGGTCAGCAGCAGCAGCACCTCGCCGGGATGCAGCCGCGCGAAGCCGCGGCGGAAGCGCGCCTCCGGCAGCGGGCCGATGACCGTGCCGCCGTTGCTGAGCTCGATCTCGCAGGCCTTGCCGGGAGTGCACTCGCGGAAGAACAGGATCGGCGGCTGGTGGCCGGCGTTCACGTAGACGAGGTTGCCGTCGCGCTCGAGCTCGGCGTAGAACACGCTCACGAAGCGGCTCGACAGCCGCGAGCGGTGGATCACGCGGTTGAGCTTCTCGAACACGTGCGCGACCTTCAGCTCCTTCTCGATCCCCATCCTGAGGCCCGTCACCACGTCGCGCACCAGGAGCGCCGCCGGCAGCCCGTGGCCGCTGGCGTCGCCGATCGCGAGCCCGAGCGTGCCCTCGCCGAGGTCGTGGAAGTCGTAGAAGTCGCCGCCCACCTCCTCGGCCGGCAGCGAGCGCGCCGCGAGCTCGAAGCCGGAGAAGGCGGGCGGCTCCTCGACCAGCAGGCTCTGCTGGATCTCGGCCGCCTCGCGGAACGAGCCGCGGACGCGCGCGTCGACCAGCCGCGCGTCGAGCGAGGCGCGGATCGTGTTGAGCGCGAAGTCGAGCTCCTCGAGCTGCCAGCCGTCGGCGAGCAGGAACAGGATCGCGTAGCGGTGCGGGCGCTGGCCCACGATCAGGCCCGCGGCGGCGCCCTTCGGCAGGAAGCCGAGCTGCTGCGGCGAGCCGGCCGCCTCGGGCGAGCTGAAGATGTAGACGCGGTGCCGCACCAGCTCGGCGAGCGGCGTGAGCGCGGGATCGAGCGTCTCGGCGACCGGCGTGCCGGGCTCGCCCAGCGACTTCACGAGCGCGAAGTTGTCGCGGCGCTCGGCGTAGACGAGGCCCGCGCGCAGGCGCAGGTCGTCCTTCAGGTTCGCGAGCGCGTCCTCGACGAAGCCCTCGATCAGCTTCGACTGCGGGCGCTTCGTCTTCAGCGAGCCGAAGAGCGCGTCCAGGCGCCGGTAGAGGAGCTTCGCGGTAGCCATAAAATCCTGTAATTATAGCATCCTCAGGCAATCAGCCTGGTGATGGGCTGGCCGCTTCGCGCCCGATGATCTCGATCACCTCGTAGACGGCGCGGTTGTCGGGAAGCGCTGCGAGGCTGCGCGCATCGCCTGAAGCCGTAACGGCTCGCGGGAGAGCCGTGCCACCGCGGCGGGGATCTCGCGCCAGCCGTGGACCACGAGCCCCACGCCGCGCCGCTCCACGAACGCGGTGTTGAAGCGCTCCTGCGGAATCGTGTGGATGTCGCGGGTCACGACCACCGGCAGCCGCCGCTGGAAGGCCTCCGAGAGCGACCCCGGGCCGGGCTTCGTCACCAGCAGGTCGCTCGCGGCGAGCAGCTCCGAGACGCGGTCGGTGAAGCCGAAACGCTTGAGGCGCCCGCCGCTTCTGGCGTCGAGCGGCGCCAGGCTCTCGTAGAGCGCCGGGTTGTCTCCGCAGACGGCAATCACGCGCAGGCTGCCGTCCTGCTCGATCAGGCGCTCGGCGAGCGGCCCGATCTCGGGCGAGCCCTTGCCGCCGAAGAGCAGCGTCACCGTGAAATCGGAGGAGCGCGCTCCGAGCTCCGCCCGCACGCGCTCGCGGAGCTCCGCTCCGTCCGTCCGATAGAAGCGCGGGTGCAGGATCATTCCCGAGACCTGCGAGACCCGCGCGTCCGGGATGCCGATCGTGCGCGCCTGCTCCGCGGCCTCGGGCGTTCCCACCACCACGCGCGAGATCCCGGGCTCGATCCAGAAGCGCGGCGGGAAATCGGCGAGGTCCGTGAGCACCACGACGAGCGGCACGCCGGGGTGCACCGCGCCGAGCGCGTCGCGCAGCACGCCGTTGAAGTTCGGGAACACCGAGACCACGGCCTGCGGGCGCGGCTGCTGCTCGAGCCAGGCCGCGAGCGTCCGCACGAGCGTGCCGCGCCGCACGCGGATGGCACCGTGCATCAGGCGCAGGAGCGGCACCATCAGGACGCTCAGGCGTCGCCGCAGGATCAGGTTGTAGGCGGCCTCGAGCGAGAGGCCGGTCGTCCGCTTCAGCAGGTCGAGCGGCAGCAGCAGCTGCTGGAAGCTCTCGACCCGGAGCTCGAAGGGCGCCTTCTGCTCCTCCGCCGCGGCCAGGAGCGCCCGTGCCGCCGCGCGATGCCCTCCACCCGCGTCGATCGTGAACAGCAGAACCACGCGAGCGGAGGATAACAGAGGGCCCTAATTCAATCGTTCCTGAACGACGCCCCGAACGAGATGCGCCAGCGGTGGTAGCTCGCGCTGCGCATGGGCGGCGGGCCGCTCGCGTCGGGCGGGCTCACCAGTTGCTCCAGCTCCCCCGTCCCCCAGGCGTAGCCGAGGCCGAGCGCGAAGCGCATGCGCCCGCGATCGACGCTCAGGCCGGCGCTCACTTCGGTGAGGTCCCACGGCGAGAAGGTGTCGCGCTCGGGAATGTAGGTCGAGTAGTTGCGGGCGGCGCCGCCGTAGAGGCGCAGGGTGTCCCCGAGGCCGTGCTCGAAGCCGACGCCGAAGTTCACGACGCTCGCGGCCTCGCCGCGGAACTGGAGCGGGATGCTCCGGCCTTCTCCCGCCACGGGAGCCGGAGCCAGTAGCATGATGTCGTAGGGGGCGATGGCCGAGAACCACTCGACCGTCGCGTGCACGGCCGAACGCTCGAAGCGCCGCGTCGCGCCCACCGCGACCGACCAGGGTGCGTGATAAGTCGCCTCGAGGCCCTTCTGCGTGGTGGCGGCGAGCAGCGTCACCCCGGTGCCGGAGGCCGCGGTCGCGTTGAAGTTCGTCTTTCCGTCGGAGTAGACCTTGAAGCCGGGCGCGGTCAGGTTGGCGCCGAGTTGCCAGGACCCCGGCCGCCACGCGACGCCGAGCTTCGCGAGCACGCGCATGTGGTTGTACTCGTTCTCGATCCCGACGAACGCGCCGCGCTGCAGGTCGGGCGCGAGCTGCTCGGCGGCGAGCGAGCGCCGGCTGCGCTGGCCGCGGAAGGCGAAGAAAGGCGAGAGGCCGATCGACACGTTGCGCGAGACCCGTCGCGACCAGTTTCCCCCGAACCAGTACTCGAGCACGCGATGCTTGAAGCGCCCGTAGCCGGCCGCCGCGACCGCTGACGCCTCCGACACGTCGCTCGCGCTGTAGCCGAGGTCGAAGTCCGACTCGTAGCGCGAGAGGAACGCGAACGCGAAGTGGTTGCCCTCCTCGTGGGGTCCGATGTGGAAGGCGAGCATCGCCGGCACCGGGCGCGAGACCATCTGGTCGACGTCGAGGCCGCTGCCAGCCGCGTCCTTCACGCTGAAGCTGCGCGAAGTCGAACGACGTAACGTTGAAGACGAAGCGCGGTCGGTCGATCAGCGCGCAGGCGGCCGGGTTGTAGTACGTGGCCGAGAGGTCGCTCACGCCGCCGACCAGCGTGCCCTGCGTGAGCTGCCCGATCGGACCGTAGCCGTAGGTCCAGTAGTGCGAGTCCTGCGCCGCCGCGACGCGAGCGAGCCCGGCGGCGACCAGCAGGGCTGAAGACAGCGTGAGTCGACGCACGCACCACCTCCCTCGGGAAGACGCGGATCTTACCCCGCGCCGCCCCATGGCGTCGGCATGACGACGCCGCGTCGCCGCTCGACGTTCCCGTGATTCGGCCGTCATCTCGGGGTCACGCCGAGTTTCCCTGTCGATCACGCGGGCGCAATCCTCCTCGCCTCCAATGATGGTGGCGTGAAGTGGCGGACCCACTGCGGGAGGTAGCCATGAACGCGACGACGGTGGACGGCTGATGCGCTGCGACCTGCACGTGCACTCGTGGTTCTCGGGCGGCGCCGGAGTTCCGGTGCTCGACCATCTCGGCCGCGAGTGCTATTCGGACCCGCTCGAGGTGTACGAGCGGGCGCGCCTTCGCGGAATGGACCTCGTCACGCTCACCGACCACGACACGGTCGAGGGCGCGATGCGGCTCGCGCACCTTCCGGAGTGCTTCCTTTCCGAGGAGCTCACCGTGCACCTCGAAGGCGGCCGGCAGCTCCACGTGAACGCCTTCGGGATCGCCGAGCCGCAGCACGCGCAGCTGCAGGCGCGCCGGCGCGACCCCGAGGCGCTCTTCGCGTACCTCGCCGAGCAGCGGATCCCCGCGGCCGTCAACCACCTGTTCTCGGCGCTCACCGGCGCGCGCGAGCTCGCCGACCTGCGGCTGCCGCTCGGACGGCTCCCGCTCATCGAGGTGCGCAACGGCGCGATGCCCGAGGCGCACAACGAAGGCGCTCGCCAGGTCGGGCGCGTCGTGCGCATGGGCCCGGTGGGCGGCAGCGACGCCCACTCGCTCGCGCACGTGGCGCGCGCGTTCACCTGCGTGCCGACCGCCCGGACGAAGCAGGAGTTCCTCACGGGCCTGCGGGCCGGCCTCTGCGTCCCGGCGGGCCGCTCGGGCAGCTACGCCCGGCTCACGAGCGAGGTCACTCGCATCTTCGTCGCCGGCTACGCCGAGACCTGGGGCGAGCTGCGCCGCGGCGCGGCGCATCCGCTCCGGCTGGCCGCGAGCGCCGTGCTGATGCCGCTGCTGCCGCTCGTCCCGCTCTTCACGCTCGCGATCCACGCGCACGAGCTCGCGTTCGGCCGGCGCCACTTCCGCGCGTTCCAGGAGGCGTTCGGCTGGCCGGCGCAGGCGCGGCGGCGTCCTGCCCTCGGCGCGCCGCCGCTCGAGGAGGTCGCGTGAGCGTCCTCGCCCAGGTGCTCGCCTCGGACGACCGCCTGCTCGGGCGCGTGCTCGAGTGGAAGGCGCCGCGCTGGGTGAGGCTGTGGATGATCACGGCGACGCGCCTCGGCGACGGCTGGGTCTGGCTCGCCGCGGCGCCGCTTCTGCTGGCAGCGGGCGGCCGTGGCGTGCGCGCGCTCGGCGCGGGAGTCGTCTCCGCCGTGATCGCCAACGCGTTGCTGGTGTGCGTCAAGCGCCGCGTGCGGCGCGCCCGGCCGTGCGAGCGCGTGTTCTCGCCGAGCTGGGACGTGAGCCCGCTCGGCTGGTTCCCGTCCGACCGCTTCTCCTTCCCCTCCGGCCACGCCTTGAACGCCTTCGCGATCGGCAGCGTGCTCGCGCTCTCGTTTCCGGCCGCGGCGGTCCTGATCCTGCTCGTGGCCGCGAGCGTCGCCGCCTCGCGCGTGGTGCTGGGGCTGCACTGGCTGTCGGACGTGGTCGCGGGAGTGGTCGTGGGGCTGGTCATCGGGACGCTCGTCTGGCTGGCATTGCTGTGCTGAGTCGCATTCATCCCGTCATTCGCGACGAAGGAGATCACATGGAACACCTCGCCTCGCCGAGCTGCGAGTCGTATTCCGGAGCCGGCACCTCGAGCTACGGGCAGTCGCTGGTCGAGCTCGCTGCGGAGCGCGCCGAGCTCGTCGTGATGGCCGCCCAGAGCCCGGCGCCGCTGCGGGGTCTCAACAAGGCTCTCGGCAAGCGCTTCATCGACGTCGGGCTCTGTGACGAGACGCTGGTCGGCGCCGCCGCTGGCCTCGCGCTTCGCGGCCGGACGCCGGTCGTCCACGCGAGCGCCAGCGTGCTGGCGCAGCGAGCCTTCGAGCTGGTCCGCACCGAGGTGGGGGCTCCCAGGCTTCCGGTGACGCTCGTCGGGTTCGTGCCGGGCGCGTCCTCCGAGGCGGGCGAGCCTGCCGGCCCGGCGCTCGACGACCTGGCGCTGATGCGTGCGATCCCCGAGATGCAGGTCTTCTGTCCCGCCGACCGCGAGGAGCTGCGCGAGGCGCTGCCGGTGATCGTGGCGAGCGGCCGGCCGGCCTACGTCCGCTACACGGCCGCCGAGCCCGCGGTCGAGCACCTCGAGCGCTTCGCGATCGGGCGCGCGGAGGTGCTCGCGAGCGAGGACGGCGTCTCGATCCTGAGCTGCGGACCCTCGCTGCGGGTGGCCGACGCCGCCCGGCGCATACTCGCCGCGCGCGGCGTGCCGGTGCGGCTCGTGAACCTGCGCAGCCTGGAGCCGTTCGACGAAGACGCGCTCGTCGACGCCGTGCGCCCGGCGGAGCTGGTCGTCACGCTCGAGAGCTCGCTGCGGCGCGGCGGGCTCTACACGATCCTGGCCGAGACGTGCCTCAAGCACCAGCTCGCGCCCCGCGTGCTCCCGCTCTGGCACGACGTCGCGAGCGGGCCGCGGCTCGCCGAGCGCATCCTCCACGCGATCTGCGAGACGGAAGAGGAGGCGTGAGTGGACAAGCCGCCGCGTCTTGACCTAGGCTGACCTCAAGACCAACCGAGGTGCCCATGGCCGTCAAGATCCAGTGGCAGCCGCCACTCGTCCTGGAAGAGCGCAAGAAGGCCCAGTGGGAGAAGATCATCCGCTACGAGCTGGGCGAGCTCGACGACGCGCTCGACGTGAGCCTGCGCTTCGAGGCGGAGAACCTGCGCTGGAAGGTCGAGGCGCAGACCGGGAACGCCTTCGAGCGCGCGCAGCGCCGCTCACACCCGCGACCGCGTCGTGGACGCGCTGCGCGCCGCCGGCAAGCCGGTCGTTTAGCCGAGCGCTTCCCGCTCGCCTGGCCGTCGCTGACGCCTTCGCCAGGGCTCGTCCGCGCGTCAGTGCGGACCGATGAACAGCAGCTGGTACAGCGTCAGGATGATCTCGAACACGATCAGCGCCACGATGTACCACTCGACGCGCAGCGAGCGCTTGTTCTGCAGCAGGTCGACGAGCGTCTCGACGGTGCGCGAGATCAGGTCGAGCTTGCGCTCGAGTGCCGTGCGCCGCTCCTGCAGCTCGTACTCGTCCTCGAGCCGGGCAAACAGGCGGTTGAGCCCCGGCAGCTCCCACAGCACGTCGGGCTTCTCGCCGACCTCCACGCGTCCGACCATCTTGTGCTGCGTGAGCAGCGTGTCGCCGATGTAGCGCAGCAGGTCGCGGTCGTTCGGGGTCGGGCGGCTGCGATCGCCCTTGAGCCCGAGCGCGAACGGCTCGATCGCGTCGAAGGCGGCGGCGAGGCTGGCCTCGTAGAAGGCGAGCACCACGCTCTTGGCGAGCACGTCGGCGATCACCTGCAGCGACGCGACGCTCGTCTCGCGGAGCACGATCTCGCCGCCCTCCACCCTGTCCTCGCTCGCCGCGTCGACGCGCAGCCGCGACTCCTCGGTCTCGCGCTTGGCGTACGGCTGGCCCACGAGCCGCGTCAGCTGGTCGAGAAAGGTGACCTCCTGCAGCGGGTTGACCCCGAACAGCACGACCGCGCCGTAGCGGAAGAGCGCGGCGTACTGGTTCTCCCCGGCGGAGATCACGAGCGGGTTCACCGCCAGGCGGTCGGTCGCCTCGAGGCCCTTGAGATCGATTCGCTCGCCGAGCAGGATCGACCGCACGGACGATGACGCTGCCGGACGTCAGCAGGCTGGCCACGGCTCGCAGGGTACAACGAAGCCGAAGCACGCGTCCGCAGGCCGTGACAGCCGTGTTACGCCGAGTTAACGGAACGGCCGCGGCTCTAGCCCGCGTGCGGCAGCAGCGGCCGCAGCAGCAGCATCCCCGTCCACACGATGATCACGCAGGCGACGTCGAGCAGCGCGCCGGCGCGGATCATGCGCGTGAGCGGGACGCGGCCGGTGCCGAACACGATCGCGTTGGGCGGCGTCGAGACCGGGAAGATGAAGCCGCAGGTCGCGGCGAGGCCGGCGGCGAGCGCCGGCGGCACCGGGTCGAAGCCCGCCTGGCGCGCGGCCGCGATCACGATCGGCACCAGCAGCGTGGCCGCGGCCGTGTTGGAGGCGAACTCGCTCACCACCACGGCCGCGATCACGGAGATCAGCATGAAGCCCTCGGGGCTCGACGCGAGGCCGGCGTTCACGACACTCTCGCCCGCCCACTTGGCGACGCCGGTCGTCTCGCCGAGCGTGCCGAGCGAGAGGCCGCCGCCGAAGATCAGCAGCACGCCCCAGTTGACGCGCTGGCCGTCCTGCCAGGTGAGCGCGAAACGGCGCTTGCGCCACGAGAGCGGGCGCCACGAACAGCAGGCTCGCCGCGAGCAGGGCGACCCCGGCCTCGGGAAAGTGCTTGCCGAGCGCGGTCGCGAACGGGTGGTCGCGCCCGAGGACACCCTGCGCGAGCGAGGGCGCGAGCCAGAGCGCTCCGGCCAGCGCGAAGGCGAGCATCGTGTAGCGGGCGCCGCGGCGGCGCTCGCGGGCGGCTTCGTCGTCGCTCGGGTCGGCGGCGGCCGCCACCTGGGAGAACTCCCCGCTCGCGAGGCCACGACCGAGCACGAGCCGCGTGAGCCCGAGCGAGACCAGCAGCAGCACCAGCGGAGATCGGCGCGCCGAACACGAGCCAGTCGGCGAAGCCGACGCGGGCGCCGGCCAGCCGCTCGAGGAAGCCGGCCACCAGCAGGTTGGGCGGCGTTCCGATGATCGTCGCCATGCCGCCGACCGAGGCGCCGTAGGCGATCATCAGCAGCACTCCCGACTCCGCCTTGGTCGGCCGCTCCTTGCGCTCGCCGAGCGCGCCGAGCGCGATCGGCGTCATGAGCGCGGCGGTCGCGGTGTTCGACAGCACCGTCGAGATCGCGGCCGACGCCGTGCCGAAGGCGGCCATGCGCCCCGCGGCGGTCCGCGCGAAGAGCGGCAGGCCGAGCAGCCACGCGGCCAGCCGCACGTCGAGCCCGAAGCGGCTGAGCGCCTCGGCCAGCAGGAACGAGCCGAGGAACAGGAAGATCACGGGGTCGGCGAAGGGCGCCAGCACCTGGCGCGCCGGCGCCACTCCCGTCACGATCGCGAGCGCCGCGGCCACGAGCGAGGTCGCCGGCAGCGGGATCGCCTCGGTGATCCACCAGGTGATCGCGAGCGCCAGCACCGCCAGCAGCCGCCGGGCTTCGGGGGGGTGGGAGCCCGGGTTCCAGAGGTAGACGAGCCCGGCGAGCAGCGGTCCGCCGACGAGGCCGGCGGTCTTCAGCCCGTGCTCGAGGCGGGCCTCGAAGTCGGTGACTGGCTGCGGCATCCGCGGACTATAGCGCGCCGCCCTTGTCGCCGTGCGGCGGCGAAAGATAACGTGGCGTTCACGCAGACGTCACATGGCCGTCATGACCTCCCAATAGCTTCGTCCTGTTCCCGCAAGAGCAGTCCAACGTCCAAGGAGGAGCATCGATGAGTCTCAGGGTTCTGTGCCGCGGCCTCTTGGCCGTGGCCGTCCTCGCAGTGACGGCGGGCGCCGCGTTCGCCCAGGCCCCGACGGCGTGGGCGCCCTTCTACGCCGAGGTCCCGAAGGACGGCCGCATCTACGTGTTCGCGATCGGCCAGCGCTACGACGCGTTCCAGAAGAGCGGTGGCGCCGAGATCGGCGTCAGGCCATCACTCGCCCGGGCTACGGCCCGAACGGCGAGACGGTCGTGTTCGACAGCGAGAACGCGATCAACCTCTACAACTTCAAGCACGAGCTGCCGGGCGAGTACTTCGTGCCGCCCAAGGTGACGCCGCCGTCGCCCTACCCGGCCGGCAAGTTCTCCGGGCTCATGTTCGGGGACTACTACGCCTACGACAAGTGGCACCAGAACACGATCAGCGCCACCAACACCAACAACGTCCAGGGCCAGCAGGGCTTCTGGTTCCGGCGCATCTACTTCACGTACGACCTGACGTTCAGCGAGAAGTTCACGACCCGATTCCGGCTCGAGGCGAACAGCAACGGGCAGTTCACGAACCCCGGGAACATCAACCCGTACGTCAAGGACGCCTACTTGAAGTGGACGTTCTGGAACAAGCAGGTCCTCACTCTCGGTATCCAGCCCAGCTTGACCTTCGACTGGTACGAGGGGTTCTGGGGCCTGCGCCACATCGAGAAGACGCCGGCCGACCTTTACCGCATCGACTCCTCGCGCGATCTCGGCGTGAGCGTGGGCGGCCCGATCTCGGCCCTGAAGAACCTCGCCTACGGCGTGCAGTACGGCAACGAGTCGGGCACCGGCTCCGAGACGGACAAGTACAAGATCTGGCGCCTCGAGGCCCGTTACGACAAGAACCCCGGCATCGCGGCCGAGGCGTTCTACAGCTTCGGGAAGCGGCCGGGCGGCCAGGACCGCACGACGGCCCAGGGCATTGCTGGGCTACCGCAACGCGAAGTTCCGTCTCGCCGGCTCAGTACCTCTATCAGAAGCGCGAGCGGGCGAACGCGGCGGGGCTCGACCAGACGATCGACATCTGGTCCGGCTTCGGCTACTGGGAGTTCTCGCCCAAGAAGGGCGACCTCTTCTTCCGCTACGACGACGTCAAGGGCGAGCTCGGCCCCGCCACCACCGGCCTGCCCGGTGGCGACGGGATCGACTACTGGATCCTGAGCACGCGGCAGCCCTTCAAGAACTACATCTTCGGCGGCGAGTGGTGGCTCCACCCCTCGATCCGGGTCAGCCCGAACATCGAGATGGTGAAGTACGACAACGACCCCGACCCCACGAACTTCCCCGGCCGCGACGAGGACACGATCTACCGGATCACGTTCTTCTGGACCTGGTGAAGACGCAGGTTTAACGCAGGTTTAACACGGGCGAAACGCCTTGTTCACCGGAGCCGCGGATACTGGGCTCCACTCAGGGCACGATCGCGAACCGAGGAGAGAAGCACATGAGGCGCTTGCTGTTCGTCTGCGCAACCCTGGTGCTGGGAGCCGTGCTGGCCCACGCCCAGGCCGTCCCGGTCGACTCCGCCATTGGCGCGTACCAGAAGGCCTCCGGCGTCTCCGGCAACATCAACAGCGTCGGCTCCGACACGATGAACAACATGATGGCGCTGTGGGCGGAGACCTTCCGCAAGATGTACCCGAACGTCAAGATCCAGATCGAGGGCAAGGGCTCGGGCACGGCGCCGCCGGCGCTGATCGCGGGCACCTCGCAGTTCGGCCCGATGTCGCGCCCGATGCGCACGACCGAGATCGACCAGTTCGAGGCGAAGTACGGCTACAAGCCGACGCAGATCCGCACCTCGTACGACGCGCTCGCCGTGTACGTGAACAAGGACAACCCGCTCGAGAAGCTGACGCTCGCGCAGGTCGACGCCGTGTTCTCCAAGACGCGCCGTCGCGGCG
The DNA here is from genome assembly GCA_963724555.1 of uncultured Acidobacteriota bacterium. GTDB lineage: Bacteria > Acidobacteriota > Vicinamibacteria > Fen-336 > Fen-336 > DATBSL01. The sequence goes on from CAVRVE010000005.1 coordinate 148,716, forward strand.
GGAAGGGCGCCGCAACGTGGGGCTCGCTGGGCCTGACGGGCGACTGGGCGAGCCGGCCGATCAGCCTCTACGGGCGCAACTCGGCGAGCGGCACCTACGGCTTCTTCAAGGAGCACGTGCTGCAGAACGGCGACTACAAGGACGAGGTCAAGGAGCAGCCGGGCTCGGCCTCGGTCGTCCAGGGCGTGACCGAGGACCGCTTCGGCGTCGGCTACAGCGGCATCGGCTACAAGACCTCGGGCGTCAAGGCGCTGCAGCTCGCGGACAAGGACCAGTTCTTCGACGGCGCGTACGCCAACGTGACGAGCGGCAAGTACCCGCTGTCGCGCTTCCTCTACATCTACGTCAACAAGGCGCCCGGCAAGCCCCTCGACCCGCTGGTCAAGGAGTACCTGAAGCTGATCCTGAGCAAGGAGGGCCAGGAGGTCGTCGTGAAGGACGGCTACCTGCCGCTGCCCGCGAACCTCGTCAAGGAGGAGCTCGCCAAGCTCGAGTAGGCGACTCGGGGCGAGCGGAGGCAGGCTGGCCTCTGCCCCTCGATCGGTCATCGCGGCCCCCGGAGATCCCCGATGGCCACCGCCAGCATCGGCGTTCGCGAGAAGATGGCCGCCGCGTCGCGGCGGATCGCGCGCGTCAAGCTCGCCGACCGCGTCGCGACGGGCATCATCACGTTCGGCGGGCTCTTCATCATCGTCTGCGTCCTCTTCATCTTCGTCTTCATCTTCGAGGAGGCGCTGCCGCTCTTCCGCGGGGCCCAGGGCCAGAAGGTGGCCTCGCTGGCGCTCGTTCCCCTGCAGGGCGCTGTCGCCGCGCCCAAGGAAGGAGCCGCTCGCGATCGGCGTCGACGAGTACCAGAAGTACCTCTACGAGGTCACCCCCGACGCCCGCGTCGTCTTGTACCGGCTCGCCGACGGCACGCCGCAGCGCGAGTTCAGGATCGCCGAGCTCGAAGGCGCCACCGTCACGACCGCCGTGCGCAGCCTGACCGGCGACCTCGCGCTCGGCACCGCCGACGGCCGCGCGGCGGTCGTCCAGGTGCGCTTCCGTCCCGTGTTCGAAGGCGCCGTGCTCAAGGACCTCGAGTCGGACGTGCGCGTCAAGCGCGTGGTCACGGTCGACCCCGGCAGGCGCGCGGTGCGGAGCGTCGCCTCCCAGATCTCGCCCGAAGGCGAGATCCTGCTGGCCTCGGTCGTCGGCGACGACGAGATCGTACTGGCACGCGCGGCGGATGCCGCGGAAGGCCAGGCGCCGCCGGAGCCGGCGCTGGCGACGCTCAGGACCAATGGCGGCGAGAAGGTCAGCCAGGTGCGCCTGGGACGCTCCTCGCTCGTGGCCGGCACCGAGTCCGGGCAGCTCTACTACTGGGAGCTCGCCGGGGCGGAGTCCAAGCTCACCGACATCGCGAAGGTGAGCGAGGCGCCGCTCACCGCGGTGGAGTTCGGCCTCGGCGGCAATTCGGTGCTCGTCGGCGACCGCGATGGCCGTCTGAGCGGCTGGTTCCGCGCGCGTGCGAGCTCGGAGGGCGAGCTGTCCCTGGTCAAGGCGCACGAGTTCGAGCCGCAGGGCGCCGCGATCCTCTCGATCGGCTCGTCGACCCGGGAGCGCAGCTTCGCGACCGGCGGCTCCGACGGCTCGCTGTTCCTCAGGCACTTGACCTCGGAGCGGACGCTGCTGCGCTTCCCCAGCGGGGCCCAGCCCGCCGCGCTCACGCTCGTGACGCCGCGGGCCGACGGCATCCTGGTGATGCGCGGCGCGAGCGTCGACCGCTACTCGCTCGCGAACCCGCACCCCGAGTTCTCCTGGCGCGCGATGCTGGGCAAGGTCTGGTACGAGGGGTACCACGCGCGCGAGTACGTCTGGCAGTCGACCGGCGCCACCGACGACTTCGAGCCCAAGCTGAGCCTGGTGCCGCTCATCTTCGGGACGATCAAGGCGACGCGTCTACGCGCTCGTCTTCGCGATGCCGCTCGCCGTGTTCGGCGCGCTCTACACCTCGCAGTTCGTCCACCCGCGGCATCAAGGCGCGCGTCAAGCCGACGGTCGAGATCATGGCCGCGCTGCCGAGCGTCGTGATCGGCTTCATCGCGGGGCTCTGGCTCGCGTCGCGCGTCGAGACGCACCTCGTGCCGGTGCTGCTGCTGCTCCTGTTCCTGCCGCTCTTCGGCACCTCGGGCGTGCTGCTCTGGGATCGCCTGCCCCGGGGACTCCAGCGAGGGCTGCGCCCGGGCACCGAGATCGCGCTGATCGTCCCGCTGCTGCTCCTGGGCGGCGTGGTGGCTTTCCAGGCCGGGCCGTGGATCGAGGCGGGCCTCTTCGGCGGCGATCTCAAGGCCTGGCTCACGAGCGTCGCTCGGGCTCGTGTACGACCAGCGCAACAGCATCGTGGTCGGCCTCGCGATGGGCTTCGCGGTGATCCCGATCATCTTCACGATCTCCGAGGACGCCTTCTCGAGCGTGCCGCAGCACCTGACCGCGGCCTCGCTCGCCCTCGGGGCGAGCCGCTGGCAGACGGCGACCCGGGTCGTGCTGCCGACCGCGAGCCCCGGCATCTTCTCGGCGATCATGGTCGGCTTCGGCCGGGCCGTGGGCGAGACGATGATCGTGCTGATGGCGACCGGCAACACGCCGGTGCTCGACTGGTCGCCGCTCAACGGGATGCGGACGCTCAGCGCGAACATCGCCGTCGAGGTGCCCGAGGCCCCCTACGGGGGCACGCTCTACCGCGTGCTGTTCCTGTCCGCCTGCGTGCTGTTCCTGATGACCTTCTTCGTCAACACGCTCGCCGAGCTCGTGCGCCAGCGCCTGCGCGAGAAGTACAAGGCGATCTGATGTCCTCACAGGCCACTGAGCGCACCGGTTTGAGGAAGATGCTCTCGCGCGGCGATCACCTGGTCTGGCTCACCGGCAGCGCGCTCGGGATGTGCCTGGTGATGATCCTGGGCATGCTGCTCGTGATCCTCACGAACGGCCTCGGGATCTTCTGGCCGGCGGCGCTCGAGCAGGTGAAGCTCAAGGACGGCTCGCTGCTCGCGGGCGAGCTGACGCAGCGGCAGGTGATCCCCGACCCCGACCAGCCGACCCACCCCGAGAAGCACCGCCTGCAGTTCAAGGTCGGCAACCGCGACCTCTACGGCGCCGATTTCAGGTGGGTGGACGAGGACCAGATCGTCGAGCGCACGCGGCCGCGCGAGCTCTACCTGGTCGAGCGGAGCGAGTACGGGCCGCTGATCGGCACGCCGGCTCGGGTGCTCGACGGCGACAAGGAGATGGCCTCGGGCTCCGGCGCGGCGGCGATGCTCGACGAGCTCGTCGCGCGCGCAGCCCGCGACCGGCGGACGATCAAGGCGATCGAGAAGGACGAGATCGGCGGGGTCAACTACACGCTCGAGCGGATCCGCCTGGATCGCCGCAAGCTCGACTACCGGCAGAAGCGGGATCCGGCACGCGACTTCGCACCCGAGCGCCAGGCGCTCGACGAGCGCGAGACGCGCCAGAAGGCGGCCTACGCCGAGGCCGAGCAGAAGCTCGTCAAGCAGATGGAGTCGGTCGGCGGCTCGCGGGTGGTGTTCAAGACCGTCGACGGCCAGGAGAAGGAGCTGCGCGCGCTCGACATCTACCGCGCCTATCCCGCGAACGACCTCGGCTGGGGCGGCCGCGCCTCGGTCTACGCGAGCCGGTTCTGGGCCTTCCTGACCGAGGAGCCGCGCGAGGCCAACACCGAGGGCGGCATCTTCCCCGCGATCTTCGGCACCGTGATGATGGTCTTCCTGATGAGCCTGGCGGTCGTGCCGCTCGGCGTGCTGGCGGCGCTCTACCTGCGCGAGTACGCCAGGCAGGGCCCGCTCGTGCGCACCGTGCGCATCGCGGTCAACAACCTGGCCGGCGTGCCCTCGATCGTGTTCGGCGTGTTCGGCCTCGGCTTCTTCGTCTACTTCGTGGGCGGCACGATCGACCGCGTCTTCTACCCCGAGGCGCTGCCGACGCCGACCTACGGCACGGGCGGCATCCTGTGGGCGGCGCTCACGCTCGCGCTGCTCACGGTGCCGGTGGTGATCGTCGCCTCCGAAGAGGCGCTCGCGGCCGTGCCGCGCTCGATGCGCGAGGCCTCGCTCGCGATGGGAGCGACCAAGTTCCAGACCATCCTGCGCGTCGTGCTGCCCGCCGCCGCGCCCGGCATCCTCACCGGCCTGATCCTGGCGATGGCGCGCGCCGCCGGCGAGGTCGCGCCGCTGATGATGACGGGCGTCGTCAAGCTCGCCCCCGAGCTGCCGATGGACGGCTTCTTCCCGTTCTTCCACCTCGACCGCAAGTTCATGCACCTGGGCTTCCACATCTACGACGTGGGCTTCCAGAGCCCGAACGTCGAGGCCGCCAAGCCGATGGTCTACACCACCACCGTCTTCCTCCTGATCATCGTTGTGCTCCTCAACCTGACGGCGATCACCGTGCGCAACCACCTGCGCGAGAAGTACAAGACGTCCGCGTTCTGAGGACCGAGGCAATGGAGATGACCGAGCACGAGACCAGGACCACGGCCCCCGACAGCGGGCTGCGGATCAAGACCGAGGTCAAGGGCAGGGACGCCGCCTCCGCGCCGGGCAGCACGACGCCGGACATCGTCTGCAAGGCCGTCAACCTCGCCTACGGCGACAACCACGTGCTGCACGACATCACGATGGACATGGACGACCGCCGGGTCACGGCGCTGATCGGGCCCTCGGGCTGCGGCAAGTCGACGCTCCTGCGCTGCCTCAACCGCATGAACGACCTGATCGACAACGTGCGGACCTGGGGCGAGATCCGCGTCAAGGGCCTCGACATCAACGCCCTCAGCACGGACGTGATCGAGGTGCGTCGGCGGGTGGGGATGGTGTTCCAGAAGTCGAACCCGTTCCCGAAGTCGATCTACGAGAACGTGATCTACGGCCTGCGCATCGCGGGGATCAACGACAAGTCGACGCTCGACGAGGCCTGCGAGCGCTCGCTGCGCGGCGCGGCACTCTGGGACGAGGTCAAGGACCGCCTCGACGAGAGCGGGCTCGGGCTCTCGGGCGGCCAGATGCAGCGGCTGTGCATCGCGCGCGCGATCGCGGTCGAGCCCGAGGTGCTGCTGATGGACGAGCCCTGCTCGGCGCTCGATCCCATCGCGACGCTCAAGATCGAGGAGCTGATCTACCAGCTGAAGGAGAAGTACACGATCGTGATCGTGACCCACAACCTGCAGCAGGCGGCGCGCGTCTCGGACAAGACCGCGTTCTTCTGGCTCGGGCGGCTGGTGGAGTTCGGACCCACGGCGGACATCTTTACGGCCCCGAAGGACAAGCTCACCGAGGACTACATAACGGGCCGCTTCGGCTAGACCGGGAGAAGACCGGGAGACTCATGGAACGGCACCATTTCGAGACGGAGCTCGCCGCGCTCAGGAACCAGCTGCTCACGATGGGCGGCCTGGTCGAGGAGCGCGTACACCGCGCAATCCAGTCGCTGATCCACCGCAAGGAGGAGGAGGCGCGCCGCATCATCGCCACCGACAAGGAGATCAACGATCTCCAGATCGACATCGACGACCGCTGCCTGAAGCTGCTCGCGACGCAGACGCCGCTCGCGATCGACCTCAGGCTGATCACGTCGGCGATGAAGATCAACGCCGACCTGGAGCGCGTCGGCGACCAGGCCGTCAACATCGCCGAGAGCGTCCTGGTGCTGCTGCCGCACCCGCCGGTCAAGCCGCTGATCGACATCCCGCGCATGGCGGAGATCGCCGAGAAGATGGTGAGGGACTCGCTCGACGCCTTCGTCAAGCGCGACGCCAAGCTCGCGCGCGACGTGCTGCGGCGCGACGACGAGGTCGACGAGCTCAAGGACCAGGTGTTCCGCGAGCTCTTGACCTACATGATGGCCGACCCCGGCACGATCCAGCGCGCGCTCGCGCTGATCCTGATCAGCCGCAACCTGGAGCGGATCGCCGACCACGCCACCAACATCGCGGAGGACGTGATCTTCATCGCCGAGGCCAAGGACGTGCGGCACCACGCCGAGGAAGCGGCAGGCAAGCCATGAAAGCAGACCGGACGGTGACGGCGGTGGGCGAGCGGCCGGAGCGCGGCGCGCGCGGCGCGGCTCCGCCGCCGAACGGCGGCGACACGCGACGCCGCGTGCTGCTGATCGAGGACGACGCCGACATCGCCGAGGCGATCGGCTACCAGATGGAGAAGGCGGGGCTCTCGGTGCGCGTCGCGCGCACCGGCGAGGAGGGCCTCGAGGCGGTCAGGAAGGGCGTCGACCTGGTGCTGCTCGACCTCAACCTGCCGGGGATGGACGGGCTCGAGGTCTGCCGCATGATCCGCAGGCAGCAGACCACGGCGCACCTGCCGATCATCATCGTCTCGGCGCGCGCCGACGAGGTCGACCGCGTGCTCGGGCTCGAGATGGGCGCCGACGACTACGTGGTGAAGCCGTTCAGCCTGAAGGAGCTGGCCGCGCGCGCCAAGGTGGCGCTGCGTCGCAACTCCGGAAGCGGCGAGCCGCCGCAGGGCTACCGCGACGAGAACTGGGAGATCGAGTTCGACGCCTACGTCGTGCGCTACAAGGGCCAGGAGATCCGGCTCACGCACAAGGAGTTCGAGCTGTTCCGCTACATGGTCGAGCGGCCCGGCCGCGTGCTGACGCGCGAGCGCCTGCTCGAGCGCGTCTGGGGCTGGGAGAAGGACATCGACGCGCGCAGCATCGACGCCCACATCCGGCGGCTGCGGCTCAAGCTCGGCGAGGCGCGCAACCACGTCGAGACGGTGGTCGGGCTCGGCTATCGCTTCGTGAAGTAAGATCGCCGCATGGCGATGATCGAGGAAGGGAAGAAGGCGCCGGACTTCGAGCTTCCCTCGTCCGAGGGCGGCGAGGTGAAGCTCAAGGACCTGCGCGGCAAGACCGTGGTGCTCTACTTCTACCCGAAGGACGACACCCCGGGCTGCACGCGCGAGGCCTGCGCCTTCCGCGACAACCAGGCGGCGCTCAAGAAGAAGGGCGTCGTGGTGCTCGGCGTCAGCGGCGACTCGATCGCCTCGCACGACAAGTTCAAGGCCAAGTACAAGCTGAACTTCCCGCTGCTCTCCGATCCCGACAAGGCCGTGGCCAAGAAGTACGGCGCCTGGGGCGAGAAGGTGCTCTACGGCAAGAAGAGCGTGGGCATGATCCGCTCGACGTTCGTGATCGACGGCGAGGGCGTCGTGCGCAAGGTGTTCCCGCGCGTGAAGGTCGACGGCCACGCCGAGAAGGTGCTGGAGGTCGTCAAGGAGCTCTAGGGCGTCGCCGGGACGTGGTTGGTGAGCCGGAGCGTCTCGGCCCCGGTCGCGAAGACGTCCACCACGCTGATCGATCCGTTTCCGAGCGAGGGCGGGTAGCGCTTCGGCGCGGGCGTGCCGCTCACCTCTCCCAGGTAGGCCGCGATCACCTCGCTGTGGGCGACCAGCACCAGAGAGGCGCCGCGGCGGCTGCGCGCCAGGGCCCGCACGAAGTCGCCCACGCGATGGCCGACTGCCTCCATCGACTCGCCCTCCGCGGGAATCGGGTCGCGGCCGGCTTGCCAGTCGACCGCTCGTTCCTTCCAGCTGAGCGCGCGCCCGTCGGGCGCACGTCCCAGCTCGAGCGGCCGCAGCCGCGGCTCGACCATCGGCGCCGGGACGCCGAGCGTTCGCGCCACCGCCTCGGCCGTCTCGCGCGCCCGCGAGGCGGGCGAGCTGAAGACCGAGGCGACGCCGCGGCCGGCGAGCGCCCGGCCGACCGCCTCCGACTGCTTCGTGCCGAGAGGCGTCAGGCGGTCGAGCTCGGCCGCGGAGACCCGGGGCGTCGGCTCGAGGTTGGAGAGCGCCTGCCCGTGGCGGACCAGGTAGACGCGCACGGCTCCCGACTGGAGCTCCGGCAGCCCGGCGAGCGCGTCCTGGGCACTCGCCGGACTGGCCACGACGAGGCCGAGCCAGACGAGCGCGGCGGCCGCGACGAGCCGATCGCGCCGTCGGGGGCCGCCTCACTCGAGGCGCAGCGCCACCGTCGGGTCGACGCGCGAGGCGCGCCAGGCGGGCTGCGCGCTCGCGACGAGCGCGGCCGCGGCGAGCAGCAGCGGGATGCCGACGAAGATCAGCGGGTCGTACGCCGGGACGTCGATCAGCAGGTTGGCGACGAGCCGGGTGACGGCGAACGAGAGCGCGAGCCCGATCGCGATGCCGGCGAGCGCGAGCCGCGCGCCCTGCTTCACCACGAGCTTCCGGACCTCGGACGGGTCGGCGCCGAGCGCCATCCGCAAGCCCATCTCGCGCGTGCGCTGGTTGACGGAGTAGGACATGACGCCGTAGATCCCGATCACCGCCAGCACCAGCGAGAGCAGGCCGAACACCACGAGCAGGGCCGCGCCCATGCGCGGGGCCCACAGCGCCTGGCTCAGGATCTCGCCGTAGGTGAAGACGCCCGTGATCGGCAGCAGCCGGTCCATCTCCTGGACCTCGCGCCGCGCCATCCCGAGCGCCGTCGCCGGGTCGCCCGAGGTGCGCACGTGCAGGCTCACCGCCGACTCGAACACCTGCTCGAGCGAGAGGTAGATGTGCGGCTGCGGGTTCTCGGCGAGGAAGTTGTACTTGCCGTCCTTCGCGATGCCGACCACCTCGTTCCACCAGTCCTGGCCGAAGAACTTGAAGCGCTTGCCGATCGCCTCCTGGTCGGGCCAGAACTGCTTCGCCATCGTCTCGTTGATCACCACCACGTGCGGGGCGTCGCGGTGGTCGGTCGACGGCGAAGTCGCGCCCGCGCTTGAGCGGGATGCCCATCGTCTCGAAGTAGCCGGGCCGCACGGTGTTGAGCTGCACCAGCTTGCCGTTCTTGCGGTCCGAGCTGTCGACCCCTTCGGGGAAGACCGTGCGCGCGAAGCCGCCGTTGAACAGCGGCACCCCGCTCGCGAGCGTCGCGCGCTCGACGCCCGGCAGCGCCGAGACGCGCTCCAGCACGCGGTTGTGGAAGTCGCGCGAGCGTTCCTCGTCGTAGCCCTGCGCGCCGAGGTCGACGGTCAGGAGCGCGAGCTTCTGGTAGTCGAAGCCCGGGTCGATCTTCTGCGCGTTCGCGAGGCTCTTGACGAACAGGCCGGCGCCCACGAGCGCCACGAGCGACAGCGCCACCTGCGAGGCCACCAGCAGGTTGCGCAGGCTCCACGGCCGGTTGCCGAAACCGGACGCGCCGCCGCGCTGCTTCAGCTCGGCGGTGAGGTCCGGGCGCGAGGCGCGGAGCGCCGGCGCGAGCCCGAACAGCACCGCGGTCACGAACGAGACCGCGAGCGTGAAGCCGAGCACGCGCAGGTCGGGCGTGAGGTCCACCGCGTCCGCGGCCAGCCCGGGCGGCCGCTGCGACCAGAGCACGCCCTGCGCCCAGTAGGCGATCGCCATGCCGAGGGCGCCGGCGATGATCGCGAGCAGCAGGCCCTCGGTGAGCAGCTGCCGCACCAGGCGCCGGCGCGAGGCGCCGAGCGAGAGCCGCACCGCCACCTCGCGCTGGCGCACCGAGGCGCGCGCGAGCAGCAGGTTCGCGACGTTGCCGCAGGCGATCAGCAGCACCAGCCCGACGACCGTGAGCAGCAGCCCGGCGGCGCTCACCATGTTCTGGCGGAAGCCGGGGTTGATCGTCGCCTGCGCGAGCGGCAGGAGCGCCACGCTGCGGCCGGCGTTGTCGTTCGCGTACTCCTTGGCGAGCTGCGTCGCCAGGTTCTTGAGCTTGGCCTCGGCCTGCGCCAGCGTCACTCCCGGCTTGAGCCGGCCGGCGACGTTGAAGATCAGCGCACGCCGCGAGTCGATGTTCTCCTTCAGGAACCCCGTCGCGACCTGCGGGTGCGCCATGAGCGGCAGCCACAGGGCGGGCTGCGCGATCGTGTTCACGCCCTTGAAGCCCTTCGGCGCGATGCCGACCACGGTGAACGCGTGACCGTTGAGCGTGAGGGTCTGGCCGACGATCCGGGGATCGCCGCCGAGCTGTCGCTGCCAGAAGTTGTGCGAGAGCACGGTCACGAGGCTTCGACCCGGCACCGCGTCCTCGTCGGGCAGGAAGGCGCGGCCGAGCGCCGGGGTGACGCCGAGCACCGTGAAGAAGTCGCCGCTCACGATCTCGCCGAAGATCTGCTCCGGCTCGCCCTTGCCGGCGAACGAGAGCGCCAGGCCCTGGTGGGCGACGAGCCCCGTGAAGACGTCGCTCAGCTTGCGGTAGTCGGCGAAGTTGAGCGGCGACGTCGGCATCAGGTTGAAGAACGCGCCGCGGTTGCGCTCGTCGGTCGTGAAGACGGCCACGAGGCTGTCGGGGTCCTTCATCGGCAGCGGGTGCAGCAGCACCGCGTTGACGAGCGTGAAGATCGTGGTGTTGGCGCCGATGCCGAGCGCGAGCGACAGCACCGCGACGGCGGTGAAGCCGGGGCTCTTCAGCAGCAGACGGGCCGCGAACCGGAAGTCCTGCAGCAGGGTCGCCATCTCCGAACCTCCCACCCCTCGCAGAGAGATGCTAGCACCGCACCGCGAGCGGGACGTGGGGTTGCATTCAGCGCGCTGAACGTCGCAGCATCGCTCCATGAAGCGAAGCCAGCCGCCGGCCGCCTACCAGGAGTTCGTGCGCCGATTCCCACGGCTGGGCCGCGCCTGGAGGCTCGCCAGCGACGAGGCCGCGGCGGGCCCGCTCGACGCGCGCACGCAGCGGCTCGTCAAGCTGGCGATCGCCGTCGGCGCGCAGCGCGAGAGCGCCGTCCACTCGGCCGTGCGCAAGGCGCTCGACGAAGGCGTCTCGCTCGCGGAGATGGAGCAGCTGGTCCCGCTCGCGGCGCCCACGATCGGCTTCCCGGCGAGCGTCGCCGCCTGGAGCTGGATCAGGGATAAAGCGCCGGCGGCCGGCGCCGCTTCGTCGCCTGCTCGAAGGCGTAGGCGAGCGCGATGAGCCGCGGCTCGCTGCACGCGAGGCCGGTGAAGCTCACGCCGTAGGGCGAAGGCTGCGCCGCGAACGCCTCCGGGAACGGCGGCGTCGGCGCGTTCGGCACCAGCCCGAACGGCACGATCACGGTCGGGTAGCCCGGACGCGCCGCGATCGCGGCGCCGCTCGACCCGGGGAACAGCAGCGCGTCGAGCGACTCGGCCTTCATCACCTCTTGTATGCCGTGCGTGCCGGCGAGCTCCAGGTCCTTCGCGCGGTCCGCTTCGTAGCGGGCGCGATCGACGCCCACCTGCATCTCGTCCGAGATGTCGAGCAGCGACTGGCCGTACTTGATCGCTCCCGCCTTCTGGTGGTCGGCGTTCCAGTGGCGCAGCTCGGTGAGCGTCTTCACGGGCGCGCGCTCGCCGAGGCTCTGGAGCCACTTGTCGAAGTCGCGCTTCATGCCGTACTTGAAGACGACCGAGCACGACGGCGTCGCTGCCCTTGGCGTCGCCCGCGCCGCCGCAGATGCCCCAGAGCAGGAAGTTGCGGCGCTCGTCCTTCTCGACGACGCTCGGGATGTCGGCGGGATCCACGACCACGGCGCCCTGCTCCCGCAGGATCCCGATCGCCTCGGCCATGCTCTTCGCCTGGTCGGGGTTCAGTCCGCCGCGCGGCTCCGTGGCACCCGGGGGTGTCGTCTTGTCGTAGTAGAAGGCGCGCGGAATGCCGATCCGCGCGCCCTTGAGCGCGCCCGCATCGAGGAGCTTCGTGTAGTCGCGCCCGGGCGGGGGAGCGCAGGTCTTCGTGGCCTCGTCCTGGGGATCGGGCAGAGCGCCCTCGAGGGCGCCGAGCAGGATCGCGGCGTCCCGCACGCTGCGCGCCAGCGGGCCGGGCGTGTCCTGGTCGGCCGTGATCGGGATGACGCCGTAGCGGCTCACGCGGCCGACCGTGGGCTTGATCCCGACCAGCATGTTCTGGTTCGCCGGGCTCAGGATCGAGCCCGAGGTCTCGGTGCCCACGTTCGCGGCCCAGAAGCTCACCGCCGTGCCGATGCCGGAGCTCGAGCCGCCGGTCGAGAGCGCGGGGCGGCCGTCGAAGGTCGCCTCGCGCGGGTCGCGCCGCGGGTCGTAGGGGTTGAAGCCGTAGCCGGCGAGCGCGCTGTAGTTCGCCGGCATCGGCGCCGGCGGGCCGGCCACCCAGTTGGCGAGCTCGGTGAGCACCGTCTTGGCGAGGATGATCGCCCCCGCGTCGCGGAGGTTCTTCGTGAGCGTCGCCTCGTAGGGCGGGACCAGGCCGTCGAACGCGAGAGCACCTCCCGTCGTCGGCATGTCGGTGGTGTGGATGTTGTCCTTGAGCGCGATCGGGATGCCGTGGAGAGGCCCGCGGATCCGCCCCGCCGCGCGCTCCTGGTCGAGCGCCTCGGCCTGGCGCAGCGCGTCGCGGTTCACCGTCATCACCGCGTTCAGCCGGTCCTCGTAGAGGGCGATCCGTTGCAGGTAGAGCAGGACGAGCTCGCGCGACGTGACGCGTCGCTCGGCTAGCGCGGCCTGGAGGTCGGCGATCCCGGCCTCGACGACCGAGAACGGCGGCCGGCGCCGGCTTCGGGTGCCGCCGCAGCCGGGGCGGCGAAGCGGACGCGAGGGCGGCGAGGGCGAGGACGCCGAGCGGTGGTCGCATGGGCGGGATTATCCCGCGCAGGAACACGAGCGCCAGCAGGCCCAGGCCCAGGTAGCTGGGCCAGTCCCGGTTCCTGCGCTGCTCGACGAGCACGTCCGCCCGCAGCACGTCCGGCGCCAGGAACGTGCCGTGGAGCGACACCGTCGCGTCGTGGTCCGGCAGCACGCCCGTGGCGCGCACGCGCTCTCCGGTCCAGAGCTCGAGGAAGCCGCCGGCCGGGCTCGCGGCGAAGTGCACGCGGTCGAGGCTGACGCGGCGGCCGCTGCGCTCGTCCGTTCTCGCGCAGCGTCTTCACCGAATAGCTGTCGGAAGCCTCGATCCCGGAGAGAAACGGCAGCGGCGCGGCGAGGTAGGCCACGCGCAAGGGCGGCGGCGACAGCCCAGCTCCGCGGGCGACGCTCCCAGCCGACGGCGCCGTCGCGACGCCGCGCGATGTCCCAGAGCACGAGCAGGACGCCGGCGATCGTCAGCAGCACGTAGACCGGGCTCTCGCCCGGCAACAGCTCGAAGCTCGTCATGCGCCAGGAGAAGGGCGCCAGCAGGTGGACGCCGTTGCCGAACTTGATCTCGGTCGCGTCGAGCAGCAGGTGGAGGAGCGCATTCAGCCCGAGCCAGGCGAACACCCGGCGCGGCGCGGTGGTGGCGACGGCGACGGCAGCCGCCAGCAGCAGCGTGATCGCGAGCGACGCCAGCCCCATCGTGTAGAGGCGCAGGTCGAAGGCGTCCACGGGCACGCCGAAGGCCACGACCGCACGCCGCAGGATCCACGGCAGGTCCGGCAGCACGCAGCCGAGGTACAGGAAGCGCGGGTCCAGGCGGCGCCAGAGGGCGCGGCTCGCGGCGCCCTGCGCGGCGAAGTGGACGAGCGTGTTCGGCACTCGCCCGATCCTACTTCACGCCCCGCGCGCCGGAAGCGCGACTTGACGGCCCGGGGCGCACGAAATACCTTCGCGCCCCGCCCGCCAAAGGAGGCGCGGCCGCTCCATGGGTCTCTACCTGGGAATCTTCCTCGTCACGCTGTCCGGCCTGATGTTCGAGATCGGGCTCACCCGCATCTTCTCGGCGACGATCTGGTACCACTACGCGTTCGTCGCGATCTCGGTGGCGCTGCTCGGCTGGGGTCTCGGCGGCTTCGTGCTCCACCTGCTGCGCGGGCGGCTCGCGCTGTCGCGCGAGCGCGCGGCGCTGCTCACGCTGCTCTACGGCGTCTCGATTCCGCTCGCGCTCTGGCTGATCGTGCGGGTGCCGTTCCACCCCGACCGGCTCCTCGTCTACTTCGCGGTGTCGCTCCTGCCGTTCCTGCTCGCGGGGGCGGCGCTCTCGATGCTGTTCGCCGTCGAGCGCGAGCACACCGCACGCCTCTACTTCGCCGACCTGGCCGGCGCCTCGCTCGGCGCCCTCGCCGTCACGTTCCTGCTCTCGTGGCTCGGCGGCGAGAGTGCCGTGCTGGCGGTGGCGCTCGCGCCGCTCGCGGCGGCGGCCGCGTTCTCGCGCCGCCTGCGCGTGCCGGCCGCGCTCCTCGCGGTGCTCGTGCTGGTGGCGCTCGGCGCGAACGAGCGCACCGGCATGTTCAAGATCCGCTCCGCGCCCACCAAGGGCCTCTATCGCCACATGGCGGCGACTCCGGGCTCGGCGATCGCGCTCACGGGATGGAACGCGTACTCGCGGATCGACGCGGTCACGGGCTTCGAGCACCCGTACCTGGCCCGCCTCTACATCGACTCCGACGCCTGGACCAACATCCTGTCCTGGGACGGCGACGTCGCGAGCCTCGCGTCGAAGCGCGAGTGGTACCGGGCGCTGCCGTTCCAGGTCGCGCCCGCGAGCTCGAAGACGCTGGTGATCGGCCCCGGCGGCGGCTCCGACGTGCTGGTGGCGCTCGGCGCGGGCTCGGAGAAGGTGACCGCGGTCGAGATGAACCCGCTGATGCTGCGCTTCGTCCGCCACTTCGGCGCCGAGGCGGGGAACATCTACGACCACCCGCGGATCGAGACCGTGTTGTCGGAGGGCCGCACCTTCATCAGGCGCAGCGACCGCAAGTTCGACGTGATCCTGATGGGCTTCGTCGACTCGTGGGCGGCCGTGGCTTCCGGGGGACTCTCGCTCTCGGAGAACCACCTCTACACCGTCGAGGCGTTCCGCGCGTACCTCGACCACCTGAGCGACGACGGGCAGCTCGTGATCCTGCGCTGGCCGGTGGACGTGCCGCGGCTCGTCTCGAACGCGGTGGCGCTCCTCGGCCCGCAGGAAGCGGGACGCCGGGTCGCGGTGCTGTTCGAGAAGCGCGAGGGCGACCGCGAGGACCCGCCGCAGACGATCTTCATGCTCAAGAAGCGGCCGTGGACCGAGGCCGAGACCGCGCGCATCGCCTCCTGGAGCCAGGCGCAGCCGGTGATCGTGCCGGGCCACCACGTCGACGAGCCCTACGCGTCCGTCTTCGACGGCCGCACGAGCTTCGCCGACTACGTCGCCCAGGCGCAGACGCGCGTCGACCCGGTGTACGACGACCGGCCCTTCTTCTTCGCGAACGTGAAGCCCTGGGGGCTGCCGAGGAAGATGCGCGAGCAGTTCGTCTACGTGCTCGACGTGCTGCTGCCGCTCGGCCTGCTGGTCGTGGTGCTCGGCAAGCCGCGCGGCGAGCGCGCCGCGCCGTACGTCGGCGTCGATCCTGTACTTCGCCAGCCTGGGCATCGGCTTCATCGCGGTGGAGCTCGCGCTGCTGCAGCACCTGACGCTGCTGCTCGGCCACCCGATCTTCACGCTCTCGATCCTGCTCTTCACGCTGCTGGCGGCGGGCGGCGTCGGCAGCTGGGCGAGCGGGCGCTTCCGGCTGGGGGTCGTCTGCCTCGCGACCGCCGCGGTCGCGGCGCTCTACGCGCTCGCGCTGCCGCGCGTGGTGCCGGCGCTGCTGCCGCTGGAGCTGCCCGCGCGGATCGCGATCGCGATGCTGCTCGTGGCCCCGCTCGGCTTCCTGATGGGGATGCCTTTCCCGAAGGGGCTGCGCGCGACGGGCAGCGGCCCGTTCCCCGAGCCACCTCTCTATTGGGGCATGAACGGCCTCTTCTCGGTCGTCGGCTCGATGGCGACGATGGTGACGGCCGTGATCTTCGGCTTCACCTGGGCGATGCTCGGCGGAGCCTTCTTCTACCTGGTGGCCGCGCTCAGCTCGCGCGTGCTCCGCCCTCACCCGCGAGGAGCGTGATCCGGTGACGCGAGCGCGCCGTCTCGCGCTGATCGCGCTCCTGGTCGCGGCGGCCCTGCTGGTCGTCGCGTACCTGCGGCCGGTCGCGGTGCTGCGGGGAGCGGGCGAGCTCTGGCTCGGGCTCTCGGGGGTCCACAGCCGCTACGCGCAGGCGGGAGCTTTCGAGCTCCGCTATCT
Organism: uncultured Acidobacteriota bacterium; assembly: GCA_963724555.1. GTDB lineage: Bacteria > Acidobacteriota > Vicinamibacteria > Fen-336 > Fen-336 > DATBSL01. The sequence continues at coordinate 164,695 of CAVRVE010000005.1, forward strand.
CGAGGCGGGAAGCGGGCCGCCGCTCGTGCTCGTCCACGGCCTCGGCAGCAACGCCCTGCAGGACTGGGGGCGGCTCGTGGCTCCGCTCGCTCGCCGCTATCACGTCTACGCGCCCGACCTGCCGGGCTTCGGACGCTCGGAGCGGCCCGCGGACGCCGACTACTCGATTCCGATGCAGGTCGAGGCGCTCCGCGCGTTCCTCGGAGCCGTGGGCGTTTCACGGGCTCGCGTGGCCGGGATCTCGATGGGCGGCTGGATCGTCGCGCGCCTGGCCGGCGAGCACCCCGAGCTCGTCGAGCGGCTGGTGGTGGTCGCCGCCCGCGGGCATGCGGCCCGACGACGGCGCTCCGATCCCGGCCGAGGCGCTCTTGCCGCACGACGAGGCGGGCGTGCGCCGCCTGATCGCCACGATCCGCTACAAGCCGCCCGCGACGCCCTCGTTCCTGGTGCGCGACATCCTGGCCGAGCGGCTGCGCGACGAGTGGATCGTCCGTCGCGCGCTGGAGTCGATGCGGCCCGGCAAGGACTGGCTGAACGGGACCTTGGGACGCGCGACGATGCCGGTGCTGATCGTCTGGGGCAGGCAGGACGCGCTGCTCCCGGTGGCGTACGCGGCGCCGCTGCAGGCGGAGTTCGAGCACGCGACGCTCACGGTGCTCGACGGCTGCGGGCACGTGCCGATGGCGGACTGCCCGCAGCAGTTCGACGCCGTGATGACGGCGTTCCTCGCGGCGGGCGCCCCCTAGGCCGCGAGGCGAGCCGGCTAGGCGCTCTTCGCCTCGTCCTTGTCGGTCTTCTTCTCGAAAGCCGGCTTCGACGGGCCGGTCTGGCCCCGCAGATCGATGGTCGCGTCGGGCGAGGCGGCTTCGAGAGCCGCGGCGAGGGCCTCTGGATTGCGGAGCGCCGCCGCGAGGCTCGGCACTCCGGCGGGGGGCGTGATCATCGCGAGCGACAGCAGCGTTCCGGGCTCGGGCGTGTAGTCGGCCTGCGGCGCCGATTCACCCATGTACACCGGCTCGTGCGCCAGCACGCGGTTGCGCCCGGCGCGCTTGGCCCGGTAGAGCGCCTCGTCGGCCGCGCGCACCAGGCCGACCGCGTTCCTTCCGTCGAGCGGGCACTCGGCGACGCCCCCGCTGATGCTGACGCAGCCGAGCGGCTGCGCGCCCGCGTGCGCGAACGCATACGCGGCGATCGCCTTGCGGATGTTCTCGGCGGCCGCGATCGCCTGCTCGCGCCGCAGCCCCGGGAAGATGATCAGGAACTCCTCTCCGCCGTAGCGGCCGAACACGGTGTCGCGCCGCAGGTTGTCCTGCACCAGCCGCGAGAGCGACTGCAGCAGCCGGTCGCCGGAGACGTGGCCGTTCTGGTCGTTGTAGACCTTGAAGTGGTCGACGTCGAACATGAAGAGCGACGCGTGTGCCGACTCCTCGAGCGCGCGCGTCGTCTCCTCGGCGATGCGGTGCGTCAGGAAGCGCTTGTTGAAGATGCCGGTGAGCCCGTCGATGCTGGCGGTGGCCTTCATCTCCGAGTAGCGCGCGGCCGTGTGCACCGAGATCGCCCCCACCTGCGCGAGCAGGCGGAAGGCGTCCTTGATGTCGTTCGCGCGCCGCGCGATCCCCTCGACGGCCACGACGCCCACCACCTCCTGGTCCACCACCATCGGCGCCACGAGGTCGGGCAGGAAGCCGCCGGTCGTCTCCTCGCGCAGGCGCTTGCGCGTGTGCGGCTGCTGATTGTCGAAGTCTCGCCGCTCCATCACCCGCTGCAGCTCGACGGCGTAGCCCACCTCGCCGGTGCCGATCCGGATCTCGTGGCCGAGCTCGAGCCAGCCCTCGGGATGCACGGCCGCGACGGCCATGAACATGTGGCGGTCCGGGTCGGTCTCGGCGGCCCTGCGCCTCACGGCGATGATCGCCCGCCGCGGCTCGACGATGCGTTTGACCGCGCCGAGCAGCTGCTTCGGGATGTTGCGGCCGGTCGGCGTGGAGAGCAGTCCGTGGACGACTCCGGGCAGCTCGCGCACGAAGCGCGAGAGGAACTGCTGCGCCGCCTCGACCTCCGTGGCGCGTGCTCGTGCCGCCGTGAACTCGCGCTCGAGCGCCGTCTCGGCGGACTCGAGCGTCCGGATCCGGCGGTTGAGCTTGGAGACGGCCATCGTCAGGACGACGAACCCGAAGGCCGCGAGCATCAGGAGGCAGAGGACGAGGAGGCTCGACATGCCCACCTGTGGAGCAACCCTCGTGCCTGGCGTTCCAAATTTTGCAACACGTTGAATTACAAGGCTTTATCCGGATGGCCCGCGCTCGCTGTCCTAGTCTCGGACGGTAAGCGGACTTCGTATCGGACGCGCGAGTCCTCTCAGGCGCGCTTGCGCGGGGGATCGAAAAACGGAAGCTTCGTGACCGTCGCACTCACGTCGCGGCGCTTGTGGTCGACGGTCATCTCCATCTGCAGCGACGTCCCCGGCTGGGCGGCGTCGCGAGCGATCGTCGCGAGCGCGATCATCTTCTTGAGCGTGGGGGACCAGGTGGTGCTCGAGGCGCGGCCGACCTGGACGCCGTCGCGGAAGACCGGCACCGACACGCGCGACGCCGTGAGCGGGATCTGCGGCGCGAGCCCCGCCTCGTCGTGCAGCCGTTCGACGTCGTCCCAGCTCACGTCGAGGCCGACGAGCTCGCGCCGGCTGCGGCGCTGCTCCTCCTGGCGAAGCGCGGCCATCCCGACGTACGGCGCCTTCTTGAGGCTGACGAGCCGCCCGAGCCCGATCTCGTAGGGCGAGTACTTCTGCGAGGGGATCAGCGCTTTCTTGGCGCTCGTGTAGTCGACGTCCAGCAGGATCAGCCCGGCCTCGATGCGCGCGACGTCGAGCGCCAGCATGCCGGTGGGCGTGATGTCGTAGGGCCGGCCCGCCTCCACCAGCGCGTCCCAGAGCGCGAGCGCCTGCTCGGACGCCACCCAGATCTCGTAGCCGAGGTCGCCCGTGTAGCCGGTCCGCGAGATCTCGACCGGGATGCCCCGCAGCGTCGCCGGCATCACGCGGAAGTACTTGAGGCCCGCCACGTCGCCCTCGCAGCAGCTCTTCAGGATCTCGCGGCTCGTCGGCCCCTGCAGCGCGAGCGCCGCGAGCTTGTCCGAGACGTCCTCGACCAGGATCTCGAGGCCGTGGGCGTTCTGCCGGATCCAGCGCAGGTTGGGCTCGGCGGCCGTCCAGCGGTAGAGCTCGGGGCCGAGCCGCGAGACGGTGCCGTCGTCGATCACCTTGCCGTCGCCGTCGCACCAGTTCGTGTAGGACACCTGGCCTACGGCCATCTTCGGCACGTCGCGCGTGACGATGCGGTCGACGAGCCGCGTGGCGTCCCGGCCCGACACGCGGTACTTGAAGAGCGGCGAGACGTCGATCAGCGCCGCGGCGTTGCGGATCGCGTTGTACTCGCGCTCGTGGGTGGCCTCGTACTGGCTGACGGCGAAGTAGCCGGCCCACTCGCGCCAGCTCATGCTCTCGCAGAGGGCGGAGGTGCGCGGATGGAACGGCGTCCCGATCGGCATCGCGGCGAGGATTCTACTCCGCCTCGTCCCGCGCGGGCAGCAGCGCCACGAGGCGCTTGTGCGCGACGAGACGGAAGGCCTGCTCGACGAGCCATGCGACCACGGCCCAGTCGGGCCTGGCGTCGAGCACGACGCCGACCCAGCCGCTCGCTCCGACGTAGGGAGGCCGGAAGTAGCGCTCGGGATCGGACGCGATCAGCGTCTCCTGCGCGCCGAGGCCCGCGGGCAGCCAGACCGACAGGTGCGCGCGCGCCGTGGTGGTGGTCGTCGAGCATCGCGAACACCTTGCCCTTGCCCGCGAACCAGGTCGGCTCGCCGTGCGAGGTCTTCTCGACCGCCTCGGGCAGCGCGAGGCAGATCGCGCGCAGCCTGGCGACCGCGTCCGTGCCGCGGCTGCCTCCGCGGCTCTTCTTTTCGTTCCTGCGCGGAGCGGATCGGGCCATCGAGCGTCCTGCCTCTCGCCGCAAAGAACTATAGAATGTCCGGCCTGATGGCGGGAAGCTACGACGCGATCGTGATCGGCGGGGGCCACAACGGCCTCGTGAGCGCCGCGTACCTGGCGCGAGCCGGGAAGAAGGTGCTGGTGCTCGAGCGCCGCCACGTGCTCGGCGGCGCCGCGGTCACCGAGGAGGTGTTCCCGGGCTTCCGCTTCTCGGTCTGCTCGTACGTCGTCTCGCTGCTGCGGCCGGAGATCATCCGCGAGCTCGACCTGCCGCGTCACGGGCTCGAGATCCTGCCGCTCGACGGCACCTTCACGCCGATGCCGAACGGCGACCACCTGTGGCGCATGAGCGACCACGCGAAGACGCGCCGCGAGATCTACCGCCACTCGCCGACCGACGCCGAAGCCTACGACGAGTACGCCAAGGCGATGGTCGAGATGGCGCGCTTCGTGAAGCCGATCCTGTCGATGGTGCCGCCCGACCCGTTCGCCTACGACGTGAAGGGCCTCGGCAAGCTCGCGGGGCTGGGGCAGCGCTTCCGGACGCTCTCGCGCGGCCAGCAGCACAGCCTGCTGCAGCTGATGACGATGAGCGCCGCCGACCTGCTCGACCAGTGGTTCGAGACGGACGTGCTGAAGGCCACGATGTCGGCGAGCGGGATCATCGGCACCTTCCTCGGCGTCCGCTCGCCCGGCACGGCCTACGTGCTGCTGCACCACTACATGGGCGAGATCGACGGGGCGTTCCGGTCCTGGGGGTTTTCGAGGGGAGGGACCGGCGCGATCAGCCTCGCGATCGCGGGCGCGGCGCGCGAGGCCGGCGTCGAGATCCGTACGCAGGCCCCCGTGGCGCGGATCAAGGCGCGCGGCGGCCGCGTCACGGGCGTCGTGCTCCCGAACGGCGACGAGATCGACGCGAAGCTCGTGCTCTCGAGCGCCGACCCCCGCATCACGTTCCAGAAGCTGATGGAGCCGGGCGACCTGCCCGCGGAGTTCCTCGAGGACGTGGGCCGCTACAAGTACCGGGGCTCGTCGGGCAAGGTGAACCTCGCGCTCGACGCGCTGCCGGACTTCAGCTGCCTGCCGGGACCGGGCGCGCACCTGCGCGGGGCGATCTCGATCTCGCCGGGCGTCGAGTACATGGAGCGCGCCTACGACGACGCCAAGTACGGCGACTTCTCGCGCCGGCCGTACATCGACATGGTGATCCCGTCGCTCACCGACCCGTCGGTCGCCCCGCCCGGCAAGCACGTGCTGTCGTGCTTCGTGCAGTACGCGCCCTACAAGCTGCGCGAGGGCACCTGGGATGAGAAGCGCGAGGCGTTCGGCGACACGGTCGTCGACACGATCTCGCGAGTACGCGCCGAACCTGAAGAAGCACATCCTCCACCGCCAGGTGCTGACGCCGCTCGACCTCGAGCGCGAGTGGAGCCTCAGCGAGGGCAACATCTTCCAGGGCGAGCTGAGCCTCGAGCAGCTCTTCTTCCTGCGGCCGGTGCCGGGCTGGGCGCGCTACCGCACGCCGATCGGCGGGCTCTACCTCTGCGGCTCGGCGACGCACCCCGGCGGCGGGATCATGGGCGCGCCGGGCCGCCTCGCGGCGCTCGAGGTGCTGAAGGACGTCGGGGGAGCCGCGTGAAGGCCGACGTCGTCGTCATCGGCGGCGGACCGAACGGGCTCGCCGCGGCGGCGCTGCTCGCGAAGGCCGGCAAGAAGCCGCTCGTGCTCGAGCGGCGCGAGATCGTGGGCGGCGCGGCCGTGACCGAGGAGTTCCACCCGGGCTTCCGGGCGTCGACCGTCGCCCACACGGCCGGCCCGCTCCGCGCGAGCCTCGAAAGCGCGCTCCAGCTCCAGAAGCACGGCCTCGAGTGGATCCGGCCCGAGCCGCGCGTCTTCGCGCCGCACGCGGACGGCCGCGCGCTGCTGCTCTACGGCGATCCGGCGCGCACGGCCCAGGAGCTCGCTCGCTTCTCGGCGAAGGACGGCGCGCGCTACGCGGAGTTCCACGCCTCCATGGGCCGGATCGCCGCCGTGCTCGGAAAGCTGCTCGAGCTGACGCCGCCGGACGTCGAGCGGCCCGACCTCAGGGACCTGTTCCCGCTCGCGGGGTTCGGCTGGGCGCTGCGGCGGCTGGGGCGGCGCGACGGCCAGGATCTCCTGCGCTGGGGCCCGATGGCGGTCGCCGACTTCGCGCAGGAGTGGTTCGAGACGCCGCTGATGGCGGCCGTCGTCGCGGCGCGCGGCATCCAGGGCATGCTGGCGGGCCCGTGGTCGGCCGGCACGACGGCGAACCTGCTGCTCCAGGCCGCCTCCGGCGACGGCAACGGCGCGGGTGCCACCGTGCTCGTGAAGGGCGGCCTCGGCGCGCTGACCGGAGCACTCGCGAGCGCGGCGCGGGCCGCGGGCGCGACGATCCGCACCGGCGCCGCGGTCGAACGTCTGCTCCAGAAGGACGGCCGGGTGGTGGGCGTCGTGCTCGCGGGCGGAGAGGAGATCGAGACGCGCGCCGTGGCCTCCGCGGTCGATCCGCAGCAGACGCTGCTGCGCCTGCTCGACCCGGTCGCCCTCGATCCCGACGACGTCCAGTGCATCCGGAACTTCCGCACGGCGGGCATGGCTTCCAAGCTCAACCTCGCGCTCTCGGGGCTGCCGCGATTCAAGGGCGCCGCCGACGAGGCGGCGCTCCGCGGCCGCATCCACGTCGGCGCCGACATCGACACGCTCGAGCGGGCCTTCGACGACGCGAAGTACGGCGGCATCTCGCGCCGGCCGTACCTCGACGTCACGATCCCGTCGCTCAGCGACCCGTCGCTCGCGCCGGCGGGCCAGCACGTGATGTCGATCTACGTGCAGTTCACGCCCCGCAAGCTCAAGACCGGATCGTGGCCGGAGCGCTCGAAGGAGGTGGCCGCGAGCGTCCTCGCGACGCTCGAGGAGTACGCGCCCGGCATCGGCAGGCTCGTGGTCGGCCAGCAGGTGCTGACGCCGGCCGACCTCGAGGCCACGTACGGCATCACCGGCGGTCACCCGTCGCACGGCGAGCCGTCGCTCGACCAGCTCTTCCTGGCCCGGCCGTTCCTCGGCTTCGGCCGCTACCGCACGCCGATCCGCGGCCTCTACCTGTGCAGCGCCGGCACCCACCCGGGCGGCGGCGTCACGGGCGCCCCGGGAGCCAACGCCGCCCGCGAGATCCTGCGCGACCTGGCCTAGGGCTTCGCGGCCGGGGCCGCGCGTCGCTGCGGGACGCGGTTGCCGGCGATCCAGACCGACTCGAGGCTGTGGGTGTTGCGGATGTCGGTGCGCGGGTCGTCGCGCAGCACCAGGAAGTCGGCCCAGGCCCCGGGCTCGAGCCGTCCGACGGACTTCAGCCCGAGGCATTTCGCCGTCCCGCTGGTGGCGGCGACGAGCGCCTGCGTCGGCGTGAGGCCGGCCTCGACCATGAGGCGCAGCTCCTCGTGCTCGAAGTAGCCCTGGAAGCGCGCGGGCGGCCCGGTGTCCGTGCCGAACGCGATCGGCGCGCCGGCGTCGGCGAGCGTCTTGAGATTCGCGCTCGCGGTCCTGAGCGCCTCACGGTAGCGGGCCGTCGCGGGATTGGCGCGCACGCGCTCGCGCCGCTCGGGCGTGCTGAGCTCCGCGATCACGGCCGGATCGGCGTCCTTCTGGAAGAAGGGATCGGCGAAGAAGGCGGGCTCGTCGGCGTAGACGAACGCCGAGACCTCGCGCATCAGCGTGGGGCAGGTGCAGACGCCGCGCCGCGCGAGATCGGCCGCGAACGCCGCGTCGATCGGCGCGTCGCGGACGCTGTGGGCGATCATGTCGACGCCGGAGGCGACGAGGTCCTTGGCGTCGGCCAGGTAGAAGAGGTGAGCGGCCACCCGCAGCCCGCGCTTGTGGGCCTCTTCGATCACGGTGCGGTAGACCTCGGGCGGCATCTTCTTCGTGGTGCCGAGCGTGTCGTCGACGCGGATCTTGATCCAGTCCGGCTTCATCGCGGCGACTGCGGCGACCTGCGTCCGCGCCGCGTCCTGCGTCGTCGCGTCGACGACGGGGCCGGCCACGTGGAGCCGGGCGCGGTCGAGCGTCGGCACGTCCTGCTCGTCGCGCACGCGGAAGCCCTCCTCGCGGTCGTCGCCGAGGCTCGTGACGGTGGTGACGCCGTAGCGTGCGTAGAGCCCCAGCTGATCGAGCACGTTCTCGCGGCTGTAGAGCTCCGGGCCCGAGCGCAGGCCCTTCGTCGCGCCGACGTGGCCGTGGGCGCTCACGAGCCCCGGCATCACGAAGCGGGAGGCGAGGTCGACGCGCTCGGCGTCCTTGGGCACCGCGACGCCGGTGCCGGCCGCCACGATGCGGCCGTCGCGCACGACGAGCGTCGCGTTGTGGACGACTCGGCCCGTGCCGTCGAAGAGCCGCACGCCCGTGAACGCCCGCGCGCCGGTGCCGGCGCCGCTCGCGATCCCGGAGCCGAGCACGGCGAGGGCCAGCGCGCAGGTTGCGAGTGCCGGCCAGGCTCCACGGATCGCGCGCACGGAGCTAGTAGCGCTTCCGCATGTAGTCGATGCCGAAGCCCATCATCTCGCGCCACGCGGCTTCGACCTCGGGCGTGAACTGCGGGTCGTGCGTCCGCACCGTCACGATCAGGCACTCCAGGAAGAGGTCGTAGAGCTCCGGGCGGATGTCGAGGTCGCTGCGGCTGTGGCGGGCGGCGATGCGCGGCAGGTCGCCGCGCGCCGGGCTGCCTTCCTCGCCCTGGACCGCGTTGGCCACCACGAAGAGCGAGTCCTCCAGCATCTGCACCTGGTGCATCATGTCGGTGCCCGCGAACTTCGCGCGGACCTCGTCGGACGAGGCGACGAAGCGCTGGTAGAAGGCGTCGAGAAAGCCCGCGGTTGCGCGGCAGCGGCCGAGGCTGGCGAGGAAAGTGTCGCGGGTGCTCGCGTTCACGATCGGAATCATAGCCCAGCCTTGACCACGCCGTCGGCAGCGTCGTAGCCTGCCCGAGAGAAAGTCAAGAGACGAGCGATGGACCTCGCGAGGCCGGCGCTTTCTCCAGGAGAAGAGCCGTGAGACTGCGCTGGACGTCCCTCGTTTGGCTCCTGGCGGCGGCGACGCTCGAGGCGCAGACGTTTCGCGGCGGGATCCGCGGGACGGTGAGCGACTCGACGAACGCGGCGCTGCCGGGCGTGACCGTGACAGCCACGCAGGTCGGCACGGGCCTGGCGCGCACGGCCATCACCGACACCGCCGGGACCTACGCCTTCTCGGAGCTGCCGCTCGGCGACTGGAACGTGACGGCGGTGCTCACCGGCTTCAGCACCGGCACGTCCAAGGGCGTGCACGTGGACGCGTCGTCGCTGCGCCGCGTCGACTTCGTGCTCGCGGCGGGCCGGCGGAGCGAGAGCGTGGACGTCGTGGCACGCAGCGCCCTCGTCGACAGCACCGGCAACACGCAGGGCGGCACGATCGAGGGCCGCCAGGCGGCCGAGCTGCCGGTGAACGGCCGCGACTTCACCAAGCTGCTGAGCATGGTGCCGGGCACGGCCGCGGACCCGAGCTCGATCAACGACTCGCCGGGCTCGTTCGGCCTCTTCAGCGCCAACGGCAACCGCGGCCGCTCGAACAACTACCTGCTCGACGGCACGGACATGAACGACGGCTACCGCAACCTGCCCGCGATCAACCAGGGCGGCGTCTTCGGCACGCCGTCCACGATCCTGCCGGTGGACGCGGTCGACGAGTTTCCGATCCTCTCCGGGGTCGAAGCCGAGTACGGAAGGAACGCCGGCGCGATCGTCAACATCGTGACGCGCTCGGGCACCAACGACTGGCACGGCAGCGGCTTTCGAGTACTACCGCAACGAGGGCCTCGGCGCGCGCAACTACTTCAACGCCAAGCCGCAGCCCAAGAACGAGTTCAGCAACCACCAGTTCGGCGCCTCGCTCGGCGGCCCGATCGTCAAGGACCGCACCTTCTTCTTCCTGGCCTACGAAGGCCAGCGCGAGGAAGGCGGCATCCCGGGCCCGTTCAAGGTCCCGACGGCCGCAGAGCTCGCGGACGCGATCGCGGCGAACGGCGGCGCCGTCAACCCGGTGATCGCGGGCCTGCTCGCGCGCCAGCCGTGGCCGTCGCCGAACCAGGCGCCGGACGACGCGGGCAACAACCTGCAGGCGACGACTCCGTTCTCGAACGACGCTCGACAACCTGATCGTCAAGCTCGACCACCACTTCGCGAAGAGCGACCTGCTCACGCTGCGCTACTTCTACGGCACCAGCGACCAGAGCTTTCCCTTCGCTCTCGGATCGGGTGGCACTGCTGCCCGGCTTCAACACCGTCACGCCGACGACGGTGCAGCCTCGTCTCGGCCTCGCTCACGCACGTGCTGTCGCCGAAGCTGCTGCTGGAGCTGCGCGGCGGCTACAACCGCTTCCACGAGGACTTCTTCCCCGAGGACAACGGCTTCGACCCGAACTCGATCGGCCTCAACACGGTGAGCGACCCGCAGAACTTCGGGCTGCCCCAGATCGCGGTCGGCGACTACGCGACGCTCGGCGGCAACAACTACCTGCCCGCGCGGCCGTGTCGACACGAACTGGCAGGGCTTCGCCAACGTCTCCTACTCCGCGAGACGCCACCGCATGAAGCTCGGCTACGAGTTCCGCCGCACGCACGTCGACCAGTACTTCAACGCGGGCTACCGGGGCGTGCTGAACTTCGACAGCCTCGACGATTTCGTGGCCGGGCGCGTGGCAGGCGGCCGGCAGGCGCGCGGCGACTCGAACCGCGAGACGTTCCAGAACAACCACGGCTTCTACTTCCAGGACAACTTCCAGCTGTCGCGGCGCCTGACGCTGAACTACGGCCTGCGCTGGGACTACTACGGCGTCCTCGGCGAGGTGGAGGATCGGCTCACGCGCTTCGACACCGCGAGCGGCCGCGTGGTGCGCGCGAGTCCCGCTCTACGACAAGGACTGGAACAACTTCGGCCCGCGCGTGAGCGCGGTCTACGACCTCTTCGGCGACGGCCGCACGCTGCTGCGCGCCGGCTGGGGCCTCTACTACGACGCCTTCTCGCAGGACTTCTTCGTCGGCCAGATCCCCTGGGACACCTTCAATCCCGGCGTCGCCTACAACGAGGGCGTCGACTTCAGCTTCTCGCCCGCGGCTGAGCTGGTGCCGGGAGCGCCCGTCTTCTCGGACTGCGAGCGCCTCCGACGTCTGGACGGTCGACCCGAGGCTGCGCACGCCGTACGTCCAGAACTACAACGTCAACCTGCAGCGCCAGCTCGGGGCGCACGCCGCACTGCAGCTCGGCTACGTCGGCTCCGCGGGTCGCAAGCTCTTCCGCTTCCGCGCGATCAACCAGGCGGATCCGGCGACGGGCGAGCGCCCGTATCCCGGCTTCTTCTACATCAACCAGTTCGAGTCGGGCGCGAGCTCCAGCTACAACTCGCTGCAGGCGAGCCTGCGCATCTCGCGGCTGGAAGGGGCTCAACTCGACGCGTCAACTACAACTGGGCGCACTCGATCGACACCGCGAGCGACGGCCAGGACTACGTGCCGAACGCCGCGCAGCCCGACGACAGCCTCGAGCCCGGGCGCGAGCGCGCCGACTCGAACTTCGACGTGCGCCACCGGCTCGTCTGGTACTTCACCTGGGAGATCGGCAACACGCAGCGGCAAGGGCCTGCTCTCGGGCTGGTCGCTCAACGGCATCGTCACGCTCGCGAGCGGGATGCCGTTCAACGTCGTCTACCTCTACGAGGACGACTACAACGGCAGCGGCCAGTTCTTCGGGCGGCCCGACGTCGTCGGCAATCCGCTCGCGGGGACGGCGACGCCCGACCGCTTCCTCGAACCTCTCGGCGTTCCAGGCGCCCTGCAGCCCGAACGGGCGAGGGCGGCTGCGCGGGCGGCCAGCACTTCGGCAACCTGGGCAGGAACGCCTTCGACGGGCCCGGCTACAGCAACGTCGACCTCTCGCTCGTCAAGAACACGAAGCTCGGCGAGCGGCTGCGGCTCCAGCTCCGCGTCGACGTCTTCAACGTCTTCAACCACCCGAACTTCGCGAACCCGCTGCTTGCCGAACTACGCCGTGGACTTCCTGCAGAACGGGATCGACCCGGCCACGAACCGCGGCGTGGGCTTCCTCCCGCTCACGGCGACGGTGGACGTGGGCGGCGGCAACCCGTTCCTGGCCGGCGGCGGTCCGCGCGCGTTCCAGCTCGCGGCGCGGGTTTCGTTCTAGCGCTAAGATTCCAAGCGCGCCATGCGACCGACTGTTCGAGTGCTCGAGCCGCAGCTTCCCGCGCGGATCGTCGACGAAGCGCTGACGGTCCTCGAGCGGACCGGTGTGCTGATCGAGGACGAGCACGCCCTGAAGCGGCTCGCGACCGTCGGCCTGGCACCGGACGCGGCGAGCGGCCGCGTGCTGTTCCCGCGCAAGGTGGTCGAGAAGGCGCTCGCGTCGGCGCCCTCGGCCGTGAGGCTCCACGACCGCGACGGCGAGCCGTACGCGACGCTCGAGGGCGACCGCGTCCACTTCGTGCCGGCGAGCTCGGCGCTGCGCGTGCTCGACCGCAAGACCCAGGAGCAGCGCGAGCCGACGACGGCCGACTTCGTCGAGTACGTGAAGCTCGCGGACGGGCTCAAGAACATCGACTACCTCTCGACGGCCTTCATCCCCAAGGACATCCCGCAGGACATCGCCGACGCCTGGCGGCTCTACCTGGTGCTCGCGCACTCGAAGCGGCCGATCGTCTCCGGCGCCTTCACCGCCTGGGGCGTCCCGCGGATGGCCGAGCTGATGGCGATGTTCCGCTCGGGCAAGGACGACCTGGTGAAGAAGCCGATGGCGGTCTTCACCTGCTGCCCGAACACGCCGCTGCGCTGGGGCGAGGACCCGATCGCGAACATCATGGACTGCGCCGAGTGGGGGATCCCGATCGAGGTGGTGCCGGTGCTGCTGCTCGGGATGATCTCGCCCACCACCACGATCGGGGCGCTCGTGCTGCACACGGCCGAGGTGCTCTCGGGGCTCACGATCGCGCAGACCGTGCGGCCCGGCACGCCGGTGATCTTCGGCGGCGCGCCGGCGTCCTTCCACATGCAGCTCATGACCAACCCGATGACCGCGGTCGAGGCGCTGCAGGTCTACTGCGGCTACGCGGAGGTCGCGAAGCACCTGAAGCTGCCGACGCAGGCCTACATGGCGCTCTCGGACTCCAAGTTCAACGACCCGCAGGCCGGGATGGAGACGGGCGTCGGCGCATTCCTCGCCGCGAGCGCCGGGATCAACTCGGTCTCCGGCCCCGGGATGCTCGACTACGTCAACTGCTTCAGCTTCGAGAAGCTGGTGTTCGACGACGAGGTGGTCGCGCACGCGAAGCGCTTCGTGCGCCCGGTCGAGGTGAAGGACGACCTGCCGGCGGCGGAGCTCTTGGCCGAGCTGGTGCGCGACAAGCACCTGCTCACCTCGGAGCACACGCTCGCGCGCTGGCCGGAGGAGCTCTACCTGCCGGGGCCGATGGTCGACCGCACCAACTGGGACCAGTGGAGCGAGCAGGGCTCGCGCGACTGGCGCGCGCGCGCCAACCAGGTGATCGACGAGACGCTGGCGAGCTACGAGGTCGAGCCGCTGCCGGAGAAGCAGCACGCCGAGATCCGCGCGATGTTCGAGAAGACCTGCCGCGAGGAGGAGGCCTTCACGCTTCCCGCCCTCGTGGAGACAGCCTGATGCCGCCCGACTACGCGCTCATGAACCAGCTGCTCTTCGAGGGCAAGCACGAGCCGGTCAAGCAGATGACCGAGGCGGCGCTCGCGGAGGGCCGCCCGGCGATGGAGGTGCTCGAGGAGGGCCTGATCGCCGGGATGCGCGTGGTGGGCGAGGACTTCAAGTACAACCGCGTCTTCGTGCCCGAGGTGCTGCTCGCCGCGCGCGCGATGAAGGCCGGGATGGCGGTGCTGAAGCCGCTGCTCACCGACCGCACCGCGGAGACCGCGAAAGCCTCGGCGGTGATCGTGATGGGCACGGTCAAGGGCGACCTCCACGACATCGGCAAGAACCTGGTCGGCATGATGGCCGAGGGGGCCGGCTTCACGATCGTCGACCTCGGCACCGACACCTCGGCCGACAAGTTCATCGGCGCCGCGCGCGAGCACAAGGCGCGCATCGTCGGCATGAGCGCGCTCCTGACCACGACGATGGTCTACATGAAGACCGTGGTGCAGAAGTTCAAGGAAGCCGGGCTCGGCGACGTGCCGCTGTGCGTGGGCGGCGCGCCGGTGAGCGCCGACTACGCGAAGCTGATCGGCGCCCACGGCTACGCGGCCGACGCCGCCAGCGCCGTGCAGCTCTTCCAGCGCCTGATCGCCGAGCAGGACGCGGCCGCCGCCAGGCTCCGCCGCCGGAGTCGAGGCGACGTGAGCTCGGCCGTCCCCGGCGCGACGCAGGCGCACGGGACGCTGACGATCGACGGCGTCACGGGCGAGCTCGGGCCCGAGGAGTCGCTCTTCGAGCGCGCCGAGGCGCTCGGCATCCACGTGCCGACCTCGTGCGTCAAGCAGGGCAAGTGCCGCGAGTGCCTGGTCGAGGTCGAGGCGGGCGCCGAGCTGCTCTCGCCGCCGGCGCCGCAGGAGCGCCACCTCGAGGGCCGCTTCCGGCTCGCCTGCCGCACGCGGCTCGTGGCATCGGGTGAGGTCCGCTGCCACACGCTGCGGCGCGGCGCGCTCCGGATCGAGACCGAGACCGAAGGCCTCGACGACAGCCGCATGCGGCTTCGATCCGGCCGTGACACGCGACGGCCGGCACGTGCTGCTCGACGGCGAGCCGCTCGCGGAGTCGGACGGCCCGCTCCACGGCCTCGCGATCGACATCGGCACCACGACCGTGGCGCTCCGTCTCTACGACCTCGGCTCGGGGCAGCTCGTCGCCACGCACTCCTTCGAGAACCCGCAGCGCTTCGGCGGCTCCGACATCATGGCGCGCATCCACTACGACGGCGAGCACGGCGGCCGGCTGCTCCAGCGGACGCTGCTCGGCTACCTGACGCGCGCGATCACGGGCCTGCCCGTCGATCCGCTGACGATCTACGAGCTGGTGGTGGTCGGCAACCCGACGATGCGCGATCTCTTCTTCGGCCTCGACGTGCAGCCGATCGGCGTGATGCCGTACCGCTCGACGACCGAGGCCGCGCTCCACGACGGCCGCGCCGCGACCACGAGCCTCGCGGTCGAGGCCCGGCGTCTGCGGCTGCCGGTCTTCCCGACGGCACGCGTCTACGGCCTGCCGCTCGTCGGCAGCCACGTCGGCGCCGACGCGGCGGCCTGCCTGCTGGCGACCGGCATCGCCGAGCGCGACCAGCTCGCGGCGATCGTGGACATCGGCACGAACACGGAAGCCTTCATCGGCAACCGCGAGCGCCTGCTGGCGGCCTCCTGCCCGGCGGGGCCCGCCTTCGAGGGCGGCGGCGTCAGCTTCGGCATGCCGGCGCTCACGGGCGCGATCGAGCGCGCCCGCCTGCGCGACGACGGCACGGTCGACGTCGAGGTGATCGGCGACGCGGCGCCCATCGGCCTCTGCGGCTCGGGCCTCGTCGACCTGCTCTCGGAGCTGCGGCGCACGGAGCGCATGAACGGCCAGGGCCGCTTCACCGACGACAGCCACGCGTTCGAGCTCGGCCACGGCCTGTCGCTGAGCGAGCCCGACGTCAACGAGCTGGCGCAGGCGAAGGGAGCCAACGCCGCGGGCGTGCGCGTGCTCGCGGAGAGCTACGGCGTCCCGCTCCAGCGGATCGAGCGGCTCTACCTCGCGGGCGGCTTCGCGCGGCACATCGACACGGCCGCCGCGCGCCGCATCGGCCTCGTGCCCGACCTGCCGGACGACCGCATCGTCAAGGTCGGCAACGCGGCGCTGCTCGGCGCGTCGATGGCGCTTCTCTCACGCTCGCGCCGCGCCGAGCTCGAGGTGCTCGTGAGGCGCGTCGAGCACGTGCGGCTCGAGACGCACCCGCACTTCTTCGAGTTCTTCGTCGAGGGCTGTCAGTTCGAGCCGTTCGGGACGGCCGCGCCTCGGGCGGGCTAGCGCTTCTCCGCGTCGGCGACGGGATTCACGAGCGTTCCGATCCCCTCGTACGTGCACGAGGACACGTCGCCGGCTTTCAGGAACACCGGGGGCGTGCGGCCGGAGCCGACGCCTGGAGGCGTGCCCGTGGCGATCACGTCGCCGGGCCGCAGCGTCGTGATGTGCGACGCGTAGGAGACGAGCTCGTAGACGTCGTGGATCATCGCCGAGGTGCTCGAATCCTGCATCAGCTGCCCGTTCAGCGTGAACTTGATGGCGAGCTTCTGCGGATCGGCCACGAACTCCTTGGGCACCACGAACGGCCCGAGCGGCGCGAAGGTGTCGTGGGACTTGGCGATCAGCCAGTCGCCGCCGTGCCGCGGGTCGCCCCGACCGCCGCGGTCCGACACGTCGTTCTCGAGCGTGTAGCCGAAGATGTGGTCGGCCGCGCGCTCGACGGGAACCTGTCGCGCCTCGCGCCCGATCACGACGCCGAGCTCGCATTCCCAGTCGATCTGCGTGCGGCCGGGTGGCAGTCGGATCGGCTCGCCGGAAGCGATCACGGCGCTCGGCAGCTTCACGAACATGTAGGGGTTCCAGCGCGCGTCGTCCGGCCTGCGCTCCCAGATTCCCGAGATGCTGGTCGTCCCCGGCGGGGCCGTGCCGGGCTCGGGCGCGCCCGAGGGGTTGACGGTGCGCCCGGCCATCTCGCGTCCGTGCTCGCGGTAGTTCACGGCGACGTTCAGCATCGTCGTCGGGTAGAGGATCGGCGGCAGCGTCTTCACGCTGGCGAGGTCCATGACGTAGTCGGGACGGGGAGGGCGCTTCGAGGTCTGGTCGACGATCGTCAAGATGCGAGCGCGAAGTCCCGTGTCGTAGCGAGCGATCGCGTCTTTCATGTCCGTCAGCCGGCCGAGACGGTTGGCAGCGGGCGGAAGCGCGGCGTCCGCGGCGGCGAGGTCGATGACGAGCTCGTCGCGCACGACCACGCCGACGAAGCGCCTGCCGTTGTGCTCGAACGTTCCGATCTTGAAGGGGACGGCCGTGTCCGCCCCTGCCGCCGCGCTCGCGAGCGAACAAGCGGCGACGAGTCCGGCGAGTGTTCGTCTCATAGCGACACGATAACGCAAAGGCTCACGGCGCCGCCCGCGCCAGCTCCTTCGTCAGCTTGCGGTTGCCGTAGCGCACCGTCAGGGCGACGCCGTCGTTCCAGCCGGCAAGCGTGATGTCCAGCGCCGGCACGGGCTGCGTGCCGGTCGCGAAGCTGGCCGGAGACTTGTAGACGGTCTCGCCGCCTGCCGGCGTCGCCATCGCTGTGAGATCGGCGAAGATCTCGCGCCCTTCGCCGCGCCTAAACTCGAGCGTCATCGGAAGCTCGCCCGTCTTCGGCGTGAGCACGAGCACGTAGCGGCCCGGCAGCAGGACCGTCCCGCCGATCGAGAGGTACCACGACGTCGTCAGCCGAGCGAATGCCCAGGGGCGTTTCCCCCCGGGCCCGGTCTCGCCCGACTCGAACGCTGCGAACACGTCGGGCCGCCACGGGTGGTCGACGAACTCCACCTCCGCTCCGGAAACCTTGTCCTTGTGGATCGAGCGGCCCGGCGCCTGGGCGCCGGCGGCGCCCGGCAGGGCGAGGAGACAAGCGATCGCGAGGCGGCGCATGCGAGCATCCTAAGCCCGCGGCCGGCTGCTAGGATGGGCGGATGGCGCGGAGCGATTCGGTGAGCGAGCTGCGGCCGCAGGCCGCGGAACTCGCGGCGGCGGTCACGGAGCGCGAGCTGCTGCGCCTGCTCGGGCTCCCGCGCGGCCGCACGCTCGAAGGCGAGCTCCGCGCGCGCGCGGACGGGGCGCGGGATTGGTATGCGCGGCACGGGCGGCCGTTCGCTGTGACCCACAAAGTCGCCGTACGAGACGTGACGGCGACCGCCGTGAGGCTCGAGGATGGCGGCGAGCTCCGGAGCCCCCGCCTTGCCGAAGGCCTGCGCGCGACGCGAGGACACGCCGTCCTCGTGCTGGCCGTGAGCGCGGGGCGGGAGGTGGCCGCCGAGGTGGCCCGCGCCTGGTCCGAGGACCGGCCCGACGAAGCGTACTTCCTCGACCGCTTCGCAACGGGCGTGACGGAAGCGCTCGTCCTGCAGGCTTCCGGCGCCGAGTGTCGCACGGCCTCGGAAGCGGGCGAGACGCTGCTGTCCCCGCATTCGCCCGGCTGCGGCGACTTCGCGATCGGCGATCAGCATCGGCTGATGGCGCTGCTCGGCGGTGCGCCGAACGGCGAGCGCGTGGCGCTGGGCCCGATCGAGCTGCTGCCGAGCGGCGCGCTCGACCCGCCGCACTCGCTCCTCGCCGCTCTCGGCGTCACGCGCGAAGCGCTCGAGGCGACCACGCCGGAGGCTCTCTGCCGCGGCTGCGAGCTCGATCCCTGCGCGTTCCGACGCGCGCCCAGCTCCGCGTCGCGCGTGCGCGAGGTGAGGCGCGTGAGCCGGCCCCCGTTGCTCGAGGCGCTCCGTGAGCGCGTGCTGCTCGGCGACGGCGCCATGGGCACCGAGATCCAGCGCGCGGGGCTCGAGTCGGGCGGCTGCGGCGAGGCCTGGAACCTCGACCATCCCGAGCGCGTGCTCGCGATCCAGCGCCGCTACGTCGAGGCCGGCTCCGACGTGTTGCTGTCCCACACCTTCGGCGCGTGCCGGATCATGCTGAACCGCCACGGCGAGGGCGATCGCACGGCCGAGATCAACCGTGCCGCGGTGGCGATCGCGCGCGAGGCGCTCGGCGAGCGCGGCTACGTGCTCGGGGACATCGGCCCGTTCGGCGGGCTGATGGAGCCATACGGCGACATCGCCCCGGCCGAGGTCGAGCGGGCCTTCAAGGAGCAGGCGCGCGCGCTCGTCGAGGCGGGGGCCGACGGCATCATCATCGAGACGCAAACGGCGTTCGAGGAGCTCGCGCTCGCGATCGACGCGGCGAAGGAGGCGGGGGCCGTTGCCGTGATCGGCTCGATCGCGTTCGACAAGATGGTCGAAGAGGACGACGTGCGCACGATGATGGGGGTCTCGCCGGAGCAGGCGGCGGAGTTCATGGCCGAGCACGGCTGCGACGTCGCCGCGCTCAACTGCGGCACCTTCATCGACATGGAGATGTCGGCGCGCATCGTCGCGCGCTACCGCGCGGCGTGCGGCCTGCCGGTGATGGTGCAGCCCAACGCCGGCCAGCCGGTGCTCGAGGACATGCAGGTCCTCTATAAGGAGACGCCCGAAGAGATGGCCGCCGGGCTGCCCGCCCTCCTCGCCGCGGGGCCGCGCATCGTGGGCGGCTGCTGCGGCAGCACGCCCGACCACATCCGCCTCTTCCGCGAGATCCTGGACCGGGCATGACCGTCACGATCGCGTTCGACCAGGCCAAGGCCGACGCCACGCTGCAGGGTACGATGCCCGACGGCTCCGGTGTCGGCGTGAACTACGTCGACGTGATCGTGAAGGCCTCGAAGCTGACGCTGCCGGACGGACGCAAGCTGCTGCTCAAGCGCAAGGGCCTGAAGCTCACGCTCGCGATCGGCGACAAGCAGGGCGAGGCGCTGCTGCGGCGCATCGATCACGGCCCGGACGTCCGCGCGATCATCCGTCAGGCCCTCGAGGCGGCGGCACTCGCGGCCGGTGCAACGGCGCGCCTCGAGCCGGGCGCGGTCCAGCTCGACGTCGACTGATTCCGCCAGCCCTTCGAAAACGACTGCGCCGGTCCGTCCAAGCAATGGAAGGCTTGCGGACCTCGGGGGGCGCGGTGAAGGCTCGTTCTGGACAGGTCGGTTGGCTCATGGCTTTCGCCTTCGTTGCTGGTTGCGATGCGGCGAGGGCGCAGGCCCCTGACTCGGACCGCGGCTTAACCGGGCCCCCCGCGGGGTCCGGGGATCAATCGCGAGCGCCGCGGCGCCGCTGGCGGCTCGTGCTGGCCAGCGGTACGAGGTGGGGTGGCAATTCCGGAACGCTCGAGCAATCCATGCACGCGGGCGCCCTGGATCAGCCGGTCTTGAATCCGATCAACGGATCGACCATCGAATATCCATTGATGAGCGAGTCGAAATCGATGTTGAGTGGCTTGACTCTGGCTTACGCGATCCAGACCTGGCTGGAGATCCGCGTGGAAGCGAATCGGGGTGGCGGCATCGAGGTGTGGGCCTCCGGCCACCACGGTTCTTTCGAGGACCTCTACGATGGGGTCTCCCTCTCGACCAGGGCGGACAGCCGCCCTGTAGGCACCGCACTCGTCGCGATGTCGGTCTCGAGCCTACGCGTCGGGCTAGGCCCCTCGGTCAGCCGCGTCGAGGTACAGGCCTACGGCAGCGAGAGAGACTTCGCGCCCGCGAAGCGATCCCGTACGGGACTGGTGCTCGAGGTGGGGGTAAGCCTGCCCGACAGGGGACGCTTCTTGGTGGACGTCAGCGTGCAGCGCCATTGGCTGGGCTCGCAGGAGATCGGCCCCTACCCGATCCACGACAGGAGCGGCGATCTCGCGACGACTTTTCCTGCGACGCGCGTCTCCTTCGACCACACTTCCATGAAGCTGGGGGTGGGCCTGCGGTGGTGAGGCGCCTTCGGCTTTAGGGCGCGACCGCGACCGTCGTGCGCAGCTTGAGGTCGGCGTCGGCCGACGACGGGCCGACCAGCAGCTCGACGCGACCCGGCTCGACGACCCAGGCGTGCTTCTCGGGGCTCCAGTAGGCGAGGTCCTCGGCGGTGAGATCGAAGGTGACGGTGCGCGTCGCACCCGAGGCGATCTCCACGCGCTCGAAGCCGCGCAGCTGCTTCTGCGGCCGCGGCAGCTTCGACTCCGGGTAGCGCACGTACAGCTGCACGACCTCGTCGCCCGCTCGCGCGCCCTTGTTGGTGACGTCCACGCTCACGCTGATCGGCGCGCCCGGCTTGAGGTGCTTCGCGCTGGTGGCGAGGCCCGCATAAGAGAAGGTGGTGTAGCTCAGGCCGTAGCCGAAGGGATACTGCGGCTCGGCGCGCGCGTACATGTAGGTCCGGCCGTGGCGGATGTCGTAGTCCATCATCGGCGGCAGGTCCTCGAGCGCGCGCGGCCAGGTCTGCGCGAGTCGGCCGCCCGGGTTGAAGTCGCCGAGCAGCACGTCGGCGAGCGCGTTGCCGAGCTCCTGGCTGTTGTGGGTCATGTGCAGGATCGTGCTCGCGTTCGCGGCCGCCCACGGCAGCGCGACGGGGAAGCTGCTGATCACGACGACCACCGTCTTCGGGTTGGCCTCGTACACGCGGCGCACGAACTCCTCCTGCCCGGCGGGCAGCGTGAGCGCCTTGCGGTCGACTGCCTCCTTGCCCTGGCTGGGCGAGTCGACGACCGCCCAGCCGGCGTTGCCTTCCGGGTGGCTGCCGACGCACACGACCGCGACGTCGTGCGTCTTCGCCTGCTCGACCGCCACGTCGCTCATGTCGGCGACCCAGTTGACGCCGAAGCTCGTCGGCGCGGGCGGAGGGCCGGAGACGGCCGCGCGCTCGAGCCCCTCGCGCGGCGAGACCGTGTAGGGCGGCGTGCCCGAGTACCAGTCGAGCAGTACGGTGTTCGCGAGCGGGCCGACGACGGCGATCGACTTCACCTTGCCGCGCTCGAGCGGCAGCAGGCCCGCCGAGTTCTTGAGCAGCACGATCGACTTGCGCGTCACCTCGCGCACGAGCGCGCGCGTCTGCGGCTGGCTCCAGGGCTCGGGGTCGTTGGGCGCGCCGATCGCCGAGTACGGAACGCGCTCGGGCGGGTCGAGCGAGCCGAGCCGGATCGAGACGCGGAAGAGCCCGCGCAGGGCCTGGTCGATGTCGGCTTCCTTGAGGAGGCCGCGCGAGAGGGCCTCGGTCACCGCCGGCTTGTGGCGGTCGAGGAAGTGGTTGATGCCGGCCTTGATGCAAGCCGCGGCGGCTTCCGGCAGGTCCGGGTAGGCCTTGTGCGCCCTCACCAGCAGCGCGAGGCCGCCGCCGTCGGTGCAGAGGATCCCGTCCATGCCCCATTCCTTCACCACGATCTCGCGCAGCATCGGGTGCACGTGGGCCGGGACGCCGTTGACGGCGTTGTAGGCGGCCATCATCGCGCGGGCGCCGCCCTGGCGGACGCCCATCTCGAAGGCCTTCGCGTAGTACTCGCGCCACAGCCGCTCGTCGAAGTTGGAGGACGAGCTCTCGCGCCCGTCCTCGTTGCTGTTCGCGAGGAAGTGCTTGAGGAGCGCCGCCGCCTTCCAGTAGCGCGGGTCGTCGCCCTGCAGCCCGCGCGTGAAGGCCACGGCCAGCGTGCCTACGTGGAACGGGTCCTCGCCGTAGACCTCCTCGGTACGGCCCCAGCGCGGGTCGCGCGCGATGTCGGCGTTCGGGGCGCGCACGATCAGACCCGAGCGGTCGTACTTCGCGCTCTGGTAGAGGTAGCGCGCCTCCTGGGCCTCTTGCTCAGCGGCCTTGCGCACGAGCTCGGGATCCCACGTTGCGCCGAGGCCGTAGGCCTGCGGGAACTGCGTCGTCGCCGTCGGGTTGCGGCGGCCCCAGTTGCTCGGGCCGCCCTGCGCGACGCCGTGGTAGCCCTCGATGTGAGGCGAGCCCTTCACGCCGAGCCGCGGCACGGACGCGCGCGTCGCGAGGCAGTCGATCTTCTCGTCGAGCGTCATCCGCGAGACGAGGTCGCTGATGCGCTCCTCGGCCGGGCGATCGGGATCCTGGAACGGGTACTCGTTGCGCGCGGTCTGGGCCGCAGCGACGACCGCAGCCGACCCGGCGAGCACGCCGAACGAGAGGCGCAGGGCATCCTTCATGGGGTCGATTATCATGCTGCCCGCGCCACTCGAACAGGAGGACGCCATGAGCTCGGCAGGCGATGGATTCCGCGGCCGCACGCGCCAGGGCGAGCGCTTCGCCGCGCGCGCGATGCTGCGGCTGCTGGCGCTCGTGCTGTGTGCTCACGTGGCCGCCGCACAGGAGCCGGAGCGGCTCACGGACGGCGTCGCCGTGAAGCTGGGCGCGCGCCGCCTCGAGCTTCGCGCCTGCCGCGACGACGTGGTGCGCGTGCTCGACGCGGCGCCGGGCGCCTTCTTCGGCCGCCAGTCGCTGATGACCGTAGCGGGCGCCTGCCAGCCGACCGCGTTCGAGGTGAAGCAGCGGCCCGACGGGTTCGAGCTCACGACGAAGCGCCTCGTGGTGCGCGTCGCGATGCCCGACGGCCGGCTCTCGTTCCGCGATCACGAGGGACGCATCCTGATCGCCGAGAAGGAGGGCGGCGCCCGCAGCCTCGAGCCGGCCGAGGTGATGGGCGAGAAGACCGCCCACGTGCAGGCCGAGTTCGAGCACTACCCGGGCGAGGCTTTCTACGGGCTCGGCGCGCACCAGAACGGCCTCATGAGCTACGCCGACCGCGACGTCGACATGTACCAGCTCAACACGGTCGACATCGTTCCGTTCCTGGTCTCGAGCCGTGGCTACGGGCTGCTGTGGGACAACACGTCGCACACGAAGTTCGGCGATCGCCGCGAGCCCGTGCACGTTCCGCCGCAGAACCTCTACGACGCCGAGGGCAAGCCGGGCGGCCTCACCGGCACCTACCGCCAGGGCGACTGCGCGAGCGGCACCGTCGTCGCCACGCGCGTCGATCCGCAGATCGCGTTCGGCGCGCCGGAGGATCGGCCGGCGATCTCCGCGATCCACAACGCGCCCCAGGTCGCGAACCCCGCGCTGCATCCCAAGCTCGCGCAGGGCGAGGCCTGCGTGGTGTGGGACGGCGAGATCGAGTTCGAGCGGCCCGGCGACTACGACCTGCTGACGTTCGCGAACAACGGCATCCGCCTGTGGCTCGACGGGCGCCAGGTCTTCGGCACCTGGCGGCAGGGATGGCTGCCGTGGTGGGACAGCGCGCGGCTCCAGGTCGGCTCGCCCAAGGA